>URCO01000018.1:0-42037 GCA_900546375.1 uncultured Collinsella sp.
GATTCAATCTCGAAAACAGCATTGCCCAGTTGACAAAACTATAGGAACACCCCCCAGATTGAATACTCAGGCTCTACATCTTTGGTTACGACGGCACCGGCGGCAATAACGGAATGATCAGAGACGTGGACACCCTTTAGAATCGTCACTCCACTGCCCATCCACACGTCATTACCGATAACGACATCCTGGTCGTTATCGGGGAGCTTGTCCTCATCGGTAAGTTCCATCATGGGGCGATCGAGGATGTCGGTGCGGTGATCGCCGGTGATAACGGTAAGTTTGGGTCCGCTCATGACATAGTCGCCGATGTGAATTTTCGCCCGGGTTGTGAGCAGCGTTGTTCCAGGGCCAAGGTACACGTCATGGCCCATGTAGATATTGCCCGCTCCGGCAATCTCGCTGCGGCGGCCCAGGGTCACGTTCTTGCCGCAAGCAGCAAAGGAGCGCCGTAGCGAGGGCATAAGAAGTAGCTTGTTGTAAGCACGGGGGATGCCGTCGAGGATCCTATAGGCGAGACCCATAGCTACGCTTTCCTCCACACCATCTTGTCCACGACGCCTGTGTAGCTCTGGATGATCTTGACCACCTTGGTGGAGACGTTCTCGTCGGCGTAGTCGGGAACGGGCGCCTCGGGAAGCGACCCCTCGGCGTCGAGCTCGACGGCGGTGCGGACGGCCTGCAGCAGACCCTTCTCAGAGATACCGGCCAGCGTGAAGCAGGCCTTGTCCAGGGCCTCCGGGCGCTCGGTGGAGGTGCGGATGCACACAGCCGGGAACGGGCGGCCGACGCTCGCGAAGAAGCTGGACTCCTCGGGCAGGGTGCCGGAGTCGGAGACAACCGCGAAGGCGTTCATCTGCAGGCAGTTGTAGTCGTGGAAGCCCATGGGCTCGTGCATGCGCACGCGCGGGTCGAGCTCGAAGCCGGTGGCCTCCAGGCGCTTGCGGGAGCGCGGGTGGCAGGAGTACAGGATCGGCATGTCGTACCTCTCGGCCAGCGCGTTGATGGCGGTGAACAGGCTCGTGAAGTTCGCCTCGGTGTCGATGTTCTCCTCGCGGTGCGCGGACAGCAGCATGTAGCGCTTGGGCTCCAGGCCGAGCTCGGAGAGGACGTCGGAGGCCTCGATCTTGCCCAGGTTGGCGCGCAGGACCTCGGCCATGGGAGAGCCCGTGACGTAGGTGCGCTCCGGGGCGCAGCCGGTGTCCTTGAGGTAGCGGCGGGCGTGCTCGGAGTAGGCCAGGTTGACGTCGGAGATCACGTCGACGATGCGGCGGTTGGTCTCCTCGGGCAGGCACTCGTCCTTGCAGCGGTTGCCGGCCTCCATGTGGAAGATGGGGATGTGCAGGCGCTTGGCCGCGATGGCGGACAGGCAGCTGTTGGTGTCGCCCAGGATCAGCAGCGCGTCGGGCTGTACCTGCACCATGAGCTTGTAGCTCGCGGCGATGATGTTGCCCACGGTCTCGCCCAGGTCGGCGCCCACGGCGTCCAGGTAGACGTCGGGGTCGTCCAGCGACAGATCGCGGAAGAAGATGCCGTTGAGCGTGTAGTCGTAGTTCTGCCCGGTGTGCGCCAGCAGGCAGTCGAAGTGGCGGCGGCACTTCTTGATGACCTCGGACAGGCGGATGACCTCGGGGCGCGTGCCCACGATGATAAGGAGCTTCAGGCGGCCGTCGTCCTTGAATGCGATATCGGAATAGTCCTTGCCCATGCGGCTAGACCTCCTCGTAGTAGGTGTCGGGGCTCTCGGGGTCGAAGGGCTCGTTGGCCCACATGACCGTCACGAGGTCCTCGGTGTCGGACAGGTTGGTTATGGAGTGCGTGTAGCCCGGGATCATCTCCACGGCGCGCATGTCAGACCCAGAAACTATGTACTCGTCGACGGGGAACGGGTTCCCCTCGGCATCCTCCCCTACTTTCCTCAGCTTGATCGACGCGGTGCCGGAGACCAGCAGGAACCTCTCCCACTTGCTCATGTGCCAGTGGTTGCCCTTGGTGATGCCGGGCTTGCTCACGTTGACGGAGACCTGGCCGCGCTCGGGCGTGCGCAGGAACTCGGTGAACGAGCCTCGGTCGTCGGTGTTGGGCTTCAGGCTATAGGCGAAGTGCCCCGGCTCGTAGTAGGACAGGAACGTGCTCCACAGCTTCTTGGAGAAGGAGCCCTCCGAAAGGTCGGGCACCGACAGCGTCTCGCGGCTGTCGCGGAAGCTGTCGAGCAGGCAGACGATCTCGCCCAGGGTCTTCACGTCGGTCCCGGGGACGTAGCAGAACCCGTCACCGTCGACGCGCTCGAGGCCCTCGTATCCGCAGCGGTGCTCACGCCCCAGCAGGGCGCCCAGCATCTCGTCGACCAGGTCGTCGATGTAGAGGAGCTCCAGCTCCACCGAGGGGTCGTTCACGGTGTAGGGGCGGCCGTTGGCGATGGCGTCGCAGAAGGTGGCGACGGCGGAGTTGTATCGCGGGCGGCACCACTTGCCGTAGAGGTTCGGGAAGCGATAGATGAGCACGGGGGCGCCCGTGCGCTCAGAGTACTCCCGGAACAGGCCCTCCCCCGCGAGCTTGGACTCGCCGTAGACCGAGCCCTCGAAGCGGCCCGACAGGCTCGCCTGCGCGGAGCTGGAGAGCATGACGGGGCACTTGTTCCCGTGGCGCTCGAGCGTGTCGAGCAGCGTGGAGGCGAACCCGAAGTTGCCCTCCATGAACTCGGATTGCTCCTTTGGGCGGTTGACGCCGGCCAGGTTGAAGACGAAGTCGGCGCGGGAGCAGAACTCCTCCAGCTCCCCGGGCGCCGAGTCGATGTCGTACTCCATGACCTCGAGGGGAAGGAGCGGCTGGTATTTCGCGCGGCGGTCCTTGCCGTCCCTTATGTTCTTCAGCGCGCAGCAGAGGTTCCTGCCCACGAAGCCCCTCGCGCCGGTGACGAGGACGCGCACCCTACTGCACCGCCTCGTGCTCGCGGCCCTCCAGGGCCAGCTGCACGTACTCGGCGGTCTTGATCTTGGCGATGGTGCCCGCAACGTCGAGCCTCTCGGTGTTGTGGGAGGTGTAGGACTCGTCGGCCTGGGTCTCAACCTCGCCGTCGACGACGAACTTGTCGTAGTTCAGGTCGCGCGAGTCGCAGGACACGCGGTAGTAGCCGCCCATGTCCTCGGCGCGCAGGCGCTCCTCTCGGGTCATGAGGGTCTCGTAGAGCTTCTCGCCGTGGCGGGTGCCGATGACCTGGGTGCCCACGCGGCCGAAGACCTCCTGGACGGCCTCGGCGAGGTCGCCGATGGTCGACGCCGGCGCCTTCTGGATGAACAGGTCGCCGGGGTTGGCGTGCTCGAAGGCGAACTGCACCAGGTCGACGGCCTCGTCCAGGTTCATGAGGAAGCGGGTCATGTTGGGGTCGGTGACCGTGAGCGGCTCGCCCTTGCGGATGCGGTCGATGAACAGCGGGATGACGCTGCCGCGCGAGCACATGACGTTGCCGTAGCGGGTGCAGCAGATGGTGGTGCGTCCTGCGCCGTTGCGGGCGTTGGCGTAGATGATGGACTCCATCATGGCCTTGGACTTGCCCATGGCGTTGATGGGGTATGCCGCCTTGTCGGTGGACAGGCACACGACGCGGTCCACGCCCTCGTCGATGGCGGCGTGCAGGACGTTGTCCGTGCCGATGACGTTGGTGCGCACGGCCTCCATGGGGAAGAACTCGCAGGAGGGCACCTGCTTGAGGGCGGCGGCGTGGAAGATGTAGTCCACCCCGTGCATGGCGTCGCGCACGCTCTGGGCGTTTCGGACGTCGCCGATGAAGAAGCGCACCTTGGAGGCGAGCTCGGGCGACTTCTCCTGCAGGCGGTGGCGCATGTCGTCCTGCTTCTTCTCGTCGCGGGAGAAGATGCGGATCTCGGCCAGGTCGGTGTTCATGAAGTGCTTGAGCACGGTGTTGCCGAACGAGCCGGTGCCGCCCGTGATCATCAGAGTCTTGTCTTTAAAGGTGGTCGAATCGTTCATCTATTTGCCTTCCTTACGTTTGGCTTTTGTAAACTGGTAAAAGAGAAATTTCGTATTAGTTACGAGGTATCGTTTGAAAAGCCGCTTCGGCTCTTGAATAAGTCTGTATAGCCACTCGAGACTCAGGTTTTGCATCCACATCGGCGCCTCTGGCACCACGCCGGCGAGAACGTTGAACGCTCCGCCAACACCGATCATCAATGGCTGTGGCCCTCCCTTGAGGTCGTGCATAAGAACTTCTTGACGGGGCGCGCCAAGAGCAATCCATGCGAAGTCTGCATCCGAATCAGCGATACGTCGCGAAAGGTCTCGCTTCTCGCTGTCGGAGAGCGGTCGGAAAACCGAAGGCTCCATGCCAGCGATTTCCAGGCCTGGATATTCCTCTTGAAGTGAATTTTTGAGAGCGTCGAGATTCTTCTGCTCGTTACCGTAGAAGTAATGGCTCCATCCTTGCTGCAAGGAAATATTGAATATCTCTCGCATCAGATCGGGTCCAGTTACACGCCCCATAGACTCTATTGTTTTACGTCCGACGACAGATAAAGGCTTGCCGTCGGGAACGGACATGAGGGAGTCAGCTTGGCAGGCCCAATAGGAAGGGTCGTCATGGGCCATAACCGAGGTATGAGCATTGGAAACGCAAATATATTCGCCATGTAGCTCATCTATATGGCGAGTGAGAAACTCGACACACTCAGACATATTGGTTCCCGTAATCGGAACATCGATTACGGGAACGCGCTTGAGCTCAACGAATTTAGAATAGTCCTGAAGCATTAGCACGCACCCTTACCGGTGATGACCTCGATCACTGTGAGGACAACGATCTTGAGGTCGGTAAAAATGCCCCGGTTGGCGATGTACTCCAGGTCTCGGCGGACCATGCCGTCGAACCCGGTCGAATTGCGCTCCGTCACCTGCCACCAGCCGGTGATGCCGGGCTTCACGGCCAAGCGCTGCAGGTCGTACTCGGTATACTCGGCCACCTCGTTGGGCAGCGGCGGCCTGGGCCCGACTACGGACATCTGGCCCAGGAACACGTTGAGGAACTGCGGGAACTCATCAATGGAGTGCTTGCGGATGAACTTGCCGATCTTCGTTACGCGCGGGTCCTCCCTCATCTTGAACATGGCGCCGGCGATCTCGTTCTGCCCCTTGAGCTCGACGAGGCGCTTGTCGGCGTCTTTGAACATGCTGCGGAACTTCCACATGCGGAAGGTGGAAAGGCTGCCGTCGCGGTGGGTCTGGCCCACGCGGATCTGGCTGTAGAACGGGTTGCCCTCGCTCTCCAGGCGGATGGCGGCGGCGAGCAAAAGGCTGGGTATGGCGATGGCGGCCAGCACGCAGCCGCTAAACACGATGTCGAAGGCGCGCTTGGCTGTGCGGTAGGCAAGGCGCGAGTTGTCCCAGTCCTTCACGGCCTGAATGGCCTTGTAGCGCATGCTCGAGTCGCCGCCGCTCATGGCTTGGGCAACCAGCGAGGCCCCTACCGGCGCTTCTACTGAATTTTCAGTTTTGTCTGACACTATTTCTTTCAAGTCAACGTCCCCGCCCCCGGGGATCCTCCCTGTCCCGTTAAACAGTCGCCTGCAACTAGGCGATCGCCTTTTTAAGGTTCCGCATGACGCGCTGCTCGGCTGAAAGCACGGCTAGGCCAACGCGCGTAGTTACGCGTCGGCCGCACAGGTCGAGCTCCAAATAAGCAGTGCTCTTGCGTCTGTTAATGGTTTTGATAAGGCCCTCGTGGCCCAGCAGCGGCCCTGCCGTCACCACGACCTGGTCGCCGTCTTTTAGAGCCTCGCTCATGGGCACTACGCGGTCTCCCCTATGCGTAAAGCCACCAATAAGCTGGACCTCTTCTTTTGCCATCGGCACAAACTGACCGTCCTGGGAAAGCACCCGGGCAAAGTCGTCCATGCGCAGCAAATACTGTTGCACGGTGCGGGGATCTTCCGTATCGCAGATAAGATAACCGGGAAAGAGCGGCTTGGTCGTATTGACCCATTCGCCGTGGACCTTGATCTCAGTTTGAAATTGGGGGTAAAAGAGCTCCTGCATGGCGCCAGCCGGCACCACGTGCTCGATGCGCTCGCGCATTACGTCTTCGCGACCGTTAATGACCTGGATCACATACCACACGAGCACCACCCCCTTGTTGTCTTACGTGTGGCTCACGGGGTTTGGGTATGGCTTCGCCAGGGCGCTTGTGCGCGAAGGCGCTCCATATTCAAACCCTGAGCCAAGTCAGACAAGCACGTGGCTCTGCCCCACCGTGAACGGTATGTAAGAGTGCAGTGGCTAGAGACGCGGACGTGTATCGCAAAAAAGACCGCGTCCCCAGCTGGCTGCGTGCGGCCCAGTAAAGCGGGTACAAAACTGGACCGCACGCAAACAGCTGCAGGACTGCTGCGATTTGTCATGAAATATCGAATAGAAAGAACGGCTTGCACATAGACAAGAACAAAGTCAATCGATACGATGCGCATGACGACGCTATTGGGGCTCGTGGTTTTTCTGGCACCGCCGTTACGGCCGGATGCCGATCGACCCTGTGCTTTGCGGCTTGCTGGAGCCGTGAACACAGTTGAACTCATGTAACGTTAGCTATCCTAGCACAGCAGGTGGCCCATATGTTTTGGGGCGTGTTGAGCAACATATTGTTTATTTGCTGTGGTTATGGGGGATATCGTGCCGTCTTGCACACATTGCCGCAGGTTTATGGGGGTGTGTGGGTTGGCGAACACTGCCTGAGTTGTATTGCTCGCGGCGTGAATTGCTCAAACTATTATGCTTGGCTAACAAACTTTGTACAAAACCGGGAAGGTAATTGTGCAACTTTTTGGGGTGTAGTTGTCGCAAATTTTGCGACAACTACTGCTGACGGCGAACTTGAACAGGAAAGCAATTTGCATATTTTGCAAAAATGCAGTTCAGACCACTTAATATCGTATGTAAATAAAAAAGGCCACTCGATTGAGTGGCCTTACATTCACGATGGTGGAGACGAGGGGGATCGAACCCCTGACCTCTTGACTGCCAGTCAAGCGCTCTCCCAGCTGAGCTACGCCCCCGTGACGTGGAGATACTATAGGGGAAGATCTTCGGGGATGCAAGAGGGAATTTTAGATTGATTTCCGCCTTACGGGTTTTCCTGGGACGGGGTAAAACCCTGATGCAGCAAATAACCGATCGCAACGCCTTGGTGAACTTGGATCTTGGCCGTTTTCCGGACGACATTAGAGATGCCCGTGTCAGCCAAGAGTCCTAGGGGGCTGTGGTCTAGTTCCCATTCAAGTCCGTGTTCGCTTATCTCTGTGTTAGGGGCTATGGCGATGATGGAGAAGGTTTTGCCCTCGGAGTTTTCGATGGTCCAGGTCTCGTTCTGGTGCAGGATTCTGGCCGTCACTTCGTCTTCTTCGATCCAGACGGGTGCGTCCGCATAGCCTGCCAGGAGCCCTAAAACAGACAGGGCCATGTCCGGACGGCCGCCGGTGGCGCAGGTTGCAACCAATTCTACACCCGGCCAGCGGCGGCGGATGGTGTCTAGGGCTAGCGCTAGATCGGTGCAGTCCTTGTAGGGGTTGTGGCGTTCCACTTCAAAATCGGCAGCGGCATCGACCAGAGCGCGTCCCTCATCGCTAACGGTGTCGGCGTCGCCCACGTAAACGTCGCAGCTCAGATCAGCGCCCAACAGGGCGTCCAGGCCGCGGTCCACGGCGACAACGTGGTCACACTCCCCTGCCAGGTGGCACAGCAACTCGGGGCTCGCCACCACCGGCGAGCCGCAAACAACTAATACTTTATAAGACACGGCACTCGCCTAGCCCTCAAAAGAAAGCACGCGGGCCAGATCCAGGTCCTCATAGCTATCGATAAAGATGTCGCAGTTGTCGCGAACCTCGTCGCGCTCCATGCGGCCGTGCGGGTCATAGATGCCCACACGTTTAAATCCAGCAGTGCCAGAGCTCTTAAGGCCAAAAACGGCGTCCTCAAACACCCACGCGCGCTCAAACTTGCGCCCGTGGCGCTCTTCCAGGCGACGCAACGCCAGCTCGTACACATCGGGGAACTGCTTGGAGCGCCCCGCCTCGCCCGTCGTGGTAACAAACTCCATGTAAGCGTCGAGCCCGGCACTAGAGAGCGCGGACTGCATCAGTTCGGCCGGTGTGGATGTGGCCACGCACATGGCAATGCCGGCCGCCTTCGCCTGCTCCAAAAAGCCCAGGAGCCCCTCGCGCGGCGGCACCTTGGAGTACCCATCAATCAAAATCTCGCCCAGCTCGCGATACAACTCCTCGCCATTCGCGCCAATGCCCCACGTGTCGTGATAGGCCTGGCACTCGTCCTCCAGCGAAAGATGTTCAAACTGGGCAAAATCGTCGACCGTCACATCAATGCCATGACGGCGCAATAACTCGGTCTGCGCATGGCCCCAGACGGGGGAGCTATTAACCAGTGTTCCGTCGCAATCGAAAATAAAAGCAACACTTGGAGCAGCGATATGGTTCATAAACGAGCCTTTCGATGTCAAATGGTAAACAACCTGCTAAAAACGTTTTACCAAACGTCAGCCTAACAGTTTTGAAACCCTAATTGGTAAAACTGTCAAGAGTTTTACCACGGCAATTCTGCCAGTGGTATAAACATGGCGCTTACCGATTAAACGCGCCCGCAAATCCACTTTCGTCCATAAAACTAACGTACAGGTGTTATCGTATTTTCTGCCGAAAGTTCCACCGAGCACGCGAGGTGGAACGAATCATAGAGCTATCGCCGTCCCTTCGATTCGTGCAGCCTTGGACCTTTCGCATCTAGTCACCAAGGCAACACGCTGCCGCGTCATGATGGGATCAAACGTGAGCGATACAAAGCTAAAGCCAGCAACCAAAAAGCCTACTACCCGCAAAGCCGCCCCGCACGCACCGGAGCTCTCCAAAGACGATGTCTACCTGTTTGGCATTGGAATGTGGGAACGCAGCTGGGAAAAGATGGGCGCTCACCCCGACACGCAGAACCGTACGCGCGGCTGGCGCTTTTGCGTTTGGGCGCCCGATGTAAAGAGCGTCCATGTCATTGGCGAATTTAACGACTGGGATGAAGAAGCCAACCCGCTGGTACCCATGCATACGAGCGCTATTTGGGAAGGCTTTATTCCTGGCGCCGAGCAGGGCCAGCTCTATAAATACCTTATCGAGACCAACGAGGGCGAAAAGCTCTACAAGGCCGATCCGTACGCCTTTAAGGCCGAGTGCCCTCCGGGTACCGCCAGCGTGCTGTGGACCCTCGATGGCTACCAGTGGAACGACGCCGCATGGCTCAAGCGCCGTGCCAGCCACAACCATATGACGCAGCCCCTTAACATCTACGAGGTGCATATTGGCTCGTGGAAGCGCCACGGCGAAGCGCCCCAGGGCGAGCCCGACGAGTACGGCAACTACCCCGGCCCCATGGACCCCTTCCCCGCGCAGCGCGGCGAGTTCTACACCTACGACGACCTGTCGGTGGAGCTTGTGGACTACGTTCGCGACATGGGCTATACGCATATCGAGGTTATGCCGCTCATGGAGCATCCTTTCGACGGCTCCTGGGGCTACCAGACGACCGGCTATTACGCCGCCACGTCGCGCTACGGCAACCCGCAGCAGCTCATGCACTTTATCGATGCGTGCCACGAGGCGGGCATCGGCGTAATCATGGACTGGGTGCCCGGCGGTTTTTGCGCCGACTCCCACGGCCTTGCCACCTTTAACGGCCACATGCTGTTTGAGCACGAGATTCACCCCAACTGGGGTACGCACAAGTTTGACTTCGCCCGCGGCGAGGTCCGCTCCTTCCTGGTTTCCAACGTGCTGTACTGGCTTGAGAACTTCCACGTGGACGGCATTCGCATGGACGGCGTTTCCAGCATGCTGTACCTCAACTTTGGCATTGATGATCCCGGCCAAAAGAAGTTCAACAAGTACGGTACCGAGGAGGATCTGGACGCCAGCGCGTTTATCCGTCAGGTTAACTGCGCTGTTGAGGCGCACTATCCAGACGTGATGATGATGGCCGAGGAGTCCACTGCATGGCCGCTTGTGACCTACCCGCCGCAGGACGGCGGCCTGGGCTTCCACTACAAGTGGGACATGGGCTGGATGAACGACACCCTGCACTACATGCAGACCGATTTTCCGTGGCGCCCCGGCAACCACGGCCTGCTCACGTTCTCCATCATGTACGCCTTTACCGAGAACTTTATCTGTCCGCTGAGCCACGACGAGGTCGTGCACGGCAAGTGCTCGCTGATCGGCCGCATGCCGGGCGACTGGTGGCGACAGTTTGCCGGCCTGCGCACGCTCGCCTTCTACCAGATGACGCATCCTGGTGCCAAGCTCAACTTTATGGGCAACGAGATCGGCCAGTTTATCGAGTGGCGCTACTACGAGTCCATCCAGTGGTTCCTGACCGAGGAGTACGAGACCCACCGTCATCATCAGGCGTTTATCAAGGCACTCAACCACCTGTACACCGCCGAGCCCGCTCTGTACGAGCGCGGCTACACCGACGACGGCTTTACCTGGATCGACGCGGACAACTCCAAGCAGTCTATCGTGAGCTTTGTGCGCCAGGGTGAGGACATCGACGACGACCTGGTGATTCTGATCAACTTTGACCCGGCGAGCTACGAGAGCTTCCGCGTGGGCGTGCCGCGCGAGGGCGACTGGGAGGTCATCTTTGACTCCGACCGTCCCGAGTTTGGCGGCAGCGGCTATGCCGGTGAGGAGCCCTACACCTGTTCGAGCGAACCCTATCCCTGGAACGGGCAGATGGACTCCATTGAGATTAAGGTGCCCGGACTGGCTGGCGTGGTGCTTAAGCGCCGCGGTCCCAGCAGCTACAAGCCGCCGGTGGTTGAGGCTCCCAAGGCTGCGCCCAAGAAGCGCACGTCCTCGGTGAAGCCCAAGCCTGCGGCTGCTAAGAAGGCTACGGCCAAGGCAAAGGCTAAGGCTGCCGCAAAGCCCGCTGCTAAGTCCACCGCGACCAAGAAGCCGGCTGCCAAAAAGACCGCTGCCAAGGCCAAGTCTGCTTCTGTTAAGTCGTCTGCCAAGGATGCGTAACAAAGCCGTTACAGCTGTAATTACCCGCCTCGCCGAGGCGTAGGATACATGTCATAACCGTTCCGGGAGAAACATCCCCGGGGGAAAGGAACGTATGAATAAGATCTTCGACAACAAGCAGGAGTTTACCGAGCTCTATCGCGATGCCGTCATGAGCATCAGTGGCAAGAGCATCGAGGCCGCCAGCGACCTCGATCGCTTTAACGCCCTAGCCAAGCTCGTGGCCGAGAAGGCCCGCACCGTTGCCACCAAGAGCGACGCCCGCGCCACCGCCGAGGGCAAGAAGCGCGTGTACTACTTCTCGATCGAGTTTTTGATCGGCCGCCTGCTCGACAACTACCTGCTCAACTTTGGCGTGCGCGACATGGTCGCCGAGGCGCTCGACGACATGGGCTTTGATCTGTCCGTCATCGAGAACCAGGAGCCCGATCCGGCTCTGGGCAACGGTGGCCTGGGCCGTCTGGCCGCATGCTTCCTGGATTCCATGGCAGCCGAGGGCATTGCCGGCTACGGCAACGGCATGCGCTACCGCTACGGCCTGTTTAAGCAGGAGATCGTCAACGGCAGCCAGGTCGAAGCCACCGACGAGTGGCTCACCCACGGCTATCCCTGGGAGGTCCGTCGTCAGGACAAGGCCGTGACCATTAAGTTTGGCGGCCATGTTGAGGGCTTTGAGGAGAACGGCCGCACGTTCTACCGCACGGTGGACACGCAGGACATCTTGGCCGTCCCTTATGACATCCCCGTCGTGGGCTATGCCGGCGAGACCGTCAACAAGCTGCGCGTATGGGCTGCCGAGCCGGTCGAGGAGCACTTCGATCTGGAGGCCTTTAACCGCGGCGACTACGCCCTGGCCGATGCCGAGCGCGCCGAGGCCGAGGCCATCAGCGCCATCCTCTACCCCAACGACGCCGGCGAGCACGGCCGTCTGCTGCGCCTGAAGCAGGAGTACCTGTTTGTATCGGCCGGCATCTACAGCCTGCTCGACACCTTTGAGAAGGAGCACGGCGCAAACTGGGAGCTGTTGCCGCAGTTTGTGGCCATCCACACCAACGATACCCACCCCGCCATGTGCGGCCCAGAGCTCATGCGTATCCTCATCGACGAGAAGAAGCTCGAGTGGGACGACGCCTGGAACATCGTGACGCAGGTCGTGAGCTACACCAACCACACCATCCTGCCCGAGGCTCTGGAGAAGTGGCCCATCGGCACGTTTTCCAAGCTCCTCCCCCGCGTGTACCAAATTATCGACGAGATCAGCCGTCGTTGGCACGAGTCGTTCGACACCACGCAGGAGGGCTGGCAGGAGCGTCTGCGCCAGACCGCCATTCTGTGGGACGGCGAGATTCGCATGGCCAACCTGTCTGTGATCTGCAGCCACAGCGTCAACGGCGTGGCCAAGATCCACTCCGACATCATCAAGAACATCGTGCTCAAGAACTTCTATGCCCTGACGCCCGAGAAGTTCAACAACAAGACCAACGGCATCTCGCACCGTCGCTTCTTTGCCGAGGCCAACCCCACCTATGCCAAGCTCGTGACCGAGGCTATTGGCGATGGCTGGCTTAAGGACGCCTTTGAGCTGGAGAAGCTCAAGGAGTTTAAGGACGACACCGAGTTCCTGAAGGCCGTGGGTGCCTCCAAGCGCGCCAACAAGGAGCGCCTGGCCGCCTACGTTAAGGCCGAGACCGGTCTGGTCATCGACCCCAACACCGTCTTCGATGTCCAGGTAAAGCGCTTCCACGCCTACAAGCGCCAGCTCATGAACATCATGAAGGTGATGGACATCTACAACCGTCGCATCGCCGATCCCAACTTCCACGTGACGCCGACGACCTTCATCTTTAGCGGCAAGGCTGCCTCGAGCTACACCTTCGCCAAGGAGACCATTCGCCTCATTAACTCCGTGGCCGACGTTATCAACAACGACCCGCGCGTCAACGAGGTCATGAAGGTCTGCTTTATCCCCAACTTCCGCGTGAGCAACGCCCAGCTCATCTACCCCGCCGCCGAGATCTCTGAGCAGATCTCCACGGCCGGCAAGGAGGCCTCGGGCACGTCCAACATGAAGCTCATGATGAACGGCGCTATTACGCTGGGCACCCTCGACGGCGCCAACATCGAGATCGCCGACCTGGCCGGTCGCGAGAACGAGGCCATCTTTGGCCTGACCGCCCCCGAGGTCGAGCAGCTCTGGGCATCCAACAGCTACTTTGCGTGGGATACCCTCAACGGCGACCGCGAGCGCCTGGGCCGCGTGATGGACGAGCTCAAGGACAACACCTTTGCGGGTCTTTCGGGCAACTTCGAAAGCATCTACAACGAGCTCATGAACAACAACGACCCCGACCTGGTCATGGCCGACTTCCGCAGCTACGTGGATGCATGGGAAAAGCTCACCGGCAGCTACGGCGACCAGGAGACCTGGAACCGCAAGGCGCTGCTCAACACCGCCTCGAGCGGCTGGTTCTCGAGCGACCGCACCATTCGCGAGTACCGCGACGAGATCTGGCACGCGTAAAGGCGCGCGAGCTCCCCTTTGCCAGCACGGCATTACTCGACGGGCGCGACCGAGCGCCGCGCCCGTCGCTAATGGGTTTAAGAACATCGATGACAGAAGGAGAAATCGATGAGTAAGAAAGAATGCATCGCGATGCTCCTCGCAGGAGGACAGGGCAGCCGATTGGGGGCACTCACCCAAAAGATCGCTAAGCCGGCGGTTAGCTTTGGTGGCAAGTTCCGCATTATCGACTTTTCGCTCTCCAACTGCTCCAACTCGGGCATCGACACGGTGGGCGTTCTGACGCAGTATCGCCCCTACCTGCTGCATGCCTACGTGGGCTCCGGCGAGGCTTGGGATCTGGACAGCCGCGACGGCGGCGTGTCGATTCTGCCGCCGTACGAGACGCAGACCGGTGGCGCCTGGTATGCGGGCACGGCCGACGCCATTACGCAAAACCTCGACTACATCAAGGCCAACGACCCCAAGTACGTCCTGATTCTTTCGGGCGATCATCTGTATCGCATGGACTACCGCAAGATGCTCAAGACGCACATTGAGAACAACGCCGACCTCACGGTGAGCGTTATGCCCGTGCCGTGGGAGGAGGCCAGCCGCTTTGGCATCCTGACCACCGACCCCGAGGACGGCCGCATCACCAAGTTTACCGAGAAGCCCGAGAAGCCCGATTCGAACCTCGCGTCCATGGGCATCTACATCTTCTCGGCCGATGTGTTGATCGAGGCACTCGAGCAGGACGCTCTGGACCAGCGCTCGAGCCACGACTTTGGCAAGGACATCATCCCTAAGCTGCTCGGCGAGGGCAAGCGCCTGTACAGCTACGAGTTCCACGGCTTTTGGAAGGACGTCGGCACCATCGCCAGCTTCCACGAGACCTCGATGGACCTGCTGGGCAACAACCCCGAGTTCGATCTGTTTGACAAGAACTTCCCCATCATGTCCAACATCACCACGCGTCCGCCGCACTACATTGGCCCGGACGGCCGCCTGGACGACTGCCTGGTCTCCAACGGCTGCAAGATCTACGGCACCGCTCGCCACTCGATCCTTTCGACCGATGTCATCATCGAGGAGCGCGCCGTGGTCGAGGACTCCGTGCTGCTGCCGGGTGCGCACGTTAAGAGCGGCGCGCACATCTGCCGCGCCATTTTGGGCGAGAACTCCACGGTCGAAGAGGGCGTGAAGCTCGGCTCTGTCGATACCACCAAGGATACGGCCGTCGTTGGAAATGACGTCGTTATCGGGAAGGGGGAATGATCCGATGATCAATCGCAAGGCCATCGGTTATATCACCGCTAACTACTCTTCGTCCTACGGCAGTGTGCTGCTCAAGGACCGCCCCATCGCGTCCGTTCCGTTTTTGGGCCGCTACCGTCTGATCGACTTCCCGCTGTCCAACATGATGAATGCCGGCATCAAGACCGTCGGCGTCGTCATGCCGGGCAACTACCGCTCGCTGATCGACCACGTGGGCTCGGGCAAGGACTGGGGCCTGGACCGCAAGAAGGGCGGCCTGTTCATGGTGCCCGGCAACGCGTATGGCACCACCAAGGGCGGCATGCGCTTCCTGCTGCGCGACATCATCTCCAACAAGACGCTGTTCCAGCGCTCGGACAAGCCCTATGTCGTGATGATGGGCACCAACATCATCTTTAATATGGACCTCAACACCATCATCGACGCGCACGAGAACTCCGGTGCCCAAATGACCGTGGTGTACTGCAAGGCCACGCGCAATGTTGATGACGAGACCAAGCTCGAGATTAACGAGAACGGCCGCCTGACGGGCGTGAGCGCCGGCGTCGTATACGGCGACAACGCCTCCATGGACTGCTGCATCGTCAACCGCGAGACGCTGCTCGAGATCATCGACCATTACCAGGCCGCCGACTATCTGGATCTGCTCGAGGCACTCCAGGGCGACTTTGGCAACATCGACGTGTGCAGCTACGAGTACAAGGGCGAGGTCGTGGGCGTGTTTAGCGAGAAGTCGCTGTACCGCCGCAGCATGGACCTGCTCGACCAGACCGTGGCCGACCAGCTCTTCGATCCCGAGCGCCCGATCCTGACCAAGGCTCACGACGTGCCGCCTTCGCGCTATGCGACCGGCAGCCACGCGTGCAACTCGATCATCTCGGCCGGCTGCATCATCAAGGGCACCGTGCGCAACTCGATCCTGTCGCGCGGCGTTGTGGTCGAGGAAGGCGCTTCGGTGACCAACTCGATCATCAACCAGAGCTGCATCATCAAGAGCGGCGCCCGCGTTGAGAATGCCATCCTGGACAAGAACAACGTGGTCCCCACCAACACCGAGCTTCGCGGCACGCCCGAGAACATCCTGGTGCTGGGCAAGGCTCCGTTAACTCCCGATACCACCATCGTGCATTAACGTAGGCACCGCAACATCGCTCGTAACATGTAGAATAGCCGCCCGGTTTGCGCCAGGCGGCTATTCTCGAATTGCAACATGGGAGACAATATGGCAGATTCCAGCAAAAAGATGCAGATCGTGTTTGCCTCGGCCGAGTGCGCACCGTTTGTAAAGACCGGTGGCCTGGGCGACGTGGCGGGCTCGCTGCCTGCGGCGCTTGTGCGCGCCGGCGCCGAAGTCATTGTGATGGTGCCCAAGTACGCCACCATCAAGGACGAGTACAAAGCGCAGATGGAGCACTTCTCCGATTTTTATGTGAGCCTAGGCTGGCGCAACGAGTACTGCGGTCTCGAGAAGCTCGAGCACGACGGCGTCACGTATATGTTCATCGACAACGAACGCTACTTTGCGCGCGACTATCCGTACGGATTCTTTGACGACGGCGAGCGCTTTGCGTTCTTCTCCAAAGCCATCACCGAGAGCCTGCAGCACCTACCCGAGGGCTTTGAGTGCGACATCTTGCACTGCAACGACTGGCAGACGGCACTGGCGCCCGTGTTCTTGCGCGAGTTCTACCAGGGCCTGCCGCTGTACGACCGCGTCAAGACCGTGTTCTCGATCCACAACGTGGCGTTCCAGGGCCAGTTTAGCGACACCGTAATGGAGGATATCCTGGGTGTGGCGCACATTCCGGCGGCCGCCTCGCAGCTGCGTTGCGACGCCTGCAGCATCAACTACATGCTGGGCGCGCTGCACTATGCCGATGCCATCACCACGGTGAGCCCCACCTATGCGGGCGAGATCCAGACGCCCGAGTTTGGCGAGGGCCTGGACGGCGTGCTGCGCGAGCGCTCCTACGCGCTGCAGGGCATCCTCAACGGCATTGACGTGGCGGCCTTTGACCCGGCAACCGACAAGCGCATTGCCGCAAACTACACGGTTGACGACCGTTCCGGCAAGGCCGTGTGCAAGGCCAAGCTGCAGGAAGAGCTGGGGCTCGAGGTTCGCGACGACCGTCCGCTTATGGTGATGGTCACGCGCCTGACGCGCCAGAAGGGCTTAGACCTGGTCATGTACGCGCTCGACCGCATCCTGTCCGGCGGCGTGCAGGTGGCCGTGCTGGGCACCGGCGACCGCGACTACGAGGACGGCCTGCGCTACTTCCAGGACAAGTACCCCGGCACCATGGCCGCACGCATCGAATTTGACCCGGCGCTGTCGCAGCGCATGTACGCCGCCGCCGATATGTTCCTGATGCCTTCGAAGTTTGAGCCTTGCGGTCTGTCGCAGATCATCGCCATGCGCTACGGCACCCTGCCCATCGTGCGCGAGACCGGTGGCCTGAAGGACACCGTGCAGCCGTACAACGAGTTTACCGGCGAGGGCACGGGCTTCTCGTTTAGCAACTTTAACGGCGACGAGATGGGTGACGCGGTGTTCCGCGCGGCGCGCCTGTTCTGGGATAACCGTGACGCTTGGAACCAGCTGGTCACGCAGGCCATGAGCCAGGACTTTAGCTGGACGCGCTCGGCCGACAAGTATCTGGACCTGTACTTCTTTATGCATCCGGAGATTGAGAGGCCGGCGGGTGTGACTGATGTTGCAGCTGTCGATGAGCCCGCTGCCGCTGAGGCCGAGCCTGCGGCGACCGTTAAGGAGCCCGCTGCCGCTGAGGAGCCCAATGCCGAGGAGAAGCCGGCGGCCAAGGCCGAAGTTAAGCCCGACGCGAAGCCTGCCGCCAAGAAGACGACGGCCCGCAAGACGACGGCTAAGAAGGCCACGACCACGAAGACCGCTGCTAGCAAGACTAGCGCCGCTAAGGCAACTACTGCCAAGGCATCGACTACGCGCAAGCGTACGACCGCCGCTGCCAAAAAGGCCGCCGAGGCCGAGGTCGCTCCCGAGGTAAAGGCCGAGACCACCGCCGAGGCCAAGCCTGCGGCAAAGGCTCCGGCCAAGACCGCTGCCAAGAAGACGACCGCGTCCAAGACCACGACCGCCAAGAAGACCACGGCAACGAAGTCGACGACGACAAAGGCTGCTACGACGAAGGCCGCCGCGAAGACGACCCCGAAGGCTGCTGCAAAGCCCGCCGTCAAGGTCGAGGAGGCGCCCTCCGAGCCCAAGGCCAAGGCAGCTGTCGAGGCAAAGCCGGCCGCTAAGACCACCACGCGCAAGCGCGCTACGACGACGGCCAAGAAGACCACGACCAAGGCTGCAGCTCCCAAGGCAGAGGCTAAGGACGAGGAAAAGCCCGCAGTAAAGGCCGAGCCGGCTCCGAAGGCCGCAGAGGTCAAGACCGCTCCCAAGGCCAAGGCAAAGGCCGAGCCCGCCAAGGAGGCCCCGATCTCCCCCGCTGTTCCGGCCGAGGAAAAGGCCCCGACCAAGAAGACCTCCGTCCGTAAGGCAACGGCCACCCGCAAGCGTCACTAGTCTGGACGATTAAAACTTAATCCAACGCAAAAGAGGGCGCCCCAATTAGGCGCCCTCTTTTGCGTTGAACTTCTCCATTAAAAAGAGGACCGGTTTACTACGACAAAATGGCTCCGGCCGACCACGGCGGGTAATCTACGAAATTGGCAACGCCTCTACCTGCGGTTTTAATATCACGAAAATGACCGTGGTTGAGATCATTCAATTCGTCGTAGTAAACCGGGGTACTTTTGTTTGGCTACAAATAGTATCGGTTTAGACGTTTTTAAATATCGCGATAATTTTGGTGGTAAAACGTTTTTCTAGGACAACCGTTCGCCGATGGTAAACGGATGTTGTTTATACAGCCTGTGTACAACAGATATACTTACAATCTGTGCGTAAAGCCCATGGCCCGCAGGCCGTGATTCTATTGAACTGGACCGTATTATGAGATTGATTCACAACAGCCGTCTGCCGCAGTTTCGTACTCCGTTTGGCGCTGTGACCACTGGAACTTCCGTTTCGCTATCGGTGATTTTGGAGGATGCCGACCCCAACCAGGCAACGCTTACGCTGCGCACCTGGATCGATGAGATCGGTGAGTCTCTGTACCCCATGGCGCACGAGGGCGACGGCATATTTACCGTAGAGCTTGAGTGCACTGAGCCCTGTCTTATCTGGTACAGCTTTATCTGCAACATCGAGGGCCAGCCCGAGGTACGCCTGGGTGCACCGCAGGGTCGCACCGGTGGCGAGGGTGTGACCTACAACTACGCCGAGGTTCCGTCCTTCCAGATTACCGTGTACAAGCACCGAGAGAACCGTCCCACTTGGTACGAGCGCGGTATGGTCTACCAGATCTTCCCCGACCGCTATGCACGCGACGAAAACTGGCGCGAACGCACGCTTGCCGAAGTTGAAAAACCGCGCAAAGGAATCCAGCGCCGCATGGTCGAGGACTGGAACGAACCGCCCGAGTACGAGCGTGCCGAAGACGGCTCCATCAAGACCTGGGATTTTTACGGCGGCTCGCTCAAGGGTATCCAGAATGACCTGCCCCGCATTGCCGAGCTGGGCTTTACGGCCATCTACCTCAACCCGATTTTTGAGGCCGCGAGCAACCACCGCTACGACACGGCCGACTATACCAAGATCGACCCGATTCTGGGCACCGAGCAGGACTTTACGGAGCTGTGCAAGGCGGCCGAGAAGCTCGGCATTTCTATCATCCTGGACGGCGTCTTCAACCACACGGGCGACGATTCGATCTACTTTAACCGTTACGGCAATTATCCCGGCGTCGGTGCTTGGCAGAGCGAGGACTCGCCGTGGCGCGATGCGTTTTACTTCCATGAAGACGGTTCGTATGACTGCTGGTGGGGCGTGGGCAACATGCCCGCCATCAACGAGAGCTCCGAACTGGTGCGCGAGCGGCTCCTGGGCAAGGACGGCGTGATCCGCAAATGGCTGCGCGCCGGTGCCCATGGTTGGCGCCTGGACGTGGCCGACGAGCTTTCCGACGACTTCCTGGCCGAAATCAAAAAGGCCGTGCTCGCCGAGAAGCCCGACGCGCTGCTGCTCGGCGAGGTCTGGGAAGACGCCTCCAACAAGATCAGCTATGGCCACCTGCGCCGCTACCTGCAGGGCTCTGAGCTCGACTCCGCTATGGACTACCCCTTCCGCGACATGGTCATCGGTTTTTTGATGGGCTACAAGAACGCCTATCAGGCTGCCGAGGATATCGAAACCCTGCGCGAGAACTACCCGCGCGAGGCACTGGCCTGCGCGCTCAATCTGCTTTCGAGCCACGACCGCCCGCGCATTATCTCGGTGCTCGGCGGTGGCCCCGACGAGTCGCAGCTGCCCGAGAGCGAGCGCAGCAAGTGGCGCCTAGACGACAACTCCATGAGTCTGGCCAAGAGCCGCTTTTGGTTGGCGACGCTCATGCAGATGACCTTCCCGGGTGTGCCCTCGATCTATTACGGCGACGAATACGGCTTGGAGGGCCTCACCGATCCGGGCAACCGCCGCACCCTGCCGACCAAGGACCAGCTCCACGACTTCGATACGCTGGCCATTGTTAAGAACGCGTCTGCCGTCCGCCGCGCGCTGCCGTTTATGGTCGACGGCGAGATCAAGGCCTTCGCGCTCAACGACGACGTCTTGGCCTACACCCGCACGGGCAAAGACGGCGAGGCCGCGACGGTTATCATCAACCGCAGCCTGCGCAATTCGCACTGCGTGACGATCCCGGCGCTCGGCGAATGCGCGAGCGATGTAATCAGCGGCCACGAGTGCGAAATCCACAACGGTACCGTCACGCTCGACCTGTACCCGCTGGGCTCTTCGATCATCTATCACCATGCCGAGAAGCGCCTGCAGGAGCCGCTCGACCACGGCGCGGGCGTCGTATGCCACATCACCTCGGTGCCGACCGATGACGGCAAGCCCGGCACAATCGGTGCGCCCACGCGTCGTTTTATCGACCACCTGGCCGCCATGGGCATGCGCTACTGGCAGGTCCTTCCCGTCAACCCGACGGACTTCTTCCGCTCCCCCTACGCCGGTCCTTCGGCCTTTGCAGGCAATATCGACCTGCTGCCCGAGAGCCACGAGGAGCTGGCCGCCGACTTCGTCACCTGGAAGACCCGCGGCGGCGAGGATGCCGACCCGCTGTACACGGCGTTTAAACATCGCAATGCCGATTGGCTCGAGAAGTACTGCGTCTACATGGCGGTAAAGAAGCACTTTGAGGGGCTGTCGCGCCACGATTGGCCGGCGGATGTCGCGCGCTACAACGAGCATCTGATCGATGACAAGCGCTTCCACGATGAGGCCGAGCTGCAGGCGTACATGCAGTATCGCTTTGACCTTGCCTGGTGCGAGCTTATGAACTATGCGCATAAGAAGGGCATCGAGGTCATCGGCGATATCCCCATGTATGTCTCGGACGATTCGGCCGATGCGTGGAGCGAGCCCGAGAACTTCTGGCTATCCGACACCGGCAAGGCGATTGAAATTTCGGGCGCTCCGCCCGACAACTTTGCGCCCGAGGGCCAGGTGTGGGGAAACCCTACCTTCCGCTGGGATCACATGAAGAAGAACGGCTATAGCTGGTGGATGGATCGCCTGCGTCGTGCGTTTTCACTCTACGACCGCGTGCGCCTGGACCACTTCCTGGGCTTTCACAGCTACTTTAGCATCCCCGCCGGCAAGGCCTGTGCCGACGGCCGCTGGCTTGCGGGACCAGGAAAGGACCTGTTCCAGACGGCCTACGACGAGCTGGGTCCGCTCAACTTTATTGCCGAGGATCTGGGCTATCTGACGCCTGGCGTTCGCGCCATGGCATCGACCTGCGGCTTCCCCGGCATGGACGTACTGGAGTTTAGCGACTACGACGTTCGCTGCGGAATTCATCCCACACCGGGCAAGATCCTGTACACCTCGACGCACGACACCTCGACACTTGCCGGCTGGTGCACGCGCTCCTTTGCAGGCGGCGATGAGCCGAGCGGCATTGCATTGGCAAGCGAGCTCATGGGCAACGCCCTGGCAAGCGATGCGCCGCTCGTTATGATGCCGCTGCAGGATCTCCTGGGGCTTGGCGACGACGCGCGTATGAACGTACCGGGCGTGGCCACGGGCAACTGGACCTGGCAGGCTGACGAGGCCGACGTTGCGGCCGCCGAGGGCAAAACTGCGCAGCTCCTGCGCAACACCCATAGATTCTGGGGCGAAGCGTGATAAAACGCCCGATATAGGGTACAGTTACAAACGTTTGATTTTTTGCGGGCAGAGCGATCTGCCCGCTTTGTGCTGAAAAGGAAGTATTATGGCACGCTATGATTACAAGTGCTCGAGCTGTGGCAACGTGTTTGAGGTTGAGCACCCCATGTCCGAGACGCCCGAGGTCGTATGCCCCAGCTGCGGAGCCCCGGCATCCAAGACGTTCTCGGCCAGCGGCATTAAGTTCGAAGGCAGCGGTTTCTACAACACCGACCAGCGAAGCGGCGGCTCCAGCACCAGCGCCACCAGCGGCTGCTGCGCCAACTGCCCGCATAGCCACTAATAACAACGTGACCCCGCGATCAACTACGATCGCGGGGTCACTTCTTTGCGCTATGGGTCGATAATTATTTTTAAAATTAGTATATTTTAAAATCCGCCCATACCGGCAGCATAAGGATCATCACAAGTACCATCGCTATACCAATGAGTAGATCCGATATAGTTACCAGCTGCATCATATTGATCTAATTGACGAATGACATACTTACCACCACTATTATTGGAAGAAGAAATACTGCTAGAAGATCCACCAGAATTATTATTAGAATAGTTACTACCGCTAGAATAACTATTCTGCTGAGAAGTCTGCTGTTGAGCTTGTGCTGTTACTTCCTCTTGAGCCTTCGCTTCAGCTTCAGCTTCAGCTTTTGCCTTGTTTAAATCATCAATACGAGTTTGATAACGACTAATCTGTTCATTGATTTGATCGATGAATTTTTTAGAATCCTTTTTGGCATCTTCAAAAATCAGCTTCTGATTATCTTTGTTAGAAATATCATTAAGAAGACCATTGAGGCTATTAATATGCTGCTGGAGAGAGTCAGTATCTTCAGTAGAATTCACATCAAAATTAGCATGATCAACTAGAGAAGTATTCCACTCATTATTTTGAGCATTTTTAATGGTATCAAGACGTTGCTCAAAAGTTAGTAACCCAAGATCAGCCTTAAAGGCAGCAACACTATCGCTAGCCTTTGAATACAAAACTTCAACCTGCTGATTATGTTCACTACATGCTTGTTTGTAATTGTAACCAGCATAACCACCGACACAACCAGCAATGAGCAGAGCAACAATACCGGCACCAATAATTACCCGCTTTTTAATCGAAGAATTCTCAACCTCTTCATTTTCCTGAGTATTATCTTCAGGATTGTCAATCTTGTCACTATTAAGATCGATCATTTTAACCCCTCAATATTAAATCTGCGAGCGGTTCATGCATCCAGAAACTTACCAAACCCAACCGCTTACTTTCATATCCGATTTATTAATCCCAGTCCCAGAAAAATCATCCTTATGAGTTGCGGTGAAATAAGAACTGTTTGGCGGGCAGAAGCCGATATTCAATCCCTATTTCACCGCAACTTAGTAGTTACTGACGGACCAGGCGGGCGCAGAAGTGACCGTCGTAGGAGTCGGCGTTTACGGGGACGCTTTGGAAAAGCCCGCGGTCGTTTTGACGGACGGAGATGAGCTGCTTGGCTTGTTCAAACTCGGGAAGCTGCAGAATCTGGGCTTCGGAGAGCGGCGCCACGGTAAAGTCGGCGCCCTCGGGAGAGGCCAGGAAGGCATCTACGACCTGCGTGTTCTCCTCATCAAAGACCGAGCACGTCGCATATATGAGCTCGCCGCCGGCAGCAACGCGCGCGGCTGCTTCCTTGAGCATCGTCAGTTGCAGCTTGGGCAGCTCGCACGTCACATCGCTTTCGGCAAGGCGCCAGGGAATCTCGGGATGACGACGCATGGTTCCGGTGCCAGAGCATGGGGCATCGATAAACACTGTATCGAATAGAACGGGTTTACCAAGCATGGCATCGAACGACGTGAGGACCGCATCGAGCTCGCAGGCATCGCCCGAGACGGTACGAACACCCTTGATACCAGCCTTATGCAGGCGCGCAAGATTCTGATCACACTTGCGATCGTGCAAATCGAGTGCAGTGTGCTGACGGTCGTAGCCGGCACGCTTGGCCTGACACATCATCACATAGGTCTTGGTGCCACGACCGGCACCAATCTCAAGGCAGCTACCGGGGCGCGTGGCAGCTGTGGCGATAAGCTGCGCATTGAGATCAGATGCCACCGCGGCAGCACGCTCAAACACACCCGAAGCAACGGTAACCTGGGCATCAACCGGGGCATGGCAGCCCGGGAAGACAGGCGCGACGAGCTGCGAGATATACGGATCGGGCTTGGTCGCAAAGGCGTTCTCATGCAGGGCCAGCGGCGCGGGGGCCAGATTACCGGCAAAGCTAAGCGCGCCCTCCGGTGTGTCAAACGAAGCCATAATACGAGCGCACAGCCAACGCGGCAGACCCATCAGGCGCGACAGACGAACCAAGCGTCGCTCAGACTCGTCTACATCGGACGCAGTGGCAAAGTCCTCAACGTTGTCCGCGACCTTATGCAGCACGGCATTGGCCAAACCGGCGGCAGACTTAGCTCCGCTGCGCACCAGCTCAACGCCCTGACTCACCGCAACGCGGCCAGGCGTATGCAGATAGAGCATCTCGAAGGCCGAGATACGAAGCGCCATGCGAACACGCGGCGCGACCTTTTTAGGCTTATCAAGAAACTGGTCGAGCAGCTCGTCCAAAATACCCTGCGTGGCGGCCACACCAAGCGCCAAGCGGGCGGCAAAAGCGGAATCGCGCTGATCAATAGCCTTGGCCGATGCGCGAGAGGACAGCACGTCACGCGCATACATGCCGCGGCGATCGGCCTCCATCAGCACATCGAGTGCAAGCTTGCGCGCGGGAGAAAGCTTACTCATGACAAAACACCCCACGAAGGATCGGCGCCCTGCAAACCAGCAGCCCAAGCAGAAGCGGCCATAGCACGCTTGCCATCAGGCTTAACCTCAAGCAACTCAACCGAGCCATCGGAAAGGCCAAGGTAAACACGCTTGTTCTTAACGTCAACGGCGCCCTCGCCAAGCGACACATCAGCTGGCGCAGCATCGAGTACACGAACCGTCTTACCGGCAATCACGCAACGAGCAGGCGCGGTGTCGGAAGAGGCCAGCACATGTCGCACGCAATCGAGCGCCGCCATCTGCGGATCCAGACGCATCTCGAGCTTGGAAATCTTGGCAGCATGAGTGACGAGCGACTCATCCTGCTCAGTCCACACGGCGGTGCCATCGGCAAAAGAAGGAAGCGTATCGGCAAGCAGTTTGCCGCCAAGCTCACCAAGCTCCATGGTCAGCGCCTCAGCGTTCTTACCGGAAACCGACGTGGAAGCCTGAGCACAATAAGCACCAGTATCCACGCCATGTCCAATGCGCATAATGGAAACGCCAGCAACCTCATCACCAGCAAGAATCGCACGCTGAATAGGAGCGGCGCCACGCCAACGAGGCAGCAAAGACGCATGAACATTCACAATACCAAGCGGCGCCATATGCAGCACCTCATCAGGCAAAATGCAGCCATAGGCAGCCACACAGAAAATGTCAGCCTGGGCAGCTTGGAGAGCCTCAACAACCTCAGCCGTCATACGATTAGCCTCAACAACCGGCAACCCCAGCTCAAGCGCCTTAGCCTTAACAGGAGAAGGCTCAAGCTTTTTACCACGCCCACGAACAGCATCGGGACGAGTAATGACAAGCGCAATCTCATTCCCAGCCTCGACAAGCGAAGTCAACGAAGGCACAGCAAAGTCAGGCGTACCCATAAACACAATACGCATAAAAGATAGTCTCCTCTCAATAACGAGCCGAGACGGCTACAAAAAAGCGTTCCAGGTCGCAAGCGCACCCAGCCGCAATAACAATTCAACAGAAACAAATATACCCAAAAACAAAGAAAGAGCCGCATAAAAGCAGCTCTTCCAACAAAGCAATTATCAGCGAAGACGCCCCTCCCTGGCCCAACGGCACCCGGGCGAAAAGGAGCACGAAAACGCAGTCCCCTTCCGCCGCAGGGCTTAGGTTATTGCTCCACGCGCAGTTCCGCACGAGCCGAAGAGCACTTAATGTGCTCTTCGTGCGAGCAGGACTGTTTGAGCATGGAGCAAAACCTAAGCCCTGCGGCGGAAGGGGACGGACGACCTACTCCGTCTCGCCCGGTCGAGCGCCGCGGGCCAGGGCGTCCTGGTACTCCTTGACGGCCTTGAGCCTCTGCATCGGCTTGAGTCGCTCGAACATGGTGTTGCCGTGCAGGTGATCGATCTCGTGCTGCAGGCACACGCAGAACAGGTCGCCCGAGGCCTCATAGCGAATCAGGTTGGCGTCCAGGTCATACGCCTCGACGACAACGTGGTCGGGGCGCTCAATCTCGCAGCTAATGCCGGGGATGGACAGGCAGCCCTCGCTAAACGGCACCAAATGGTCGCTCTGCTCAACAATGACAGGGTTGATGAGCACGTACGGGTCATAGTCGTTCTTGTCGCTGTAGTCGCAGTCGATAGTGACAAGCTGAATGAGCTCGCCAATCTGCGGGGCGGCCAAGCCGCAGCCGCCGTTCTCGAACATCATCTTCTTCATCTTCTCGGCAAGCGCCTCGATCGCCGGGGTAATCTCCTCGATGACGGCGCACTCCTGACGCAGACGAGGGTCGGGCGAAAGTACGATTCCGTTGGCTTCCATGGCCATCCTTTCGGGTTGTTACATCAAATCATAAGCATCGACGTCAACGCTCACGCTCACGCCGCGCACAGAGCCCACCTCTTTGAGGCAGGCGTCGATATCATCAGAGACATGGTACCCCACGGGCGACTTCACAAGCAGGTGATAGCGATAACGGTCCTTGGCTCTCTCGATTACACACGAAGCAGGGCCCAGCACCTGCGGCGCAGCACTCCCCGCCCTCAAAAAGTCGGGAGCGGCGACATGCCAGCGGCGCTTGAGGAGTTTCGCGATGCGACCGATGTAGTCTTGCGCTTCGTCTCGGTTCGCCGACCACACCAAGATGTTGACCAGGCGAACAAACGGCGGATACAGCGCGTCGCGACGCTGGTCCAGGTCGTAGTCGGTAAAGATCGAACGGTCGTGCTCGGCGACGGCGCGAATGACCGGGTCCTCGGGCAGATAGGTCTGGATGATGACCTCACCGGGGCAATCGCCGCGACCGGCGCGGCCCGCGACCTGCTCCAGCAAATCGTAGGCACGCTCCCCCGCTCTAAAATCGGGCAGCTTTAACGCAAAGTCGGCATTGACCACGCCCACGAGCGTGACCTCGGGAAAGTCGAGGCCCTTGGCGATCATCTGGGTACCCAGCAGCACCGCGCAATCGGCCGCATCGAACTGCTCGAGCAGCTTTTTATGCGCGTCCTTGCCACGCGTGGAATCGGCGTCCATGCGAATGATGGCGACGTCCTCGGGCAGCATCTGGTGCAGCGCGTCCTCAATCTGCTGCGTGCCCAGGCCCATTTTTGCCAGATAACGACTGCCGCATTTGGGACAGCGGCTCGTGGGCGCCGGATAGGGTTGCACGCGCCAGGACGAACCGCAGGTGTGGCATTGCAACGTGTGCGTGCGTTCATGATACGTGAGCGCGGTGGAGCAGTGGTTGCAGGTGGGAACGCAGCCGCATTCGCGGCACATAAGGAACGGCGCAAAACCGCGGCGGTTGTGCAGCAGCACGGCCTTCTCGCGACGTTCAACCACGCGTTCCAAGCCTTCCATCAGCGGCTTTGAAAACATTGAGCGGCTGCCGTGCGAAAACTCGCGCCGCAGGTCGGCAATGCGGACCTCGGGCAGAACGGCGTGTCCCGGGCGCTCGGGCATCTCGGCACGAGTCCAGGTGGCACCGTTGTACATGCCGCGACGGCAGCGGTCGAGGGCCTCGGCAGAAGGCGTGGCCGAGCCCAACACAAGCGGGCAGCGATAGCGGCGAGCCATCTCGGCCGCCACCTCACGCGCGTGGTAGCGCGGGCTGGAACCCTGCTTGTAGCTGGTCTCATGTTCCTCGTCGATGATGATGAGGCCCAAGTCGCTGAGCGGGCAAAAGAGCGCCGAGCGGGCGCCCACGACCACACGTGCGGCACCGCTGGCGACCATATCCCACTGGTCCAGACGCTCACCAGCAGAAAGACGCGAATGGAATACAGCGACCGTCTCGCCGAAGCGCGAGCGGAAGCGGCCGACAGTTTGAGCCGTCAGCGAGATCTCGGGCACGAGCACGCAGGCCGAACGGCCGGCCGCTAGCACGCGCTCGATGGCGGAGAGGTACACCTCGGTTTTGCCGGAGCCGGTGACGCCGTCAACCAGCACCACGTCGCCATGAGCGTCCAGACGGGCGCGCTCAATCTGCGCGAGTGCCTGTTGCTGACCGTTGGTAAGGGAGACCGGCGCCTTACCGCTTGCCGAGGACAGCGTGGTCTGCTCGTTGCAGCCACGCCAAGCACGGCGCTCCTCTACCACCACGACGCCGCGCTTTTCGAGCGCCTTGATGGTCGCCGACATGCTGTTATAGAGCAGGTTGAGGTCGCGCGTCGTGACCGGTCCGCACTGGAGCGCCTCGATGAGCTGACGCTGGCGAACGGCGGTTTTGGGCGGCGTATAGTCAAATCCCCCGGGCGTGAGCATGACCCAGCGGTTTTGGATAGGCTTGACGGCGGGACGTTCAACCGTCCACACGCCGTCGTCGCCCTTGACCACCCGCGGGCTGCCGCCCGGGGGCAAGAACAGGCGCAGACACTCGGAAAGCGTCGCGACATACTCGCGGCTCATCCAACGTGCGATACGGGCAGCCTCCGCGGTAAAGAGCGGTTTGCTGAGAATCGCCTCGACGGGCTTGATGCGCGCAGGATCGAGGACCTTGTTGCCTTGCAGGTCGCCCAGCTCAGACGCAATGTCAATGATATAGCCCGCGGCCGCACGGTTGCCAAAATGGACCAGGACCGTAGACCCGACTTGGGCCTCGTTGGCGAGGGATTGCGGAATGCCGTAAGCAAACGGCTCGGACAGCGCACGCGTCGGGATGTCGAGAACCACGCTCGCATAGGCGGCGACGGGTTCGGGTGCGGGCCCGGGCTGCGCCGGGGCGGCGGCAGGAGCCGCGGGCTTCGAAGCCTCCTCCGGTTCCGACGAACCAAACAGCGACAGTTGCTCGGCCATGGCCCCAGCACCTCCCATCCCATTCGTCTTCAGAAACAAGAGCCCCGCTCGGGGTGAACGGGGCTCGGATACGTGCGTTTACACGGCTGCTACAGCGCCATCGTGCGGGCGCGGTCGATGCGCGCCAGGCAGTCGTCGCGGCCGACGAGTGCCATGGTCTCGCCCAGCGGAGGGCTCACCATGTTGCCGCAGACGGCAACGCGCACGGCTTGGAACACCACGCGCTTCTTAAGGTCCATCTGCTCGGGCAGCGGTTCAAGCGCGGCGTCGATGTTGGCAGCCGTCCACTCGTCCACGCCCTCGAGCGCGGCCTTGGCGGCATCCAGAATGGCACCCATGCCCTCCTTGGCCAGGCCCTTGTTGACGGACTTCTCGTCATACTCGAGCGTCTCGGCCGTGGCAAAGATGGGAGCAGCGACGGTCACGGCGTCGGTCGGCATCTTAGTGCGCGGCTTGACGATAGCGGCAAGCGCGTCGATCCAGTCCTCGCCGTACTCGACATTGCCCTCGATGAGGCCCGCCTCGTGCAGCTCGGGGACCATGATCTCGTCGGCAAACTGAGCATCAGACATGCCGTTGATGTACTCGGCGTTGACCCAATCGAGCTTTTTGGGATCGAAGGTCGCCGGGTTCTTGGAGATGCGGTCGAGCGAGAACTTGCTGGCCAGGACATCGCGCGGGATGATCGTGGTCTCGCCGTCGAGCGACCAGCCGAGCAGCGCCAGGTAGTTGACGAAGGCATCGGACAGGTAGCCGGCGTCGCGGTACTCCTCCACCGAGGTGGCGCCGTGGCGCTTGGAGAGCTTCTTGCCGTCGGCACCCAGGATCATAGAGATGTGGGCGAACGTGGGCACGGGCGCGCCGAGGGCCTCGTAGACCATGACCTGGCGCGGGGTGTTGGACAGGTGGTCGTCGCCGCGGATGACGTGGGTGATCTTCATCATGGCGTCGTCGACGACGGTCGCGAAGTTGTACGTGGGCGTGCCGTCAGAGCGGAAGATGACAAAGTCGTCGAGCTCCTTAGCATCGAAGGTCACCTCGCCGTGGACGGCGTCGTGGATGACGACGTCACCGCGGTCCTCGGGCACCTTGATGCGCAGGACGTAGGGCTCGCCGGCCTCGATGCGGCGGCGTGCCTCGTCGGGATCAAGATCGCGGCAGCGGCGCTGATAGCCTTGGAAGGGGTCCTTGCGCTCCTGAGCGGCCTTGCGATCGGCGTCGAGCTGCTCCTTGGTGCAGAAGCAGGGATAAGCCTTGCCCTCGTCCCAAAGCTTCTGGGCGGCCTGCTTGTAAAGGTCCAGGCGCTCGGTCTGGGCATAGGGGCCAAAGTCGCCGCCCACCTCGGGGCCCTCATCCCAGTCAAGACCCAGCCAACGCATGGCACGCAGGATGATCTGCGTGTTCTCGTCGGTAGAGCGGGTGGGGTCGGTGTCGTCGATGCGCAGGATGAACGTGCCGCCGTTTGCGCGGGCAAAAGCCCAGTTATAGATAGCGGTGCGGGCGCCGCCGATGTGCAGCTTGCCCGTCGGTGAGGGTGCAAAGCGGACGCGAACGTCTGATGCCATGGAAATCTCCTCGATTGCAGGATGGATGTCTAACCGCACCAGTATAAAGCAACAATGCCCGCCTCCGCACAAAGGGCACCGACTCAGTCATTGGGGACAGACTTAAATGACTACCCAATGAGCACCCGACTGGCCATTTAAGTCTGTCCCCAATGAGTAGGTGCGGAAAGGGTGTGAATGTTGGATTTACGCGCTATGATGTCCCCTTGCATACAGAGCCCGGCGGAATGGTAACGGTCGCCGGGACGCGTTTTTGAAAGGACAATCATGTCAGAAGAACTTCGTTCCATCCCACCCCAACACGGGTCCTTTGTGTTTACGTCGGAGTCGGTGACCGAAGGTCATCCCGATAAGATCGCCGACCAAATCAGCGACGCCGTCCTCGACGCAATCCTCGCCAAAGAAATAGAGCTGCAGGAGCAGGGCTATATTGCGCCCAACGGCGTGCCCGCCAACGTGGAAAACGTCCGCTGCGCCTGCGAGACCCTCGTGACCACCGGCACCGTCATCGTCGCCGGCGAGATCCGCACCCAGGCCTACGTCGACGTGCAGGAGATTGCCCGTGGCGTTATCCGCCGCATCGGCTACAACCGCGCCAAGTTTGGTTTTGACTGCGATACCTGTGGCGTCATGAGCCTCATCCACGAGCAGTCGCCCGATATCGCCCAGGGCGTCGACGAGTCCTTCGAGACCCAGACCGACGCCACCACCGACCCGATCGACCTGATCGGCGCCGGCGACCAGGGCATGATGTTTGGCTATGCCTCCAACGAGACCAAGACCCTCATGCCCATGCCGCACTACCTGGCGAGCCGCCTGGCCGAGCGCCTGGCCGCCGTGCGCCACGACGGTACCCTGCCCTATCTGCGCCCCGACGGCAAGACCCAGGTCACCGTGCGCTACGAGGACGGCAAGCCCGTCGAGGTCACGACCGTCGTCATCTCCACGCAGCACGCAGCCGAGATCGAAGACATGGGCAAGATCAAGGACGACCTCATCGAGCATGTCATCTCGCCTGTCATGGCTGCCGAGAACATGCCGTGGGACAACGCCGATATCTACGTGAACCCCACCGGTCGCTTTGTCGTGGGCGGCCCCATGGGCGACACGGGCCTCACCGGCCGCAAGATCATTGTCGACACCTACGGCGGCTACGGCCGTCACGGCGGCGGTGCCTTTAGCGGCAAGGACTGCACCAAGGTCGACCGCTCCGCCGCGTATGCCGCGCGCTGGGTCGCCAAGAACGTGGTCGCCGCCGGCCTTGCCGACCGCTGCGAAGTCGAACTTGCCTACGCCATCGGCGTTTCCAAGCCCCTCTCAATCATGGTCGACACCTTCGGTACCGCACATGTTGCCGAGGACAAGATCGTCGAGGCCGTAGAGAAGACCTTCGACCTGCGCCCGGGCGCCATCATCCGCGACCTGGACCTGCGTCGCCCCATCTACGAAAAAACGGCGGCCTACGGTCACTTCGGCCGCGAAGACGCCGACTTCACCTGGGAGAAAACCGACCGAGTCGAAGAACTCAAAGCAGCCTGCGGCCTGTAATTAAGAGCCGCTAAGGTCACAACACGCATGCGCTTTCAAAAGAAGTACCGCCCCCAAGCGTTGCTTCTTTTTTATTAATCCGGTGGTGAAGATGCTTCGATATGAGCCTACGCTGCGTCCCTAGCTAATGAATTTTGCCATCTAGCAACTCCAACCATGTATCCTTAGTCCCGAGGGGCGGGGCATAAGGTCGATCGCGAGTTCCGCACGAGCCGGAGGCCACTTAATGTGGCCTCCGTGCGAGCAGGACTGTCCGAGCAGGCGACCTTATGCCCCGCCCCTCGGGACGACGGGATAGATAAGGAGCACCCATGGCAGGCAAGCCGCAAACACTAGCTACGACCTCGGCATTCGAGATCTTGGGCCCCGTCATGGTCGGCCCCAGCTCGTCGCACACCGCCGGCGCCCTGCGCTGCGCCCAGGTTGCCGCTAGCCTGCTGGAAGGCCGCATCACCAAGGTCACCTTTGGCCTGTGGAACTCCTTTGCCCACACCTACCGCGGCCACGGCACCGACCGCGCACTCGTCGCGGGCATCCTGGGCCTCGACACCGACGACGAGAATATCAAACAGGCCTTCGACCTCGCACGCGAGCAGGGCCTCGATTATCACTTTGACATCAAGGGTGACGACGCCTCCATTCACCCCAACACCGTCGATATCGAGATGGTCGACGACACGGGCAGCACGGCGCAGGTCCGCGGCGAGAGCCTGGGCGGCGGCAAGATGCGCATCAGCCGCATCAACGGCGTCGGCGTCGACATCTCGGGCATGCACTCCACGCTCTTCGTAGCGCACCAGGACGTCCCCGGCGTGCTCGCAGCGCTCACGAACCTGCTCGCCTACGCACACGTCAACATCGCCTTCTGCCGCACCTACCGCACCGAGGTGGGCGGCCAGGCCTATTCCGTCTTTGAGACCGACGGCGCTCCCGACGACACCGTCATCCCCATGCTGCGCAAGCTCGACAATGTCGATTACGCCACGTTTATCGAGCTCCCGGGCTCGGCCTCATCGCTCTCCCCCGGCGTCTCGGCCAAGGAGATCTTTGACGACGGCGAGCAGTTGCTCGATGCGTGCGCCGAGCTAGGCCTGAATATCGGCGCCGTCATGGCCGTGCGCGAGGCGCGTCTGACCGGCGAGGCCCATGCTATCGCAGCTATGCGCCGCGTGCTCGACGTCATGCGCGAGGAGACCACGGCCCCCATCGCCAATCCGCAGCGATCGCTCGGCGGGCTTATCGGCGGAGAGGCCAAGCTCGTCGATGCCACCTGCCGCAACGATTTAAGCGCAAGCCTGATGGGCCCCGTTCAGACCGATGCCGTGGCCCGCGCGATGGCCGTGCTCGAGCGCTCCGCCACCATGGGCGTGATCGTTGCCGCCCCCACGGCCGGCTCCGCGGGCGTCGTCCCCGGCTGCGTGCTGGCGCTCGCCGATCACCTCCAGCTCGACGACGAACAGGTCATGGATGGCCTCTACTGCGCCGCAGCCATCGGCCTCAACCTCACCACGAGCGCCTGCGTCGCCGGCGCCGAGGGCGGATGCCAGGCCGAGGTTGGAAGCGCTGCCGCCATGGCCGCCGCCGCGCTGGTCCAGATGATGGGCGGCACGCCCGAGCAAGCGCTCGACGCCAGCTCCATCGCGCTGAGCAACCTGTTGGGCCTCGTTTGCGACCCCGTCGGCGGCCTTGTCGAGGTGCCCTGCCAAAACCGCAACGCCATCGGCGTGGCCGCGGCCTTCAGCTCGGCGCAGCTCGCCCTCGCCGGCATCAAGAGCCTGGTGCCGTTTGACCAGATGGCGCACGTGATGCTCTCGGTGGGCCACGCCCTGCCCGCCACGTTGCGCGAGACGGCCAAGGGCGGCATCGCGCAGGCTCCGGCAGCACTCTCGGCGTGCGCAAAATGCGGAATATGCGGATAGTGAGCAAAAGCGAACGATAGGTGGGACATATGCCCCACCTATCGTTTATCGCCACTGTTTTCGTAACACAAGCAATTGCGTAATCGCTATAATTCAAGCCCAGTTAAAACACGATGAGCCGTAAAGCGAAACTCGAAGGAAATATACACGATGTCGCAACTCGACCGCAGCCAACTGATCCCCGATCCGCAACAGCCCAGCAGGCAGCCCGGAGGCATCCAATCGCCCCGTCCCATTGCGCCAGCCCATGCTCAACAGCACGGCGCGGCAAATACCTCCCCGCGCCCCAATCAGGGCCAGCATCAGCAGCGTCAGCAGCGTTCCGCACATGGCGCCGGTCACAACCAGGGCCCTTCGCACACTCGAGTTTCTAACAACCGCGGCCCCGCCGACAACCGATCCGCAAAGGGCAATAAGACGGGCGGCAAGACGGCGTTCTTCGTCGTCCTCGGCCTTGTCGCTATCGTCTATATCGTGGGCGTCGTGGCGTTTTCGCAGATTGCCTACCCCAACACCACCATCGCCGGCGTCGATATCTCGTTTTCCAACGCCTCATCCGCCGCTACCAAGGTCAACTCAGCGTGGAAGCACTACAAGCTCACCGTTTCGGGTGAAGACTTTAGCTGGACCTATCAGCCCGAATCCGACGAGCCCATCGTCGACGGCGAGGCAGCTGCCCACGAGATTATCGGCAGCAACGAGCCGCTGCTGTGGCCTTCGCGCCTGATTGCCTCGCTCGGCGGCAAGAACGTTAGCGCGACCAAAAACGGTACCATCGACCTGGAACAGGACGTCGACCTGTCCATGCTCTCGGACGCCTTTGACCAAAAGCAGTTCGAGGAGGATCTGGGTGCCGCCATCGACGCATTCAACGAGGGCCGCACGGGTACCTTTGAGGCATCGAGCTCCTATGACGAGCAAGCTGGCAAGTTCACCGTGGAGAAGGCCCGCTCCAACGAAAAGCTCAACCGCGAGCATGTCATTAAGTATGCGGAGATCGAGCTCGCGTCGCTGTCCGAGACCGTCGATCTTACGAAGCTCGGAAACGATGCCTACGAGCCGCTCAACGGCACACTCACCAACGACCAGATCCAGGCCGCATGCGATGCCGCCAACAACTTCCTGGGCGTTAACGTGACCCTTAAGCTCAACGGCAACGATGCCGGCAAGGTCGACGGCAGCTCGGTGCTGCAGTGGATCAGTTTTGCCGACCCCGCGAACCCCACACTTGACACCTCCCAGATCAGCAACTGGGCAGCAGACCTCGCCAATGGCTTTAACACCGTGGGCTCCACTCGTTGGTGGACGCGCGCCGATGGCAAGCAATGTGCCGTCGAAGGCGGTGACTTTGGTTGGTCTATCGATAGCAGCACGCTTGCCAAGCAGGTCGAGGATGCTATAAACAACAAGCAGACCGGCGAGATTGAGATCAATTACTCCCAGAAGGCCGACACCTTTACCGCCAAGGGCGAGCCCGATTGGAAGGCGTATATCGACGTCGACCTGTCCGAGCAGCACGCGCGCTACTACGACGAGAGCGGCAATATCGTTTGGGAGGCCAACTTTATTTCCGGCAAACCGGGCGAAGACGCCACCCCCGAGGGCGTGTGGCAGATCAACAGCAACGACGGCGCCACCAAGCTTATCGGCGCCAAGGACCCCAAGACCGGTAAGCCCAAATACGAGAGCCCGGTGAGCTACTGGATGCCGTTTGAGGGCAACATGGTTGGCTTCCACGACGCTACCTGGCAAAACGATTCGAGTTTCGATAGTGCCGAATCGTACAAATGGTGCGGTAGCCACGGCTGCATCAATCTGCGCCTGGCCGATGCCAAGGCGCTCCACGACTGCATCAAAGTCGGTCTGTGCGTGGTCGTCCACTCCTAGCACATCACGCGTGTCACAACAAAGCTCAGCGTCACCTACCTTTCGATGCTGAAAGAATCGCGCCTGTGCGCCCGCCCCAACCGGTGGGCGCATATACTTATCGCGGTAAGTTCTATAAAGGAGACGCTATGTCGAATGTCCCCACCATCACCCCGGGTCCCGATGATACCGGTCACTCGCTGGAAGGCGCGACCGAAACGCTGCCGCTCATCACAAGCGCCCCCACGGCACAGCAAAACGACGACGAGCAAGGTAACGCCGGAATATCCGACGATGAGGCTTACGCAAAGCTCAAGGCCAAGCGCGCGGAGCGGCGCCGCAAAAAGCTCGTCCGCCGCGGCATCGCTGCCGGCATCGTGGGCGGCATTGTCCTAATAGCCATTATTGTGAGCGTTGTCCTCAATTCGCAGCCGCAATCTGCAGGTGAACCTGTTACCGACATGGTCATGGAAGGCACCTTTACCACGACTGTCGAGGCAAAAGGACAGCTCAAGCCAATTTCTGCCTCAGTGGTCTCCCCTTCTGTTGACGGCACGGTAGCATCGATCAACGTGCAAGCCGGTCAGAGCGTCAACGAGGGCGACGTGCTCATGACCATTAAAAACGATGAGCTCGACAACGCCGTTACCGAGGCGCAGCGCGCGGTCGCGGCTGCCCAGGAAGATCTGAAAAACGCGCAGGCGACACTTGCTGCCGCGCAGGCAGCACCGACGCTGGATGCCGACGGAGCGACCACCCCGACGGATGCAACCGCCAACGCCAGCGCCGTCTCGAGCGCTCAGCGCAATCTCGCCTCGGCCCAGGCAACCCTGGACCAGGCAAACGCCAAGGCGACCGAACGCACCGTAAGGGCCCCCAGCTCGGGTAGCATCGTCGAACTCAACGCCAAAGTGGGCGCCACGGTGACCGGAGGCATGGTCATGGGCGAAGGCGACACGAGCGGCGGCAAGCAGTGCATGCAAATCGCCGACCTCTCTAAGATGAAGGTGACGGTTCAGGTGGGCGAAAAGGACATCGCCAAGATCGCCGTGGGTCAGAGCGCCAACGTTACCTATCCCGCGTTTCCCGATATCGTGAGCCAGGGCACCGTCACGGCTATCGCATCGGTGGCAAACTCCGACGCCGCCAACGATGGTGGCGGCAGCGTGACCTTTAACGTCGACATCCTCATTGAGGCACCCGATAGCCGCCTTAAGCCCGGTATGACTGCCGAGGTCTCGGTGGTAACCGAGCAGCTTGACGACGTGGTCATGGTGCCCACCATGGCGTTGATGACCGAGGACGGCGAGCACTATTACGTCAACGTGGCCACCGATGACGAAGGCAAGGAAACGCGCCGCGTGAAGGTGACCGTCGTGACGCAAAACGACAACGACGCCGTGGTCGGCAAGACGCAGGTCAAGCGCGACGACCAGGGCAACGAGATCAACCCCGACGTGCCGGTTACCAAGCTGCGCGATGGAGACACCATCGTGGTGGATACCGGCGCAGGCATGACGGCAGACGGCGGCGACAGTATGCCTGCCGATGAGGGCATGTAATGCGCCCCGTCATCGACATCCGCAACGTGCACCGCATCTTTGAGAGCGAGGCCGGTTGCGCTCACATCCTGCACAATGTGAGCCTGGCGGTGGACCCCGGTGAGTTCGTCGCCATCACCGGCCCCTCGGGCTCAGGCAAGTCGACGCTCATGAACATCCTGGGTTGCTTGGACAAACCGACGGCGGGCGACTATTACCTGCAGGGGCTCAATGTCGCCGAACTCGACGACGATGAGCTCACCGAGGTGCGTGCGCTGAGCATTGGCTTTGTCTTTCAAAGTTTCAACCTGCTGCCGCGTCTGTCGGTTATCGAAAACGTCATGCTGCCGCTGTCCTACACCAATGTGCCGCGCAACCAGCGCGAGATGCGCGCCGTACACGCGCTGCAAGCCGTCACGCTACCGGTCGACCATTGGGACCACCGCATATCAGAACTTTCGGGTGGACAGATGCAACGCGTCGCCATCGCGCGCGCCCTCGTCAACGATCCGCCCATCATTTTGGCCGACGAGCCCACGGGAAACCTGGACTCAGCTACCGGGGCACTCGTCATGGAAACCTTCCACAAACTCCAGGAGCGCGGCAAGACCATCGTGCTCATCACGCACGACCCGGGCATTGCCGCCGAGGCCGACCGAGCCGTGACCATTCGTGACGGGCGAATCCATGACGGCGCGTATATCGCGCATGCACCGAATACGCTACGCGGCGCCATCAGCAACCTACCCGCAACTCGTACATCTTCCACGTGGCCGAAAGGAGCGAAGGCATGAGCACCCGCGATCTTATCCAAGAAGCCCTGCACTCGCTCGAGGCCAACAAGGGTCGCAGCCTGCTCACCATCCTAGGTATCGTCATTGGCATCGCCTCGGTCATAGCCATGACCTCGCTCATCGGCGGCATCCAAAACAGCCTGGTCAACAGCTTGGGCCTCAACGCGGCCCGCATGGTGCAGATCTACTCGTCCCAAGAGCTCACCGATTCGGACGTCGAGAAGCTGCGCAAGATGGTGCCGCAAATTGAGCAGATCGGCATCGTCGACAGCGCCTATTCCGAGTACAAAGTTGGAGATAAAAGCTATACCGTCATGGCACAGGGCGTCGATAGCGACATGCTCGACGCCGTGGGCGCCAGCAAGATCGTCGCCGGTCGCACCTATAGCGACATCGAGTCCAAATCCGGCGCGCGCGTGGCGCTCATTGGCCGCGGCGGTGCCGAGCAGCTGTACGGCAACGAACAGGACGCGATTGGCAAAACCATCAAGGTTTCGAGCGGAGACGTGCAGATTATTGGCGTTATCGACGGTGGCAACGACTCCATGGGCTCGCTGAGCCTGTACATGCCCCGAGCAACGATCGCCGAGCTCTACGGTGATGAAAATCCGTCATTTCCCAGTGTGACGGCACTCGCCGCCGAGGGCACCGATATGGACAAGCTCTGCAAGACGATCGAATCCAAGGTACGCAGCATGAAGGGCATCTCGGAGGACGACGAGTATGAAAGTGTGTCGGCAAGCTCCATGAAGAGCGCTATCGACGCACTCAACTCCTTTATGGGCGCCTTCTCGCTCATCATGGGCGCGGTTGCCGGCATTTCGCTGCTTGTGGGCGGTATCGGCATCATGAACATGATGCTCACCAACGTGACCGAGCGCATTCGCGAGATCGGTATCCGCCGCGCTCTGGGCGCAAGCCGACGTGATATCACCGCCCAGTTTTTGGCCGAATCCTCGGCGCTGTGCATCACCGGCGGCATTTTAGGTGTCGTGATTGGCTATCTGCTGGCCTGGGGGCTCACGTTCTTTGCCGCCAACTCGGGCATTATGAGCGAGTTTGGAGCTACCGGGACGATCACGCCGAGCTTCTCCATTACGACCGTGCTGATCGCATTTGCCGTTTCGTTCGGCATCGGCGTGATCTTCGGCTTCTACCCCGCCCGCCGCGCCGCAAAGCTCGATCCGGTCGAGTGTCTGCGCTATCAGTAAGCCGTGACCTTACACACGCAACAATTTGGGCCCGGGCCTGCGTTACTTCGCAAGGTCACGGGCCCAACTTGTTGCCAAAGAAGCTGGCCTTTGCTATCCGAGCTTAGATTCCAAGCTCGACAGGCCATTAAGAGTCAGGTCGTTGGCGACCGCCGAGACGCGCTCAATGGGAACCGAGCCGTCCGACAACGCCCACGTGCGATAGATGCCGATAATGCCTGACAGCAAAAACGCCAGGTAGTAATCGAACATCTCATCCTTTAGACCCTCGGGCAGCAGATCGCGCTCAGCGATCTCGTGCTCGAGCGGCACACGCAGACGAGCCATAAAGTCGTCGAGCGGAATGTTTTCGATCAACTGGCGATTAAGCACCAGGTTGTTGCACAGCGCCTCGTTAACGGTCTTGAAAAAGGACGCCGCAGCGCCAAGTGCGCGCTCGTTGGTGTCGCCGCCCATGGAGGAAAGCGTCTTCTCGACTGAATCGACGATCATCTCGACCACATCAACGGCGATGGCATCGAGCAGGCCGTCAACCGTACCGAAGTGTACGTAAAAGGTCTTACGGTCGACATTTGCCTCGCGCGCGATGGCGCTCACCGTAATATCGGCCAGGGGCTTTTCCATGAGCAGTCGCTCAAACGCCGAAAGAATCGCATTGCGACTACGGACGATACGACGGTCAAGGCGCGGTTTGGTGGTAGCCATGGACGTGTCCCCTTCATGTCAACAGCCCACCTGTAAGTCCTCTACATGTGGGAGATAATCAACGTAAGAGGATTATCCTACAACTCACATCGCAATGACGAGCGTCATCAAGAACGCACGACTCGCCCAGTGAGTCCTAGGGCCGCTTCTTTTTATTGAGCGCCGCCGGGGAAACGCGGATACCGTCGCTAGTCTGACGAACGTAGGTCTTGCGAGCCGGCTTAGAGGCCACAGCAGCCTTTTGAGCACGCTGTTTAGGGTCTACGGTAACCTGGGACGCAGGATGTGCCTTAACGGGCGCAGAGGGCGTCTGAGGCGTGCGGCCGAGCTTGCGCATCACACGATCCCAGCGCGCATGGATGCTCTCGTTGTGGGCGCTCTTAAGTCCCAGCAGGGGCGCAGCCAAAATGGTCGGCGCAATAAACGTAATGAGGCGCCACAGCAGATAGCCGGCGGTCGAAGCCGACCCAAAGAAATGACCCAAGAACAATGCAAAGCCGCCCTCAGCGCCACCAGTTCCACCGGGCAGGGGGACCGCTGAGCTCAACAGCTGGACAAAGGCGCTCGCGGCCATGACCGAGAAAAAGTCGACCTCGTGGTGGCCAAAGGCAAGCATCAAGAAATACGGTACGAGGTAGAAAAACGCGAGTTGCAGCATGGTGATGACCACCGTGAGCAGCATGGAAGAAAAATGTCCGGCTGAAAGCTTGAACTTCTCGGAGAAGGAGTAGATCTCGCCATCGACAAACGTGCGCCATCCCTCGATCTTAGTGGCCGAGACACCAATGCGCTCAAGCCAATTGATGATGCAATGGGCGACGCGCGTGACGGTCTTAGGCATGAGCGCGACGGCGAAGATGCCCAGCAAGATGCAACAGTGCCCACCAAAGCTAAAGACGCACAGCAGCGTCATGTCGCCATAGCGCTCGGCAAAAAAAGGCATGCGAGCAAGCAGGAGGATAGCGCCCCAGGCAACGAGTCCAAACTGGTACACGATAAAGCGCGTGAACTGCGTGGCTCCAGCCTCGCCGACGTTTTGGCCCGCCTTGGTCAGGCGGTAGATCTGGGCGGGAGTCGAGCCCATCATCATAGGCGTCAGGTTGCCAAAGAAGATTCCACTCGCCTCGACCGAGATCAGGTCGCGGATGCCGACGGGCGAATTGGGATCGAGCCAGACGGCGATCGCATAGGCCACAATGCCAAAGAACAGATACATGAACATGCAAAGACACGCGACAACGAGCCATGGCGCCTGGACGCTCGACATTGCGGCCCAGAACTGCCCCATCTGCCCGGTTACCACCAGATAGACGATATAACCTACCAGCACGACGCCGATAAAGATGGCGCCGCGGCGTGCGCTCTTATTGTCATCTCCGCCCGAGGCCTCAACCTCGACCTGGGGCTTAGACGTATGCTGAGAGGACTCCGTCATGAGACTCCTTCTAACAGTCAAAATATCTTGGATATTGTACCCGTAAGGGCCATAGGCAGAACGCAAAGCTCTGGTTCAAACGGGAATTGCAGACGGTTGTTTGAAAATAAAAAACCCGGCCTTCCATGCGAAGTCCGGGTATCAGATACGTGGTAGCCCGTACCAGATTCGAACTGGTGATCTCCGCCTTGAGAGGGCGGCGTC
>URCO01000019.1:0-41647 GCA_900546375.1 uncultured Collinsella sp.
CTACACCCTAGAGTTCGTCGGCAGCGTCAGATGTGTATAAGAGACAGCCCCCGTAGAGGCCTCCACGCGCCCCAGCGCCACCCGTTTTAGCCCATGAGGCAAGTTTGGCTTTATGCACGGACGGGGCGCGCATCGGTGCCCAACGGGGTGCAATAAAAGCCGAAAACCGCGGCGGCGACGTTTATGCACGGGGGCCGCGGACTATGGACCTTTGTTTTTGGCCCGTGAAAAAAAGGCGCTATGCCGTGGGGCGCGCCCGCGAGGGGCGGGAGGGGGCATACCCCCACCCCTCGCCACCTGCGAAAACGAATGAGGGCGCTATGAGATCAGGCGAAACGGGCGCATGGACCGCACGCCGTCCGCGTGAACGTCTGGGCACCCCGTCCAAAGACCTACCGTTTACGGTATGGGCAACGCCCCAACTGCTGGACCTCGCCCGCATTGGCACGGTTTGGTATGGACCGCTTACGGGTAGCGTCCTTATTCATCCCCACACGGGGTCGAGCCGCCGCCCGCCAAGCGCCCCAGCGCCGCCGCGAACGTCTCCGCGGCCTCACGGTCGCGCCCTCCCATCATGTGCGCGTAAACGTCAAGTGTCGTAGCAACCTTGGCATGTCCCAAGACCTCCGCGAGCGTGCGGAAATCGACCCCCGCCGCAAGCGCGATAGACGCATGCGTATGCCTTAGCGTGTGAAAGTGGATATCATCGGACAGCCCCAGCGCCCGAACGTCCGCCTTGAAAACGCGTGAAACGTCACTGGGGGAAAGGAACGCCCCAGACACGGACACGATAGGCATAGAGGGTGCTGCGGCGGCATCGCGCAGGGCGATATAGGACCGCAGCGCCGCCGCGTCCCCAGCGCTAAGCGAAACGGGGCGAATAGAGGTATCCGTCTTGCCCGTGCGGGACCTCCACGGCCCGCCCTTTGCATCGCGCGCCGTGCCCGTAACCGTGAGGCGCGGGGCCTCGCCCGCCGCCGCGTGCAGATCGCCCACCGTGAGGCCGCACACCTCGCCGCAGCGCATCCCCGTATGCAGCGCCACCCAAGCCGCCGCGCGGGCCGCGCCGCGCCTCGTCCCCGCGCCCTCGCCCCCTATCGCGGCATCGAGCAGCGGCACAAGCGCGGCAAGCTCGGCTTGGTCGAGAGCGCGCGCCTTGGTCCTTTGCTGTCGCGGGGGCATCACCGAATCGACGGGGTTTGCCTGTATCCGCCCCATGCGCCGCATCAGGTCGAACGCGCCCTTTAGGACGAAATGCACAGAGCGCACCGTTGACGGGGCGAGCGGGGCGCGGCCCCTCACGCCCATCAGCAGGCCGCGCTCGAATCGCTCCACGTCCTCCGCCGTAACCTCGTCAACGGGTACGCCCCTGAACGCGGGGGCTATATGGCACCTCGCAAAGCCGCGGTACTTGGCAACGGTCCCCGCGGGGCGACCCTCGGCCTCCATGCCGTCAACGTACGCCGCCACCGCGTCCGCCGTGTCCATCGCGGGGCCGTCCCCCGCCAAGCCCGCAAGCCACTCCGCCGCCTCGGCCTCGGCCCCCACTCTGTCGGTAGCCGCGAGCGTCCGCCCCTTCCTTATGGGCTTGCCCGTGAGTCCGTCCCTACCGAAATATGCGCGGGCGCGGTAGCGGCCCCCGTCCTCGTACACGCACACGGACGGCAGGCCATGACCGCCGCCGTCCTCGTTTCCCTTATTCATTCATCCCTCCATGCCTTATGTTCCCGCAGCGCGCGGCCCAAGCCGCCGCCCAGATGTGGAAATAACCAGATCACGCTATATAAGCGCTATGTCCGCGGGCGCGCCCGTGGGGAGGCGGGGGAGGTCTGCCCCCGCTCGGTGCCTCACGCCCGCCCATCGCGCAACCATTCCAAGACGTACGCGCCGCCTCGGGCCGCGATACGGTACCCGTCTGGGGGCGGGGCCGTCACCTCGCCGCCCGTACTCGGGCACGTTCCCGCCCCGTCCTCGGGACCTTTCAGCATGAAAGCGTGCTGCTTACCGCATACGGGGCACTCGGAACGAAAGAAGGGTTTCCCGTTCCACTCCCCGTTTTCCCCTTTCCCCGCCTCCTTTATTTTTTTATTTATTTCTTTATCTATTAGGGGGTGGCAGGCTCCGCCCCTACCGTGCTTGGTTGCCACCCCTACTGTGACAGGCTCCACCCCTACTGTGGCAGGCTCCACCCCTACGCCAACGCGGGCACCCGTAGGGGTGGCAGGCTCCGCCCCTATCCCATCGCGGGCCATTGTAGGGGTGGCAGGCCACGCCCCTATCCCGCCGCGCGCGGCGTTCTTATAGCCCCATGGCACCGCGTCAACGTTCGAGACGTTCAGACGGTACTCGGTCGCGGCCCCGTTGTGCCCGTCCTTTAGGACCTCCAAGAGCGCCACGGCCCGCCCTGTGTCGGGGTCCGGTACCGCCGTCCGTTTCAGCGACCTTATAGCGTCCTTTACCTGTCTTTCTGTTAGGCCCGTGTCCTCGGCTATGAGGGTGCGCGGCATGGATACCCGCCTGTCCTCGCCCACGAAACGCATCAGGCTAACCAGCACCGCCGCGGCCTTGCCGCTCGTTGTGTATGAGATCGCCCGTTGTCCGCCGCGGTACACTTTCGTATAGGGCAGGCGGGGCTTATTCAAGGCCCGCATATTCGAGCAGGCTATTACGGTTGATATTCCACTTTCCGCCGAATGAGACGGCCTTTATACGGCCCTTTTGGCACGCGCGGGCGATTGTCGCGCGCGAGCGGCGCGCCACCGCCGCGGCCTCGTCAACCGTCATAGGGTTAGGCAATTCGTCAAACCGCCCCGTGTATGCGAGCTCCGCGCATTTCTCGGGTCCTGTCGGTATCGTCATGTCCGTTAGCCTCCTACGCCTCGTTTTGTTTACGTTGCGTAGAATTGTTGCCCATGCGCGGCGGGGGCGGGCGCGCTCCGTTCTTTGCCAAACCGTGCCAATATGCGCGGATATTCACGCTTGGGACGTTTGCGCGCTTTCGGGCCATGCCAATATGCGCGCGTGTTGTCCTCACGTCTCCACAGATTAACCGCATCCGCGGAACGGTTCGGCTACCTGTTGTCGAGCGCCGCCGCAACCGCCGCAAGCGCCGCGAGGCTGTCGAGCGGCATCTTTGCGCAGTGCGCCCCTATAACGTCTATCAGATCGGCCCGCCGTTCCGCCGCCGTCTTTTCCTTTGCGGGGTCCCGCGGCATCAGCTCGCCCAGCGCCCGCGCCTCGCCCATGGGCGTACGGTCGAAAACGGCCCCGCCCCCCAGCGCCGCGAAGGCAACGCACAGCGCCGCAGCACGGCAGTTGCGGCCCGCAGTCTCCACCAATCGAGCATCGGCCTCGGATATCCACTTTCGCACCGTCTGGGGGCACTTTCCTATAACGTCCGCCACCGCCGCGGGCTTTGTGTGCAGGGTCTTTAGGCGGGTGGTTAGGGCCTCTGTTGCGGAACCGTCCGCCGCGTGGGCCACGGCATCCGCTAGGGCATCCCCCGTCGCCATGGCATCGGGACCCGCGTACCCGTTCGCCTCCGCAAGACGGGAAATATCCCAATGGTTAAGCATCTCACGCCCCATAGGTGCCCGTCCCCATCAGCTCCACGACTTCGGCGGGGCGGCACGCCCCTATGCTCGCGCCCACCGCGGCAACCGCCGCGCGCTTGGCCTTGGGGTCCGCGCTCGCGTACGTGTTGAGCGTCATGGCGGCGTTCGCGTGCCCCATGAGGCTAGAGACGGTCTTAACGTCCGCGCCACCCTTAATCGCCACCGTTGCGAACGTGTGGCGCAGGTCATGGAATGTCGGACGCGTGCCCTTTATCCCCTTTATCTCCAAAGCGTCCGCCAGCGCGCGCCATTTCCTGCTTAGCTGTTGGGGGCGCATCCATCCGCCCCGCAGGTCACCCAGCACGTATAGATCGTTTGAGAACGGTACCCCAGCCGCGAGGCACGCCGCCATGACCTCGGCGCGGCGCTTTGCGAGCGCGGCGGCAAGTGTCGGGAATATCGGCACCGTTCGGGCGCTGTCCCCCGTCTTGGGCTGTTTCGCGTAGTACTCGGCACCGTCACGGCCCAACGCCTCGGATACGGTTATCGTCTTTGCGTCCAAATCGACACGGCCCCACCGCAGGGCGCACAGCTCACCCTCGCGCATGCCCGTATATAGGGCCATGCGGATACCCAGCAGGGCGGGGCTAGGCTCCACGCTGTCGAGAACCGCGTTTAGCGCCGTTATCCCCGCATCGTCTAGCGCGTTGGGGTTCGCCTTGGGGTTCTTGGGGGGCTTTACCGTGCGCGTGGGGTCCTTGGCGATTATGTCTCGGTCCACGGCCTCACGCATCGCCGCGCGCAGCAGGTTGAAGGACTTTCGAACCGTGACGGGCGCGTAGCGTTCCGAAAGCTCGCCCACCCAAGCGGACACAGCCGCAGGGGTGAGCGCCGCAAGCTCCGCGCCCCCTATCTCGGCATAGGGCGCTATCTGCCTGTCGAGCATACCGCGGTACCCGTTCGCCGTGGACCTGTCTATGCTGTCGGCCTTTGCCTTGGCCTCGATATAGCGGGCCACGTACTCCGCCACCGTCTCGCCCTCGCGCGTGCCCAGAGCCTCGGCGCGGACCTCGGCGGCGTGTTCGGCCTCCATGGCCTCGCGCCATTCCTCCAACTCTTTCAGCGCGGCGCGCTTGCCCTTGGCGGCAAGCGTTTTCGTGCGTTTGCGCCACTTGCCCGCCTCGTCCTTGTATTGCAGCTGTCCGCGCCATTTCGTCCCGTTGGCGCGCACGCAAGCGTTCGAATAGTAGGCCATAGCAGCCCCGCCTTTCCCTATCCCGTTGGCATGTGCGCCAAACCGTGCGCCAAATGTGCGCCAAACTCATTGTATTACTTTGTTTCACGTTGCGCACTTTGTAGTTTTATGCGCTATTAGCAGGCAAGAAATAGCAGGTTGTTTAGCGTTTGGCGGGTTGCTTCAACTCTTTCAAGGTGGATATCGCGGGTTCGAATCCCGCTGGGGGCACCACAGAATCTGAGAAGCCCGTTGCCAATTCGGTAGCGGGCTTTTTGCTATCCATGTGCCGGGATTCGAACCCGACAGGGTGCGGAGCTGAGGAAACGCGAAGCGTTTTCCAGCGCAGCACGCAAGGAGCGAAGCGATGCAGCGAATGCGGGCGGCGGAAGCCGCACGCGGACATCCCGCTGGGGGCACCAACTCAAAAATGTACGAACCCGTGCGAGTTACCATCGCACGGGTTCGTTCTTTCTTGACATTAGATGAAGAAGACTCAAAGCCCCTGCGCTAGATAAACAGCTCGCACTCCTTCCGTTCGGCACAGGCTTTGCTCAACATCTTGGTAGCCGCAGAGAGCATGATGGGGTTTACCGCGCGGGCGGCATGCGGACATACGGCGACACAGCGCATGCAAGAGATGCAGGCCTTTTTGTCCACCCGCTTGGGATCGTCTTTATCGATAGCGCCAACAGGGCACGCTGCGGCACAAGCCCCGCAAGCGGTGCACTCTTTTGTGGCCTTGGGCACCATACCGGCGCCCCCGGCCTTCTTATAGGGACGATTGCCCGGAATAGCCGGCTCAGAAGCATCTCCTGCAGATATCTTTTGCTGAATCTGATTCGCAAACCCAGCGAGCTGCGCCGCGTCCTGTGGGTCTGGCCGACCGGCTGCAAACTGGCGAACAATAGAATGCTCGGCGATGGCAGAAACCGCCGCGATCACCCGAAAGCCCGCGCCCTTTGCCGCATCCTCAAGCTCGACCAGCGTGTCCTCATACGCGCGGTTTCCGTAAACACAAACCAGAACCGCCTGCGCACCGTTTCCCCGCATCATACCCAAGCGCTCCGCAGCCACAGCCGGGACTCGCCCGCCATACGAGGGCACCGCGATCACGGCTACATCCTCTTTTGTCATCGCAACCGTGCGAAAACCAAGCCCGCTATCGGTCAGATCTACAGCAACGGTTTCCCCTTCCAACGCATTGGCGATGTAGCCAGACGCCCTTTCCGTTCCGCCGGTCGGGCTAAACACGATATCGAATACCTTCATCGGATAATCCTCCCCTTTATGAACAAACGCCCGAAACGTCCGCGTGCCAAAACAGGTTACAACTTTTAAGATGCCCCGCGTGAAACGCCTGCTTGGCTGCAAGTTCAAAGCAGGTCCGAGCGACATAAAAAGAAGGGGCCTCGCACAGGCGAGACCCCTTCGCACGCAAAATCAAACGTGTCTGTTACACATAGAACAGAATGTCGTCGTAGGTCGGGACCGGCCAGTAGTCGGCAGCCACGATCTCCTCCATGGCATCCACGGCGGCACGCAGCGTATCCATAGCGGGAACGACCTCGTGTGCATACACATTGGCCTGCTCCTGACCATCGAGGGCTTCGGCCTTCTGATGCACGGCGTCGAGCGCCTTGATGGAGTCGTTGATGGTGGTGATACCGTTGCAGAGCTTGTTGAGCGTGTTCTGCTCGCACTGCATGGCGGCCTCAGCACCGGCGGCACGAATAGTCTCAAGGCCCTTAGCGACCTTGGTGGCATAGGCGGTAATGACCGGGCGATAGGTACGACGCGCCTCGCGAACCATCGTGGTGGCCTCGATGTTCATGAGCTTGTTGTACTTCTCGAGCTTGCAGTCGTAGCGGCACTGGGCCTCGGCCTTGGTCAGGACACCCGTCTCCTCAAAGAGCGCAATGGCCTTATCGGAAACAAAGGCGGGCAGGGCGTCGGCCGTGGTCTTGTTGTTGGCAAGGCCGCGCTTCTCGGCCTCGACGGGCCACTCGTCGGAATAGCCATCGCCGGAGAAGAGGATGCGCTGGTGGTCGGTCAGGACCTTCTTGCAGTACTCGAGCGCGGCGTCCTGGAACTCATCCTCGGGCGTACCCTCAAGCGCGTCGGCGAAGGACTTGAGCGACTTGGCCACGGCAGCATCGAGCACCAGGTTGGAGTCGGAGACGTTCTGCTCGGAGCCGCAGGCACGGAACTCGAACTTATTGCCGGTGAAGGCAAACGGGGAGGTGCGGTTGCGGTCGGTGTTGTCCTGCATCAGCTTGGGCAGGGTATCGGCGCCCAGGTCGAGCACGCCGCGCGTGGCATGAACGGAAGCCTTGCCATCGATGATCTTCTCGACGACCTCGGTAAGCTGGTCGCCCAGGAAGATGGACATAATCGCCGGAGGAGCCTCGTTGGCGCCCAGACGATGGTCGTTGCCGGCCGAGGCAACGGAGGCACGCAGGAGCTCCTGATAGTTATCGACGGCCTCGATCACCGCGGTGAGGAAGACGATGAACTGCAGGTTGTCGAGCGGAGTGTCGCCCGGATCGAGCAGATTCTCGGACTCGGTGCCAAGCGACCAGTTGTTGTGCTTGCCCGAACCGTTGATGCCCTCGAAGGGCTTCTCGTGCAGTAGGCAGACCAAGTCGTGGCGGGAGGCGATAAGCTTCATCTTCTCCATCATGACCAGATTCTGGTCGATGGCCTCGTTGACCTCGCCATAGACCGGTGCGAGCTCATGCTGGCAGGGAGCAACCTCGTTGTGCTTGGTCTTGGCGGGAATGCCGAGCGCCCACAGCTCATCGTCCAAGTCCTTCATGTAGGCCGAGACGGTGGGGCGGATAGCGCCAAAGTAGTGCTCCTCGAGCTCCTGACCCTTGCATGGAGCAGCACCAAAGAGGGTGCGGCCGGTAATGACCAGGTCCTTGCGCTTGCGGTAGGCGTCCTTCTTGATCAGGAAGTACTCCTGCTCGTCGCCCACGGAAGGAACGACCTTCTTGGGGGTCTTACCGAACAGCGCCAAAACGCGCTTAGACTCACGCGAGAGCGCGGTCATGGAACGCAGCAGCGGGGTCTTCTTGTCCAGGGCCTCGCCCGTGTAGGAGCAGAAAGCCGTGGGGATGCACAGGACATCGTCCTTGATAAAGGCGGGGCTAGTGGGGTCCCAAGCGGTGTAGCCACGGGCCTCGAAGGTAGCACGCAGGCCGCCGTTGGGGAAGCTCGAGGCATCGGGCTCGCCCTGGATGAGGTTCTTGCCCGTAAACTTTGTAATGGCGGTGCCGTCGTGGTTGGGCTCCAGGAAGCTGTCGTGCTTCTCGGAAGTAATGCCCGAAAGCGGCTGGAACCAGTGCGCGTAGTGCGTCGCGCCCTTGGAGATGGCCCAGACCTTCATGGCATGGGCAACGGCGTTGGCCACATCCAGGTCGAGCGGCTCACCGCCCTCGAGGGTTGCAGCAAGGCGCTTCCAAATGTCCTTGGGGAGGTAGTCCTTCATGACTTCCTCAGAGAACACCATGGTCCCGAAGCGGTCAGTAAGTTCGGCCATACGGAACTCCCTTCGTATCGGCACCGCGTGAGAAGCGGTGTTGATTACTAACGAACGAGTCATAGCTTAGACTCGCCGTGTTTCCGCGACATTACCGTTATGTTGCTGTCGCGAAACCAATCAATGAGGTTACCCTATCAAGGCGGCGTTGCCACCCTCAACAGCCAATCAACTGCATAAATTGCAGACCTCTCTCCATGGTTTAAGGGTAGTCAATTTGGGATGGAGCTCTATTAACTGGTATTTTGCATCAGATACCAGTCTTTATAGTCCGTGCCTAGATTAGCCGCTCTGTTATAGAGAAAGCCGATAGCAAGGCATCTTTGATTGGTATCCTCAAATAGCGAGTGAAACTCCACCGTGACACAGTGGTGCTGTAGAATCCTTACAACACATCACACTATTACGTATCTAGAGGAGCACGATATGCGCGTCGACGAGGTTTTTAAGCAGGCAGCATCCCAGGGCACCGCACCCGTTTCGTTTGAGATGTTCCCGCCCAAGGGCGAGCTGACCCTCGACACGGCTCACGAAGTGGCAGGCAATCTGTGCAAGCTTTCGCCGAGCTTTGTCTCGGTCACCTGCTCGGCCGGCGGCTCGGGCAACGGTGCCGCCACCGCCCCCATCGCGCATATGATTACGAGCGAATTCGACACGCCCTCGGTGGCACACCTTACCTGCGTGGGCCGCTCGCACGCCGATATCGCCGCCAAGATCGACGAGTATCGCACCGCCGGCGTGGAAAACATCCTGGCCCTGCGTGGCGATCTTCCCGCTGGCGCGACCGAGGACGACAAGCCCGCCTCGGACTACGCCTACGCCCGCGACCTTATCCCCGAGCTCGTCGACGCCGGCTTTTGCGTGGGCGCCGCAGCCTACCCCGAGGGCCACATTGCCTGTGAGGACCTCAACCTCTCGGTCGAACACCTCAAGCAAAAACAGGACGCCGGCGCGAGCTTCTTTGTGACGCAGCTCTTCTTTGATAACGAGTGCTTCTACCGTTTTCGCGAGCTTGCCGACAAGGCCGGCATCACCGTGCCCATTACCGCGGGCATCATGCCGTTTATGGGCAAGTCACAGATCAGCCGCATGATCTTTATGTGCGGCGCGTCGCTGCCCTCCCCCGTCATCAAGATTCTCGCCAAGTACGAGAACGACCCCGAGAGCCTGCAGGCAGCCGGTGTAGATTATGCAGCCCGCCAGCTTTGCGACCTCAAGGAGCACGGCGCCGACGGCTTGCACCTGTACACTATGAACCGTCCTGCGATCGCCGCAACCATTATGGAGCGCCTAGGGTAATGGAAAAACCGCACATCGATACAGCTTTTGTCGAAGTGCCGGCCGACCTTGCGTCGCCGGCGCTTTACCGTGTCGATGCTGCGCACCATCCCCGTGTCGACCGTGCCGAGATGCTGCGGTATCTGGGTTACGGCGGCCAGCAGATTGAGCCCGAGTTGTCGCAGCGTATTGAGCTTGTCGTTGAACGTCTGGAATTGGACATTGAGCCCCGTGGCGTGCGCCGCGTGTTTGCCGTCGATGCCACGGGTGTGGACGAGCAGGGAGAACCTTGCATTCGCCTGGTCGGCACCAACGTTGAACTGCGCGGTCGCGATATCTATCGTCATCTCAAAGACGCCCGCTTTGCCGCGCTCATGGCATGCACCCTCGGCATGGACGCCGAGCGTCGCCTGCGCATCACGGGAGCCCAACATCCCCTGGAGGGCGCCGTGCTCGACGCCGCGTGCTCCGCTTACGTGGAAGCCGCCGTTGAGCAAATGGATCAGCAGGTCAAGGCTGCGGCCGCCGCACACGGACTCGCCGGCAACTGGCGCTTCAGTCCCGGCTATGGCGACTGCCCGCTCTCGGCCCAGCGCTCGATCGTCAATGCGCTCAACGCCACGCGGCTCATCGGGCTTACCGTCACACCCACCAGCCTGCTCATGCCCACCAAAAGCGTGACCGCGGTGATCGGCCTATTCGACGGCGAGGTCCACGACGCCCAGAGCCGCCCCACCTGCAATATCTGCCGCATGCGCGAACACTGCCGCTTCCGCGCCGCCCACACCACCTGCTATTCCAGCCATTAGGAGCCCTCGATGTTTACTCCGCTTATCACTCATGATCTGGACGGCGCCGCGCTGGCGGCGCCTGTTGATGCCGCACGCCGCGATGGCGCCACGTACAAGACGCGCACGATCGACGATCTGCGCATTAAGGACAATCGCCTGCGCGCCGCCATCGAGGGCACGGGGCACCTGCTGTTCGACGGCGGCATGGGCACCATGCTGCAGGCCGCTGGCATGAAGGCGGGCGCCCTGCCCGAGCTGCTCAACTTTGAGGAGCCCCAGGTTATCACTGATATCCAACGTCAATATGTCGAGGCCGGCTGCGACGTGATTACCGCCAACACCTTTGGCGCCAACGCCCACAAGCTCGACGGTGCCGCCACCGTGGCAGACGTCTTTGCCGCGGCCGTCGCCTGTGCCCGCGAGGCCGGCGCCCGCTACGTCGCCGGCGATATCGGCCCCATCGGCGCGCTGCTTCGCCCCCTGGGTACCCTGAGCTTCGACGAGGCCTACGACCTCTTTGCCGAGGAAGTGCGCGCAGGCGTCGATGCGGGCGTGGACCTCTTTATTATCGAGACCATGACCGACCTGGCCGAGATCAAGGCTGCCGTTCTCGCCTGCCGCGAGAACTCCGACCTGCCCGTCTTTGCCACCATGACCTTTGAGGAGGACGGCCGCACGTTCCTGGGTACGAGTCCCGAGGTGGCCGCCATCACGCTCGACGCCATCGGCGCCGACGTTTTGGGCATCAACTGCAGCCAGGGCCCGGCCGAGCTCCGAGGGCTCGCCGCGCGTATGCTCACCGTTACCGACAAGCCCGTTATGGTGCAGGCCAATGCGGGACTGCCCCGCGTGGACGACGACGGTAACACCGTCTTTGACATCCAGGCCCCCGAATACGCCAAGGCCGTCGCCGGCATGATCGCCGACGGCGTGAGCGTCGTGGGCGGTTGCTGCGGAACCACGCCGGCGCACATGGCGGCCTTGCGCACGCTTATCGACAACCACACGCCCAGCCCGCGCCACCGCAAGCCCAGCATGTCGGTCACAAGCGCCCAGACGGTCGTGGACCTTCCCTGTAACGGCCACAAGATCGCCGTCATCGGCGAGCGCATCAACCCCACCGGCAAAAAGCGCCTGCAGCAGGCCCTGCGCGACGGCGACCTGGATTACGTCGTGAGCCAGGGCATCAGCCAGCAGGAACAGGGCGCCGACATCCTGGACGTCAACGTGGGCCTGCCCGAAATCGACGAGGTCAAGATCATCCAACAGGCGACCGAGCAGCTCCAGGGCTCCACGCTGTTGCCGCTGCAGATCGACTCCACCGACCCCGCGGCCGTCGAGGCCGCCGTGCGCCGCTACGCCGGCAAGCCCATCATCAACTCGGTCAATGGCAAGCAGCAGATCATGGATGAGATCTTTCCGCTGGTCGCCCACTACGGCACCAACGTCGTCGGCCTCACGCTCGACGAAGGCGGCATCCCCGATACCGCCGAGGCCCGCTTCGCCATCGCCGAGCGCATCGTGGCCGAGGCTGCCCGCTACGGCATCGGCCCGGACCGCATCCTCATCGACTGCCTGGTCATGACCGCCTCGACCAACCAGCGCCAGGCCGAGCAAATCCTACGCGCCATGTCCCTGTGCAAGGAGCGTCTGGGCGTCAAATGTGCACTCGGCGTGTCGAACATCAGCTTTGGCCTGCCTGCCCGCCCGCTGCTGGGCTCGGTCTTTTTGGCTGCCGCTTTTGGCGCAGGTCTCGATGCCCCCATCATGAACCCGGGCTCCAAGCGCTTTATGGATACCGTCTACAGCTATCGCGTCCTGAGCGTTGAGGACGAGGGCTCGACCGGATACATCGAGCGCTACGCCGGCTGGACCGATCCGTACAAGATCGCCGCAAACCCAGCAGCAGCTCAGGCCGCATCGACCGACACTGTGCCCGCTGCTGGCACCACCGGCACTGACGGCAACGACGACCCGATTCGTCGCATGGTCGTCTCGGGCCGCAAAGGCGAGATCGCGGCCGAGACCGAGCGTCTGCTGGCAGATCACGACGCCATGGACCTCATCAACAATCACTTTATCCCCGCCCTCGATGAGGTCGGAGTCCTCTTTGACCAGGGCAAGTTCTTCTTGCCGCAGCTTATGGCCTCGGCCGAGGCCGCGCGCGTGGGTTTTGACACCATCAAGCGCCTGATGCCCGCCGGCGAGATTGCCGACAAGGGCAAGATCTGCGTTGCCACCGTCAAGGGCGACATCCACGACATCGGTAAGAACATCGTCAAGATGCTGCTCGATAACTACGGCTATACCGTCTTTGACCTAGGCCGCGACGTCGACCCGCAAGAGGTGCTCAAGACCGTACGGGAGCGTGACATCAAGCTCGTCGGTCTTTCGGCGCTTATGACCACCACGGTCGTCGCCATGGAGGAGACCATCAAACTGCTTCATGCCGAGGTGCCGGGCGTCAAGATCATCGTAGGCGGCGCCGTACTCACCCCCGAATACGCCAAGCAGATCGGCGCGGACTACTACGCCAAGGACGCCGCCGAAAGCGCGCGCATCGCCGAAGAGGTCTTTGGGCAGTAACACAACGGAAACAACCGAGCACCAAAACGTGCCGCATGCGCCACTTGGCACGTGCGGCACGTTAGAATAGATAAGACTATGCTCGTTTTGGCAGATAGGAGCGCAAGGATGGCGATCACGCCCGCAGAAATCGCGGAAACCCGCGGCATGGTTGAGGAACAGAACCTCGACATCAGGACCATCACCATGGGTGTTTCGCTCATGGGTTGCGGTGACGAGAACCTCGACCGCATGTGCACGAAGATCTACGACCACGTGACGTACACGGCTGAGCACCTGGTCGAGACCGCCGAGAACCTCGAGCGCGAGTACGGTATCCCCATCGTCAACAAGCGCGTTTCCGTCACCCCGGTGGCGCAGATCGCCGCATGCTGCAAGGATGAAGACCTCACCCCTATCGCGCATGCCCTCGACCGCGCGGCCGAGACGCTCGGCATCGATTACCTGGGCGGCTTCTCCGCGCTCGTCCAGAAGGGCATCGGCGACGCCGACCGCCGTGTCATCCAGTCCATCCCCCAGGCGCTCGCCGCCACCAGCCGCGTCTGCTCCAGCGTCAACGTCGCTAGCCTGCGCGCCGGCATCAACATGGATGCCGTGCTCATGGCGGCTCAGACCATCATCGATGCCGCCAAGCTTACGGCAGATGAGGATTCCGTTGGCGCCTCCAAGTTTGTCTGCTTTGCCAACATGGTCGAGGACTCCCCGTTTATGGCGGGCGCCGTTCACGGCGGCGGCGAGGCCGATGCCGTTATCAACGTAGGCGTCTCGGGCCCCGGCGTTATGGCCGCAGCCCTGGAGACGCTGCCCGATTCCGCATCGATGATGGAGGTCGCCGAGAAGATCAAGCAGACCGCCTTTAAGATCACCCGTGCCGGCGAGCTCATGAGCCGCGAGGCCGCCCGTCGCCTGGGTGTCGAGAAGGGCATTGTCGACCTGTCGCTCGCGCCTACGCCTGCCGTCGGCGACTCCGTCGCGCGCATCCTCGAGATCATCGGTGTGGGCACCTGCGGTGGCCCTGGCACGACCTGCGCGCTCGCTATGCTCAACGATGCCGTCAAGAAGGGCGGCGTCATGGCCAGCTCCAGCGTGGGCGGTCTCTCGGGCGCCTTTATCCCCGTGTCCGAGGACGCCGGCATGATCGCTGCCGTCGAGGCCGGCGCGCTTTCGCTCGAGAAGCTCGAGGCCATGACCTGCGTGTGCTCCGTTGGCCTGGACATGATCGCCATCCCCGGCGACACCCCGGTCGAGACCATCGCCGGCATCATCGCCGACGAGATGGCCATCGGCGTCATCAACAATAAGACCACGGCCGTGCGCGTGATTCCCGCCATCGGCAAGGGCGTGGGCGACTGCGTCGAGTACGGTGGCCTGTTCGGCCGCGCACCCATCATGCCGGTGAACCCCAACGCCGGCACCGTGCTTGCCCACCGTGGTGGACGCTTCCCGGCACCGCTGAACTCGCTGAAGAACTAGCTGAGGGGGACTGGCGAGGAGCCCCGGGGAGGGCAAATATATAAGGTCGCCTGCTCGGACAGTCCTGACTCGCACGGAGAGCACATTAAGTGCTCTCCGGCTCGTGCGGAACTCGCGATCGACCTTATATATTTGCCCTCCCCGGGGCTCCCGCACAACGGGACCTCAGTTGGGTTCTATCCCGGTTGCAGTTGCTTCGCTCCTGCACCACTTGGCTGGTGCGGCGGTTTGGCATTGGAACGGTTCTTTTTCTGATATATGCTGGTTGCGGCTCTTCTTTTGGGAGGAGTCGCTTTTTTGTTGTGAGGGGGATGGCCCGTGGCTGATGATTTGATTCGTTCTGAGCTGCTTTCTGCTGATTGGAATGGCGAATGGATGCGTCTGCAGGCCGCTCGGCATCGGGCTGATGATCCTTTTGAGTGGGATAAGCGGGCTCGGCATTTTCGTCCACTGGAGACTGCCCCGTATGCTCGGGATTTTATAAAGCTGTTGGCACTTGAGCCCGGCGAGTCGGTGCTCGATATGGGGTGCGGGGCTGGGTCGATTGCTATTCCGCTTGCGCAAGACGGGCATCCTGTGATTGCCGCTGATTTTTCTCCTGCCATGTTAGGCACCCTTGATGCTGGCATTGAGTACTATGGGCTCGAGGATCTTATTACGCCGCTTGAGCTTGCCTGGGATGACGATTGGGATCTGGTTGGGCCGGTTGCCAAGGCTGTAGATGTTGCCTTTGCGAGTCGCTCGGTTACCACGAACGACCTGAAGGGAGCACTTGCCAAGCTTGACCGTACGGCTCGTCGGCGTTGTGCTGTCACGATGGTCGCCAACTCGAGTCCGCGTTATGACCTGCACCTGATGAACGCCATCGGCGCCTCGGTTACCTGTAGCAATGGTTTTGTGTACGCCTTTAACATCCTTATTCAGATGGGTGCACTGCCGCAGGTCACGTATTTTGAATCGCCCCGCCGCGACACCTTCGATAGTCTCGAGGCGGGCGTGGCAGACTTTTCTCGCATGCTCGAGCATGGCAACGAGGATAAGATTGACCGCCTGCACGACTATATCGCCCAGCACATGATTGAGAACCCCCATGCCGGCGAGCCGGGATCCAAGGGCGTTCTGCAGGGACGCTACATGCTCGACCACATCCGCAAAGTCCGATGGGCGTTTATCGCCTGGGAGCCGGTCTCCGTACCCCGCCCGTAGCCCATCTAAAGCTTGCATCGTCCACCCGCCCGGCATCCGCATTCTTTGCGAACTGGGCAAACGCGCTCCACACCACGCCGTTCCTGCGCTATCGTGGGACAGCTCACGTAGATTAAGGCCCCATTGCGGGGCGCCCCATACATAGAAAGCGAGAACCCATGGCACTGACAGGAGCCCAGGTCAAGCAGCTTCGCAGCATGGCCCATCACCTCAACCCCGCCATCATCATCGGTAAGTCCGATGTCAACGAGGGCACCGTCGAGCAGACGGTTGCCTACCTGGAGAAGCACGAGCTCGTTAAGTGCTCCGTGCTGGACGGCTCCAGCCTTTCTGCCCGCGAGGCCGCCGAGGAGCTCGCCGAGCGCTGCCACGCCGACGTCGTTCAGGTTATCGGCCGCAAGTTCTCGCTGTATCGCGAGTCCTCGCGCAAGGATATCGAGAAGATCAAGCTCGTCTAAAACCGACTGGCCATACCGAGTAGTCCGCGGGCGTCCGATTGATTCGGACGCCCATTTTTTATCGCTCGACAAGCACGCGCTTGAGTCTGCCTTCGACCAGGCGCTCATACAGACGCCTTGTCTCGGGCTCGGGCACGCCTTGAACCTGCTCTCTTAGGTGGTGCATGTGGCCGCTGTACAACTCAACAACATCGCGACGTCGTCCCGCCGCACCGTAAACGCGCATGGCGCAGCGAACCATGTCCTCGCGCGCCGTCTCCTGGCGAAGCCCCGATTCCACGAGCCAAATTGCCGATTGCAGGTCATTTTCCTCGAGAGCGGCATTCGCTCCCCTAATCATGCAGTCGATGTACTTGGATTGCATAATGTGGCGCATACGCGTAAAGAACGTGGGATTGCAACCGGTGGGGACATACAGCGGGCCCGCGTAGAGTTGCTCGACCTTAAGACATAGCTCAACCAGGTGAGGGCCTCTCGCACCCATACGGTTTCCCAGGATCTCACGGCTCAGCTGGTCAAAGAGCCTTACATCGGTCTTAACGTAGTCGCCGTTGAGCCCAATGCACTCGTTTTGGATGACCACGCACGACTTTCCATCTGGCGTTGGACCCAAAGCCGAGCGCAAGCGCGATACCGTCGAATACAGATTGTTGCGCGCGGCGTTAAACTCGGCATGGGGCCACAACTCCATGGCGATTGTCTCGCGGTCGACCATGGCATCCATACCCAGCGCAAGACGTTCGGCAAGTGTTGCCGCCTTTTTGCGACGCCACATCTTATCCGTGATGGGAAAACCGTCGCGCTCGGCGCGAAACGCGCCAAACATGCGCATCTCAATATGACCGATGGTATCGACAGCCTCAACCTCGCCCGCCTGGAACAGGTGCTCGCTTTCGCCCTCAAAGTCATCGCGTAGTGAATACCGCGACAGCTCGCGCACCGGAAGCTTCTTGCGAATCCTAACGGCAGGCTCGCCCAGGCAATGCATCGCAAGACGCGCAAAAAGCCGATACGATGGGTCTAAAATCCCCGAGCGATTCATAGACATCCAGGCAGCAAGATCGCTATCGCGGCCCGCAGCGGCCAGGTGCAGCGCCACGATCCAAGCTTCTGAGCCACCGACCTGCGTCTTGCTAATATCGAGCAGCTCCGCCTCTTCGCGAACCGATACCAGCGACGTATTGCGCAGATACGCCACGCGCTCCAGCAGCAAAGCGTTTTCGCGCATGTACGTAATCGATTCGTCGGCGAGCTTGAGCACCTGGACCGCGCGGAACTTTGCGTTGACCGGCCGCCCCTCCGCCAGCGATTGCCAGCCCTCCAGCAATAGCCCAAACAGCTGAATTTGATTGTCGCGAACACGCACCGCAAAGCGGTCGAGCTCGCCAAACGCCACATCGTCGGTCACGGGCAAGCCCGCGAGCAGGCGCCGCGCCGCCAGCACCATACGCAGCCATATGGATGGCGCCTTAAGCCCGCGGATATCGAGCGCCTCGAGTATCTGCGCCATCTTGTCATCGCGCTCGTCGGGTTTAGTAAACGAGCCGTCGAACAGCTCCACCAGCATAAGGTCGGCCTGTATGAGAATCCCCGCGATGTCGAGCTCGCAATCATAGGCTTTGCACACCTTGAGCTTCGCGAGAACATTGCCGTCTTCCGCTCGCTCGGTTAGGTGGCGCTTGACCTCGATATGCGCGGACAGCATGTCGAGCACCTCGCAGGATGTCTGTTCTTGCACAACAGGGTTGGCGGGAAGCCCCAGGTCATTGTCGCCGTAAAAGGCGATGGTGAGCGCTTGGGCCATTTTCCAGGTAGCGGGGTCGAGCTCGCGCGCCGACTGATCGCCCGCACGTTCGATAACGGACGCCATATACCTTGCGAGCTTTGTATTGCACACGCTGACGGCCGCCAGATACACGCCGAGTGCCTCGGCGGGTGCCGGCTCTTGCTCCTGCTTTTCCGCATTGGTCATCGCCGACGCCGCGCGGCAAATGTCCCCTCCATGCCCGGTCAGGGCAAGATCGGCCCCATACTGCCCGGCTAGCTCCAACACCACACGGCGGTCCAAGAACGCATCGGCCAGGTCCATGGCCAAATCGCATCGGCCTGCCTTAATCAAAATGCGAGCAGCCCGCGATACAAGTTCGGGACGGATCTCGGCAACAAGCTTTCGCAACCTCAGGCGCGCATTGTCCTTAGCACCCAAACACCTAAAGGTGCGATCAGACGGATCCACGCCAAAAATCGGATAATCGCGCACAAAGATGGACTGGTCGACCATCGAAAGCCTCACACCGCACGCCTCTAGCTCCGCAATGCGGCCCTCGCCCATCAGTACCATCAAGCAGGCAACGATAAACAACAGGTTGTTCTCGAGCGATGCGAGATCGGCCAGCGCCGCACCGTACACGTTGACGATTTCGTTCTCGAGCAACCCGGCAACATCGCCCTGTCCATACATTCCCGTCTGCAAGGCAGATACCAGCTCGGGCACACCCTGTGTGAGCCGATAGAAATCGAGCGATGTGCTGATCGAGAAGGCCGTGGCCCATGACGAATACTCATAGGCGTGCACCTTGAGCATCTGCGCATTGACTTTTACAGAATCGCCCAGCCCGTGGATAAGCAATCGGTTGGAGGGGCGGCAAGTAATAAAGACCCCCGTCCCCGTAGCACGTAAGCTGCGGATTCGATCGATGAGGTCCTCTGTTTCGCGCTGCTCGAGATTGGGCACGTTGTCGATTGCAACGAGCGAATGCGGTTTGTCCTTAAGCTCATCGGCGACAACCTCGAGCTGCATAAAGAGCTCGCGTCCAATCGCGCGGTCGGCCTCGATTATCCGAACCGGCCCTCGCGTGGGATCCGATTTAACTTCCTGCACGTATTGCAGCAATACCGACGTCTTACCAAACCCGTCGGGCGCGTAAAGCAGAACGATTCCTGCCTTGCGCCCTTTAACGATGAGCTCGTTCATCAAGCGATCGCGCCGCACCATATAGCCGCCGCCCGTCGGCATCAATTCGAGGTCGTCCGTATTGCCCAGATCGTTTACCATGCCTGCTCCTCAACTCGACCATATGGACACCGTAGCTGCAGGACCATATGAGCCACCCCGTGAATAGCGCGACTTAGAGTTTTTGGTTGTCTGCCGGTACGTGTTTGGCAAGTTTTTGTACAGCGAGGCCCGATGGTAATTTATCCCCCGACCAATAGGTCTTTGCGCAGGTCAATGCGCTTGCCAGCATGTCCCATCCCATTTGCAGTGTAGCGCAGTCGTCTGTTTTTATTTGAGTTGCGCAACTCGCCTATTCCTCGCTACCGCTTGCGACTCTATAGTGGCAAATGTGCATAGAATCTGGTACGGAATGAATCTCATGATTTAGAGTCCACTCGCCAAGCATGTGGCAAGGTTTCCGTCATGCACACATTACGGCCCGCATCCACTAAAAAGGCCCCCGCAAAGCGAGGGCCTTTTGGAAAGCTATGTAAGATCGCTTGGTCGCGTTACTCGCAGAGCGAAAGAGCGGCCTCGTCAGCAACGACGACGCAATTGGTGTGGAGCTGCAGGATCGAAGCGGGGCACTCGGGCGTAACCGGGCCATAGCACATATCGTGCACAGCCTGAGCCTTGGCCTCACCGTTGGCGACAACCAGGATCATGCGGGCATATATGATGGTCTGGGTGCCCATGGTGTAAGCCTGACGGGGCACATCATCGATGCTGTCGAACAGGCGGCTGTTGGCCTGAATGGTGCTCTCGGTCAGATCGACGCAGTGCGTACCCTTGGAGAAGTGGTCATCGGGCTCGTTGAAGCCAATATGACCGTTATTACCAATGCCGAGCAGCTGCAGATCCGGGTAACCGGCGGCAGCGACGATCTTGTCGTACTCGGAGCAGGCAGCAGCGGCATCGGGGTTGGAGCCATCGGGCACGTGCGTGTTGTTCAGATCAATATTGATGTGATCGAAGAAGTTCTCGCGCATAAAGTAGTGATAGCTCTGGGGATCGTCGTGCGAAAGACCACGATACTCGTCCAGGTTATAGGTGCTGACCTCGGCGAAGTCGACGTCGCCCTTCTCGTACCAAGCGGCGAGCTGCTTGTAGGCGCCAATCGGGGTGGAGCCGGTGGCAAGACCCAGTACGCAATCGGGCTTGAGGATAACCTGGGCCGAGATGATATTGGCGGCCTTGCGGCTCATATCCTCGTAGTCTTTAGCTTTAATGATTTTCATTACGCGTCCTTTCTCGTACAAGAGAGGCAAGGCTCCCCTTACAAGCACTTGCCCGCGGCCCGCGTCGGCCGCAACCAACGTGTGCGGCCACCAGGGCGAGGTCGCGTAATGTATGTGTCTCGTGTCTAGCCGCGTCGAGGCCCCTGCCCGTCCACGGTGACCCAAAGCTGTTTAGCCTCGGACGTTTCCCATCTTGCCACGGAGGGCGTCCTCTTTCAAGGGCGCCCTCCGTAAACGTGTTTGAATTGTAGGCTAAAGGCCGAGCGCGCTCACTAGCGCTCGCGAGCGACGATAAGCTGGTCCATCTCCTCGACATGCTCGCCAACGGAGCCCTTGATGCTCGAGAACTCAACGGAGTTGCACACCAAGATGGGAACCGTCACATCGTAGCCCTCGGCAGCAATTGCCTCGCGATCGAACTCGATGAGTACATCGCCCTTATGGACGATGTCACCCACTTGCGCATACACGGTAAAGTGCTTGCCCTCGAGCTGAACAGTGTCCAAACCAACATGGATGAGCACGTCCAGGCCATCGACCGTGTTGAGCGCAACGGCGTGTCCCGTGGGAAAAATGGCCTCGACCTTGGCGTCTGCCGGCGCAATCACGCGCGTGCCGGTAGGCTGAATCGCCACGCCCTGGCCCAAAAGGCCGGTGGCAAACGTCTGATCGTTTACCTCGGAGAGTGGAATGACGTCGCCCGAGATGGGAGCATCCAGCGTAAGGACTCGACCACGCATACCAAAAGACCTTAGGACTTTAGTGAACATGCTCCCCCTCGGACATACCAATCAATCAAAATAGCCTTAACAGTTTACCACTTGGCACCCGATATTGACCATTAGGGAAGTTCGCGCTTGACAACCTCGACGATGTCGTCGACAACGCGCTGGGTCAGCTCGTGCGTCTCGGCCTCGGCCATCACGCGGACCAGCGGCTCGGTACCGCTCGGGCGCACCAAGACGCGGCCGCGACCGTTGAGCTCCTTCTCGGCGGCAGCGACGGCGTCCCAAATGGGCTGACAATCGTCCAGGCCGGCCTTATTGTCGGAATGTACGTTGACAAGTACCTGCGGGTACTTCTTCATGATGCCGGCAAGGTCGGTGAGGGTGCGGCCGGTGCGCTTGAGCACGGCCAGAAGCTGCAGGGCCGTCACCAAGCCGTCGCCGGTGGTGTTGTGCTCCAGGAAGATGATGTGGCCGGACTGCTCGCCGCCGATGACGGCACCGTCCTCGAGCATACGCTCAAGAACATAGCGGTCGCCCACGGCGGTCTGGACCATCTCGAAGCCCTGCTCCTTCATGGCGATGGAGAAGCCTAGGTTGCACATAACGGTCGAGACGATCTCGGAGTTGGCGAGCTTGCCGCGAGCGGCCAAGTCGGAGCCGCAGATGGCCAGGATGTAGTCGCCATCGATTTCGTTGCCCTCGCTGTCCACGAACAGCACGCGATCGGCGTCGCCATCGTGAGCCAGACCGATGTCGGCGTGGGTGCGCAGCACGAGCTCACGCAGGGGCTCAAGATGAGTGGAGCCGCACTCGACGTTAATGTCGGTGCCGCAGTAATCGGTGTTGATGGCATGGACCGTAGCACCCAGGCGCTGCAGCGCGGCGGGTGTAGTCTGGCAGGAAGCGCCGTGGCCGCAGTCGACGGCAACAACCAGACCGTCGAGTTTAAGGCCGTCGAGGGTGCTAATAGCATGGTCGACATATGCCTTGCGAGCGTCCTTCATCTTGATGATGTGACCCACACCGGCACCGGTCGGCAGCGTATCGGCAGCCATGGCCTCCTCGGACATGACCCAGGCGCTGATCTCTTCCTCGACAGCATCGGGAAGCTTCATGCCCTTGCGGCTAAAGAACTTGATGCCGTTGAACTCCGGCGGATTGTGCGAAGCGGAGATGACGATGCCGCCGTCGAGCTCGTTTTGGACGGTGAGCAGCGCCACGGCCGGCGTAGGGATAACGCCGCAGCAGTGCGGACGGCCGCCCTCGGCCATAATGCCGGCGGTCAGAGCACTCTCGAGCATGGTGCCCGAAAGACGCGTGTCGCGACCGATGCAAATGTCCGGACCAAGGAACTTGGTCGCCGCACGGCCAAGGCGAAACGCGAGGTCGCACGAGAGGTCGGCGTTGGCGACGCCGCGGACGCCATCGGTACCGAAGATGTTCTGGGGCATAGGATCGCTCCTTCCCAAGTGGACAAAACGCAGTCGCCCACCCTAGTCGAAAAAGAAAAGCGGGACCCGCCGAGCAATCGGCAGGCCCCGCTTGTACATTGTATCTCGTAAGGAGATAAAACCTTAGCGCTTGGAGAACTGGGGAGCGCGGCGAGCCTTCTTGAGGCCGTACTTCTTGCGCTCGACCACGCGAGCATCGCGCGTAAGGAAACCGGCCTTCTTGAGGTCAGCACGGTAGTCGCCAGCGTTCAGAAGAGCGCGAGCGATGCCCAGACGCAGAGCGCCGGACTGACCGGAGATGCCGCCGCCATCGCACAGAGCGATAACGTCGAACTGACCGGCGGTGTCGGTCACCTTGAAGGGAGCAAGGGCGTTCTCAACGAGCTGATGACGGCCGAAATACTGCTCGGCGTCACGCTTGTTGATGGTCACCTTGCCGGTGCCGGGGACGAGACGGACGCGGGCGACGGCGTTCTTACGACGGCCGGTACCCTGGTAGACAACGGTGTTCTCAGCCATCTTTAAGCCTCCAGCTCAATCTTCGTGGGGTTCTGGGCAGCGTGCGGATGCTCGGCACCAGCGTAGACCTTAAGCTTGGTCATCTGGGCACGGCCGAGGGTGGTCTTGGGCAGCATGCCGCGAACGGCGCGCTCGATGACCTTCTCCGGGTGCTTCTCCATAGCCTGGCGGAAGCTCTCAGCCTTGAGGCCGCCGTTGTAGCCGCTGTGGCGATAATAGGTCTTCGTGTCGGCCTTGTTACCGGTAAGCTGGACCTTATCGGCGTTGATGACGACAACGAAGTCGCCGCAGTCGCTGTTGGGCGTGAACTGGGGCTTGTTCTTACCGCGCAGGATCATTGCGATCTGGGTGGCAAGACGGCCCAGGACAGCACCATCGGCGTCGACGAGAACCCAGTTGCGCTGGACCTCGCCCTGCTTGGCGTAGTGAGTCGATTTCGAAATCACTTAGACTCCTCCATGTACAGTACGTGTTGTTACAGAGATTCACGGGGCTCTGCAAGTAACCCGTCCATATTACCCCGCTCGTCGCTCGAGTCAACAGGTATTTTGGCTCTGACCAGAGTTTCTGCACATGTCATCCACGAGCCGTGATTTTTCCAGCTCTTTAGCTGTTGTCATCTTTTGAGGGTTCGCCGTCTCTAGCGCCCAACGAACTCTTGGATTTCCGCGAGCAGGCGTTTTGCCTCCTGGCGGCCCTGAATATACAGGTCGAGAAGCTTTGCCGGATCGTGCTCAACGTGGCCGACCTCGACCGGCTTTTGCGGAGCGACGACCAGCGCACGGCCCTCGCGCTCATACTTCCACAGGTGCATGCGCTGGATGTTGTAGCGGTCGTGGCGCGTCTCGATAGCCTCGAGCAGATAGGGGTAGTCGGCATAGCGGGCGCGCGCAGCGGGCATAAACTCGTAGGGCTTTTTCTCGTACGAGCGGTCCTGCGTGACAATGACAACCGCGCGATCGAAGCCCGCCTCCTCGAGCACATGCTCGATAGGAACCGAATCGGCCACGCCGCCGTCGACATATTTGTGCCCGTCAATCTCGACCGGCGGCGTCACCAGCGGCAACGAGGTCGAGGCGCGCACGGCGTCGAGATCGAGCACGGCGCTTTTGACCGGGAGGTACGTGGCGGTTCCAAACAGCATGTCCGTCGCGACGGCGTACATCTCGATGGGGCTCGCGTCGAACGTCTCGTTGTCAAAGGGATCCAGGCGGTCCTGGACATCGTTGAAGATAAAGTCGTAACCCACAATGGAGCCCGTGGACGCAAACGATGCGGCGCCCATGAAGCGGTTGTCGTTGCAGAAAGCCAGGTTGATGCGGTTGGCACGGCCGATCTGGTGCGACTTGTAGTTCACGCCGTTGAGGGCGCCGGCCGATACGCCATATACCGCCGGAATCTCGACGCCGGCCTCCATGAGAACGTCGAGCACGCCCGCGGTAAACTGCCCGCGGAAGCTGCCGCCCTCCAAAACGAGCGCGACCTTGCCGGCGTTCTTTGCCTTATCTTCTGCAGTCATGTTGACCTCCTGCTGTTTCGTTTTGGCTTTCTTCTACCCAGTTTTGGGATAGAGAGCGCATTGGTTTTGAGTTGAGGAGGACGGAGCGGCTGGCGGAAAGCACGTCCCGTTCTGAGGGCGATTCCGGGATGGACTTTCCGCTTGAACTGCCATTGGGAAAGCGCATCCCACTCTGCGGCTCGATTCTGGGTTGCAGTTTCCGCTTGAGGCGCCATCCGGAAAATGCATCCCATTCCGAGCTTAGATTCCGGGATGCGCTTTCCGCTTGCGGCGTCATCCGGAAACTGCGTCCCAGTCTGAGCGCGGATTCCGGGATGGACTTTCCGCCTGAGCTGCCATTGGGAAAGTACATCCCACTCTGCGTCACTGAGGCGTTTTCTTAACGCCCGCGTCCTGCGTAGAGTTCGATTCTCCGCGGTTTGGGGAATCCGTTGATGGGTTGAGGCCGGGGCAAGACGCCCGATCGGCATCGCATCTATATCTAGCTGGGGCATTGCGCGGAGAATCCGCGTGTTCGCTTCGCGAACCCGCACCGGCTTCGGCCGCCTGCCGGCGTCCTCGCCCGCTCGCTACAAACGCTTCGCGTTTGCTTAACGCTCGCGCCCTGCGTAGAGTTCGATTCTCCGCGGTATCTATATGTAATAAAAAAGCAGGTAGAGACACTTCTCTACCTGCCTGTAACTATTGGTGGAGGCGCGGAGAATCGAACTCCGGTCCACGAAAGCCCCCTGATTGGCATCTCCAAGCTCAGTCGCTGGTTTAGTCTCGGACGCTTTGCGCGCAGCGACACGCTCGCGGCATCCCGACCGGTTCGGTCTTAGCCCGCGCCATACCGATTACGTGCGCGGGAGCATTCCCCTAACATGACGTCGCGCCGGTGTCGGGGAAATCACCGGGTTGACGCGCCGCTATAAACTAAGCAGCGAGAGCCATAGGCTCAAAAGAAGAGTTGTTGTCAATTCAATTTGACGGTACCCCTGTTTAGCGAGGCGAGGAGACCTCGGCTTGCTTCCTCTCTCAGAGCTATCGTGTCGAAACCAGTCGCCCCCGAATGTCGGGAAAGTCTGGATGGCATCGGGCCTACAAGCACCCGATAACCGTCGACTTTTCAAGGAACACGCGGGGTGAACCCCGCTCGTGGATAGCTATCTTACCACGTTCTAAAGGTAGACAGCTGCTCTATGCACGAGCTGTGAAGACCCTAATATGCACCACACTTCGCACTTTTGTTACTGATCGCGTCACGTATATTTTCGCCAAGCAAAATTGACCCGTCGAAAGGACCGTTATGGATACCAAGCAGCAACTCGTCAATGCCCTCGCAGGCCTGGGCTCAACCATTACCGAAGCTATGGATGTCATCGAAGGCTTTGTCCCCTGCGGACATCCCGCCCTCACGGTATCGAACGCACTCGTCGCGCTGGACGCTGACGGTGATGCAGCTCTCGCCCAGCAGCTTGAGACCGTCGAGGGCTTTATCGACCACGTGAGTGAGAACCGCGGCGTGGCCGCCTACCACGGCATCGAGGTCGAGCTCGCGGGTCCCAAAGCCGATCTGTTCGCAGCAATCCGCGAGGTAGGCACCCTTATGCAGACCGCGGGCGTCAAGAACACCCAGGTCAACGAGTGGGTCTACCGCAGTCTGGCAGCACTCGACAGCTCCGACGAAAAGGCAGCCGGGCAGCTCACCGAAGTCCCCGCCATCAAAGCTGCACTTGCCTAAAAAGGCCTGCACCCTGGCGGCTGCGGTACCGCCCGAATGCAGGCCATAAGCTCAATCGAAAACCCTAACGCAGGTATGCCTTCGCGTTGCTCAGGCTGTAGGCGATCGTCGAGCCGTTGTGCAGCAGCGACGATGCCTGCGGAGTAATCGTGCCGGTAATGCCCAGCGCCAGGAGCGCCGAGTTGGTGAGCATCACCTTGGAATACGAACTCGTCAGACGGTCGATAAGCCCCTGACTCATGCGGCGCAGGCGCACAATCGCGGCGAGATCCGTGTCGGTCAGGATGATATCGGCGACCTCCTTGGCGATGTCGCTTCCGCCGCCCATGGCCAGCCCCACGTCGGCCAAACCGAGCGCCGGCGAATCGTTGACGCCGTCGCCCACCATGGCAACGTGGCGCCCCTCGCGCTTAATGCGCTCCACATAGGCGTACTTGTCCTCGGGCAGCAGTTCGGCCTTAAACTCGTCGACACCCGCCTCGCGCGCAATGCGCTCGGCCGTGCGCTCCGAATCGCCCGTGAGCATAACGACATGCTTGACGCCCAGCGCATGCAGGTCGGCGATGGCCTCGCGGACCCCGGGCTTGAGCGGATCCTCGATACCGAGCACGCCCACGACCGTGCCGTCGATCGCCAGGTAGAGCGGCGACAGGCCCTGCATCTGGGACTCGATTTGCTCCTTGATGTCGGATTCGAGCTGTGCGCCCTCATCCTCAAATACAAAATGCGCGGAACCGATGATGGCGCGACGCCCTTCGATGGACGAAGCGATGCCGTGTGCCACGATGTACTCGACGGCGGCGTGACGCTCGCGATGTTCGAGCCCACGCTCGCGGGCGGCGTTGACCACAGCGCGCGCCACCGGATGCGGAAAATGCTCCTCCAGGCAAGCGGAAAGGCGCAGGACCTCGTCCTCGCTCCAGCCATCGGTGGTGAGCACGCAGGCAAGACGCGGCTGCGCCTCGGTGAGCGTGCCGGTCTTATCAAACACAATGGTGTCGGCCTTGGCAAACGACTCAAAGTACTTCGCGCCCTTGACCATGACGCCCATCTTGGCAGCATCGCTCATGGCAGTCATGACGGCGACGGAACCCGTGAGCTTGAGCGCGCACGAGTAGTCGACCATCAGTGCCGCGGAGGTCTTGATGAGACTGCGCGTGGTGAGCGCAACCAGGCCCGCGAGCAGGAAGTTCCACGGAACGATCTTGTTGGCGAGGTCTTCCATGTGCGACTGGCCCTCGGACTTGAGCGAGTCGGCCGTCTGCACGAGCGAGACGATCGAGCGCAGCTTGGTCTGCGCCGTGTTGGCGCGCACGCGCACCAAGATGCTGCCGTCTTCCACGACGGTTCCGGCGAACACGTCGTCGCCTGCGCTGCGCTCGACGGCAAGCGGCTCGCCGGTCAGGGTCGCCTGGTTGACCATGGCGCTTCCCTGCTCGACCACGCCGTCGATGCAGATGGACATGCCGGTGCGCACGGCCACCAAGTCACCGGGCTCAAGCTCGGTCGCGGCAACGCTTACCTCGGTGTCGCCGACGACCTTTTGCGCCTTGTCGGGCACATCGAGCAGCGAGTTGATGAGCTCGTTTTCGCTCATGGCGCGGGTGTAGTCCTCGAGCAATTCGCCCACGTTGAGCAGAAACATTGTCTGGCCCGCGGTGTCGATATCACGCTTGACGAACGAAATGCCGATGGCCGAAGCGTCAAGCACAGGAACGGTCAGGCGCGGCTGCGCGAGCTCGTGGAGCGCGGCACGCAAAAAGGTCATGTAACCGGCCACAACAAACACCGCACGCAGAGGCGTCGGCAAGAACCAGCGGCGCGCGTAGTGGGCGCCGATAAGTGTGACAAGATCCATGACGAGCTTGTGCTTGCGTGGCTCAAGCTGCATCACGTAACCCATCTTTGCGTCGGCAATGGCCTGAGCGTCGAGCGCACCGACGGCGGCCAGCACGGCATCGCGGCGCGGCTCGTCGTATTCGAGCGCCATCTGGCCGATGCGGCCGTAGACGCGCACCTTGCGCACACCATCGATTTCGCCGCTGAGCTTTAGAAGCGCATCGAGATCGCTCTCTGGCACAGGACCCGCCAACTGGAGGCGGGTCCTGCCGGGGATCTCGCTGATAATCGAGAATCTCATAGTTTGTGCCTGGGAGCGCTACTCGGCTGCGTTGTCCGCGGCGGCCTCGCTCTGGGTGATGTAAGCCGCCTCGGCAACCATGTCGTCGACATTAGCCTTGGCCTGCTCGACCATGTCCTGGTAGCCGTTCTTGATGCGCATGCCGCACGCAATGCCCTGCACGCAGGCATTCTTTACCGGAGCGCTGGTGAGCAGCTTGATGCCGGCCGTGCCGAGCAGAAAACCGCCACCAACAAGCAGGGTGTTAAACGTGGACTTCTTCATGATGTCTCTCCCTTTTCCGCAACAACTGCGGCACGGTGCCTTAGCACCCGAGTAAATAAGTTTGCTCGAGCACACTTTTGGAAAATAGTTTAGTTTATCTAACTATTAAGGTCAACAAAGGTTAACTTTTTGGAAATCTTGGGGGCACGATGTGACCAAGGTGACCGTCTCTGCGCCCCATCCACAAAAATGAGGGCGCCGTTGGCGCCCTCATTCACCAAATTCCATCCAGCCCCGCCTGACCCGAACGGCCGAGTCGTTGCAGAACCCGGGAGCCCCGGCAGGGCGGGTGCTTGCTCAAAATGAGTTCCGCACGCAAAGAAGGCCACTTAATGTGGCCTTCGTCTTGCGCAGGACTGTTCGAAATTTTGAGGAAGCACCCGCCCTGCCGGGGCTCCCGGGTTCCCGTTTACGAGAGCGACGTTCTCAGCAACTCGTTGAAGAGCTTCGGGTTGCCCTTGCCGTGGCTCGCCTTCATGCACTGGCCCACCAAAAAGCCGATGACCTTCTGGTTGCCGTCACGATACTGCTGCGCCTGATCGGCACAGTTAGCCAACACCTCGTCCACGATCGGCTGTAGCGCGCCGGCATCGCTTACCTGACGCATACCGTGCTCGTCGACGATCTTGTTGGGGTCGTCGCCGGTCTGGGCCATGGCCTCAAAGACCTCGTGCGCCTGGTTGGAGCTGATGGCATCGATCGCCAGCAGCTTGGCAAGCGCCGCCACCTGAGCCGGCGCGATGCCAGACTCGGCGAGCGACACGCCTGCGCCTTTAAGGTAGGCGATCATCTCGTTGACCAGCAGGTTTGCAACCGTCTGAGCCTCCTTGCCAGCCATACCGGCAGCGGCGGCCTCAAAGAACTCGGCAAACTCCGGGTCGCCGGCAATCTGCTCGGCGTCGGCCGTCTTAATGCCAAAGTCGGCCTCAAAACGGGCGCGCTTGGCATCGGGCAGCTCGGGGATCTCGCCACGGCAGCGGTCGATGAACTCGTCGTCCAGATCGAACGGCGCCAGGTCGGGATCGGGGAACAGGCGATAGTCGTCGGCCGTCTCCTTGACGCGCATGACCACGGTGCGCTTGCGGCTGGGCTCCCAGTGGCGGGTCTCTTGATAGATGATGCCGCCCTCCTCGAGTACCTCGGCCTGGCGGCAAATCTCGTAGGCAAGGCCGTCGTGCAGGCTCTTAAATGAGTTGAGGTTCTTGAGCTCGGTCTTGGTGCCCAGCTTGGTCTCGCCGCGGCGGCGAAGCGACACGTTGCCGTCGCAACGCATGGAGCCCTTCTCCATGGAGCAGTCCGAAATGCCCAGCGTCACAAAGATGCGACGGAGCTTCTCCATAAACAGGCGAGCCTCCTCGGGCGTACGCAAGTCGGGCTCGGTCACGAGCTCAATCAAAGGCGTGCCGCAGCGGTTGTAGTCGACGAGCGACTCGGCCGCGGCGGTAATGCGGCCCTCGGCACCGCCCACGTGCACCATCTTGGCTGCGTCCTCCTCCATGTGGATGCGCAGGATGCGGATGGGCACCGTGTAGGAACCGTCCTCGCGACGCTCGGGCATCTGCAGGTTGGACGCGTCATAGCTGGCCAGGTGGCCGGCGCGCTGGGTGCCCTCGCGCATGGTCGACGTCATGGACGTGGACAGGCCCTCGGCGTTGGCCGAGGCGCTCGCCAGGCTCTGAGCCTCGGCCTCGCCAAACGCGCAGTCGGGGCGCTCGGCGGCACCGCGACCGGTCACGTCCAGGTCCAGGTGACCGTACATGGCAAAGGCGACCGGACCCTGCGTGGTCTGGAAGTTCTTGGCCATGTCGGGATAGAAGTAGTGCTTGCGGTAGAACATCGAGTGGCGCTGGATCTCGCAGTTGGTGGCGAGACCGGCCTTGACGATGCTCTCGATGGCGCGCTTGTTGGGCACCGGCAGGGCGCCGGGCAGGCCCAGGCACACCGGGCACACGTTGGCGTTGGGCTCGTCATCGTGGCTGAGCTTGCAGTTGCAGAACATCTTAGTATCGAGTGCGGTGAGCTCGGTATGGATCTCCAGGCCGATCACGGCCTCCCAATCCTGCAGGACCTCGGAAAGCTCCTTCATTACAGCTCGCCTCCCTTCCCGGCAAAATCGGGCGCGACGGAAAGCGCGGGCGCACCCGTGGCGGCATCGGCAAAGCCGCGCTCCAGGGCGCGGGCAAACGTAAGCAGCTGACGGTCCTTAAACGCCGGACCCACCAGCTGGGCAGAAACGGGCAGCTTGCTGTCCTCGCCCAGGCCCAGCGGCACCGAGATGCCACCGTTGCCGCAGATGTTGAGCGAAATGGTGTACAGGTCGGAGAGATACATCTGCGTGGGGTCGCTGATCTCGCCAAACTTAAAGGCCGTGCGCGGCGAGGCGGGCATAAGGATGGTGTCCACCTTGGCATACGCGGCGTCGTAGTCCTGCGTGATGAGCGTGCGGGCCTTTTGCGCGGCGTAGTAGTACTTGTCGTACACGCCCGAGCTCAGCAGGTAGGCGCCGAGCATCTGACGGCGCTTGGCCTCGGCGCCAAAGCCGTGGGCGCGCGACAGCGAGCTCTGGTCGGACAAGTTGGCGCAGCCCTCCTCCTGATAGCCGTAGCGAATGCCGTCGAAGCGGGCCAGGTTGGAGAACGCCTCGGCCGGGCCGATGACGTAGTAGGCGGCGATGGCGGCGTCCAGGTGCGGCAGGTCGACCTCGACCAACTCGGCACCCTGGTTCTGCAACTCCTGGGCAGCGCGCTGAACAGCGGCCTTGACCTCGGGCGTCAGGCCCTCGGCCTCCATAAACGCAGGGATGATGCCCACGCGCTTGCCCTCGATGCTGTCGTTGAGATGCTCGGTAAAGTCGACGGCGCAATCCTGGCTGGTGCAGTCGTACGGATCGCGGCCCGCGCCGGTAAGCGCGTTCATGGCCAGCGCGACATCCTCGACCGTACGGCCAAAGGGGCCCACCTGGTCGAGCGACGAGCCAAAGGCGACCACGCCGTAACGGCTCACGGCGCCATACGTGGGCTTAAAGCCCACCACGCCGCACAGCGACGCCGGCTGGCGAATGGAGCCGCCGGTGTCCGAGCCCAGCGAGAGCGCGACCTCGCCTGCGGCGACGGCTGCAGCGGAGCCGCCCGAAGAGCCGCCGGGCACGCGCTCGGTATCCCAGGGATTGTTGGTGCGGTGGAACGCCGAGCTCTCGGTAGAGCTGCCAAAGGCAAACTCGTCCATGTTGGCCTTGCCCATAGGCAGGCAGCCGGCATCGAGCATGTGCTGGACGCAGGTGGCTGTGTAGACGCTCTGGTAGTTCTCGAGCATGCGGGAAGCGCAGGTGGTGCGCGTGCCCACGAGGTTCATGTTGTCCTTAATGGCCAGCGGCACGCCCGCGAGCGGAGGCAGCGGCTTGCCTGCGGCACGGTCGGCATCCACGCGCGCAGCGGCCTCGAGCGCGAGCTCGGGCGCCACCTGCAGGAATGCTTGGACCCCGCCCTCGCGCGCCTCGATGGCGGCAAGGGAGGCCTGGGCCACCTCGGTAGCGGTAAAGTCGCCAGCGGCAACGCCCGCGGCGATCTGGGCGGCGGTAAGGGAATCGAAGCTCTGAGTCATTACTCGCTCTCCCCCTCTCCCAAAATGGACGGCACGCGGAAGTAGCGGTCGCGCGCGCTGCCGGCGTTCTCGAGCGCGACGTCGAGCGGCAGGTCGCGCTCGGGCTCGCGCAGATCATCGCCCATCACGTTGGACAGGCTTCCGATAGGATGGAACGTGGGCTCCACGTCGGGCAAGTCATATTGCAAGACGGGCTCGAGCATCTGGACGGCGTCGTTCATGTAGGACGTCATCTGGGCGAGCTCGTCATCGGTCAGTGCGATCTTTGCGTACTCGGCGATGCCGCGCACGTCTTTCTCGCTGAGTGCCATAGGCGCTCCCTTCCGCATAACAGTTAAACTGTTCTAGTATACAAGGCAACGCCGGCTTGGAGCAGGCGCTTTACCCAAATGCAGCGAAAACGTAACGTGGGCGGCGGGCTGGCAGACGGCGGGCTGGCGGTTCTGCAGCGAAATCGCACCGTCCGTAGCGAAAACCATCACAACATTCGACGCTTTTCGTCAAAATCGCAATTTTCATCGAATGTTGTGATGGTTTGAAAGCCCCGATCACCACAAAGGTACCTGTCCCCTTTGTGGTGGTTCCGGACGATACCCTATGCCGAGGCCTTGGCCTTGCGGCGCTTGCGGACCGCGTGGATCACGATGTCCAGCAGCAACAGCACAATGGCTACGACCACGATGAGCATGGCAAACTCGCGCTTGCCCCAGTGACGACCGGCCAGCGACTTTTGCTTGTCGACGTCCTTCTTGTTGTACTTGGTGCGCACGCAATGCACCAGCAGGCGATGGTCGTTCACGCCGTAGGGGGTGCAGGTGACGAGCGTCACCTTGTCGGCGCCCGGCTCGATGGTCAGCGACTCCATCTCCTCGGGTAGCACCACCTCGGAGTCCACCATCTTATAGGCGAGCGTCTTGTTCATGGTGTGCAGCAGCACAAGATCGCCGGGCTCCAGCGAGTGGATGTCATCGAACATGCTCAGGTTGCGCATGCCCGAGTGCGCGGTGAGCACGCAATGCGTCGAGGTGCCGCCCACCGGCAGGCTCGTGCCCTCTAGGTGGCCGACGCCCGCCATGAGGACTTCCTCGCTCGTACCGTGGTAAATGGGCATGCTCACGTCGATAGAGGGGATCTCGACCCAGCTCATCATGGGGTCGCGGTCAAAGATGAGCTGCTGGGCGTAGGGCTCGATCTGGTCGGCGGGAAGCTCGGTGGCCTCGCCGGCAAGTTGCTCGTTATAGGAGCGCGCCTGTAGCAGAATGCGCTCGCGCTCCTCTTCCGAGAGCGCGTCCACGGTGCTGGACACGGTGCTGATCTGGTTGAACACGCCCGAGGCTTCGAGCCGGTCCAAGATCCACGGCCAGGTCATAAGGCCCACACCAATAAGGATGATGACGATGGTGATGAGCCGATCAGCCCAGCGCGGCAGTCGCTTACGGCGACGCTTGGGCTTTGGTTGAGGTTTGGGCTGAGGGCTTGAGCCGCCGTTGTCCGCGGCGTTATTGCTCTTCATATGTTTGGCGCCCTGCACCATCGCCGGTCACTCCTCTACAACTCAAGTTGTCTAAACAAATAATAGCCGATTAGCGAGCTTCCTCGCCGGACAACGCAGCCTGTCAGCATTGCGCAACGCGAGTATGGGCCCGCATTTGAGTTTTCAAAATGTCCCGGATCGGCGGTGCGATTCGGGATACAATGTCAATAGGAAACGACGCATCCCGCGTAAGTACTTAGGAGCGCGGGCGACCAGTTTCCGACGTTGTTAAATGCCCGGGATCCGACCCCCGGGCATTCTTATTTGCGCTTGTTGCGGCGCAAATGCCTTCTACCGTCCGCACCGCGCGTGCGCCTACGGACCTTAAACCGAACCTCATACGAGTCAAGAAACGCGATGACGAACGTGCCCACCGCCGCGAGGGCGGCGAGCGCGTTAAGGAATTTCAGCATTTGGGGACCTCCGATCGAGTCGTCGGCCGCCCGCGCACGGGATGCGTCGCAAGGGTATTTTACTGCGAGCACTCGCACTTACAGCTGGTAAACGCAATATTTGCAAACATCTGTTCGCTAATCATACACTCGATCATACAAGCGATGGAGGCTGGCTGCGTTATCCAAAAAACGGGGCAGACTCCAGCGCGGAGTCTGCCCCGAAAAGAGAATGGCAAAGCAAGAACGTGGATGGACGAGAAAAGTGTCCGCAAGTCTCATGGCCATCACATCCCACCTGCCAAAGGGATGGGTGAGCGAGCGTTACTCCTGCTCGGACTCCTCAGCCTGCTTACGGCTGCGGATGAGGTGCGCCACGCCAATGCACAGCACCGCGCCACCAGCGATCCAAGTGAAGGTCACGCCGTTGAGACCGGTGAGCGGGAGGTTGGAGCCCTTCTGGTCGGTGACAGTGAGGTGTACCTTGCCGTCGACGGTTCCAGTAGGTGCGGAAGTCGACTGGACGAGATTGTCATAGGTTCCCTCGGGAAAATTGCACCCAGGATTGAAAGGATTGCCGTTAGTGGGCAGGTCAGTGTTCGTGATGGCAAACGTGATGCCACCGGCTGCGGAGTTGTTGTAGCCAGGCGCAGGCTTAACCTCCTTGAGGATATAGGTACCCTCGTCGAGACCGACGACGCTGATCTTACCATCGGAGGTGGTAGTCAGTATTGCATCGTTCTGATTTGACGTCGTGGTACCGTCTGCCTTGATAAATTTGCCGGAGCCTTTCTCCTGCAGTGTGAACTGAACGCCTTCGAGGGTCTTGTGCTCGCCATTCTCGTCCTTGTCGCTACCGACCTTGGTAACATCGATACCATAGGTGTAGTCGTAGGCCGGATGGTCAACCGTGGTACCGGTGCCGTTGGTGTGCGGGTTGTTGGAATAGGTCAACATGACATTGTTCACCTGGGCCTTGCCGAGCATATCCGCGTTAATCTTGTCAGCATCCAGTTTTGCCTCATAGTTCACATAGACTGTCGAACTACCGTCAACGGTAATGGGAGTGCCATGCGTATCCCTTGCTTCTTTGAGGTTTTCGAAGGAAACAGTGAGCATATTCGTGCTTTCCCCCGGGGCATAGGTCGCACTGTAGCAAGCGGGATCTACGACTGAATCGTCAATCTTGACCTCAACGACCGGGTTATTTCCACTAAGATTCGGCACCATCGTGCTGGGAAGATTGTCGGTGAAAGTGTAGCTGTACATCTTGTACGTATTAATGTTGCTTGCAACAGTGCCGGCAAGCTGATATTTAATCAGCTGATCGGAGGCAGAGTCGGCAGCTTTGTTGGCAGCAGTGAAAACGGTTTTATTAACGTCCGTAACAAATTTATCGCCCTTGTCATCCATGACGGCCTTGGTCACGTTGGGGACGCTCTTCTTGGGGGCTACATTAACGTCAGAGCCACCGACGATGGTGAAAATCGGCGAAGTGTACGCGTCAGTATTGCCGGTCTTACTGGGCACATCGGTCACGAAAAGCCAGTAGCCTTGGTCCAGACTCTCAAAGTTACCCTTGCTGGAATCGCTCGGTTTTGTCCAGGTTAGAGCCGAGTTCTCAAGTGCGGCAGCAATCTTATCCAACGTGGAGTCAGCGTCAACCTTGGCAGTCTGACCAACTTTATTACCGGCATAATCGTTAATGTACTTAGCCCAAGCCTGAGCGCTTGTACCCGTAGGAGCTCCATCGGCGCGAGTTCCATCGGCGCGAGTAAATGCACCGATCACAGCATCTTGAACTTTAGGCGATGCCCAAGCAATGTCGGAAAGTGTCTTGTCGCCAGTCCAAACGCCCTCATCCTTATTCTGTGTGACCGTCGCCTTGAAAATCTGGATGCCCTTGAAAGATGTGTCGGCATATTCAGCAGTGCCAGGGTCAGCGATAAACACCTTGCCCTTCTCCGTAGCCACCGTTGGCACACCCTCAGCAAACGCCATGGTCACCGGGGCCATGACTCCGCCGAAGCTCAGCGCTGCCGTTAGGCCGGCGGTTACTGCCAGGCGTGCGATGTTCTTGCTCATGCTCATCTTCTTTTCCTCTGCTTTCTGCTCGAATTCCATTTGATCTAAATCTGTCTGTCTGTGTCTTAGCATCTGCTTCGCTACGTCTCGCCCCGCTCTCTGTGGGGCTGCCAGCTACTCTTTATGGCTGCCACCTCCCCGCTTGACCAGGAGCGCGACCACGATGAGCGCGGCTCCGGCGACCGCTGCGGCGGCCGCGGCGTACATTGCCATATCGCCAGTCGAGGGCATAAAGCCTCCGGTGGTAATCCTAGGGGGTGTGCCGGTGGGCGTGTTGATGAGCGACGCCTCCAGGCTGCCCGTCGACCCGTCCGCGCTGTCGGCGCGCAGGGGCGACTCGGCCGTGATGGTGAGTTTGGGCTTGGCGGCGGCCACCTGGTCGACGTCCAGGCCCTCGGCCTTGACCGTCACGGAGCGCGTGCCCTTAAAGGCGGTGTAGCCCTTGGGCGCCTTGAGCTCGCGGACCTCCAGCTTGCCCGAGTCCACGCCCGAGACAGTCACGCGGCCGTCCTCGCCCGTGGTGACGGTGGCCTTGCCCTCCGCATCCCACGTGCCGTCGGCCGCCAGCGTGCGGCCGCGGTCGTCGGCGATGCTCAGGACCGCCCCGGCAAGCGGCTTGTCGCCGTCGCTGCCGCGCTTGGTGAGCGCGAGATCCCAGGTGTAGGCGCACGCGTCATCGCTCGGCGTGCGGGTGAAGCCGGCGTCGCCGGACTGGTCGGCAAAGGGAGAGCGCGGGTAGCGCAGGTAAACCTCGTTGGGGTTGCCCTTCGCGATGCCGTGGTTGCATGCGCTGTTGAGCGGCGCATTGTAGACAGCAACCACGCGGGCGCCCGCGGTGAAGGCGTCGGCCCCGCCGAGCGCGGCGATAAGATCGCCGGTGCGCACGGAGAAGGTGTTGCCGTCGACCGAAACCTTGGTGGCGCACTGGGCCGTGATGTCGGTCCAGCCCTTCGCGGGCTCGGTGCCGACGCGGCCGTCCTTGTCGGTCTGGACCGCGTCGAAGCCGCCGTCCGCGCCCGCCGCCACGTACACGCGCATGCTCGCGGCGACCTTGGAGGGGTCGAGCCCCGCGCTCATGGTGTCGACGAACCGCACCGTATAGGTGTCGTAGGCCGTGAGGCCCGCCGGGACCGTGGCAGAGAGGCGCCAGTACAGGTCGTCGGCGACCGTGGCGTCGGCGGCCTTCTGCCAGGCGGCGGTGCTGTCCTCCAGCACATGCTTGGACACCTTGGGCGTCGCGGCCTTGGGCTTGACGGTGACGGCGCTGCCGCCGACCAGGGCCATGATCGGCGCGGTGCCGGTCTCGCCCTGGGCGATGGCGTCATCGTCGGCGACGATGAGCCAGTAGCCGCAGGACAGCTCGGCCGTCGTGCCCGCGTTAAGGGCCACGGGCTCGGCGCCAGAGCTCTGGAGGGAACGAGCGAGCTGTGCGCTCAGCGCGCTCGTAAGGTGAGAATCGGTGTTGAGCCACTCGGCAGCTTCCTGCGCGGTGGTCTGGGAATTGGGCATGCCGGCGCTGTGCAGCACGGGCAGCGCGGCGTCGCGCACGGCGTCGCTTGCCCAGGCGAGGTCGGTGGCGATCTTGGCGTCGCTGTCGCCGTCAACGACGTTGGCGCTAAAGATCTGGTAGGCATCGTAGCTGCTCGCCACGGTGCCGCTCACCGTGATGGAACCGGTCGAGGTCGGCGCGGCCTGCGCGGAAGCGGGGAACACAACCGCGCAGGTGCCGATCAGGAGGGCAAGCAGCGCAAACAAGATCGGGAAGGAGCAAACTTTCTTATTCACGACGCTTACCTCCCTTCGCATTCGCCTTGCGACGAATGTGCATCCAGGCCGCAGCAGCGCAAAGCACCGCCGCGCCGGCAAGGTACGTCAGAGTGACGCCCGACATACCAGAAAGGGGCAAAGAGGTGGAGTAGGTGTTGGTGAAGGTGGAGGCGGGAATGATGGTTGGGTCCGCACCGGCGGAGGTTTGAACCGCGACGCCCTGCCCGTTCTCGCCAAGGGTGTTGCCCATGTCATCCTTCATCTGCGTAACGGTGGTAGAGGTGGTAAGACCGGTGTACTTGCCAGTGGTCTCATTCATGTCGGCCTTCACCGTGACGGCAACCTGGTACTCGGCCTTGGAGTAGCGGAGCTTATCGATGGCACCGGTGGCAGGCGCGATCTCCTTCACCGTGTAGGTGTAGGTCCTGGCGTAGTCACCCGCCGTACCGGAGGTATCGGACAGGTGCGACTTGTTGAACGTCATGGCGCCAAAGGTCGCCGTGATGTTGTTGAGCTTGGCGGCGTCGGTCTCCCCTGCCTCTGGGGCAACAGAAATCTTGGACGCTTCGGGCATGGGTTCGGGCATGGGGGCTGTGGCTGCATAGTCACCGGTAGCCTCAATGCTGAACTCGAACGGCACATATTTGCCTTTATCGTCCTTCGGCCAGTCCGTATTGCGAACGGATTTGGTCACCGGGATCTTCACGGACGTAGCACTGCACTTGTCGGAGATGTACGTAGTGCCACTAACGATGCTCAGCTGCTCGTTCTCTTTCCACGCAATGGAGCCGTTTGTGCTGTCCACCGTGAACTTGTAGGAGGTGTTCTTGTTCAGTTCGTAGCCAAACGGAGCCTGGGTCTCCGTGAGCGTGTACGTGCCCGGCAGCAGACCGGCCAATGTGAACTTGCCATTCGTGTCGTCGGTATCGGCCCAAGTGGTTTCGCTCGAAGCCGACTGATCGCTCACGGTCCAAGACTGCGCCTCGGTCGTACCATCGGCACCCAGTTTCGCAAGCTTCCACTCGGAACCAGCCAAAGGAGTGTATCCCTTGTCTCCTTCCTCAACCTTAGTCCAAGACACCGTACCGGTGATCTTGGTGTTGGAGATGGCGCCCGTGGTGTTGGAATCATCGAATGAAACGAGCTTATTTCCGTTCACCGTGTCCACATGACCCTGAACATAGTTCACCTGCTCGCCGGTGTTGTTCATGGTTGCGTAGTAGATGGTGTCCGACTTCTGATAACCAGCCGGCGCCTTGACCTCGCGAATGTAGTACTTGAAGTAGTCTTTATCGTTGGAATCGCCAATTTTGGCCTTCTGATTCAAATAGTTGAACTGAAGCTCGCCATCATCCGAATCGTAATCGTTGGCATCGCCGTCAGTCACCGTCACGATTGCGTTATTGCTATTGCCCGCGACAGCATCCTCGACAGAACCATAGATAGCCCACGAGGAACCGGGGAGCAGCGTAGTGCCGTCCGCAGCGTCGACCTTGCTCCACGCAATGGCAGAGCCGTCCGGTGTATACGACCCGGACCACGGGAAGTTGTGACGCTCCTGATCCATATCGATGACGGAAGCCGAGTTACCCTCACCAAATGCTGCGGCAACCTTCGGGCTGTTCATTGAGAAATCGACGCCCACATAAACGCGACCGTTGGTAGTCACATGGTCGTCGAAACTTCCGTTGGGAACGAGAATCGATCCGATCATAGCCGCCGCAGGATCGTCGTCAGTCCACTTAGCACCGCTGACTGTGCCACTGTATCCCCAGTCCGCGCGGTCCTCTCCCGCGATGCCGCCTCGAATGGTAAGGCTGGTGGTATCGACGAAGTTCCACATGATGGATTGGGAGGCCAGCGAGTATTTCGCGTCAAGGTCTTTCTTGGCGTACTGACTCTCGTAACCGCGAGATATTTCTGTATCTCCCCACCAGAAGCGCCAGCCGTTGTGGAACTCGACAGGATTAGTACCTGTAACGTTCACGACAATGGATGCGCCTTCGGGGATATTGGTGAACTTAAAGTCGACGCCGCGGTAGTAGACGCCATCCTTCCAGTTGGAGAGCTCGGAACCGGCGATGGTGAAGACCTGTTGCATAGAAGTTCCATCGCCGGTAAAGGTGATGAGTCGCTCGGTGTTGCGAATCTTATTGCCCGGGATTCCGGTATCGAGCGCACCGGAAACAGACTTGCCGCTACCATCGTCGCTACCATCGAATTTGAGTGTATAGCTTGTTCCGTCGTTATTGTACTTGTTGATGACGTAGTTGCTATTAGGCTCTGCAAAGCCGTTGACATCCACCTCGCCGGTATCTTCAAACGAGTCGAGCTGTTTCGATAGCTTCGAGAGGTATCCATTTGTACCGTTATAGCTCGAATAATCGCTACCGTTGACATTAGTCAAATCAACAGCTTTATTGAACAGGGTGCTTTCCAGAGCAGACAAGCCCTCGTACCAATTACCCTGCATTGTCACCACAGACTGGCGTTTATAGTCGCTATCGCGCCAGTATGTGATGGGGCCTGCGATTTGCGCGGTGTAGGCAAAGCCGGAAGGAGTCGCGCCCTCAGAAGGTCTCTGCTGTCCGACCCAAGCGCCTTTGTTCCAAGCGCCAACGGTAGTCGCCCCCGGCAAGTTGCCGTTGTAACCAACGCTCATTTTGGTGATCGCACTGTCGATTCCGGCGACCGCAAGCACGGTGCTGCCGTAGACAGGACGGAACTGGGGACCAAAACCAACGGTGCCAAAGCGGAAACCAGCGCCGCCACTATTATTATAGGGCCAGCTCTCTTTGAGTGGATTCATGGCAAGCTTGCCACGGACCACGGTAAGGCCCTCCGCCTCAGCGGCATATGAGCCGGTGGGGGCGTTGTCCGCATCAAGATCGATAGTGCCGTCGCTCGGCTTATCGCTCGGCTTACCACCGATGTACATGTCGCGGCCGACGTAGGTGGCCACGCCGGGATCAGGGGTTGAGACATTGATATTCGTACCGATACCGATAGACGTGGGAACGTAAATTCCCGGCTTCACGGTGGCCGTCGCTCCCGCTGAAGCCGCATTCGCACTCTGAGCCTGCTCAACACTATTTGAAGAGCCAGACTCGCCGCCATCGGTCTCGTCGCTATTCTGGTTTTCGGCATCCTCGCTGGTGTTACCTACAGCAGCGGACTCACTTGAGGAACCCCCCCCCATTACAGTTTCCGCGGTAGAAACTGTCTGGGCATCGTTGGCGATGGCCTGCGAGATCGGAGGCATGACGAGCGACAGTACCAGGCTCAACACGGAGGCTCCGCACAAAACGCCTGCCAGTACACGGCGCGTCGCTTTTTTATTCTGCTTAGTTTTTTCTGAATTCGCTTTCATCGATGTCTCCTCCCCAAGAGACCGCGATCTTGCTCTTTCACTATCAAACGTATCTGCGCAATCTGTAATTGCGCTCGCGTAGTAATACTATTGTAACTATTGTTTAAACATCCGAGCAACAAAACCGACATTTTTGTAGCCAGTTCTCAATTCTCTTGACATTTGCTCGGATTTACCTTCGTTTATTCGCTATGAAAT
>URCO01000020.1:0-41135 GCA_900546375.1 uncultured Collinsella sp.
CAACGACGAGGTGCTCGCCCAGCTCATCGCCAACGGCCAGGTCGCCACGCAGTACGTGGGCGAGGACGGCAAGCCCAGCATGGATCTTTCCGTCAACCCCAACGGCTCCGCACTCGCCATCGAGGGCATCACGAGCCCCGACGGCCGCGTCCTGGGCAAGATGGGCCATGCCGAGCGTCGTGGCGACAACCTGTACCGCAACGTGCCCGAGCATGTCCCCGGCGATAAGTTCATGCCGATCTTTGAGAGCGGCGTGGCCTACTTCGCTTAATGCGTCCCATCGGGTACAATCCCCTCGGGTAACAACACCCGCCACCGGCACACCCGGTGGCGGGTTCTTTTTTGCTTCGCGCATACAGGAAGGACATCATGGAAAGCCGCAAGCCGTATCTCGCCACCCTACCCGGACTCATCCTGGGCTGCCTCGTCTGCTGTGCGCTCTGGGGGTCGGCTTTCCCCTGCATCAAGATCGGTTACGGGCTCTTTGGCATCCCCGCGCACGATAGCGCCTCACAGCTGCTCTTTGCGGGCTTGCGCTTCACGCTTGCCGGCGCCCTGGTTATCGTTGGGATGAGTGCGGCCCAACGCCGTCCCCTCATTCCGCAGGCTCGTGACATCAAGCCCATCTTTGTCTTGTCACTCTTCCAGACTATCGGGCAGTACTTCTTTTTCTACCTAGGACTCTCGCGCGCCAGCGCCATGTCGAGTTCCATCATCGAGGCCAGCGCCAACTTCCTCGCAATTCTCTTTGCCGCCTTGGCATTTCACACCGAGAGGCTCAATACGCCCAAGGTGCTTGGCTGTGTGCTGGGCTTTGCAGGCGTCGCGCTCGTCAACCTTTCGGGCGCGGATGGCACCTTTGGCTTTACGCTCGACGGCGAGGGATTTATCTTGGCTTCCACTGTTGCGGGCGCCCTGTCGACCTGCCTCATTGGCATCTTCTCGCGCGAGCATGACGGCGTCTTGCTCGCCGGCTGGCAGTTTTTAGTCGGTGGCGTGGTCCTTACCGCAATCGGGTTTTTGATGGGCGGCACGTTTTTCCCCACCGAAATCGCCCCCGCCATCGCGCTCATCATTTATATGGCGCTCATTTCCGCCGTCGCGTACTCGCTGTGGTCCCGCCTGCTCGCCGTCAACCCCGTCAGCCGCGTTTCGGTCTTTGGCTTTATGAACCCGGTCTTTGGCGTGCTGTTGAGCGCACTGCTGCTCGGCGAGGGCGCTGGCACGAGCCCCGTTACCGTACTTGTTGCCCTGCTGTTGGTCTGCGGCGGCATCATCATCGTCAACAAACCCAAAAAAGCCTAGCGAACCGCCCTTATTTAGTAGAGGAGATTCGCATGCTTTAGCTTAATGGAGTACATCGGTGAGCTGAGGGCCGCAACGCACGCCAGCGTTCGCCCTTTTTTTCTAGCGTATCTGGACGCCGGCTTTCTTCTTCTCGCGCTTTACGCGGTAGAGCTCCGCGTCGGCAGCGCGAAGCAAGTCTTGCCAGGTATCGACGCCATCACCAACCCGTGCGTAGCCGATGGTCATCCGCAACAGATACGGGACCTCGGCGCGCGCGAGCTCGTCGCTGATTGCCGCGCACAGACACATGATGTCCTGCTCCGCCGTCGCCTTTTGAAGCACCACAAACTCATCGCCGCCATAACGTGCGATAAAGCCACCAGACGCCGAGCAGACCTCTTTGAGCGTAGCAGATATGACCTGGAGGGCATGATCGCCCTCAACATGTCCATACCGGTCGTTAATCTGCTTAAAGCCGTCAGCGTCCATCATAAGCAGATATACATCTTCGGCCTGATCCACATTTGAAAAGAGCGACAGCATATAGGTCTCAAAACGGTTGCGATTGTTGAGGCCAGTCAACGGGTCGGTCGAGATCAGCTGCTCCTGGTAGATGATGTAGAGCAGCAGGATGCTCAGCGTTATACCGACACAAAGGCCCGGTACCGAAAACAAAACCTGGAAGGTACCGCCCACCAGAGCGGGAACCGCAAAAAAGGCGAGGGTGCGATAAATGGCCTTCTTTTGCAGGCTTTCGACTTTTCGAGTCTGAATAAAGGCATGCAAAGACGTATATATGATGTAGCAGTAGCTAACGATAGGCTGAATCATATAAAGCGCTCCGCGACGATATACGCCCTGTGCATCGATATAGAACATAGTGTGCGTCCAGTAGCTGGTAAATGCCAGCACGACCACCAATACGGTTGGCAACGTCACGAGCGCCACCCTATAGCGCGCGGTCAAAAGGCGTGAGCCCTGCACTGTCTCGGAATAGAAAAACCAAATGAGGCACGCGATGGCGAACAGCGAAAACGAGACCGCGTTGGAAATCCAGTTGGCCGTGATGCCTACAGGAGTGCTCACGCCGTCCGAGAGCGTCCAGATCATATCGAAGAAAATGTAGGCAGCAGAGGTATAGCCGAGCATGCTAAACAAGAGCTGCTGGGTACTCGAGAACAAGGAGCGACGACTTCGCGCGGCAAGCCCGATAAGAACAATCATGCATAGCAGGAATATCTCAATTTTGAGTGCCTTAACCACTAGACGCCATCCCTTCAATATCCAAGTGGTCAGAATCGCCCGATTCGTGTCTGGACAATAAACACCCCCTACTCCGCAGGGGTAAGGGGAATCATAGCAGAGCGCCTGAACGTCACCGCAAGACAGCTTTCGTTCGGGCGCTCAAACGGCGCGAGTTGCACGCCGGCATCATTGATGGGTATCGATTGCTACTCGCCATCGATGTCGGTCGCGACGGCCTCCTCGATGGCCTCGACACCGGCTGGCGACAGATCCTCCTTGCCTTGGCAGAACTTCTTGTCGACCCAGCCGGTCAGAATCGGAGCCATGATCGCCGTGATGATAACGGCGGTGGCGATCTGAGCGTACGCAGTAGGCGCAAGCTCGGCGTAGCGCGGTGCGACCTCGGCGAGGGCAACCGGTGTGGTCATAGCCGTGCCGGCGATGGTGGAGCAAGCCACAGCGGCCTTGCCATTGCCGCCGCACAGGCGCTCGAACGCAAAGGTGATAGGACCGACGACAAACAGCGTGATAAGGCCCAGCAGGATGCCGGAAATACCGCCGGTGATAAAGCTCGAAAGACTCATGGACGCACCGAGCTGAAATCCGATAACGGCAATCGCAGGGTTGGTGCCGGGAACCAGCAGGTTCTTGATGAACGGGAAGAGGTTGCCCAGAACCATACCGATGACAAGCGGCAGGATGGAGCCGACGATGGTACCCAGCGGGATGTTAGCAAGACCCGAAACGCCCAGGATGATCATGGTGACGGCGGGGCCGGCCGTAAAGAACAGGATACCCACGGCGCCCTGCTCGGACTCGTCGCCGAACTCGCCCATGATGCCCGTGTAGAGCGCCATGTTGCAAAACGTAATGCCGCCGATGATGGAAACCGAGCTCAGGCCCAAAAGGTTGTCGTTAAAGAAATACGCAACACCAAGACCCAGCGCGGCTGCCACCACAAGCTTAGGAATCAGCACAACGATGCCGGTCTTGATGGCGCCCGGCGTGGACTTAAAGCTGATGCCAGCACCCACAAACAGCAGGATCGCGGCAACGATGGTGTTGGAACCACCGCGGCAGGCGGCGGTAAAGAAGCCGCCGATCTCGAAGACCTGCGGGCAGAAGGTATTGAGCAAAAGGCCAACGATCATCGGGTAGATCATGATGTCACCCGGGATACGCGGGACTTTGAATTTCTTTTGCTCGTTGGCGGTCGCTTCCTGTGCCATGAAACTCCCATTTCCGCTGACGCAGAACAAAAGCCCACGTCACACTTTGCTACAGTAAAGTTTGACCATGGTACCAGAAGAAGCAGACCGGCTCGGTGAGAAATTCGATTCGTTGTGCCGGGACGCTAAACGTGCCCCGCTCTTATATGAAGCTCAAAACGATATAGAACACGATGCCCGAGACGCAGCACCACAACATCGACTTTGTCTTGATTGCCACCGCCACGACGCCGGCGGCCGCAATCCAGGGAATCAAGCCCTGCCACAAGCCGGCGTCGAAAGCGCCAGGGCTTATCAAATCGTTGGCGACCAGCGCCGCAAAGGCGGCAGGCGGAATATAACCCAAGGCCTCGGTAACGCGGGGCGACAGCGTTCTCCCGCGCAAGGCAAACGCCGGGGCAATGCGGAAAAACGCGATGGCCGCCCATGACGACAGCCATAGGACCAAAAACTCATTAACGGGCATCGCGAGCGCCCCTTCCCTCGGCGAGGACATCGCACGCGAGTGCCGTGACAACGCCGACGAGCACACTTGCCGGCACGGCGATATTCGTCCACCCCAAGAACTTGCATATGGCGACGGACACCGCAGCCAAACCGGCAGCTACGACATTGCCGCGCGACAGTCGCTGCGAAAGGAGTAGGCAGATAAAGAGCGATGTGCAGACAAAACCCGCAATAGCGGTGGGAACATCGACAACGGCGCCGACGATGGCGCCCGTCGTACACGAAACGCCCCATGTTGCGATGAGGATCACGTTGAGCACAAAGGACTCGAGCGGACCCCAATCCTCCCCTTTAACCAACTTGGCAAGCGAGATGCCATATGCCTCCTCGGTAAGCGTCGCGGCAACAGCCAGCGTCTGACGCTTCGAGGCACCCCTCAGATGCGGTGCGATCGATGCCGAGTAAAGCGCAAAGCGCGAGGAGATTGCGGCGACGCTCGCGACGATCGACGCCGCAGGCACACCCGCCAGCCACAGATTGCAGATCATAAACTGCCCGCTGCCCGTCACGAACGTGCTGCTCAGAGCAAAAACCATCCAGGGTTCCATTCCCGTCTGCGCCATAATCATTCCGCACGGCGCGGCTATCGCAACATAGGTAAGCATCACCGGCCAGACGGTTTTAACGATTTTGAGCACCATAGCGTTCCTCGTCCCGACAAGATTTCCGAGCCGCATGCAACGACGCGGCAGAACCATCGCCCGATGGCAACCGAGTTCACCTACAATTGCCACCGGATCGAAAGACACAGAAAGACACAACTTTTTAGGAAGTCATTATGACAGCTATCGATCGAACGCGGGCTGCCGCGGCCTTCAAGACCTACACCGATGCCTACGATGCCGCCAATCCGCGTATCGCGCTCAAAATCGAGCATACGTACCACGTTGCCGAGGCATGCGATGCCGTGGCACGCGAACAGGGCTGGTCACCGCAGGACATTGATCTGGCGTGGCTTTGTGGGCTGTTGCACGATATGGGCCGCTTTGAGCAGCTGCGACGCTGGGATACGTTTAAGGATGCCGAAAGCGTGAGCCATGCGGCGTTGGGCGTCGAGGTCCTCTTTGGCAAAACACCTGCAGATGCGCCCGCGGCAACAAGTATCCGCGACTTTATCGACGATCCGGTAGAAGACGAACTCATTCGAGCGAGCATTGCCTATCACAGCAATTTCCGTCTGCCCGCGCAGCTCGGCGAGCGCACGCGGCGCTTCTGCGATATCGTGCGCGATGGCGACAAGATCGACATCATGCGCACCATCGCCGACAGTACCGTCGACACCATCCTCAAAGTGAATGAGGACGCGTTTCTTGCCAGCCACTTCTCGGCACCGACGCTGGCCGCCTTTGACGAGCACCGCTGCGTCACGCGCGATGAGCGCAATGAGCCCGCGGACTACTTGGTGGGGCTTATCTGCTTTATGTTTGAGCTTGTCTATCCGGCAAGCCGCGCGCTGGCGCGCGAGCAGGGCGATATCTACCGCCTGCTCGACGCGCCCTTTGGTATCACGCGCCCCTTCACCGATTCCGCCACGCAAGCGACCTGGGAGCGCCTAAAGGACGAGCTGCGCAGCTGGCTGGCAAGTGCCTAGCACTCAAGCTGGGCCAGCAGCTCCTCAACGACCTCGACGGCGTCGCCGACGACCTTGTACTGGGCGACGCCGAAGATGGGGGCATCTGGGTCCTCGTTGACGGCGATGATGCACTCCGCACCGCCGATGCCGGCAAGATGCTGGATGGCACCCGAAACGCCGATGCTCATAAGGAGCTTAGGCGAAACCGACACGCCCGTCTGGCCAATCTGGTGGCGATACTCCAGCCAGCCCGCCTCCACGACGGGTCGCGTGCAGCCGAGCTCGGCACCCAGGACTTCGGCGAGCTTTCGCATCAAGGGTAGGTTTTTCTTGGAGCCAATACCGCGACCCACAACAACTAGACGCTCGGCATCGGCAATCGAAGCCTGCTGGCCCCATTCCTCGGCGGGAATCGAAATCTCGACACGAGCCTTGGCGTCTTCCGCAAGTAATACCTGGGTAATCGTTCCGGAGCGGCTATAGTCAAAGTCGGGCGCCTTAAAGATGCCGGGGCGCACCGTTGCCATCTGGGGACGGTGGTTGAGGCAGATAATGGTGGCCATCAAGTTGCCGCCAAACGCCGGACGCGTCTGTTGCAGCAGGCCCGTCTCCGTATCCATCGAAAGCACGGTGCAGTCGGCCGTAAGGCCCGTCCGCAGGCGCACGGCAACGCCAGGCGCCAGCTCGCGGCCAAAAGCGGTCGCACCGTACAGAATGGCTTCGGGCTTGCGCTCGGTTACCAAATCGCAGATGAGGCGAGCATAGACCTCCGCGTCGTTCTGACGCAGGCGCTCGTCACGACAGACCAGAACTTCGTCCGCACCGGCGCAAACCAGATGCTCCAGGTCCTCAAGCGAGCCCTCGGGGCCCATGCCGACCAGCGCCACCAGGCGACAGCCGCGTGCATCGGCAAGCTCGCGGCCCTTGCCCATGAGCTCGTAGGCCACCGGGGCCACGTCATCGTGCTCGTCGGTCTGAACGAATACCCAAATGTCTCGATACGCATCGAGGTCAACCGCGCCGGCGGCCTCGTCGCGCTCGATCGAAATGGCGTTGACGGGACAGGCGTCGACGCACCCGCCGCACAAGATGCAGCCGTCGGTCACATGGGCGCAGCGGTTGGGGCGCTCGCCCTCCACCACAATGCCACCCGAGGCACAGGCGCGAACGCAGCGGCCACAGCCAACGCATGCCTCGCTATCGATTATCAGTCCGCTCATCTAAGCCATCCCCTCGATAATCTTGGCAAGCTTTGCCGCCTGTTCGACCGGCGTGCCCTCGATGGCCTCGCACGTTTGGTCACGGTCGAGCACAAACGAGCGCACGACCTGCGTCGGCGATCCGGTAAGGCCGCAGCGCAAAGGGTCGGCATGCACATCGGCAGCACTGACCACCCGCACATCCGCATCTTCGGCCGCGCGAATGCCGGCGATGCTCGGCATGCGCAGCTGGCCGATCTCCTTGGCGGTCGTCATCGCGCACGGCATCTCCAGATAGACCGTCTCCTCGCCGGCGTCACAGCCGTGGACAAGCGCCAGCGAGCCGCACGTCGTAAAGCCCGCGCTCTGTACGCAGCTCACATCGGTCACGCAGGGAATCTCGAAGGCGCCGGCCAGTTCGGGGCCAATCTGGGCAGTATCGCCATCCACCGCCATCTTGCCGCAGATGAGCAGGTCGAAGTCCTCGTCGAGCGCCTCGATGCCGCATTTGAGAGCATAGGTGGTCGCCAACGTGTCCGCGCCCGCAAAAGCACGGTCGGTGAGCAGCAATGCATCGTCGGCGCCGCGGGCGATGCAGTCGCGCAGTAGCAATTCGGTTGCAGGGATACCCATCGATACCACCGTCACGTGCACATCCATGCCAAAGCCGATAAAGTCGTCCTTGAGCGCCAACGCACATTCGAGGGCACTTGCATCGAAGGGATTAATGACCGCCTGCTTGCCATCGCGCACGATGGTATTGGTTTTGGGGTCCATCTTGACCTCGGTGCTTCCCGGCACCGCCTTGACGCACACCACCATATGGAAATCACTCATCTTCACGCGCCCCCTTTCTGGACGAGTTCATCCAAGAGCTTCTCCGAAAACAGGTTGCCACGACCCAGCTGCCCGGCAGGATCGAGCTGCAGCTTGAGTCGAGCCGATTCGACCATGGCCTCGTGGCCGTACATCGTCTCCAAAAAGCCCGCTTTGATCTTGCCGACGCCGTGCTCGGCAGAGACGGCGCCGCCCATAGCCGTTACCTCCGCAGCCCACTGGGCAAACAGCTCACCGCCGCGACGGTAGTCCCGCGCATCGCGCGGCAGGATATTCACATGCAGATGGTTGTTGCCGATATGTCCCCAGGCGGCAGACTCAAGCCCGCTTTCGGCCAGCGTGCGGCGATAGAGGGCAACGACATCGGCCAGGCGCGCATTGGGCACCGACATATCCGACCCCAGCTTGGTAATGGTGGGGTCGGTGCGGCGACGCTCGTCGATGAGCATGTTGACGCTCTCGGGAACGGCGTGGCGAAAGAACCGCTGGCATTCGCGATCGACCTCGGTGCGTGCAACCCAGGTCGCGTCGTCGCGGCCGCCCGCAAGCTCCAAAACCCATCCCAGGTGGTACAGCTCCTCGGTCGCTTGCGCCTCGTCGTCGCAGTCGAGTTCCACGTAAACACAGACCTTTGCCTCATCGTCGAGTGCCGGCAGCGAGACAAACGCGGTCGACTGCTCGCGCTGGCGGCGAAGGATATCCAAGGCGCCGGCATCGAAATACTCAATAGCGGCGGCATGGGACAGCACGGGGCGCACGGAATCGGTAAAGGAAACCGCCTTGTCCTCGCTGTCGAAAAAGCAGCTCACGCCCCATACGACCGAAGGTGCCGCCTGCAGGGCGATCTCGAGCTCGGTAATGACGCCGAGTGTGCCGCACGCACCGATGAAAAGATCGATGGCGTCCATATCGTCCGAAACGAAATAACCCGACGCGTTTTTGGTCTTGGGCATGGTATAGCCAGGAAGATCCAGCTCGAGCGCGCGGCCTTCCGCTGTCACGAGCGACAAGTGGCGTGCGTCAGCGTGCGCCTGACCTCGATGAAGCTCAAGCAGGTCGCCGTCCGCCAGTGCCACGTGAAGCCCCGTAACGTGCGGGCGCATGGGGCCGTAGGCGTAACTGCGGGCACCGGAGGCATTGCACGCCGCCATGCCGCCCAGGCAGGCAGATGCCTCGGTGGGATCGGTGGGGAAGAACTGCTCAGGAGCTGCCTGGAACTCCTCATAGGCCTCAAGCGATACCTGATCCCAGTCAGCGGTCGGCAATGCCTTCTTACCCAGTTGCTTGCGCAACTCCGAAAGCACGACGCCCGGCTCCACGCGCAGCAGAAAACGGCCTCGCTCGTCGCGGCGAAGACCCAGGTAGCGATTCATACGAGAAGTGTTGAGGATATGCCCGCCGTGAGGCACGGCGCCGGCAGCCAGACCGGTCCGAGCACCCTGGACCGTTATTGGAACATGCTCGGCATGGAGCTTTCGCAGAATGGCGCGGACTTCGTCCTCCGTTGTCGGAAACGAGATGCTCGACGCCTCGCCCGATGTGCGAGATTCATCGCGACCATATTCTTCGAACTCGTCGCCGAAGGGTTTGATGGCTGCAGACACGCGAACTCCCCCTTTAGTTAACTACAGTGTTTGCAGGGAGATGTTACCGCATCGTTTCGTCGACGTGACTGAGACCGTCTCCATAATTGGCGAATTTTACGTTTGCGCAATTCGGCGAGCGGCGGCGTTTTCTCGGCAGGCGCTCTATTTAACGCGCTCCTTTCCATCGCAGCCACGCACACAATTGGCGCTCGAAAAAACTTGAGATAATTTTTACCCTCTCTCACCTGCGGCGATGTAAATCCGTCAAGCATTTGGTCAGAAATTGGTCAAGTTACGGCTGATACGGTCGGCATCGACAGCCAAAGCCAATAGAAGGTTTGGCCCAAAAACAGGGAGGTTCCCATGGCATATTACTGGCCCCAGTACGGCATCGCCATCGAAGTTGACGATGACCCATATCTTCTGCCCTTCGATGAGGAGGCATTTCCCGATGCGGCTGTCTATCACGTCACCACCGACGTGATTTGCGATCCCGAATCGTTTTCGGCACTCGCCCACCACATCGCCCACATCCACGACATCAAACTCGACCCAAACTTCGACGAGCTCATCTACTCGCGACGCCTCATGCTCCACATGCTCTTTGGCGCCGATCCGTCCACGTTCGCGCGCGTCTATACCACTAAGGATGCCGCATGAGCGTAAGGAAGCAGTCGAGCCCCCTAGGGTCAAAACATCGAAAAAGGCTCGGCGCCGTCTGTTTGGCCATCGCCTGCGCCCTTATCGCCGTCGGCCTTTACGCTTGGCAGTCAAAGCCTGTCGCCGAGACGGGTGCCTCGGTCACAGCGGCAGAGGGTAAGTCGCGTCAGGAAATCCAGGACGAGCTCGATGCCATCGTCCGCGACAACATGATGACGATCTCGGTCGCACCGGTCGCCCAGCTACAAAAAGGCGGCAAGCTGCGCATCAACGTGCAAAACGTCCAGGATAACAAGTTTCCCCAGCGTTTCCGCGTGATCCAAAACGACGAGACCATCTATGAATCGGGCGTGGTCGAGACCGGCAAGACCGTTGAGACCTGCCCTGCAGGCGACATCAAAGAAGGCGAGGCGTATATCGAGATTCAAGCGCTCGACGCCAAGACCTACGACGTCCATGGCAATCCCACGCGCGTCAAGGTGCGAGTTGCGCAGACAGAAGACTAGACCTGCCACCTGTTATGAAAATGCGCACCCGTGCCGCTTTCGTCTAACCCTCACGGAAACGGTCCGTGACGAATAGAAAGGAACGATTATGGACATCACCAGGAACTTGAATGGGGCCAGGGTGCTCGTCGTGGGCGCAGGGCTGGCGCTCGCACTCGCAATGGGCGCCGCGCCGACCACCGCCCTGGCGGAGGGACGCACTGGAACCACCAACGTGACCATCAGGACCCAAATCGACAACATCAAGTTCAAAGCCCCGACCGTCATTCCGTTCGTCGCTAAGGCAGACGGCACGCTCCAGGGCCCTTCCGAGAATACAACCACCATCGACAATCTTTCGGCCTATGGCATCCACGTTACCAACATGAAGATTGCCGCCCAGAAGTCCTGGAGCATCGTCGCCGACGCCAAGACGGGGACCGCCCAGAACTCCATCGATTTTAAGGTCGGCCCAGACAAGGCACTCCAAGACGCCCACGCCGCGACGCAGGAAGCGGGCCTCGACCTTTCCAAAAATGCATCCTTCGACATGGGCTACCAGGGCATCGCCGATGGTACGGACAAGATTAAGCTTAAGACGAGCGGCACTGTCGCCCGCGTCACGCGAGACATCTTCCATGTGACCGGCACGGGCGACCAGGTCGCAACCATTACGTGGACGGTCGAGCCCGGTGCGCACACGGCCTAAGGCAATTGTCCTTGCCGTCATCATCGGCGTTGCAACGTTTGCCCCGATCGCCGCCTTTGCCCAACAAGAGCAGGCGCAGGCTGCCACGCAGGTAACTGTCGATCTATCGGAACTCGAACGCAGTGGCCAACATGAACCCCTCGCGCAAACGAGCGACACGCGACAGCTCCTGGCAGCAGGAATCGCCACGGCAGGCGCTAGCGCCATCGGCCTTGGCCTGCACATCAAACGCAGCCGGTAGCCACACGAATCGAGACCGTCCAGCATAGGTAAGGAGAACCCATGGCATCAAAGAACCTTTTGCCCGTTGCCGCGCTCTGTAGTGCGCTTGCCACCGGCATGCCCGTTGCCGCTCTAGCGACACCCGCCGTGGACGCCCCCTTACCTGCTGTCAACTGTCTCGCCACAAACCAGATGAGCACCATCGCGCGCCAACGCTTCTCGCTTGCGCAGGCAAGCATTTCGGCCTCGGGGTGCCTCCGTCGCTGCACGAACAGCTCGATAGTCGTGGATACCGAGCACTCGAGCACAGCGGACGGCCCCCTAACGGGATGCGTTATCTGCACATGGCGCGCAGCTGCAACTGATGCCGATGGCGATTCCTGCGACGTGGAGCTGTGCCTCGACATCACCCTGTCCGATGACTCGGCGGACGGGGCAACAGTCGCCTTCGACAGCACGTTTTTCGAAAACGGAGGGGGTGTATGCCTGGGCTGCGTCCCCTCGAGCGCCGATGGCACGCAGCCCGCTATCTCATTCACCGCATCGCTGAAAATGACCAAGGCGGGCACCGACGCCACGGCAAATGGCGAGATCGCTCTAATGTTCTACGCGAGCGGCACAGAAAGCCAGGAGATTCGGGGCAAACAGCGGACCGGATCGCTCAGCCTGACGCGAGGGGCAGATCCCGGTCCTGTCGATATCAGTACCGAAACGCAAGATGTGCATCACGTCCTTGTCGATCCGGCGCTCCTCGAGATGGAATGGAGCGGAGTAGGAGCGGTCGGACTCGCCCCCTCGACAGGTGACATCGCAAGCGACTCCAGCGAGAGCAGCGGTGAAATAGCGCCTGGGGACAATGGCGCACCAGGCGGCATAACACCGCCATCGAGCGGCCCTTCAGCCACTTTCAGTGAGCCAAGCGAAACAGCCACCGCAGTGGGCGGCACGCAAGCTGGCGAAAACTTGGGGTGTCCCATGCCGGCAGACATCGACGAGGGCAATTGTTGCATGATGGTCGCGCTCGACCGCACGGAAACCGTCGACGCCGCGAGCATTGAGGTCACCGCTGCCGATAAGCCCGTCCGCAAAGCAGCCATTATCGCATTCCCTAAAACCGTCGAAGTTGTTTTTCTGCCATCGGGCGAGGTCGTAGCCCCCACCTTGCTCACCTTGCTTGGGGCAAAGGGCACGGCCAACCAAATCGACAACCTCACGGTCGCCGACCCTGCGACCACCGCAAAACTGCACCTGTATGCCGTAACCTCGGACGGAGGCAAAACCGAGGAATTCGACGGTGAGAATCTCCTGAATAACCGGATACTCCATAAAATGGAAGACGTCTCGTATCAAATTGAGCTCGTGGGATTTGACCGAGCTCGAGATGCCGATATCATCGCCGCGGCCATTGAGTCCCCGCAGCGACTCATGACGCTGTGCTTCGATTACAGCCCCTATGTCGTGATGGGAGGCTGAGGCTCGGGCACCAAATGCCGTCATTAATACCACTTATATAACGTATAGGATGAGGCATGACGCACCCTGCAGCCCGTTCTGCTACGATTGCCAGGTTGGCATCAATATGGGAGGGTTCATGCCGGGTTTGGGAACGGTCATCAACGTCGCACTTTTGATTGCGGGCGGACTGCTGGGCCTTATAGGCGGACGCTTTATCACACCCCGCATCCAAGACACGCTCATGAAGGCGTCGGGGCTGTGCGTTTTGTTTATCGGACTGGGCGGCACCATGCAAAAGATGCTCGTCATTGACGGGAAAGCGCTGGAGACCACCGGCACCACCATGCTCATCGTCTCGTTTGCCCTCGGCTCGCTCATCGGCGAGGCCGTTAACCTGGAAGCCGGCATCGAAAACCTGGGCGAATGGCTCAAGCGCAAAACCGGCAGCGAGGGAGACAACGAGTTCACCAATGCCTTTGTCTCGACATCGCTGACCGTCTGCATCGGTGCCATGGCTATCGTGGGATCAATCCAAGACGGCTTGCTCGGCGACTGGTCCACGCTTGCCCTCAAGGGCGCGTTGGACTGCATCATCGTCTGCACCATGACGGCTTCGCTCGGCCGCGGCTGCATCTTCTCCGCCCTGCCCGTTGCCGTATTCCAGGGAACGATTACGCTGTTTGCCGGCGCGCTCTCCCCCATCATGACCGCCGCCGCCCTCGACAGTCTATCGCTCGTGGGCTCTATACTCATCTTCTGCGTCGGCGTCAACCTCATCCGTCCTCAGACCTTCCGCACGGCCAATATGCTCCCCTCCGTTGTCATAGCCGTCATCTACGCCCTCCTGTTCTAAATCTATCTACGTAGCGGTATCTCGAACACCTGTTTGATGCTGTGCTATGATATGAGGTCACCGAAGCTGCGTTAGGAGAGGAGAAACGGTGGCCGACCAGGACATCAAGATGCTCATCGAGCGCATTATGGCCGAGGCCCGGACCCATCAGTCTGCTCGCTTCTCAAACGAAGTCTATGCTGACGAGCCGATTCTCAAAACCGGTCGTCAGATGCAGAACTTCCTTCCTGACCAGTACCGCAAAATGCGTGAGATATCGCGTTGGCAAGAAGACCCCAAGGGTGGCGCGGGACGTTGGCTTTCGGAAGCCGAGCTTTTCTACCGCCAAGGCCTGCTGATGGCCGACTTTGAGGACGACTGTCCCTACAACGGCACATTCAAGTCGTACTTTCCCACCTATAACGCCATGAGCGATCGGCAGCTGCGCGGCTATTTTACCTGGCGCACCCAAGTGCGCCGCGGAACCGTCGAGGAAACGTCTACGTCCTTTGCCTTTCTGTATCTCTATGAGCTGATCTGCGGCATTGGCGTAGATGACCCACTCGATGGTTTTAACAAAATCAAGGCCTTTTGGGATGCCTATCGCGCCTTCGAGCCCGGCATCGACCGGTTCGCACGCGTGTGGCTGCAGGACTACGCCGTGTTCCACGGACTCGACCCCAAGCTGCTTCGCGACTCTAAAACCGTCATGTTCGATAACGCCCTTATCGAGCTGCGGCGTGCGGCGCGAGACCTTGCGCCCGCGCCAACGCCGTCAGACCTGGCGCCGGCGCGTCGCAAGACCTCCGAGCCCACGCTCCCCCTTCCGCCCGACGAGGCAGGCGAGGAGCGACTCATGACCGCTATAAACGCCCTCTCCACGTACAACCTGAATAACTCACGGCTCGACCGTTCCCACCATCGCGACCTGCGCCACGTGGCATGCGCCGTGTATGTCCGTATGGCGCGCTACTATGACACGCACCGAAAGACCGGCATCGTAGCGAGCTTGTTTGGGGAGGAGACGGCCATGCCCTACACCATGTTTGCCTCGGCCGTGTTCTTTGCGCCCGAGCGCCACGAGGACTGCGAATATCGCCTGGACCCCATTCACATCTATCGCTGCCAAAATGGCTTTTGGGAATGCATGCGCATCCACGGCAGCAGACAAAAAAGTAGCAAGCTCGGTGAGATGATGCGCGCCTGCGACCAACGCCTGCGCCTGGCCCTAGACCCCACCCATCCCCTAAAGGAGGAGAAGGTCCCCAAATATCTGGCCAAGATCATCGATGACGAGATCGTGGCATGGCTTTCGTGGGACGCCGCGCACCAGCCTGTCAAGATCGATATCGATTTGAGTCAGCTGGGGCACATTCGGAGCGCCGCCGCGCAAACGCGTGAAGCGCTTTTGATTGATGAGGAGCGCGAGGATGATGTGCCTATGGAAGCCGAGGCGACGCTTATCGAGCAACCGAACACCGAGTCTACGCCCAGCATGTCCGCCGGACCTGGCGAGATGGCCACACGGCAAGACGAACCCGACGAGCCGACTGTCTCCACCGAAGAGTTTGGCGTCGTGGCACCGCTCCTCGCACCGACGCCCGTGTTCGCAGCTGCTGCGCCCGCTGACGCCACGAACGAACTCGCGCCTGCCGCAGACGCCTATCTCCGCGCGTTGCTCGAGCAGAACACGGCCCAGACGGCATTGGCGGTGGCACAGTCGGGCAAAAGCGAGGACATGCTCGTCGATACCATCAACGAGGCGCTCTTTGACCTGGTGGGCGACACCGTTATTGAATTTGGCTCAGCAGGACCGCACATTATCGAGGACTACGAAGCAGACGTGAGAGGATACCTAGACCATGAGTGATACCGCATCCGCAGCACCCCGCGTGCCCAAGCGCGTCGCCGCCGTCATTCTCAACTCGCTCAAGGGCGGCGTGGTCCCGCGCATCGGCCTTCCCTATATCACCGTGGGGCGCGAGGTCGAGATCCGTGCTCTGCTCACCGACCTGAGCCTCATCGCCGATGGCGGCGCAAGCTTCCGTTTCCTAGTCGGTCGCTACGGCGCCGGCAAGAGCTTTTTGCTCCAGACCATCCGCACGCACGCCATGGGCGAGGGATTCGTCGTCGCCGATGCCGACTTATCCCCTGAACGCCGTCTGCAGGGCGGCCAAGGACAGGGCCTTGCCACCTACCGTGAGCTCATCCGCAACATATCGACCAAGACGCGCCCCGAGGGCGGTGCGCTCAACCTTATCCTGGATCGCTGGGTCGCCTCGTGTGCCGATGCCGACGAGTCTGCCGTCAATGCCCAACTGGCCCCACTCGAGGAAATGGTCCACGGCTTCGACTTCGCCCGCATGCTCCGCCGCTACCGCGCGGCCGTATCCGAGGGCGACGAAGAAGCTATGAGCCGCGCGACCAAATGGATTCGCGGCGAGTACCGCACCAAGAGTGAGGCACGCGCCGAGCTGGGCTCCTCGACCATCATCAGCGATGACGACTGGTACGACTACGTTAAGCTCATTGCGCGCTTTTTGGTCTGCAGCGGCTACAAGGGCATGCTGGTGCTCATCGACGAGCTCGTGAATCTGTATAAGATTCCCAACGCCATCACACGCCAATACAACTACGAGAAGATCCTGACCATGTACAACGACACGCTCCAGGGCAAGGCGCAGTACCTGGGCATGATCATGGGCGGCACGCCAACCTCCATCGAAGACCGCCGCCGTGGCGTGTTCTCCTACGAGGCCCTGCGAAGTCGACTCGCTCAGGGCCGCTTTGCACGCGAGGACCTTAAGGACATGCTCGCGCCCATCATCCGCCTGCAGCCACTCACCTACGAGGAGTTGCTGGTGCTGATCGAAAAACTCATGCAGATCCATGCCGGATACTTTGGCTGGACGCCCACGCTTGCCGAGAACGACTTGGTAGACTTTCTCAAGATTGAGTTTGGCCGCGTGGGAGCCGATACGCACCTGACGCCGCGTGAGGTCATCCGTGACTTTATCGAGCTGCTCGATATCCTGTGCCAGAACCCCGATGCAAACGTGGCTGAGTTACTGCAAAGCGTCGGCGGCGACGCGCTGGCACCGGCAGCCGCAACAGGCGACACCGGCACCGCAGACGGCGACCGCAACTTCGCCGAATTCACCATCTAACCTGCCAAAAAGGGACAGGTCTATTTTGGCAGCTTTTATCTGCGCAAACGTTGAGACAGCAATGCAGCAAACCATTGCCAACCGCATTGAGAGGTTCGTATTTGAGGGGAGGCCCCGTGAACGCCTTTGACCGATATGCTCCGTTTATCCAAGACTTCATCTACTCCCACGATTGGGAGAGTCTGCGCTCTATCCAGGTTGCGGCGGCAGATGCCATCTTTAACACACAAGACAATGTGCTCCTAACGGCATCCACAGCTTCCGGCAAAACCGAGGCAGCCTTCTTTCCCATCCTGACCGAGTTTTGGGAGAACCCGCCCGCGAGCGTGGGCGCCCTCTACATCGGCCCCCTCAAAGCGCTCATCAATGATCAGTTCGTCCGCCTCAACGACCTCTGCGAAGAGGCCGATATCCCTGTCTGGCACTGGCATGGCGATGTCTCGCAGTCGCACAAGGCTAAGCTCATTAAAAAACCGAGCGGCATCCTGCAGATTACACCCGAGTCACTCGAAGCGCTTTTAATCCATAAGCACATGGCGATCCCGCGCATGTTTTGCGACCTGCGCTACGTGGTCATCGATGAGGTCCACTCGCTCATGCGCGGCGACCGTGGCGGGCAAACGCTCTGCCTTATCGAGCGACTCTCGCGCATGGCCGGCGTGCAGCCTCGCCGCATTGGCCTTTCGGCTACCATCGGCGACCCCGAGCGCACGGGCGCTTTTCTCTCACAGGGAACGGGGCGCGACTGCATTATCCCCCGTTTTGAGGAACCGCGTCGCGTGTGGCGCATCTCCATGGAGCACTTCTACAACTCGGGCCCCCAGGCGCAGCAGCGGGGATTCATGGGTACAGGTCCTCAAGAGGCCGAAGTGCTTGCGTGCGAGCGCATCGATGCGGCGGCATCCGCGGCACTGCCCGCCGGCGCCCAAGACATGCGTCACAGCGGACAGCTCACACAAGAGGAGCGCCGTCAACGTCGTGAGCGGGCACAGGGCAAGGCCGCTCCCAAGGACCGCCAAGCTTCCTCGGCCCCCGAGGGCGAAGTCGACATCCCCCAAGCACCCGAACAGGCATTACTCAACCCCACCGATACAGCACCAGACAACGCCGACCCCGGTATGGGATATATCTTTGAGCACACGCGCGGCCGAAAGTGCTTGGTCTTTGCCAACTCGCGCGAGGAGGCAGAGGCCGTATGCTCCATGCTGCGTAGCTACTGCGAGAGCCGGCACGAGCCCGACCGCTTCCTTATCCATCACGGCAACCTCTCGGCATCGCTACGCGAGACGGCAGAAGAGCTCATGCGCGACGAGGAACAGGCACAGACAACCGTCACCACCTCCACGCTGGAGCTCGGCATTGATATCGGTCGCCTGGAGCGCACGTTCCAGATCGATGCACCGTTTACCGTCAGCTCCTTTTTGCAGCGCATGGGGCGCACGGGACGCCGCGATCTTCCGCCCGAGATGTGGTTTGTCATGCGCGAGGAAGAGCCCGAGCCGCGCACGATGATGCCTGAAACGATACCTTGGAAGCTCCTCCAGGGCATCGCGCTCGTACAACTCTATCGCGAGGAAAAGTGGGTCGAGCCGCCCGAGCTCGATCGACTCCCCTACAGCCTGCTCTATCACCAGACCATGTCGACCCTCGCCAGCACCGGCGAACTCACGCCGGCAGAGCTTGCCCAGCGCGTGCTCACGCTCAGCTATTTCCACCGCGTCTCGGCCGATGACTATCGCGTACTGCTGCGCCACCTCATCAAGATCGACCACATCCAGGTCACCGAGGGCGGTGGGCTCATCGTGGGCCTCGCGGGCGAGCGCATCATTAACAACTTTAAGTTTTACGCCGTGTTCCAGGAAAACGAGGAGTTCACCGTTCGCAGCGAGTCGGCCGAGTTGGGCACGATCGTCAATCCGCCACCGCCCGGTGAGCGCATCGCCATCGCCGGACACTGCTGGATTGTCGAGGAAGTGGACTGGAAGCGTCATACCGTCTTTGCCACGCAGGTCAAGGGCCGGGTGCCGGCCTACTTTGGCGACTGTCCCGGTGACATCAATACACACGTACTCGAGCGCATGCGCAAGGCGCTCAACGAACACGCCGCGTATCCGTACCTTATGGGTAACGCACGGGCCCGCCTTGCGCAGGCTCGTCATACGGCCGAGATTTCGGGCGCGGGAACTAAACCGCTCATTAACCTGGGCGGCGATACCTGGGTGCTCTTCCCCTGGCTGGGCAGCTACGCCTTTTTGGCCCTCGAGCGCATGCTCAAGATTAAATGTGCCGCGGAGTTGGGCCTTCGCGGACTCGACCCATCACGCCCGTACTTTATGCAGTTTAAGATGAAGGCCGACGAGGAGACGTTCTTTGAGGTGCTCGCCGCCGAGGCCGAGAAGGACTTCGATCCCATCGAGCTCGTCTATCCCGACGAGGTGCCTTATTTTGACCGCTACGACGAGTTTGTTCCCGAAGAGCTCGTGCGCAAGGGCTTTGCCGAAGGCGTGCTCGACATAGAGGGCATGAAGCAGCGTGTCCGCAGCTGGAGCGACCACGCCTAAGACCCGTCTTTTTGGGACGGAGAGACTTACTTGTCGTGAAGGACGGTGCCGAGGAAGTCGGCGTCGAAGGGCACGGCTTCGGCAAAGGCATAATCGCCGTCACTGGCGACGAGCAGGTAGTTTTCCTCGCCGCCGAACTCCGCGTCGCCGCATGGGACCACCCAGGCGTGGGCGAATACCTCGAGTGCCGCGGCAACGCAATCGCGCAGGAACGTCACGTCGCTCCCCCTGTTCGCACTCACGATATTGGCAACATAGATGCCCCCGGGGTTCAGGCTGCCTCGCACCAAACGCAATGCCTCAACCGTCGCCAGCTCGCGTACGGGCTCGGCACCGCCAAAGCAATCGCTCACGACCACGTCGTAGCGACGATGACCCACGCTCGTCACGCCCAGATACGAGCGAGCCTCAGCGGTAATCACTCGCAGGCGATCGCCCACCGTGCGCTCCAGCTCGTCCAGGTAGAACCAACGGCGCGCCAGGCGCGTAATCTCGGCATCGTACTCAATGACGTCCATGCGCAAGCTCTCGTGCGACATCAGTGCAAACTTGGGATAGGCAAACCCGCCGCCGCCCAGCATGAGCATACGGTCGATACCATGCCCGTAAGCATCACGCATTGCGTCCTCAGCCTCAAACACGTCGTCAAACGCGCGATAGTACGCAAAGACGGGCTCCGCCCAACGCTCGCCAACGTAGCTTGCGCTTTGGTAAACGCCGCCTTGCACCAATACACGGACTTCGTCGCCTCCCTCATCGTGCACGCGTTTCACACGCGCCAACCCATGGCGGGTTCGCGCAACCTGCAGACAGGCAGCACGGACAGCGACAGCGGCCGCGCCAAGCGCCGCGGCCCCCAGAGCAACGCCGGCAACGACGCCGGCAGAAACACTCGGCTTGTTCATCTAGAGCTCCTTTTGCAGATAAAGGCCATGGTCATAAAATCCAAGATGACGATAGTACTCACGTGTGCCAATCGCGCTAATCACGTTGATACGCGCATAACCCGCATCCCGGGCAATCTCGCACGCACGTTCTACGAGCAAACGCCCTAACCCGTGATGCTGCGCCGCCTGGCCTTGATCGCCCACGCGCGCCGCCATGCCATACACGTGAACCTCGCGAATCATCGCCTCGTCCGACACCGTCGGCAACTCGTCCGCATGCGCGGCAACAAACGCGCGGTCGGGCAGCGACAGGCGCAAAAAGCCCGCGATTTTGCCCTGCGGTGTCACCCACTGCAAAAAGCGCTCGTGCGTCACCGGCGTCTCGTACGCCACTTCCTCGTCAAGGGTCAACTCGTCCAGGTCGGCGCCCGCCGTGCTGATCTCGCGATAGCGAATCTCACGCACCGTCGCACCGTCACCCCAAGCAGCCAAGCGGTTCTCAACGAGCTGGCGCAGGTTGGGTTTCTTGTTGCCCACCATGATGTCATCGGAGCTAAAGTCGCGGATCATGCGGCTGATGCGGCAGAACGCCGGCGTCACCACGATGTCGTCGGCCAACACATCGAGCAGCTCGTCCTCGGTATAGGGGCGCCACTCGCCACGCTCGTAACAGCCCACCAGACGCGAGCCCTCGATGAGCGCGCACGGGTAGACCTTGACCTCGTCGGGCATAAAGGCGCCCTCGGTCATAAAGCGCTCGTAGTCGCACTTGTCCCCATCAGGCGTGGCGCCCAGCAAGTTGAGCATAAAGTGCGCGTGGATCTTAAAGCCAAACAGGCGCGCGAGCGAAAACGCCCGCTCGATCTGCGCCACCGAAATGCGGCGCTCGTTGATATCGAGTAGATGCTGGTCAAGACTCTGAATACCCATCTGAATCTTGGTGCAACCCAGGCGGCGGATGAGCGTGAGGGCCTGCGGCGTTACGGCATCGGGGCGCGTCTCGATAACGAGCCCCACCACGCGATGCTTCGCCGTCTCGTTGATGCGCTGCTGACGCTCAAGCTCCTCCATCGTTGCCGTCTGCCACTCGGCAGCCTCGCCCCATGGCGTACCGGGGCCGTACAGACGGCGCACTGCGCGGTTATAGCCACCAACGACAGCATCCACACGCCCCTGCTCGTCGGCAACGCCGGCAGCAAGCTCAGCCTCGTCTGTCGCAATGCCGGCAGCCCGATAGCGCTCGCGGCGCTCTGTTACCACCGGCGGCAGGGCATCGGCGGGAGCGTCATCGAGCAGGCGCCCTGCCTCGGCACGGCTGATGCCCGGACGCGCCAACATGGGGTTTGCCGCCACGCCGGAGACGGCATCGTCATTGAGCGCACGGAAAAGCTCCGACATAAACCACGTTTGATACCCTTGCGGATAGTCGCTCCAGGTGCCACCGAGCACGATGAGCTCTATCTTGTCGGTCGCATGCCCCATCTGCGAAAGCGCGGTCAGACGAGCGCTCACCTGCAGATACGGGTCAAAGCAGTTTTGCTCCGCACGGGCGCACGCCGGCTCGGCGTGCAGATAGCTTTTAGGCATGCGCAGGTCATTGGGGCAAAACAGGCAATCGCCCGAGCATGGCCAGGGCTTGGTAATGACGGTAATGGTCGCCACGCCCGAAGCCGTGCGACGAGGCTTCATACGCAGCACCTGCAGCAGTCGACGTTCCAGCTCGGTATCGACATTCCACGCAGCCCAACGAGCCGGCTCCTCACGTTTAACCCGCTGGTAGAACGGCAGCAGACGGCGCTTGGCCAAATCGCGTTTGTCGGCACCCTCACGGCGCGCCTCGGCATGTATCAGTTTGACGAGCGCCTTGTCGTCCACGGTCTCGCCGCGACGCAGGGCCTCAAGTATGTTCAAGATAATCTGTTCCATGCCCCCATTGTAAAGGCAAAGGCGCCGGAGCCCGTCACGGCTCCGGCGCCTCCATCAAACAGCGCAGCTATGGTTTATAAGTCTTCGATAACCGCCCGTCACTCTGAATCAAATGACATGTCGCCCGAACCAACCTCAAAACGATACGTGGCGGACTTATCGCCATTATCGAATTCAAGATTCAAAATGGTCTCGCCGTCGTAGTCAAGTGGAAGGAAATCGCTCTCGAAGTCGCCGCTGCCCAAGGTGAGGCTCGCCTTAAAGCCCGTAGAGTTCGGAACCGTCATCTCCACATCACCCGAGCCCACACTCACGTCCATCGACTTCGCGGGCGCCTGGTAGAGATCGAACGTCATGTCGCCCGAACCGACCTCGGCATTCAGGGTGTCGGTCACGGTGCCCGTAAACTCAACGTCTCCCGAATTCAACGTTATAACCAGATCATGGCACGCAATGTCCGCGACCGCCAGGTCGCCCGACCCTACATTCGCCGTAATGCCCACCAGGTTATCCGCAACATCTCGCGGCAGCTCAATGGTAATTGTGCGGTCAATCGCGCGCTTATCATCGTAGTCGAACTGACTGATCTTGAGCGTAGAGCCCTTGACCTCAGCAAGGTTCCGGGTAGCCGCATCAGAAGCAGACGTTCCCTTCGCAACGCGACCGCTTTCGATAACACGCACCGGGCCGCCAGAGACACATTTAACCTCGACCGTCCCCGACGTCACGTCCAAGTCGAGCGATTGGAACGCGTCGGCATCAAACGTTTCGCTCGAAAGCTGCTGAGGCCGAGCGGAATAGTTACCGCTATCCAAGAGATCATCGTCGTCAAACATATCGTCAAAATCAGACAAATCTCCAGATAGAATACCGGTCGTACGCACCATATCGGAATGAGCCAATAGCCGCGAAATGCCAAAGACAAGCCCGATGATAAGCACAAACGCTCCGATGCCAACGCCCAAGCGTACCTTGGATTCATGCGAAAGCTTCATCATTCATCACCCTCTTTGGCAATCGGCTCAGCGGTGGCCGCGGCAGCCATGTCAGCGTCAACCGAAGCGGAAACGTCCTTCCCCTTAGTCCTAGCGACCGCCGGTGCCGGACCAACCTGAATATCCCCGCGTGCCCAATCACCATCGAGCGCACGCGCCACCCAGTGATAGATGGGGATCGTAAAGAAGATCAGCGCGGCAAAGGGACCGGCACCAAACAGGAACATCAGCAAAAAGAACAGCAGCCAACACACGGCCCAATACGGGAACGACTGGAACGGGCCCTTCACCGGAGTCGAGCCAACTGCGCCGCCACTCGTCGCCTGAGCCGTCGCCGCATTGGCAGCCTGCGCACTCCAGCTTGCCGCTTGCGCCGCCTTGGCCGCAGCATCACTCGCCTGCGTTGCCGCCTCGGTAGCGCGCGCCGCCGCCTCATGGGTGCGAGCACGCTCTGCCGCCTCGGCCTCGCGCTGGCGGGCGCGGTCCTCGTTCTCAAACTCGATATCGTCCTCGATCTCGTCGCTCGGATTGAGCAGCTCGTCCAGGCTCACGCCATAAAGTTTGGCGAGCGAGATCAGGTTCTCGGTATCGGGCGAGCTCTCCGCGCGCTCCCATTTACTGACCGCCTGGCGCGACAGCCCCAGCTTTCGCGCCAGCCCTTCTTGGCTAAAACCCTTGCTGCGACGAAGGTCGGCGAGCCGCTGCGCAGTTTCTACATTCATGGTTCCTCCTATGTGATGCCAGCCGTGCCGCCGGACCGTTTTTGTTCTTAAGGCGCCTTGCACAGTTAAAAATCTATCCGCCACCGCCAAAAGCATGCCACCTATTCTAGTGAGATTTTTGACAACCGGCGGTTGCGGGCACATATGAGCTGCGGAAATGTGTCCAAACAAAGCAATGACCCACGGCTCGGTTGTCCCCGTTGCGGCGTTAACGGTAGTATGGTCGTACTGTTTATTCCGCACCGCCAACGGAGGGAGTTCCGCGCCGTGAACCGCGATTTCGCCTCATCGCTCATCCAGCTCAACAACACGTTCTATCGCGAACACTCCGCCTCCTTTTCCGATACGCGGCAGGCCCCGTGGCCCGGCTGGGTACGCACCATGGATATCGCGCTCGAGCAGCTCGACGTCGCCACGATCGAGCATCCCGTCCGCGTCTTCGATCTTGCCTGCGGCAATATGCGGTTCGAGAACTTTGCCGCCGGCGGCGCACTTGCCGCCAAGGGCGTCGACGGAGCAAACCCCTCGGCAGATGCCAGCTGCCCGTTTGAGTTCTATGGTGTCGACTCGTGCCAAGACCTGGCCATCGATGCGCGCGGCCACGCCCTGCGCATTCCCAACCTGCACTTCCAGGAGCTCGATGTGCTCGATGCCCTCATGAAGCTCAACCCCGCCGAAACACCCGACGTGCTTTTCGACGCCCCGCTCGCCGACATCTCGGTCTGCTTTGGTTTTATGCACCACGTGCCGTCGTGCGAGTACCGCGTACGCGTGCTCGACGCCCTGGTGCGCCAGACGCGCCAGGGCGGCATCATCGCCATCAGCTTTTGGGAGTTTATGAATGACGAGCGCATGGCGCGCAAGGCCGTTCGCGCCGAGGCCCGCGCCGAGCTCACCCCGCCGTTTGAGGGTTACGATTCCGCGCAGTTTGAAGCCGGCGACCACCTCATCGGCTGGCAAAACGACCGCCACGCCTACCGCTATTGCCACCACTTTGACGATCAGCAGATCACCGACCTGGTGCGCGGCGTCCGTACGTTCTACAAGAGCGGCGAGGTCCCCGTGCGTGAGCTTGAGCGCTTCCATGCCGACGGTCGTAGCGGCGAGCTCAACCGCTATGTGATTCTCAAGCGCCTGTAGGCATCGACGACTCGCCGCCGAGCCGCACCGCATCTTTCGGGCAAACTATGCCCGCCCTTTTTCAATCCATTGACGGAACGTGCAGCTATGCGTTCCATACTTATGACCAAGGAGCCTCATGGGAGCCGTCCACGTTCGCACGCCTAAGAACTTTGTGCTCGAGGAGCGCCTGGAGCGCTACGCCGATGCGATTGAGACGAACCCCGAGGCCTATGCCGGAGATTGGCGCAAGGCCTGTGCGCCAGCTGGCAGCAAGCCCTTCGAACACCTTCACCTTGATCTTGGCTGTGGCAAGGGAACGTACCTTGTAGAGCGCGCGGCCCACGAGCCAAACACCCTCTTTATCGGCATGGACCAGGAGCCCATCTGCATCGCCTATGCCGCACAGAAAATCTGCGAGCAGGAGCTATCCAACGCGCTCGTCCTGCCCCGAGGCGCCGCATCGCTGCCGCAGTTATTTGCCGCCGGCGAGCTCGACGCCATCACCATCAACTTTCCCACGCCGCAGCCCAAGGCAAAGTACGCCAAAAAACGACTCGTCCATGTCGACCATTTGATGCTCTACCGCCCGCTCCTTGCAGCCGGCGCTACCGTCACGCTGCGAACCGACAGCAAGCCACTGCGCGACTACGCCCTGGGGCAGTTTGCCGCGGCAGGCTACGACACACTTTGGGTAAGCGACGACGTTCGCCGCGACCATCCCGAGCATCCCGAGACCGAATACGAGCGCCGCACGCGCGAGATGGGTGCCGCCGTCTATGGCATTTGCGCCACTCCCGACACGCTGCCCAGCGATGAACAGCTCCAAGCGGGCCGCGTGCAGGAGCAAAGTCTTGCCTGCTACCTGCCCGATAACCTCGATGAGCTCACCTATGTGCCTTTAGGCATGGAAGAGGCCGTCGAGAACTTTAGAAACCGTGCCCGCAAAGGCAAGAAGCGCCTGCCTCAGGAACGCTAGCACCGCACGCCCATTTCCTGCATTTTCTCGCGCGCTGCCGCTCCGCGCCGCCGCTACGCCATAATAGTTGGCGGACAATCGCGAGAGAAAGCAAACACATGGCACAGACCACGACAGATACCGCCGCCAGCACCGTCTCCGGCGCCGGCGCCGCCAGCTCATTCTCGGGCGGCACGGGAACCGAAGCCGAGTTCGGCTCGCTCGGCGCGCTCTCCCCCACCTGGTGGGAGCCCGAGGACGGCAGCGAGCCCGAACCATGGCTCACGCCCGATCAGGCCTTCGAACGCTTCTTTGAATGGACGAGCAGCCGCGGCATTGAGCTGTGGGATCACCAAGAAGAGGCCCTCATGGACCTGGCAGCAGGCGATCACGTCATTTTAGGCACACCGACCGGATCGGGTAAATCGCTCGTCGCGCTGGGCATGCTCTTTATGGGCATGGCGCAGGGTAAGCGTTGTTATTACACGGCCCCCATCAAGGCCCTGGTCAGCGAAAAGTTCTTCGACCTTGTGCAGGTGCTCGGCCGCGATAACGTCGGCATGATCACCGGCGACACGCATATCAACACCAAGGCACCCGTCATCTGCTGCACGGCCGAAATCCTTGCCAACGATGCACTGCGCGAGGGCGAGGACGCCGATGTGGGCTGCGTGGCCATGGATGAGTTCCACTACTTTGCCGACCCCGACCGCGGTTGGGCCTGGCAGGTACCGCTGCTCACCCTGCCCCACACGCAGTTTATGCTCATGAGCGCCACGCTCGGTGATGTCACCGCCATCGCCGCCTCACTCGAGGAGCACACCGGCGCTGCTTGCGACTTAGTTGTCGACGCCCCGCGTCCTGTTCCGCTGAGCTACGACTATGTGACGACCTCCCTCGAGGGCACCGTCGAGCTCGCCATGCGCCGTGGCGAGGCCCCGCTCTATATCGTACACTTTAGCCAGGATGCCGCCCTTGCGACGGCGCAGTCGCTCGCCAATTTTGGCATCGCCAGCAAGGAGCAGCGCGAGGCCATTAAGGAAGCTGCCAAAGGCACGAGCTTCTCCACGGCCTTTGGCAAGATTCTCAAACGTCTGCTTGGATGCGGCGTCGGCGTGCACCATGCTGGCATGTTGCCGCGCTATCGCTTGCTGGTCGAGCGCTTGGCACAGCAGGGCCTGCTGCCCGTCATCTGCGGTACCGATACGCTCGGCGTCGGTATCAACGTACCCATCCACACCGTGGTGCTCACCGCGCTCACCAAGTTCGATGGCTACAAGATGCGTCGCCTGCGCGCCCGCGAGTTCCATCAGATTGCCGGTCGCGCCGGCCGCTCGGGCTTCGACACCGAGGGCATGGTCATCGCCGAGGCCCCGGAGCACGAGATCGAGAACGCCAAGCTCATGGCCAAGGCGGGCAACGACCCCAAAAAGCTCCGTAAGATTAAAAAGAAAAAGGCCCCCGAGGGCTTTGTCACCTGGAACAAGCAGACCTTCGAGCGCCTAATCGAGACGCAACCCGAGACGCTCAAGCCGCGCCTGCGCATCACACACTCCATGGTGATTAGCGTGGTCGAGCAGGGCGGCGATGCCCGCGCCCGCGTACACGACCTCATCGAGACGAGCCTGCAGACTCCCGAGGAAAAGGCTAAGCTCGAGGTTCGCGCCGACGAGATCTTCGCCACGCTCATCGATTCCGGCGTCGTCGTTCGCACCGAGGTGCCGCCCGCACCCGACGCCCCGACTGACGCCGCACCAGACATCGACTATGCGCTGACGGTCGATCTGCCCGAGGACTTCGCGCTCGATCAGCCGCTCTCGCCGTTCTTGCTTGCCGCATTGGAGCTGCTCGATCCCGAGAGCGAGACCTATACCATGGACCTGATCTCGATGGTCGAGGCAACGCTCGAGGATCCCAAGCAGGTGCTGCGCGCACAGGAGCGCGCCGCACGCGATCGCGCTATGGCCGAGATGAAGGCCGACGGCATCGAGTATGAGGAGCGCTTGGAGCGCATTCAGGACGTTACGTACGAAAAGCCGCTCGAGGATTTGCTCGACGCCGCTTTTGACAAGTACCGCCAGGAAGTACCCTGGGCAAACGACTACCAGCTCTCTCCCAAGAGCGTTCTGCGCGATATGCTGGAAAGCGCGAGCGATTTTAAGGGCTACATTCAAAAGCTCGGCATCGCCCGCTCCGAGGGTATTTTGCTGCGCTACCTGGCAGAGGCCTACCGTTCGCTCGACCGCACCGTGCCCATCGAGAAACGCGACGAGCGCCTGCGCGACATTATCTCGTGGCTGGGCTTTGTGGTGCGCTCGGTGGACTCGAGCCTGGTGGACGAGTGGGAGAACGCCGGCAACCCGGCGGCCCTCGATGCCGCGCCGCCACAGGGCATTGACGAGGTCGTGGCGGACCGCCGCGGCTGCACGCTGTTGGTGCGCAATGCGCTCTTCCGCCGCGTGACCCTTGCCGCCCGCGAGCACGTTCGTAACCTGGGCGAGCTCGACGACGGCTGGGGCATGAGCGAAATTCGCTGGCAAAAGGCGCTCGATGCCTACCACGAGCAGCACGAGGAAATCCTCACCGACGGAGATGCCCGCAGCGCCGCGATGTTTTCCATCGACGAGTCCGACGAGAAGACCGCGCACGTATGGCACGTGCACCAGATCTTTGCCGACGAGGATGGCGACCACGACTTTGGCATCATGGGCGATGTCGATCTGGACGCCACGCAAGACGGCGGCGAGGTCATCTTCAAAAACTACCGCGTTGGCTTTATCGAGGACCTGCTCGAGGACTAGCCGAACATACTGGAGCGAAACAAGCGGGGCCGTTGGCAATATCGCCAGCGGCCCCGCTTTTGCACTATCTGCTATGCCTTACTCGGCATCCTCGACCTCATACGAATCCGCCTCGGCTGGCTCATCGTTTGTCTCTGGCGCAGCCCCGCGTGCCTCGTCAAAGGCGGCCTTCATGGTCTTGTTGCCCCATGTGAGCTTGCGAATGGTAAGATCGACGGCCTTCTTGTTGGCAAGGCGCAGATTGTTCTCGGAGGACAGCAACGCCTCCTTGGTTTTCTGCAGATGGCTAATCGTCTTGTCGATCTCATCGATTGCCGTTTGGAACTTGCGGCTCGCGATCTCGTAGTTGCGGCCGAAGTCGTTCTTGAACTTTTCCATCTTGGCTTCGAAGTTCGTGACGTCGATATTCTGCTGTTTGTACTCCGCCAGCTCCTGTTTATAGCGCAGCGAACCCATGGCGGCGTTGCGAAGAAGTGTAATCATGGGAATGAAAAACTGTGGGCGAATCACGTACATCTTCTCGTAGCGATAGCTCACGTCCACGATTCCCGCGTTATAGAGCTCGCTCTCAGGCTCGAGTAGCGTGCAGAGCACCGCGTACTCACAGCCTTTCTGGCGACGATCGTGATCGAGCTTCTTAAAGAAGTCCTCGTTTTTGTGCTTGGTCGCGGTCTCGTCGTTCTCATTTTTCATCTCGAACATAATCGAAATGACCTCGTTGCCGCTCGCATCGCACTCGCGGAAGATAAAGTCGCCCTTGGTACCCTCGGACGCATCGTTGTCTTTCTCGAAGTACGCGTTGGGAAACGCCGTCATGCGTAGGCGGTTAAACTCGGTCTCGCAGTGCTGCTCGAGCGACTCGCCCACCATCTTGGTGGACAGGCGCACCTTCATGTCCTTAAGGCGCTCAATCTCTTCATCCTTGTAGCGAATCAGGTCATCACTCGCGCGCTTGGCCTGCGCAAGCTCGAGCTCGTGTGCCGCCTTGGCCTGTTCCTCGCGAGAATCGCGCACCGCCAGCTCGCTCGTCAGCTTGGCACGTGCCTCATCGCGCTCTCGCTCCGCCGCGGCGACCGCCTCCGACAGGTTCATTTTTGCCATCAGTTCCTGCTCGCGCAACTGGGCACGCAGACCCTCGGCCTCTTGCTCAGATTGTGCCTTTGCGGCGGAAAACTTCTCCTGTACCGTCGCGCGGTAGTCAGCAAGCGCGCGCTCAGCTTCACCGCGAGCAGCATCGAGCTCGCGCTGCGACTCTGCCGCGGCAGCGGCAAGCGCCATCTCCTGGGCCTTGTCCGCCGCGGCAAGCCTGGCCTGCAGCTCGGCAATCTGAGCATCACGTGCAGCCAAATCGTTTTGAGCAGCATTGCGCGCCACCGACTCGACGAGCTTGGCTTCGTCATCTTTGCGCTCCAGCTGCGCACGCAAATTGTCGATTTCTCGCTGAAGCTCGGCGTTTTCCTTTTGAGCGTCGGCACGGGCCTCAACCGCCGCGCGCTGACTTGCGCTCTCGCGCTCTGTGGCAGCGCCCTCGAGCTTGGCGCGCAGCTCGGCAAGCTCAGCGTCGCGCTTGGCAACCTCTTGTGCCAGCTTCTGCTCCGCAGTGTTCTTCTGCTCGGCAAGCTGAGCGTTGCGCTGAGACTCTGCCTTTTGCAAGGCAGCCGTCGAACGCGAGCGCTCAAGCTCCAGCGCCTGCTCGCCCTCGCGCTGGACTGCCCTCACGCGCTCATCCAGATCGCGCGAAAACTCGGCATCGCGTACTTGCTTGACGATATCCGCATAGCCAGACGCATCGACCTTAAAGACTTCGCCACAATGCGGACACTTGATCTCATTCATAGCAGCTCCTCGATGGACGCAAATTTCAACCGCTTACACTCTACCGCGCCGCACGGACAAAAAAGGCGCCGCCACCATAATGGCAACGGCGCCAGAACCACCACAAAGGTGCCTGTCCCCTTTGTGGCGGTTTGTGTGACGGTTCGAGAATTACAGTCCAAAGAAGCTCAAGATCTGGTCTCGGCTTACGGGCTTGTACTCGTTGGCGTCGAGGCCCACATCGTAGCGATAAATGGGGCGCTCGCGATCGCGGTTGCGCGCGTTGGTGCGGTCTCCCCTGCTGTGGATATGCCCGTGCAGCATGATGGCGCCACGCGCCTTGCCATTCCAGCTGAGCATGGGGTAATGGCTCAACACCAGGCGATGGCCCTTGGCATAGCCGGGAGCAATCTCCAGGTAATCACGCACGTCTTCCCAGATTTGGGGCGCAGCTGGATCTTCCCAGTCACCGTCATGGTTGCCACGGATGAGCGTCACATTCTTGCATTCGATACGCTCGCGCAGGCGCACAGCATCCGCCAGGGGCAAACGATAGGTAAAGTCTCCCAAGATATAGAGACGGTCGTCCGCCGCCACGCACTCATTCACGGCATCGATGACCTTGCGGTTCATCTCCTCGACCGAGCCAAATGGCCGGTCCATGTCGTGCAGGATATTCGTGTCGCCCAGGTGCAGGTCGGCGGTAAACCACATCATCGTCTCTGTCCTCATTTCGCAACGTGTTCAACTCGTGCTAAGTATACAGACGCAGCGATGCGGCGGTTATCCAAAGAGCCCGCCGAACAGTCCGCGGCGGCGCTTGTCTTGCTTTTTCGAAGCGTCACCCTGAGTTTTCTTGTCCTGCCGCTTCTTACGGTCCTGCTCCAGCTCATCATCGTCGAGCAGCATATCCCACTCAAACGGGTCATCCGTCAGATCGAACAGGCCATCGTCATCAAACATGGCAGCCTCCCTTACCGACTAGCGAGCATCCACCACGTAGAGGCCAACGCGCACCTGGTGCCACGGGCTACGCTCGGGGGCAACCTGCTGCACGCGCGCCTCAAATACACCCTCGTGTCCATAATGCATCATCACGGATAGCGGGCCGACCCCGTTTCCCGGAACATAGCCGAGCTTGGTGTTGCCGTAATAGATCGCAACCGCCTCAGGGTCATGGGGATTATCGCGCTCGGCACACAGCGTCAGCTTATCGCCGACCTTAAGATCGCCCAGGACCAAGGCACCGTCGGCATACTGAAATCCCGCAATATGAAACGACAGAAGAACACGTGAAGGCTCGTACATGGCAGCTCCTCTAACGGCCGGATAAACCGGCGCTTAACCTTACTGAGAAGTTTACGGGCCCGTGCGGACACGAATTCACCCGCTCACGCCTTTCACCCAGTTGCCGCAACGCTTGCGAGACAGAGCGCTTGCAGATAAGATAGAGGCACGGATGGCACCCGTTGCAGCGGGTCTTGCCAACTCCAGTGCACGTTTACATCGTGAGAAGTGGCCGTCTTCGCTTACGCGGGGGCGGCTATTTCATTCGGCCGATAAACAGGCCGAGTTCGATAGCCGCGATTAACAACGCCAGTAACGAAATAACATCGCTTACGTTCATACCAATTCCCTTCTAAAGGGAGTTGGCCCATCCGTACCCCATGGCAGTAGTCTAACGTAAATGGCAGGTAATAGGAACACTTGTTCGTATTACCTGCCATTTCCTAATGCACAAACATGCGCACGAATTTGTGCTTCCAGCTTGCGTAGGGCGCATACCGAAACGGCACGTCCAGCCAGGTTGCCTTGTTCACGATGCTCTTCTTGTGGCTAAACGCATCGAAGCTCTCGCGGCCATGGTACTGCCCCATGCCGCTCGCGCCCATGCCGCCAAAGCCCATATGGCTCGTAGCCAGATGCATGATGGTGTCGTTAACACAGCCGCCGCCAAAGGGCACGTAGCGCACAAAGCGCTGCTGGACCTCGCGGTCCTGGCTAAAGATATACAGGGCCAGCGGCGTCGGACGATCCGTAATAAACGTTTCGGCCTCGTCTAAGTTCTCAAACGTCAGTACCGGCAAGATGGGGCCGAAGATCTCCTCCTGCATCACGGCGTCATCGGGGGCCACGCCATCCAAAATCGTCGGCTCGATCTTGAGCGACGACTCGCGCGCCATGCCCCCAAGCACGACCTTATCGGGATCGATCAGTCCACGCACGCGCGCAAAATGTTTGGCGTTGACGATATGCCCGTAATCCTCGTTATCGAGCGGGTGCTCGCCAAACATGCGACGGACCTCTTCCTTGATGAGGCCCAGCAGCTCGTCGTGCACGCTCGTATCGACCAGCAGGTAGTCGGGCGCCACGCAGGTCTGCCCCACGTTGAGCCATTTACCAAAGGCGATACGCCGTGCCGCAACCTTCAAGTTTGCCGTCGCATCCACGATGCAGGGACTCTTTCCGCCCAGCTCAAGCGTCACGGGCGCAAGGTTTTTACTTGCGCGCTCCATGACGAGTTTGCCGACCGGAACGCTACCGGTAAAGAAAATCTTGTCCCAGCACTCATCGAGCAACGCTTCGTTCTCGGCGCGCCCGCCCTCGACAACCGTCACCAGACGCGGATCAAATGCCTCTTCACAGATTTGCTTGAGCACCGCGCTCGATGCCGGAGCATATGCACTCGGCTTGATGACCACGGTATTGCCCGCGGCAAGGGCTCCGGCGAGCGGCTCGAGCGTCAGCAAAAACGGGTAGTTCCAGGGCGCCATGATGAGCGTGACGCCATAGGGCACGGCTTGCGTTTTGCACACACTCACGGCGTTGGCAAGATCGCACGGACGCAGGCGCGGACGACTCCATCGAACCACGTGAGCAATCTGATGACGAATCTCGGAAAGCGACGTGCCGATCTCGCACATATATGCCTCGTCATGCGACTTTCCCAAATCGGTCTTGAGCGCATGGGCAATATCGGCCTCGTGCGCCCGGACCGCATCGCGTAAACTCACGAGCGCGCGACGTCGAGCATCGACATCAAACGTAGCGTGCGTCTTAAAGTAGGTGCGCTGATCGCCGACGATGCGCGCAATTTCCCCGGTGTTCATGGACCCTCCTAGTTCTCGCCCTCAAACATACCACCTGCAACGACTTCGTACATATGCTCGAGCTCCAAGCGGTCCATCAAAAGCGGAACGGGGTACAGGGGATTGGCCTCGGCATCGGCATGCGCCGCCATCTCAGGAATGTCGGAGCGGCGAATGCCCAGGACATATTTGGGGATTCCCAGGGCCCCGTTCATGCGGTCGACCCAATCGATAAAGGCCTCGGCCGCAAGACTATCCTGTGCGGTAGCCGGCGCAATGCCCGCCATGCGAGCGAGGTCGGCAAGCTTGGGGGCGGCGGCGTCACCATAAGCGCGAAGCATGTGCGGCAGGATGATCGCGTTGGCCAAACCGTGCGGAATTCCGTATCGGCCGCCCAGACTGTGCGCGATGGCATGCACATATCCGACATAGGAGCGGGTAAACGCAACACCCGCCTTATACGCCGCCGAAAGCATATTGCGACGTGCACGCATGTTGTCGCCATGCTCATAGGCCTCGAGCAAATTGTCGTGGATGAGCTGAACCGCCTGTCGCGCCATCTTGCGCGTATAGGGTGTGGTGCTTCGTCCGATAAAGGCCTCGACGGCATGCGTCAGGGCGTCCATGCCCGTCTGCCCCGTAATAGAGGCGGGCAGGCCGCGCGTAAACTCGGGATCGTGCACCGCGAAGCGCGGGATAAGCACAAAGTCGTTAATGGGATACTTGTAGTGTGTCTCGTCATCGGTAATTACTGCCGCAAGCGTGACCTCGCTTCCCGTACCTGCCGTGGTGGGAACGGCGATAAGCAGCGGCAGGCGACGATGAATCCGCAGCAGACCGCGCATCTTGTTGATGGGCTTGTTTGGCTGCGCGATGCGTGCTCCCACGCCCTTGGCACAGTCCATGGCCGAGCCACCGCCAAAGCCGATAATGGCCTGACAGGCGCGCTCTCGATACAGGGACGCCGCTTCCTCCACGTTTGAAACCGTGGGGTTCGCACATGTTTTGGCATAGACCGCAACGCCAATTCCCTTGGACGCGAGCGCTGTCTCGAGCGGTGCCGTGAGCCCCAGACGGGCAATGCCGGGATCCGTCACGATAAGAACCCGCTGTATCGAACGCTTTTGAAGCACTGTGGGCACATCCTCAGCGTGTTCTAGAATGCGTGGCTCGGTATAGGGCAGCACCGGCAATGCGATGCGAAAAACCGTTTGATACGTTCGGCACCAGGCGCGGCGGGCTAGATGCATAAAGGAAGCTCCTTCATTTGTTGATTGGTCAACATTTGCTCGACCGATTGTACTCAGCGGCGGTCAAAGACGGCCTGCCAATCGTTAATCAATCAACATCTTCATATCTCAAAATTGTTTTATTAAAAATCATTCCTAATAGGCTTCACATTTGGTTGCATTTATGGATAATAGAACTCGTCAAGACGCACGTCCGGAGAGGGCCCTTACGGGACCGGACAAGCGCCCCATCGCCATCGATCGAAAGGATCGAATCATGAAGTTTGTTTGCCCCGTTTGCGGTTATGTGGAAGAGTTCGACGGCGACCAGCTGCCCGAGGATTTCAAGTGCCCCCAGTGCGGCGTTCCCGGTTCTCGTTTCCTGAAGCAGGAGGAGGGCCAGCTCGAGTGGGCTGCCGAGCACGTCGTGGGCGTCGCCAAGATGGAGGGCGTCTCCGAGGACATCGTTGCCGACCTGCGCGCCAACTTTGAGGGCGAGTGCTCTGAGGTCGGTATGTACCTGGCCATGGCTCGCGTCGCTCATCGCGAGGGCTATCCCGAGATCGGCCTGTACTGGGAGAAGGCTGCCCACGAGGAGGCCGAGCACGCCGCCAAGTTCGCCGAGCTCCTGGGCGAGGTCGTGACCGACTCCACCAAGAAGAACCTCGAGATGCGCGTTGAGGCCGAGAACGGCGCCACCGCCGGCAAGACCGATCTTGCCAAGCGCGCTAAGGCCGCCGGCCTCGATGCCATCCACGACACCGTGCACGAGATGGCCCGCGACGAGGCCCGCCACGGCAAGGCTTTCGCCGGCCTGCTCAAGCGCTACTTTGGCTAAGCCAAACGCCTGAGACATAACCCCTAGCTCGATGAGGCCCGGACCGTATTGGTTCGGGCCTTTTTATGTCTCGAGGACTCGTTAACGCCCTGAAATAAAACCACCTTCAGCATCGGCTTCTCATCAAAAACTAGGTGAGTAGGCTTTTTGGAACTTGCCGAGCAGACCATCCATATTGCTTTATAAATCCGCAGGTAAATGACTTGTTGCAAAACGGCCAGGTCGCCAAAGCGTCAAAAGTCTACTCACCTAGAACCGCAGCCGTCCAAGATCGAGCTGTTTTGTGTCTAACGGGCATCTTTTCGTCGATTACTCCCAATTTTGTCCAGTCAACAAATAGTTCAGACCGGAGTAATGCCTCGGCCCTTTGCTCATCTGAGCTTTTATCACGATATTCAGCATCGAGCATCCTGCATACGGCCTTAACGATCGCGCGGAATCTATCCTCATCGGATATCTGTCTGTGTGTCAGGAGAAGCACATCGTAGCCCATGGCCTGAAGGGCCGTCATGCGGTCAGCGTCACGCAAGCCATCCCCCGCGCGTCCGTGCGAGGCCTTTCCCTGACATTCAATGGCCACCTGTCGTCTGCCGTCCGGCGAAGACAAAAGTAGATCGATATACACACGGGACTTTCCAACAATCGCTCGAGCACTTGTGCTTAACGTCACTTCGACATTGAGTTCTATGCCGCAAAACCCTTCGCCTCCCAAGGATCGCGGCAGTCCAAGCAACAAATACGCCTCAACCTCAAAAGGCGACGCGGCACCCAATGGAACGAGTTGCGATACCGCCATAAATCTATTGCCGTAACGCATCCCGCAAACATCTGAACAAAAACGGTCAAGGTCTCCGCCCAAAACCAAAGCGTCTCGACGCCATAAATTTGAGGCGGTGCCGCCCTCGGACGGGCAGCGCACCCAACCGAACGTTGTCGAAATCGCGCCCGAATCAATTGCACGCGTAAGCTCCGCCTCAAGTGCCGCCGGCAGAGCGCACACCGCAAACAAGCCGCACATCTCCGCCAACACAAAAAGAAGCTGGAGATCCGTCAGATGTCGAGACATGATAAATGCCGTCAGTAGAGGAGACGTGACCAAAAATCCATGCTCCGTTTCCAGCACGGATTCCCTGGGGAGCTCACCAAGGAACAGCCGCTGCCTAATGCCGGCAGGGCAAGTCCGCTTGTTTCTTGTCCGAACCAATGTGTACAACGGAAAACCGAGCACAACCGCAGCCGTCGGGTTACGGGCGAGGTCATATCGCTGCCGGTCTTCTTCCGGCCGTGGAAGCGGCGGACACAAAGCGCGGACCTGAGGGGGCAAACGCCAGTATCTAAAAGCCGATATGTCACAAAGTAGATCCTTCATAGGCACAGGAAAACACGAATATCAACCCAGCCGGTCTCGCATTGGCGCAAACGCACCGAAAATGGCGCCGAACGGACCGCTAAGTTTTCAACAGCCCTCCCCAACTGACCAAAAGCTTGCCAAAAACTGGACGAAGCCCTGTTGAAAACCCCTTTTTCTCTCGTGCGGAAGCTTTGCGCGGCAAGTGAGTAGACTTTTTGGAGCATCCCGAGCAGACCGGTCATCCTGCTTTTCAAAACCGCAGGTAGATAGCTTGTTACAAAACTGCCTGATCGCCAAAGTTCCAAAAGTCTACTCACTTAGGTTGCAGAGTGCCCCCATTAGCTGCAATTCCAAGGTATTTAGCACGTTTGGGCTCAAATCGTCATACTGTACAAGGATTCGAGTCGGGTTTTCAGGGACAGACGCGCCATCGGCACACCAATAACAGTCACTGATATCAATAAACGGAATACTCGAGCGCCTGAGGGCCGGCACAAAAGAGCTTCCATCCGCTCCGCGCTGCGCAACCACGGTGCAGCAAAGGCCCGCGTCTGTATGCTCGATCGAGACCTCCCCTGCCGGAAACGCTTTCCGTACAAGCGCCGCTAGGCCATCACGCGCCTCGCGAGCACGGACGCGCACGCGGTTCACATGTCGCTCGTAATCACCCGATTCCAGCAAACGAGCCAAAGCGACCTGGTCGACAGAACTCACCGACGAGGCGTAGAAACCAAGGTTGCACCTAAACCGCTCCATCAGCTCATCGGGCAACACCATGTACGCTAGACGCAACGCCGATGAAAGGCTCTTCGAAAACGTGTTGGTGTAGATGACCGATTGAGCGGCATCAATCGAAGCAAGCGCGGGAATCGGCTTGCCGGCCAGACGAAACTCGCAATCAAAGTCATCTTCGATGAGATACCGACCCGGTCGCTCGGCGGCCCAGCTCAGCAGCGCATAGCGACGCGCAATGCTCGTCACAAGGCCAGTCGGATACTGATGGGACGGCATCAGGTGAAGGACATCGGTCCCGGTTTTCTGCAGAGCGCTCAAGTCCACGCCCTCATCATCCAACGGGATATGTCGAACTTTGCAGCCCATAGCCTGATAGATGCGCGTCAGGCGCAAATAGCCCGGGTCCTCAACGGCATACACCTTGTCGGCTCCAAGCAACTGAACCAACATGGTATCGAGCAGCTGGGCGCCCGCACCGATAACGATGTTGTCGGGGTCGACATTCATACCCCTTGTCCCGCGCAGGTGGTGAGCAATTGCGCGTCGTAGCCGAGCGGTGCCCTGTGCCGGCGCAGTCGAAAAGATTTCGCGTTCGTCTTCGGATGCCAGCGTCGCCCGCAGCGCGCTTTGCCAAAGCCGCGCCGCCTCCAAAGCGGAAGGAGAAAGCGCATCAAATCGCTCGACCTGTCCGTTGATATCATGTGCGCTGGGGCCCGCGGAGACGGCATCTCGGTCGATGCCCTCCGCAGCCGAAGGCAAAACCGGTGCATCCGGAAGCTCGCAAGCGTAGTAGCCCCGACGCGGCATTGAGCAAATATAGCCCTCGGCAAGTAACTGGTTATATGCATTCTCGATGGTAATGACACTGATTCCCAGATGACTGGCAAAGGCGCGCTTAGACGGAAGATGTTCCCCCGCCGCAATGCGTCCAGCTACGATATCATCTCGAATTTGCTGGTAAACATACTCATAGAGCGATGCTTCGCCGCGTTTTTCCAAATTGTAGTCAAGCATGTGTTTGCCACCTGACCTTATCGCGCTGTTCAATCTGGTATTAGTCTGACCTTGTAATTATCTCGAAAACTGAGTATTTCGCCATACCCAGCTCCCCGATAGGATGTTCCGTCAAACAATGCACATGCCAACCAAGGGAGCAACCATGGTAGAACAGACCAGCAAGGCCGATCGCGTCAAACTCAACCGCGAGCTCGCGCAGATGCTCAAGGGCGGCGTCATCATGGACGTCACCACTCCCGAGCAGGCACGCATCGCCGAGGAGGCAGGCGCCTGCGCCGTCATGGCTCTCGAGCGCATCCCAGCCGACATCCGTGCCGCAGGCGGCGTCTCGCGTATGAGCGATCCCAAGATGATCAAGGGCATCCAAGAGGCCGTCTCCATCCCCGTTATGGCCAAGTGCCGCATCGGCCACATTGTCGAGGCGCAGGTCCTGCAGGCCATCGAGATCGATTACATCGACGAGTCCGAGGTTCTCTCCCCCGCCGATGACGTCTATCACATCGATAAGACCCAGTTTGACGTGCCGTTTGTCTGCGGCGCCCGCGATCTGGGCGAGGCGCTGCGCCGCGTTGCCGAGGGCGCCACGATGATTCGTACCAAGGGCGAGCCGGGCACGGGCGACGTCGTTCAGGCTGTGCGTCACATGCGCAAGATCCAAAAGCAGATCCGCGACGTTGTCGCCCTGCGCAATGATGAGCTCTTTGAGGCAGCCAAGCAACTGCAGGTTCCGGTCGAGCTGGTACGCGAGGTTCATGCCACGGGCAAGCTTCCCGTGGTGAACTTTGCCGCCGGCGGCGTAGCGACCCCCGCCGACGCCGCGCTGATGATGCAGCTGGGCGCCGAGGGCGTCTTTGTCGGCTCGGGCATCTTTAAGAGTGGCGACCCCGCCAAGCGCGCCGCCGCCATCGTTAAGGCTGTGGCAAACTTCACCGATGCCAAACTCATCGCCGGGCTTTCGGAGGACCTGGGCGAGGCCATGGTGGGCATCAACGCCGACGAGATCGAGATTATCATGGAGGAGCGCGGACGCTAGTCCAGCAGAAGGGATCGCACATGAGCGATTATGCAGACCAAACGGTCGCCGTGCTGGCGGTCCAAGGCGCTTTTGCCGAGCACAAGGCAAGACTATCCGAGCTGGGCGCGCACTGTATTGAGCTGAGGCAGGCGGCCGATTTGCGGCAGAGTTTGAGCGCCTGGTCCTCCCCGGCGGCGAGTCCACCGTTCAGGGCAAGCTACTTGCCGAACTCGGTATGCTCGAGGGGCTTCGCACCCGCATTGTTGAAGGCATGCCTGTATTGGGGACTTGCGCCGGCTTGATTCTGCTGGCGCGCGACCTTGCCGCCCACGACGATAAGGGGACGCCGCGCCTGGCAACCATGGATGTGCTCGTTGAGCGTAATGCCTATGGCAGACAGCTCGGCAGCTTTCGCACCAAGGGGCGGGTAGACGGTATCGACGGTGAAGTGCCGCTGACGTTTATCCGTGCACCCCGCATCGTCAAGGTGCACGGCAATGCCAAGGCCCTGTCCGAAGTCGACGGGCGCATCGTCGCCGCCCGTCAGGGCAACCAGCTCGGCGTTACCTTTCACCCCGAGCTCGACGACGACACGCGCCTCCACGAGCTCTTCCTCCAAATGTAGGCAGAAATCAAACGAGCGTGGATTTTCGGACGCATAGCAAATGAGAGTGGATAATCTCCCACTTTGAGCTCGAATGCAGACTCAAACCGGGAGATTATCCACTCTCATGCTATGTAGTCGTTGGGGATGTTCTTAAACGACTAGTCAAACAAGAACGTTCCCAACGACTACATTGCGATAGACGGCCACGTTTGCCCAGATAAAACCGACCAAAATAAACTTGTCCCCCTTTTGGTAGGTTTGGATCAAGGCAACGCCGATATTTTGCTACCGACAGCGAAAACCCGCCAGAGCGAGGGAGGCCCTTTTGGGGCGAGATGACGCCATAGGTTGAGCATAAGTCAGCGAGCGGGCCGCATTTGTGACAAGGTGGCGTGAAACGAAAGGGCGCTGACCTTCTGGTCGCGCCCTTGAAGTTGAACGTCAGATTGTCCAAATGCGGCCCGCGCAGCGTCGGCC
>URCO01000021.1:0-38587 GCA_900546375.1 uncultured Collinsella sp.
TGTCTTAGGGTCTCGTGGGCTCGGAGATGTGTATAAGAGACAGGTTGTGGGTACTTCTTTATTTGGCATCGGCCCAGGTTATGCCGGTGCTGGCTTCGGCGATCAACGGTACGCGTAGGTCTACGACGTGTTCCATGACGTCGCGGACCATGGCGGTGAGGCGCTCTACTTCGTCGACCGGACACTCAAAGTCCAGTTCGTCGTGCACTTGCAGGATCATGTGGGCGGCAAAGCCCTCTTCTTCCAGGCGTCGGCTTACGCGGGCCATCGCGATCTTGATGATGTCGGCAGCGGTGCCCTGCATGGGGTGGTTCATGGCCGTGCGCTCGCCAAAGCCGCGGAGTTGCGGATTTTTAGCCTTGAGCTCCGGAATATGGCGACGGCGGCCGTACATGGTCTCGGCGTAGCCCGTCTGCTTGGCACGTGCCACCACGTTGTCTAGGAACGTGCGCACGCCCGGGTAGGCCTCGTAGTAGCGGTCGATCATGTCGCGCGCCTCGGCCATCGAGATATGCAGCGACTGCGACAGACCATAAGCCTGCTGACCATACACGATGCCAAAGTTCACGGCCTTGGCGCGACTGCGCAAGTCGGGCGTTACCTCGGACACCGGCACGCCAAACACGCGCGCGGCCGTCTCGGCATGGAAGTCCTCGCCCTCGTTAAAGGCGCGCACCAGGTGCTCGTCACCCGAGAGATGTGCCAGCAGACGCAGCTCGATCTGCGAGTAGTCCACCGCCAAAAAGACGCTGCCCTCGCCTGCCGAAAACGCCGTCTTGACGGTACGGCCCAGCTCCGAGCGCGTCGGGATGTTCTGCAGGTTCGGGTCGCTCGAGGACAGGCGTCCCGTTGCCGTGATGGTCTGGTTGTACGTGGTGTGCACGCGACCGTCACCGCGGCGCAGCGGGCCCAGCGTGTCCAGATAGGTGGACTTGATCTTGGACTTCTCACGCCAGTCCAAGATCAGACGCACGATTTCGTGGTCACGGGCAAGGTCGCTCAACACCTTGGCGTTGGTCGAATAGTAGCCGCGCTTGGTCTTTTTGAGGCCTTTGGTCGGAAGCCCCATAACGTCAAACAGCACATGTGAGAGCTGCATGGGACTACCGATGTTAAACGTCTCATCACCCGCCAGATCGCGAATGCTGCGCTCGACCTCGGTAATCTGGGTCGCCAGGCCCTCGGACAGATTGCGCAGGCGGTCGGGATCCACGAGCATGCCCGCGCGCTCCATCTTGGCAAGCACCGGCACGAGCGGCATCTCGATGCCGTCGAACACGTTGGCGGCGTTCTCGCGGGCCATGCGGTCGCGCAGCGGTGCGACCAGCGCCAGCGTCAAGGCCGCCGTGCGAGCGGCGGGCGCAGGAGCATCCTCGCCGGCACCCTCTGCACCGCGCGCCGCGGGCAGCGCCATCTGCAGATAGGTATCGGCCAGATACGCCTCGTCAAACTCGGAGCGGTCGGAATCCAACAGGTAGGCGGCGACCACGGTGTCGAAGATGCGCATGGAATCGACTGTCAGCGGATCCATGAGCTCGGACTCGGAAGAATCGATGGGCGAAAGCTCGTGCAGCAGCGCCTTCATGTCCGGGCTCGCCACGCGGCCCTCCATAAACAGGCGCGCAAGCACGCCGGCAATGACGCCGTGGGCGAAGTTGAAGCCATCGACTACGGCAGTGGTACCGCCGTCGCCCTCCTCAAGCGCAAGCAGCCCCTTGGACGTCGCCAGCCACAGCGTACGCGTCAGGCCAAAGAGCGCACCCTCCTCCTTGTCATCGTCCACCACGGCGGCAATCCACTCGCCCGCCTCGATCGCACGAGTAACCTCGGCGGCAACGGCAGCGAGCGCCTCGGCATCGCCGGCGGCAGCGCGCATAACGGGGGGAATCTCAAACGCGCTGGCGGTGACCGCAGCCCCACCCTCGCCACCAATCAATGACAAGAAACGGTTCTGCATGGCCGTAATGCCGAGTGCTCCCAGTGCCGCGGACACTTCATCGGCAGAAAACGCCGGGAAGGACGTTTCGTCAAAGTCGAGCTCGACAGGCGCATCGGTGCGAATGGTTGCGACCTTGCGGCTCAGCAGCGCATCGTCGATATGCGCACGCAGGTTCTCGCCCATCTTGCCCTTGACCTCGTCAGCATGCGCGATGACCTCGTCCAAGCTGCCGTACTGCGCAATAAGCGCGCTCGCCTTTTTGGGGCCGATGCCCGGTACGCCGGGAATGTTGTCCGACGTATCGCCCTTCAGGCCGTAAAAATCGGGCACGAGCGCAGGCGTAATGCCGTGATACAGGTCATCCACGCTCTCGGGCGTCATGATCGCCACGTCGGACAGGCCCTTGCGGGTCGAGACCACGTTGACGTGCTCGGTCACGAGCTGATACATGTCTCGGTCGCCGGTCACCAGCAGCATGTCGCAGCCGGCCTCCTCGCCCAGGCGAGCCATGGTACCCAGGATATCGTCGCCTTCCCAGCCCTCGGACTGCAGAATCGGCACGTTGAGCGCCGTGAGCAGCTCCTTGATCATCGGAAACTGCGCGTGCAGATCGGGGTCCATGGGAGGGCGCTGCGCCTTATACTGCGGCAGCATCTCCATGCGCACGCGTGGCTTGCCCTTGTCAAACGCCACGACCACACCGTCGGGGTTAAAGGCATCGATCATCTTGAGAAACATGTTCAGAAAGCCAAAGATCGCGTTGGTGGGGCGACCGTCCGGCGCGTTCATGGTCGGCGGCACGGCGTGGAAGGCGCGGTGCATGAGCGAGTTGCCGTCAATAACGGCAAAGGTGCGGCGCTTGTCAGACATATTGAATACCTCGCTTTGGGCTGGGCACGGTTTGCTCACACCAGTTTACACGCTCCCTGCCCCGCGGCCACAGCACATCAAGCTCCCCTGCCACCGTGAGCCCGCGCGTGATACGATGGCTCACGGTACATCAACCAGCACGATCGATCCGAAAGGAGCCTGCGTCATGGAGCGTCCCTGCGCATGGAAAAAGTACACGCCACAGCAAGTCGAGGAGCTCGAGGAGCTTTGCCGCGGCTATAAGCAGTTTTTGAGCGAGAACAAGACCGAGCGCCTGTGCGTCAAAACCGGCATCAAGATGGCCGAGGAGGCGGGCTACGTCAATCTGGAGACCGTGATTGCCGAGGGCCGCGAGCTCAAGGCAGGCGACAAGGTGTACGCCGCCAACCACGGCAAGGACCTTATGCTCGTCAACCTTGGCACCGCCCCGCTCGAGCAGGGCTTTAACATCCTGGGCGCCCACGTGGACTCGCCGCGCCTGGACCTTAAGCAGAATCCCGCCTTCGAGGCCGGCGACATGGCCTACCTCGACACGCACTACTACGGTGGCGTCAAGAGCTACCACTGGGTGGCCTCCCCGCTCGCACTCGTGGGCGTCATCTGCAAAAAGGACGGCACCACCGTCGACATCAACATCGGCGACAAGGCGGACGACCCGGTCTTTACCATCTCCGACCTGCTGATCCACCTCTCGAGCGAGCAGATGTCCAAGCCCGCCAAGGACGCCGTCGACGCCGAGATTCTCGACGTGATCGTGGGCGGCCGTCCCGTCAAGTTTGACGAGGACGACAAGGACGCCCCCAAGGAGCCCGTCAAGCAGATGTTCCTGGACATCCTCAAGGAGCAGTACGACGTCGAGGAGGAGGACTTCCTCTCCGCCGAGATCGAGGTCGTGCCCGCCGGCCCCGCCCGCGACATGGGCCTCGACCGCTCCATGATTTTGGGCTATGGCCACGACGACCGCGTCTGCGCCTACCCCTCCATGCTCGCCCAGATCAATGTGGCCAATGTCGAGCGCACGAGCATCACACTCATCGTCGATAAGGAGGAGATCGGCTCCGTAGGTGCCACCGGCATGACGAGCCGTTTCTTCGAGAACACCGTCGCCGAGATCATGACGCTCGCCGGCGAGGATAGCCCGCTGACCCTACGCCGCGCACTCGCCCGCAGCCGCATGCTCTCCTCCGACGTGTCTGCCGGCTTCGACCCGGGCTATGCCGGCAAGTTCGAAACCAAGAACGCCGCCTTTATGGGTCGTGGCCTGTGCTTTAACAAGTACACGGGCAGCCGCGGCAAGGGCGGTTCAAACGACGCCGACGCCGAGTACGTGGCCCTCGTCCGCGACATCATGGACGAGGCCGGCGTGGACTTCCAGACCTGCGAGCTCGGCCGCGTCAACGCGGGCGGCGGCGGCACCATCGCCTACATCATGGCCAAGTACGGCATGAACGTCATCGACTCCGGCGTTGCCGTCCTGTCCATGCACGCCCTGTGGGAGGTCGCTAACAAGGCCGATATCTACGAGGCCTATCGCGGCTACAAGGCTTTCCTCAAGCGCGCCTAATCCACCCCACCCGTAACTTGCGGTGGAATACGGATTGATTTGGTCTTTCAATAGCCCAAACAGGCCGTATTCCACCGCAACTTCCTTCTTTGGCAGAGGAGCGTCCATGCTGCAGGTCATCATTTCGCCCGCCAAGCAGATGCGCGCGGCCCAAGATGCTTTTGAAGTCCTGGGCATTCCACCTTTTGTGCACGAGGCGGCTCGCCTCCACCGCGCGCTGCTAGATATCGAACGAAATGAAGGTAGCGGCGGCCTGCAGGCGCTATGGAACGTGAGCGACAAACTGCTGGGGCCTTGTCTCAACACCCTGCATGAGTTCGGGCCCATCCTGAAAAACGGCGATCTCGACAATCCCGCACTCGCCCGTCACCTCTCCCCTGCCGTCATGTCCTACCACGGCATCCAATACCAAAGCATGGCGCCCGAGGTCATGGATGCCGCACAGCTCGACTGGCTGCAAAGCCATCTCTGGATCCTCTCGGGACTCTATGGATGCGTGCGCCCCTTCCACGGCGTGTCGCCCTATCGGCTCGAAATGGGAGCGAAGCTCTCCGTCGACGATGCCCGAGACCTCTATGCGTTTTGGGGCGACAAACTTGCATGCGCCATTGCGCCGACCGGCTCCAACACCACGGTCGTCAACCTTGCCAGCGTGGAGTACGCCAAGGCCGTTCTACCCCATCTCGCAGGCGACGCCACAACCGTCACTTGTCTCTTTGGCGAAGGTGTCCGCAACGGCAAGCCCATCCAGCGATCGACCGCCAGCAAAAAGGCACGCGGCTCCATGGTGCGCTGGATGGCAGAAAACAAGCTCGAGGATGTAAGCGGGCTCACCGCGTTCGACGTTGGTTATCGTCACCTTCCCGAGCTTTCAAATAAAAACACTTTGGTCTTCCTGAACGAACAGACCTTGTAGAACCACCGCTACTTTTGAATGTGCTGCCTAGGCACGGCGTCTATTCCGCCAAGCCGTCGGCTTTGGCAATTTCATTTGTCGAACCGTCCTGATAGGCAATCTTGACGTGCTCGACCTCGGACACCGCAACACCCGTCGGAGGCTCCAGACGCCATTCCGTCAAGGCGATATCCATGGTCGTGGGCACATCCCCTTGATCTTTGAGCTTCACCGTCAGCGTTTTGAGCGTCGCGTCAAACGTCACGCGTTCGATTTCTTCACCTGGAATGGACCCACCACTCAGCTGCAACTGCACAAACTCATCGCGCGGGTACCAATAATCGCCCGGCGCGGCAACGGTATTGCCGCCCGTGACCTTCACTGTCATGATCGGCAGGCTATCGTCCGCCTCAAACGCCCAGGCAGCTCCCCCACGCCCGCCAAACGTCCAGATACAACAGGCGATCGCCATCACGACAAGGATCGCAAAACCAATTGCGACCAGCCCATGATGGGCACGGCCCTCCTCGGCCGACACATCCCACTGCGTCTCCCGATATAGATGCTTGTCTTCCATGTTCGCCTCCCCACGGGCATGCTCATCGCGTCAATCGTACCCATTCAGGCTATACTTGAGCCCACCACATAAACGGGGAGCTTGCAGGACAGGACGGCAGGCTGAGATTGGGCGCGCCCGCCCTGACCCGCAAACCTGATATGGGTAATGCCAACGAAGGGAGCCGTGCCAATGAGCACACAGACCGAGCCCAAGCTCGTCACGCAAATCGACTTCGCCCGCGCCGGGCAGATCACGCCGCAGATGAAGGAGGTTGCCGAGCGCGAGCATCGCGACCCCGAGTACATCCGCGAGCGCGTGGCAGACGGCCGCATCGCCATTCCCGCCAACATCGTGCATATCAAAAAGGGCATGCGCGCCTTTGGTGTCGGCGAGGGCCTGTCCACCAAGGTCAACGTCAACCTGGGCATCTCGGGCGACAAGGCCGATGCCGCCGAGGAGTGGAAGAAGGTCAAGATCGCCGAGGACTTTGGCGCCGACGCCATCATGGACCTCTCCAACTCGGGCAAGACGCGCCAGTTCCGCCAGCAGCTCATCGACGAGACGCCGCTCATGGTGGGCACCGTCCCCATGTACGACGCCATCGGCTACATGGAAAAGCCGCTGGTCAAGCTCACCAAGGACGACCTGCTCGAGGTCGTTCGCGCGCACGCCGAAGACGGCGTGGACTTTATGACCATCCACTGCGGCATCAACAAGTCGGTCATTAAGACCTTTAAGGAGACCGGCCGTCTCATGAACATCGTCAGCCGCGGCGGCTCGCTGCTGTTTGGTTGGATGGAGGTCACCGGCAATGAGAACCCCTTCTACGAGTTCTACGACGAGGTGCTCGAGATCTGCCACGAGTACGACGTGACGATCTCGCTCGGCGACTCCTGCCGCCCGGGCTGCCTCTACGACTCCAACGATGCCACCGAGACCGCCGAGATGATCGAGCTGGGCAAGCTGTGCAAGCGTGCCTGGGCCGCTGGCGTCCAGGTCATGGTCGAGGGCCCGGGTCACATGGCACTCGACGAGATCGCCGCCAACATGAAGCTGCAGAAGCGCCTGTGCCACAACGCCCCGTTCTATGTGCTCGGGCCGCTGGTGACCGATATCGGCGTGGGCTATGACCACATCACCGCCGCCATCGGTGGTGCCATCTCCGCCAGCTCCGGCGCCGACTTCCTGTGCTACGTGACGCCGGCCGAGCACCTGTGCCTCCCCAACGCCCAAGACGTGCTCGATGGACTCATGGCCACCAAGATCGCCGCACACGCCGCCGATATCGCCAAGAAGGTGCCCCACGCCCGCGACATGGACGACAAGATGGGCCAGGCACGCCGCAAGCTCGACTGGGACGCCATGTGGAAGTGCGCGCTCGACCCGGTTACGGGCAAGAAGCGCTACGAGGAGTCCCCCGCCGCCACCGAGGGCACTTGCACCATGTGTGGCAAGATGTGCGCCGTCCGCACCGTTAACAAGGTGTTCGAAGGCACGACGATCGATCTCGGCATGGAGGACTAGCCTTATCGCCGCGATCGCCTATGGGCTCGCCGCAGCACCTGCCAATTGTTAACCTGTGAACATTTGCTTGCATTTGCGTAAAAATTGCATCTCGCGCCCGGGTTCGGCATATCGCCGGCCTGGGCCTCTTTATAATGCGGGGTAAAAGACCCATTTGAATCCGACCAGACAAGGGAGCGAACATGGATCGCAGCAAGGTACCTGCCGTTCTATCCATCGCAGGATCCGATTCCAGCGGTGGCGCCGGCATTCAGGCCGACATCAAGACCATCACGGCGCACCGTCTGTATGCCGAGACAGCCATCACGGCCATCACCGCACAAAACACGCTCGGTGTCACCGCCGTGCAGAACATCTCCCCGGATATTGTCGCGGCGCAGATCGATGCCGTTTTTGACGATATCCGACCCAGCGCCGTCAAGATCGGCATGGTTTCCTCTGCCGAGATTATCGAGGTTATCGCCGACCGCTTGAGCGCACGGAACGCAACCAACGTGGTCGTCGACCCCGTTATGGTCGCCACTTCGGGCGCTCGCCTGATCGCAGAGGATGCCGCTGAGGCGCTCACGCGTCGCCTGTTCCCGCTGGCGACTGTCATCACGCCCAATATTCCCGAGGCCATGGCACTGCTCGATTACGAAGTCGATTCCGAGCGTACGCAGCAAAATGCCGCCATGCTTCTCACCCGTCGCTTTGGCTGCGCGTCCCTCGTTAAGGGCGGGCATTTTGTCAACGAGGCCAACGATGTGCTAGCAGAGCCCGCGCCGCTCGATGACGAGGGCAACCATCTGGGCGATCCGCTCACCACGTGGTTCCGTCACAAGCGTATCGAGACCGACAACACGCACGGCACCGGCTGCACGCTCTCGTCCGCCATCGCCTGCGCATTGGCACAGGGCATGGATCTTGCCGACGCCGTCAACGCCGGCAAGGCCTACCTAACCGGCGCTCTCGCCGCCGGCTTTGACATGGGCAAAGGCTCCGGCCCCGTCAATCACATGTGGCAGTACTAAGATTCGCAGCCCAAAACCACCACAAAGGGGCAGGCACCTTTGTGGTGGTTCCCACAAACATCTCGATCTGTAACAGTTAGAGTCCATTTTTCGGCCCACCTGTTACAGATTGAGACTTCAAATTCTGCCGAGAAGATAATCTCGATCTGTAACAGTAACTCGGCAAAATCGACCCTAGATGTTACAGATCGAGACAAACGACCGATATCGACCTTAATAATCTCAATCTGTAACATCTAGCCCGTTTTCGGCCTTACAGCTGTTACAGATCAAGACAAACCAACGAAACAAGCCGCCGCAAGGGGAACTTTTGTACTGGTTTGGGGCTGCACTACTCACCGAGCATCTCTTGGAGCTTGGCTGCCACGGCATGCCCCAAGTTCTCGTGGCTTTCGGGCATCATGTGCAGATAATCGATATCGCCCGGCTCGGCAAAATCGGCGGCATTCAAAAAGTCGCAGCCAAACTGCTCAGCCACATGCGCGTAGTACTCACCAAAATGTTCCGAGGCTTCTACGGAATGCTCGTCAAAATCGGTCATATATACGTCGGCGATCTGCGGCTTAATCTTGATAGGCGCCATCAGCAGAATCCGTGGGCAGGGCGCGGCATCGGTCCAGGCAAACGCACGGACGGTGCGAATCAACGCCATGGCGCCGCGGGCAATATCGGAGGCCGTCACGCCAAAGACCGTCTTGCAGTCGTTGGTGCCCAGCATAATCACGATCGCGTCCAGCGGCTTATGAGCTTCGAGCAGCATCGGCAGCGCGCGAATGCCGTTGAGGTTGGTGTCCAGATGGCACATATCATCGCGCACCGTCGTGCGACCATTTAGGCCTTCCTCAATCACATGCCAACCCTCACCCAGGTCACGCTGCACCACACCGCACCAGCGCACATCCTGCGCATAGCGCACTGCGGTGCTGTCGCGCATACCCGCTGGATCATAGCCATAGGTGTTGCTGTCACCAAAGCACAGAACGTTTTTCATCTTGAGCTCCCTATTCCGTAAAAAGCCGACGGGGGCGATCCCTCCCGTCGGCTTGGCATATCACATCGCACGCACCGCTTACAGGTACTTGCGCCAGTCGTCCTCGTCCTCATCGTCCTCGGCTGCTGCCCGGGCCTGCTCGGCGGCACGAGCGGCTGCGGCGCGGGCGGCAACCTGGGCATAGGACTCCTCGTTGCGCTCGGGGAAGTTTGCCAGCACGTGCTCGAACTTGGCAAAATCCTCGTCCCAGCGCGTAGAGGGCACGGCAAAGAAGACCTGTTTGACCTTGAAGTCGCCCGATGCGAGCTCCTTGCGGAAGAGCTCGGCCACGGCCTCGGCGTCAAAGCCGTTGTTCTCGCAGCCCCAAGCACCCAGTACGAGCTTCTCGCGGCCCAGCTCATCGCAGATAGCAAGCACAAAGCGAATGCGGTCGCGCAGGGCGTCAAGCAAGGCATCGTCGCTCACGCGGTACTCCTGGCGAGCACGCTTGGCGTTGGGTGCAGCGGCGACGATTACGTCGGCATAGGCGTGCACATGCTTGCGGTCGAAGCGCACCGCGGGCACCACCAGCGCACGGTTGCGGTACAGCTCACAGTTGATGTTGCGGCGACGGTTCTCGCCGTACCATTTACGCTGCTTATCGAGAACGTTATACAGGTACGAATCGGCGCACAGCGTGGCCTCCTGGCCCAGATAGCCCTGGATGTAGCCGCCACCCGGATTGGTGAACGAGGCAAAGGCAAGCACAGCCATGTCGCAGAACTGCGCGTAGCCTCGACCGTTATCCAGAATGGCCTGCGTGGCAGAGGCGTCGAGCACGGTGACCTCGGGCAGGACCGGAGCGGGCTCCTCGGCGGCAGGCGCGGGCTCGGCTTCGGTGGCCTCCTCGACGGGCTCGGGCGCCACCTCGGCATCGACCGCAGCCTCGACCCCAGCAGCCTCAGTAGCCTCGACCTCGGCAGCCTCGACGTCCTCGGCAGCTTGCTCCTCAGCAGCCGCTGCCTTCTGGACCCTGGTCTTCATCGCCGCGACAAAACCGGCGGGCATACCATCGAACTCGCGCACGCCGGCAAGCGAACGCTCGATGTCCTTGGCACAGGCCTCGGACACAGCCGTCACATGGCGCTCGGCGGCCTCGGCACGTGCCTCACGCTTGGGATTGAGCTGACCCGCTCGGTTGGACCTGCGGTTACGGTTCCTGCTGTCGACGTCTGCCATACATGGCCACCTTTCCTGTCGCTGCCGCTATCGGCTTTTCCCATCCATGATACCCCGCCGCACACAAAAAAGACGGTCCCGAAGGACCGCCTTTCGCATCGTTTTACCGTGTCCGGCAGGAAGCATCGCAATGCCGCGCTTTAATCGCGACGGCCGAGGATGTTCAGAATGCGCAGGAACACGTTGATAATATCCACGAACAGGTTGGATGCCATAAGTACGGCGTTGGGCAGCGTGGGCGGCACCGTCGTTGCCACATAGGTGTCGTAGCCGATGAAGCCGGCGAACACCACAATCACGATCAGGTCGGTGATGGACTGCGAAACGCCCATGAACATCAGCACGATCTCGACCAGAATCGTGGCAAGCAGGATGCCAAAACCAATGCCATACACACGCTGGAAGAACTTGGGGAAGGTCACGCCCAGCGCACCAAAGACAAAGGTGATGGCGGCCGTGGCGATAAAGGCGGTGTTAATGGTAGGCAGGTCGTAGTTTGCAAGACCAAACGACGCCGTCAGACCAAAGGTGCTCGCAAAGACCACGTAGCCCACGAGTGACAGGCCCACGGACTGTTTGCTGGCAGCAGCCGACATCATGACCATGCCGACGATGGTCAAAATAAATGAGCCAAAGACCAGCGGCAAAGCGGCGCCGCTCATCATCATGCGCGCAAACGACATGGTGCTCGTAAAATAGGCGCCGGCGCCCATGGCGCAAAAGCCCAAAAAGATCAGGGCAGACATGACAAGGTTGTACGCGCGCGGCGACATCTCCTTGGCGCGGCTTGCGCCGGTCTCGATGAGGCCGTTCTGATAGCCCTGGATATCGTTCATAATTTCGTCCTTTCAAAAGCACCGCGACGGCGCCGTAGCTGACAAGTTTCCTGCCATTGTACCCGAACGCCACGCGTTCTTACCTGCGACGCTCGCTCTCGAGTGTTCGGTCGAACGCCCACACCCACCAACGCATCAGATGAGTCTGCGAGCCATCCGGTCGCTCGCGTGCCTGTTCTTCCAGATACAGTTCGGTCGCATGTCCACCAAAACGAACCTTATAAGTCGCCGTACGAATGCCGTGAACCGTCAGGCCAAAACCGGTAGACGAGACAATCTCGTCAATCGTAAAGCAGCGACCGTCAACCCAGCAGACGGTAACCGGCACAACCTGTCCGCCCGCGAGGATGCGAGCCACGACGTCCACATACTGCTTGTGTACGCGCCGAGTTTTGCCGTCTGTCTGTCGATATTCCATGCCTCCTATTATCGAACGCATGTTTGCATGTTGTAAAGCGAACAGACTGTGGTTTTGGAGTGTCGTAGTAATCGCACGTGTTCGCATGGCGTGTTAGCAAAAAGAACACCCGCGGTCAACAGGGCAAATATTCAATTTTAGTGCCAAAAAGTTCACTTCTCCCATCAGAACTCGGTAAAGAGACCCGCAGGAGGTGATACGATTTATCATGTTTTTGTAACGTGCCTGCAAACTTCGAGAAAGCCCATATATGGACGTAACGTTCTCAACCTTCCTCGGCCAAATTGTGTCGAACCCAGTCCTTGCCGTCACCGTGATCCTCGCGTTGGGCGCCATCTTCGTCAATGGATGGACCGACGCGCCCAACGCCATCGCGACCTGCGTCACTACGCGTTGCATGCCCGCCCGTGCCGCCATTCTCATGAGCGCCGCATTCAACTTCCTCGGCGTACTCATCATGACGCACTTTAACGCGAGCGTCGCCAACACCATCTCACATATCGTCGACTTTGGCGGAAATAGCACCATGGCGCTCGCCTGCCTATGCGCGGCGCTGTTCTCCATCGTCGTCTACGGCGCCACAGCGTCGCGTTTTGGCATCCCCACTTCGCAAAGCCACAGCCTCATCGCCGGCCTGACCGGTGCCGCTATCGCCCTCGGCGGCGCGAGCAGCGTCAACGTCCACGAGTGGATGAAGGTTATCTACGGTCTGGCGCTCTCCATCGGCTTGGGCTTTGTCATGGGCTGGGTCCTGTGCAAGCTCGTCTCGATTCTTTTCGCCGCCGCCAACAGGCGACGTGCCAATGTCTTCTTTAAATACGCTCAGATCGCGAGCGCTGCGGCCATGAGCTTTATGCACGGCGCGCAGGATGGACAGAAGTTCATCGGCGTGCTCTTTTTAGGCGTGGCCTTTGCCAGCGGCCAGACGAGCGTCGGCGATGCAGGCATCCCCATCTGGATTATGCTGCTGTGCTCGGCCACTATGGGTATCGGCACCAGCGTGGGCGGCGAGCGCATCATCAAGTCCGTCGGCCAGAGCATGGTCAAGCTCGAAAAGTACCAGGGCTTCTCCGCCGACCTCGCAGGCGCCGCAAACCTGCTGCTTGCCACCCTTACCGGCATCCCCGTGTCCTCCACCCACATCAAGACCTGCGCCATCATGGGCGTCGGTGCCGTCAAGCGCCTTTCGGCCATCAACTTTGGCGTGGTCAAGGACATGATGTTCACCTGGTTCTTTACCTTCCCCGCCTGCGGACTCATCAGCTTTGTCATGGCCAAGCTGTTCATGATGTTCATCTAGTCAAACCGAGCGTCCATCCGGACCGTAATACTTCGCCCACCCGTCTTCGCCTCGAAAGGACCCACTCATGGCAAAGAAACCCGATTCGTTCTACTTCGACAACTACGTCGCCTGCGCCGACCTTGCCGTCCAGGCCGCCGAGCTGCTCACCAAGATTTTCGAGAACTTCGACCCCGCAAAGATTCACGATATGCTCAACAAGATGCACGCGATCGAGCATGCGGCCGACAAGAAGCACCATGAGCTTGAGGACGCCCTGCTCACGGCCTTTATCACCCCGCTTGAGCGCGAGGATCTGGACCTGATGAGCTGCTCACTCGACACCGTGCTCGATCGTATCGAGGGCGTCGTGCAGCGCGTCTACTTCACCAACATCCAGAGCATCCACCCCGATGCCATCGTGATCGCCCACAAGGTGACCGACGCCTGCCGCGCCATGAAGGACCTGATGGTCGAGCTCCCCAACTACCGCAAGTCCAAGACCCTGCGCGAACTCGTCATCCAGATCAACACGATCGAGTCCGAGGCCGACGAGCTCTACATCAACGCCATGCGCAACCTGCATGTCAACGGCAAGGATCCGCTCGAGGTCATCGCTTGGCGTGACGTGTACGCCTTCCTGGAGTACTGTGCTGACTGCTGTGAGAATGTGGCCGATGTTGTGGATTCGATTGTCATGAAGAACAGTTAATTGGGGGTACGTGTCCCGCCGGCGAAGGGCCGGCCACGGTTTGCTTTCTCACTCCGGCTGCGTAGCAGAGTCGTTCGAAAGTAAACCGTGGGCGGCCCTTCGCCTTACGTACCACCATTGGGAACCTTGGCTGATAGGTTTAGCGCAATGGGGGTTTGGCTGAAGGGACCTTTGGTACCCGTTCGGACACTTTGGCCCTTGATGAGCGTTTGGCTGATTGCTGCTTTGGGTACTCTTTGGGTTACTTTGGGTTTGTTTGATTTTTAATTATTGGAGGGCTTGTATGTCGTATATGGATTTGGCTCGGGCTCGGTATTCTTGTCGTTCTTTTGAGGATCGGGCTGTGGAGCAGGCTGTGGTGGATGTCATTGTTGAGGCTGGACGTATTGCTCCCTCTGCTTGTAATAATCATCCAACCCGTGTGATGGTGTTGGATACGCCTGAGCTTCTGGAGAAGGCTGCTGCCTGTCAGCCGCGCTTTGCTCGTGATGGGTCCATCTTTGGCGCTCCGCTTATCTTTCTTATTTGCAGCGTTACCGACGACGCTTGGGTTCGCCCCTATGACCAGATGAACTCCAGCGCTATCGACACCTCGATTGTTTGCGATCAGCTGATGATGGAGGCCGAGGAGCAGGGCCTGGGAACTTGCTGGGTGTGCCATTTTAAGCCCGAGCTTGCCTGCGAGCAGTTCAACCTGCCCGAGGGCGTCTATCCCTATCACATGCTCGTCTGCGGCTATCCTGCCGACCACATCGCCGATCCCGAGCATCGCGAGGCCCGTACTATTCCCCTCTCCGACTTCCTCCTCAAGTAGTTTTTGTCACATGCCCTAAAATCTACCTTTTACCACGCGCCCTTCGCCGAGTTCTGCCCTATCGCACGCAGAGCTCGGCGTTTTGTTTCCCAACCCGTATGCAACCACAAAAAAAGGAGCCCGCAGGTGCGAGCTCCTCTTAAGGGCACGAGATTGTAACTCTGGCGCTAGTCAAGGTCGTCGGCAGCAAAGTTGTCGATCGGGGCGAAGGGGTCAGCCACAGGGACAACCGGATCAGCAACAGGCAGCGGCTCGGCGGCGGGAACGGTCACTGCAGGAGAAGCCGCAGAACCGACCGGCGTGGAGGCCATAAGGTCGGACGGGAAGGAATTCTGGGCATCGTCCATGAAGTGCTGGATGAGCTTGAGGTACTCGGCCTTGAACTCCTCACGGGAAGCCTTCAGACGGTCGATCTCCTCGAGCTCGGCCTGCTTCTCGGTCAGGGCCTGACGGATGACCTCGCGGGCCTTGGCGTCGGCTTCGTTGCGGATGCGCTCAGCGTTCTCGTTGGCATCGTTGACGATGCCCTCGGCGGTCTGCTGGGCAGCAATCAGCGCAGCGGAGATCTGGCGCTCCTGAGCGGAGAAGTCGGGTGCGGGAGCGGCCACAGGAGCGGCGGGAACGGCCTGAGCGGCAGCGTCCTGAGCCTGGGCAAGCTGAGCCTGCGTGTCGGCAAGCTGCTGCTCGGTGGCAGTCAGACGACCCTTAAGATCGACAATCTTGGCAAGCATAGCGTCAACCTCGGAGGACAGCGTCTCCAAAAAGACGTCGACCTCGGCGGGATCATAGCCGCGCTTGGCCTCAGAGAAAGTCTGAGCCTGGATGTCAGCAGGGGTAATAGCCATAACAAGTTCTCCTTTATCATCGCCTTGGCGCCGGGCGCCCGACGTAAGTTACTAAGCCAGTTCTATACGAGTATACCTATAAGAAGCTGCAGAATCAGCCTCTGCACCAACTGCAACGCAATAATCGCAACGACCGGCGAAAAATCAACGCCGCCCATCGGCGGAATAAACCGACGAAACAGGTTGAGCCACGGACCGCAGACGCTATCGAGCACCGCGGCGATATCCTGCAGCAGGCCGCCCTGCTTCATGGGAATCCACGTCATAAAGCAATAGACCACGATGAGCGTGGAGTAGAAGTTGAACAGCGTGTTGACCAGCTGGACAATGGTGTAGATGTTGATGAGAATCTCCTCGTCTTGGGTTTACTTAAGGTAGCCGTCGGCGCGCAGCTTCTTGAGGTCCGAATCCTTGACCTCGCAGCCGGCGGGCAGCACCATAAACACGCGATCGCCCACCTCTTTGACCGTAGCGCCCAGGCCGCAGGCAAAGCCATAGCTAAAGTCCAGGACACGCTTGGCGACCTCGGTGCGAACGCCAACAAAAATCAGCGCAACGGGCTGCTTGGTGCGCACGCGGCGGACAACGGTCTCGACATCGTCGTAGCTCTCGGGACGCAGGACATAGGCAGGCAGCTGCGGCGTGGCGTTAATGATGTTGTTTGCATAGGCCGAGGCGTCGCTTGGCGCAGAAGCGGGCGCTGGTGCCGCGGCACGAGCGCGGGCGCTCTCGGCATAACTCGACGGCGTGTCGTAAGCGCCGGGACGATAGCCGCCTGCGGCACTATCCTGAGAACGCGACGGCGGATTGTACGTCGTTGCATGACGCGAGTCATCGCCGACCAGCTGGCCGGAGCGCGTATACACGGCGACCGACTCGGCCTCACCGCGGCGCGTCTGGCCCAGCAGGCCGTTACTCGGCTCGTCCTGGGTATAGAAGCCCTCGCCCGAGGCGCCGCTGTAGCCGTTGTTCTGATAGCCATCATCGTAGCCGTCATCGTAGCCGTAGTCGTCATCCTGGTCATAGCCCTGGTCGTAACCCTGCTGGCCGCCCAGGTGCATCTTATTTTTAATCTCGTCAAGGAAGCCCATGGTTGTGTCCTCTCACGGTTTAGTGCAGGCGCTCTGTAAACCAGTGCGCACTTCAGAGTCCTATTTTACTGCAAACTCCGGGCTAAATACTACCCTGCCCAGGCGAACGAGCGTAGAGCCCTCCTCAAGGGCGGGCTCAAAGTCCTCGCTCATGCCGCAAGAAAGCTCGGGCAGCCTCAGATCGGGATGCGCCGCCTCCAGCTCATCCCTCAGCTCTCGCAGCCCGGCAAAGGTGCGACGTGCCACATCCTTGTTCCCGCGAGGGGCCATGGTCATAAGGCCCTGCACACAAATTCCCTCAAGTTCCGCAAGCTCGCCGGCAACTCCACGAATCTCATCGGGCGAAAAGCCGCCCTTGGACTCCTCGCCGCTTACGTTGACCTCGATCAGCACCTGTTGGGGAGCAGAAAGCTCGCCCGCTTCGATCTTACGAACGGCACGGCTCGAGATCGCCTGCGCCAAATGAAGCGAACCAACCGAATGAATCAGCTCGGCCGAACCCAACACCGCGTTAATCTTGTTGGTCTGAAGGTTGCCAATCATATCAAAGCGTACCTCGGGCAGCTCCGGATGCTCCGCCAGACCTGCGAGTTTGCGGACGAGCTCTTGGGGGCGGTTCTCGGCAAAATGGCGGTATCCCACCTGGATGGCCACGATGGTCTCATCGACGCCGACGGTCTTGGACACGGCAATCAGACGCGCGGCATCGCGGGACCTCCCGGCGCGATCGAGCGCGGCATAGAAACGCTCGAGTATCTGCTCGCGGCGAGCGCGCATCAAGTCCAAATAGTTATCCATTGCCAATCGCCTCCGCTGACAGCCAAACAAGTAGTCCCATGCTATCGCAAGAGCGCGGCCCCGCATGTGCAAGGCCGCGCTCACTTAGGTATTTACAATCTTTCGACGAACGGAATTACTTACTCCTCGTCGTCCTCGCCATCGTCCTCGTCCTCAAGATGATCGAGCAGGTAGCGAAGACCCTCGCTGACCTCGTTAGTGGGCACCTTGGCAACGTAGCGAGCGTCGACGGCGGGCCTCATGATAACACCCTCGCCCGAAGGCACGCGCATGCTCTCGAGCTCATCCTCATCAGTGCAGGCGATATCACCGGCAGTCATACGCTGTCCGGTCAACAGGAAGGTCAGACGGCAGGCGGCATCGATGGAAATCGAGGCGATGCGATCGAGATAGCGCGATACCATGATGGCGCGGCGCAGGTCGTCATAATTGCTGTCGTCGTCCATAAAATCGCCCGTGTCCATGCGGTTGAAGGTGCGGAAGAACTTCTCGTACGCCGCATGCACCGGCTCGTCCTCGACGGCCAGGTTGCAGATGATGGACATGTCGTTGGTGACGAGCGCGGAAAGCGACGAGCCCAGCACCTGGTAAACAGCTTCGGCCTCGGCCTCAACCGTACCGACGAGCTCCTGGGGCAGCGAGATATCGGCCTTGACCATGTGACGCGTGGCTCGGCAGATCTGGCGAACCTTATCGGTCATGCGCTGCAGGTTAAAGTCGACGTAGATAATCGTCTGCAGCAAACGGAAGTCGGAGGCGACCGGCGACTGCGTAGCGATCAGGTTGTAGCACACGGCCTCCAAGTTGGCGCAGCGAGCATCAATCGAAAGCGTGCGCTTCTTGGTCTTAGTGGCGAGCTTGCGGTCGTCGGTCACATAGGCCTTCACGGCGTCGTGAAGGGCAAGATCGACGGCCTCGTAGATGCCCAGCATCTCGTGACGGGCCTCGATGAGCTGACGGGAAAACAGTTTGCGCATGGTTCACTCCAATCAGTTGGGTGCGGTCATGCCGCCCGCACAGTGAATACGCACCGGACCAGGTCCGATCGGCTTGGGACTAGTCGCGCCGATCAGCCAAAGCGGCCGGTGATATAGTCTTCCGTCCGCGAATCCACCGGGCTGGTGAAGATCGCATCGGTTTGACCATACTCGATGAGCGTGGCGGGCTCACCGGCAACTTCCTGCAAGAAAAATGCGGTGTAGTCGCTGATACGAGCCGCCTGCTGCATAGAATGCGTGACGATGATGATCGTCATCTCGGGCGCCAGCTCGGCCATCAGATCCTCGACCTTAGAGACGGACGTGGGGTCGATGGCGGAGCAGGGCTCGTCCATCAAAAGGACATCGGGCTGCACCGCAAGCACGCGCGCGATGCACAGACGCTGCTGCTGCCCGCCCGAGAGCGCCAAACCGTCCTTGTTGAGCTGATTGGATACCTCTTTCCAGAGGTTGGCGCGCTTGAGCGATTCTTCCACGATGTCGTCGAGGTCGCTTTTGCTAGTCACGCCCTGCAGACGAGGGCCAAAAGCGACATTCTCGTAGATGGATTTGGGAAACGGGTTGGGCTGCTGAAAAATCATGCCCACGCGGCGACGAAGATCGACCGGGTCGACGCCCTCGGCATAGATATCGTTGCCGTCGAGCGTCATGGTGCCCTCGACGCGAGTACCCTCGATAAGGTCGTTCATACGGTTGATGCAGCGCAAAAACGTCGATTTACCGCAGCCCGAAGGACCGATAAACGAGGTGATGGCGTTTTTGGCGATATTGAGGTCGAGCCCCGTCAGCGCATGAAAGTCACCGTACCAAAAGTTGAAATCCTTGGCCGTGATGGCCGCTTGCTCCGGCGTGGGAGCGGACTGATAGACGGACATGGGACTCCTTAACTAGCGGCGCTTGCGCGACAGATAACGCGCAAACAGGTTGAAGGCCAGAATAATCGCCATCAGCAAAAGCGCAGTGCCGTAGGCTGCGTTCATGTTGATGCCGTCGTTGGCAAGCAAATAGAGGTGAACGGTCATGGGACGACCGGAATCGAGCGGCGAAATAGGCAGGTTGATGGCCTGACCCATGGTGTAGAGCACCACGGCGGTCTCGCCGATGGCGCGGCCGATGGCAAGGACGATACCGGTGGCGATGCGGCCAAAGGCCGAAGGAAGCACGATCTTGGAGACGACCTGCCACTTGGTGGCGCCCAGGCCATATGCACCCCAACGGATATAGCGCGGAACGGCGCGGATCGCCTCCTCGGTGGTGCGCATGACGATAGGCAGCATCAGAAGTGCCAGTGCCAGGGCGGCCGAAACCATCGAAAGACCCAGGCCCATGGCCTCAACAAACAAGGCATAACCAAAGAGGCCCATAACGATGGAAGGCACCGAGGCCAGAGCATCGGCAGCATAGCGGATGATGTCGACAATCTTGCCCTGCTTGGCGTATTCAGCCAGATAGACCGCAGCCAAGACGGCAACCGGCGTGCAGATGAGCATGGCGAGTGCCGTCACGTAGATAGTCGAGACGATCGTGGGCCAAATGCCGCCCTCGGCGTTTACGCCCTGCGGCCAGCCGAAGATAAAGTCGAGCGAGATATGCGGAAGACCGTTGATGACCACGTAGGCGATGATGGCGAGCAACACCAGGGTGGTGATATAGGCCGCGGCGCGAAACACGCCGAGCATAATCTTGTTGGACAGGTCCTTGTTGATGCGGCTCTTCTTGCCATGGGAAAGGGCACGCTTGATGAGCTCGCGCGACGAGGTCGTATCGACCGTCGTGTCAACGGAATCGGACATAGCCTACCCCCTCTTCTTGGAAATCAGGCGAACGATACCCACCAGTGCAGCGGAGATGATAAACAGGACCACGCCCATGCCAAACAGAGCCGAGCGATGCAGGCCCGAGGAATAGCTCATGTCGAGTGCGATCTGGCTCGTGAGCGTCGAGATGGGGCTCGAGATGCTATCTGGAATGACCGGGGCGTTGCCCACGACCATCAGCACGGCCATGGTCTCACCGATGGCACGCCCCATACCCAGCACGATGGCATCAACGATACCCAGCTTCGCGGCAGGTAGCACGACCTTATAGATGGTCTGCCACTTGGTGGCGCCCATGGCATAGGACGCCTCGCGAATGCCCATGGGGATGGAATTGAGGGCATCGATGGTAAGCGTCGTGATGGTAGGAACGATCATGATGGCGAGCACGAGCCACGCCGTCAGCGCGCCAAAGCCAAGACCGCCGGTCAGCTGCGCGATAAACGGGCGGATGATGACCATGCCAAAGAAACCGTAGATGATGGAGGGGATGCCCGCCAGCAGGTCGACGGCGGGGCTGATGAGCTTGCGCACACGCTTGCTGGCGATCTCGACCAGATACACGGCCGTGCCCACACCCAGGGGCACGCCCATGGCGAGCGCACCGACCGTCACCAGACCAGAGCCCGCCAGCAACGACATGATGCCGTAGTGGCCCTCAGAGGGCGCCCACGTAAAGCTAAAGAAGTCCGCCAGGCCGATGTCGGTAAAGACGGGCAGCGCCGAGTACGTGGTAAAGACAAAAATCAGGATGACGGTGACGACTGCCAAGAACGCGCAGGCAAAGAAGATCCACTGCAGCGCCTTCTCCTTGAGATAGGTGCTGCGTGACACCAACGCCAACTCACGCTTTTTGGGCGTCTGAGCCTCCTGCTCAATCTGGGGGGTTTCCTGTGCTTCCACGCTACTCACTCCCCTTTCCGTCGTTGGTGACGGGAATAAAGCCCGCCTCGCGAATCTGCTTGTCCATCTTCTCGGACGTCACATAGTCAATGTAGTCCTGCGCCTGATGCGAAGGCGTACCCTTCACAAAGAAGTAAAGGTCGCGCGAGATGGGATAGCCGCCACTTGCGACCGTCTTCTCGGATGCCTCGACATGGTTGACCGAAACGGCCTTAACCGAGGTCGTGGCGTTGAGGCTCTCGACAAAACCCAGCGAGATGTAGCCAATGGCGCCATGCGAGCGGGACACGACGTCGCGCACTTGGCCCGTACCCGAAAGAACGGCCGAGCGGCGATCGAACGGCGTGCCGTCCATCACGATGGTACGGAAGGCCTCGCGCGTACCGGACGCCTCGTCGCGGTTGATAACCTGAATCTTCAGGTCCTCTCCGCCGACTTCCTTCCAGTTGGTGATCTTGCCGGCGTAAATATCGCGGAGCTGCTCGGTCGAGAGATTGTCGACCGGGTTGTCGTCGTTCACGATGACTGCGATGCCGTCGTGCGCGATTACGATCGGGGTCAGGCCAAGGTCTTGTTCGTCGGCATTGAGGCCACGAGACGAGCTGGCGATGTCGGCCGTGCCGTTGCTGACGGCCTCGATACCCGCAGAGGAGCCAAGGCCGGAGACGAGCACATCGGTGCCGGCCTCTTCCTTAAAGCCCTCGGCTGCGATCTCGGCAATGGGAAGGCACGTGGTCGAGCCGGCCACGGTAATAGAAGATGTGGAAGATCCCGAGGAGCAAGCACACAGCGTGAGCATAAGCACTGCAGCGCTCAGGACCGATGCGATCTTTCTCATAGCATCACGCCGATCGCAGCATGGCGCCCACAGGTGCCGCCCTCGTTGCGGTAGGAATAAAAGCGGTCGTTCTGACGAACGGTGGAAAGCTTGGTGTCCACAATGCTGCTCGCCTCGACGCCGGCGTCCATCAGCGCCTCGCGAATGGCGGCGGAAAGATCGAGCATACGAGAAGCAGAGGCATCGATGCACGCGAACTCGGCGGCAAAGCGATCCATAAGTTCTTGGGACACCTCGTACTCGTCGCCCAGGATATGGGGCCCAATGTAGGCAGAGATGTCGTCCGACTTGCAGCCAGCCGCCTCGCAGAGCGCTTGGCACGCCTTGGCGGAAATGCGCGCAATCGTGCCCTTCCAGCCAGAGTGCACCACGGCAAAGCCGCCGGGAGCCACCAGCACCACGGGAACGCAATCGGCAAAGCAGAGCATCACGGGTACCTCACGGGCCATGCAGACGATGGCATCGCAGCCCTCGGCAATCTGCTCGCGAATGTTCTCGAGATCATCAGCACCGTTCGAGGTCACCGTCACGACATGGTCACCGTGTACTTGATTGGGAACAAGCAGGTTGTGCTCGCACTCGGCGGCACCCAAGGCCTCGAGTGCGCGGCGACGATTTTCTTGAACGGCAAAGGGGTCATCGCCAACATGCGAGCCCAGATTGAGTGAGGAGTACGCATCTTCGGAAACACCGCCGGCGCGTTCGGTAAAAGCAAAGCGAACATCGTGCGTCGCGCCCTCTACCAACGTAACTCCATCATGGTCGACACGCGAAACGCTGTCCGCACGTGCTGCCATACTAAAGCCTCCTAATAACACAAGTATCGCGGCGACGCCGCAGCAGTCCGTGCCACACGGCTGCCATACTTCATCAAAAGGATACCCGCAGCGGTAGGGGCTAAACGTAAGGGGAACGTAAGGAGATTGGAGGCTTTCGTTTACAAAGGCAAAACACAACAAAAAGGGTGCGCCCAATCGGACGCACCCCATACAGGTCGCTGAGAAAAACGAACTAGAAGCTGCCGCGCTTGAGGAAGTCAGGAAGCTCAAACTGGTCGTTGCCAAAGTTGGGGAGCTCGGTACCACCGACGTTGCGAGTCGGGGCAGCCTGAGCCGGGCTCGTGGCAGGAGCGGTGCGCTGCGGCTCGGTAGAAGCAGCGGCCTTGCTCTGGGACTGCTGTGCAGCGAAGAGCTCGTCCTGACGGTTGACGTTGGAGTCGGAGAAGCCCGTAGCGATGACGGTAATACGCACCTGATCGCCCAGGGACTCGTCGACAACGGTACCGAAGATGATGTTGGCCTCGGGGTCGACGGCGTTGGCGACAACGTCGGCAGCGTCGCTGATCTCCTGAATACCCAGGTCCTTGGAACCGGCAATGGAAAGCAGGACGCGCGTAGCGCCATCGATGGAGCTCTCGAGCAGCGGGCTGGAAATAGCCTGCTGGGCAGCGTCGACGGCACGGGTGTCCCCAGAAGCGGTACCGATACCCATCATGGCGGTACCGGCCTGCTTCATGATGGTCTTAACATCGGCGAAGTCCAGGTTGATGATACCGGGGACGGTGATGAGGTCGGTGATGCCCTGGGTGCCCTGGGAAAGGACGCCATCGGCGATTGCGAAGGCCTCAAGCATGGTGGTCTTCTTCTCGGCGATGTCGAGCAGCTTGTCGTTAGGGATAACGATCATGGTGTCGACACAGTCGGAAAGCGTCTTAATGCCTTCTTCGGCGCTCTTCTTGCGCTTGCGGCCCTCAAACGTAAAGGGCTTGGTCACGACGGCGACGGTCAGCGCGCCGACCTCGTTCATCGCGATATCGGCAACGATGGGGGCAGCGCCGGTACCGGTGCCGCCGCCCTCGCCGCAGGTGATGAACACCATATCGGCGCCAGCGAGCGCCTCGGCGATGTCGTCGCGGGACTCATCGGCGGCCTTACGGCCGACCTCGGGGTTGGCGCCAGCGCCCAGGCCGCGGGTCAGGTCGGTGCCGATGTGCACCTTGATATCGGCATCAGAGATCGCGAGTGCCTGAGCATCGGTGTTGATGGCAACAAACTCGACGCCGCGGATACCCTCTTCGATCATTCGATTGACCGCGTTGGTACCGCCGCCGCCGACGCCGACCACCTTAATGACGGCAAGGTAGTTGTTGATCTCTGTCTCGTGCATGTCGGTCCTCCGAACAAAGGTTATTGCCATAGCATGGGTTGACCCCTGCGCACATTAACCTTCAAGTTGAAAGTAAATGCAAAGGTAAACCGTATTATGTTTGCACATTATGAACGTATCAGTCAAATAATTGACGGTGAAAACCAAACAAACCAGATAAACGGCGCGGTATGCCCCGTCAACAAAGGCCAGAAGACGCTACGAGGTCGGTGCGTTCCTAAACGTATAGTTGCCAGGAGATCGAACGTTGATATACGTCACGCCCTCCACCTGCGAAAGCAGCTTGGTAACGATACGCTCCTTTTTGGCAATGTCATCCGAATCTCCGAGCGACACCTCGATACCGTTATCGAGATTCGCCGAGATGGCCTCGACCGAGGGCGTGGAAATATCCTTGACCTGGCCCAGGAACTCGCTCGAGAAACCGCGGACGTAATCCAGGCCGGCCTTGACGGCCTTGGAATTTACGGCTTGCCCCGAAACCGGTGCGACATCGGCCGAGACATCGGTCAACAGCACGGCACCGTAATGTTTAGCGAGTGCCAGGGCGGCATCGATACCGTTTAGGGTGTTGGCACCCTCCCCCGTTGTAATGACATTGCCCTGGTCGTCAACATCGACCGAGGTAGACAGTGGTGCAATCCATGTGTCATCGTCCCCGATCGCCCAGGCAAGATCGTCGGAGCTAATGTAGGCGATTGCGATAACTTTGCGTTCCGTCGGCGTGATGATGAGCGTATGGGGAAATTGACGTTGGACATCCACGCCCGAGACCCACGGATTTTGCTTAAGGCCCTCGGTGATCTGGTCGGGATTCACATTGAACAGCGACGTGTTCTCGGGCAGATCGATCAGCTGGATGGCATCGTGCTTGGTCACATGCTCGCTGCCCTGGATCTGAATATCGGTAGCGGCGAACAGGCCAGAGTTAATGACGACGACGGCAACGACTGCAAGCGCTGCCAGAGCGGCAAGGATGCCGCCCACGATTTTGCCCTTGCCCTTAACGGCAGAAGCGGCACCCGCCGCATGATTTGCCAGGGCGCCGATCGATGACAACGGATTAGAGCCCTTTTTGCCCGATTGCGGTTTTGCGGAGGCCGACACCGACGTCAGCATACGTGGCTTAGATGCACCCAGCGCGCGACCGGGACGCGTCACCTTTGCCCCCAACGAGGGCTTGGGCGACGCTATGGGGCGAGAAGGTATGGCGCCCATCGCCGGTTTGGGCGTCACCGAGGGACGTGCCACCGGACGAGCAACATTTTTGGCCGCGGGGCGTCCGCCAAGCTGCGAACCGGCAGTCGAACGCTTGGCAGGCCGCACGGACCCAGCAGGCTTAGAAGGCATAACGGATTTACGTTGAGGCTGAGACGGTGCGCCGGAACGCCCTCCGGCGCGGCGGAAGGTTGGTTTCGATGCTCTAGAAGCCGAGGAATTTAACTTCCGGTCTGAGCTCGATGCCATACGCCTCCCTCACCTTTCCGTGCACATGTCTGATAACCGCGGCCACGTCATCGGCCGAGGCGGTTCCGTTATTAACGATAAAATTAGCGTGTACGGGCGAAACTTCCGCGCCGCCAACCGAAAAACCCTTTAATCCACAATCCTCGATAAGCTTGCCCACGCTCGCATCGGGCGGGTTGCGAAATACCGACCCGCAGGATGCACAGCCCATGGGCTGTGTGCGCTTACGCCGCGTCAGGTACCGCTCCATACGTTCACGGATATCGGCCTTGGGCGCAGGTTTGAGCTTGAGCACGCACTCCAGAATGATCTCGTTACGCGGCAGGCTGCATTCACGGTAGCCCCAAGCGATCTCCGAGCCCGCGTAATGTTTGATGCCGGAGCTCGGGTCAAACGTAACGACATCTTCGACCAGCGAGCCAATCCACTCGGTTCGCGTGCCGGCATTCATGGACACGGCGCCGCCAACGGAGCCGGGAATACCGACCGCAAACTCAAGGCCCGAAAGGCTGCGCGACAGCGCGTCGTTGACTAGGCGAGCGAATATCACGCCCGCACCGACCGTCAGCGTACAACCGTCTTCGGCGACAACCGTACGCTGGAACTCACGCCCCAACGAAATGACGGCGCCGCGATAGCCTGCATCGGCAACAAGCAGATTAGATCCCTTGCCGATAATGACCCACGGCACCTGCTCACGATCGAGCACCGCCACGGCGCGACGCAAGGCATGATAGCTGTGACACGTCACAAAGAGGTCCGCCTTGCCGCCGATACGATAGCTCGTATGGCGCGCGAGGCGTTCATCCTCAATTATGTCCGTATCGATCATGCCCGAAAGCGCCATGACGGCGTTAAACAGACCCATGGGGTTTAAGCGTCTTTCTTGGCAGTCAGATACTCGATGAACTCGGGGCCGACCGTCGTGACGTCGCCGGCGCCCATGGTAAGCAGCAAATCGCCCTCGCCCACCATCTTCTCGAGCTCCTCATTGAGCTCAAGACGGCTCGAGCAGTACACGACCTCCTTACCGGGATGCTTAGCGCGCACGGTATCGGCAAGCATCTTGGACGTGACGCCCGGGATGGGCATCTCGCCGGCAGAGAACACGTCAATCAACAGCAGCTTGTCGGCATTGGCGAATGCATCGGCAAAGTCATCGCACAGAGCCTGCAGGCGCGAATAGCGGTGCGGCTGGAACACGACGTCGACATGTTTGTAGCCCAGCGAAGAGGCAGCAGCGAGCGTCGCCTTGATCTCGGTGGGATGATGGCCGTAATCGTCAACCACCGTGATGCCGTCGATATCGCCCACGTGGGTAAAGCGACGGCGGACGCCTTCAAAACTCGAAAGTGCCTTAGCGGCGGCGTCGATATCGAGGCCTAGGACATGGGCGACGGTCAAGACGGCCGTGGCGTTGAGCATGTTGTGACGACCGGGGTTGCTCTTAATCTCGACAGCGTGCTCGGTGCCGTCCTCAAAGCGAACGATAAAGTCGCTCTGGATGCCCTTGACATTCGGATGCACGCAGACGATGTCGTTGGTCTCGGCAAAGCCATAGGAAAGCACATGACGGCCCGTCGACTTGGCAAGCTCGACCAGATGCGGGTCCTCGCCACAGACGATGACCGTGCCGTCCTCGCCCACCAGACTCATAAACTTGGCGAAGGTGGCCTCGATCTCCTCGATACCCGAGTAATGATCGAGATGGTCGGCCTCGACGTTGGTCACGATGACCACATTGGGGTTAAGGAACAGGAAGGAGCTGTCGGACTCATCCGCCTCGGCGACAAAATAGTCGCCCGAGCCGTTTTTGCCGTTGGTATCGTAGCCCTCGACAATGCCACCGATCAGGAAGCTGGGGTCCAGACCCATGCGGTCGAGCATGGTGGCACACATCGAAGAGGTCGTGGTCTTGCCGTGAGTACCGGCGACGGCGACGGTGGTGTAGCCGTGGCCCAGAGCCGAGAGCATCTTGGCGCGAGGCCACACGGGAATACCCAGCTCGCGCGCACGGACGAGCTCGGGGTTGGACTCGGGAATAGCGGTAGAGACCACGACGACGTCGGGCTTGACCTCGTCGATGGTGGCGGCCTCATGGCCCACATGCACCTTCACGCCGGCACGGGTAAGCTGGCGAATATAGCGAGACGTCTTAAGGTCGGAGCCGGTAACGACATAGCCGCGCTCGTGAAGGACGAGGGCGATGCCGCTCATGCCGGCGCCACCGATACCGATAAAATGGGCGCTCTTGAAATCGGGCGCGGAGGTTGCAGTCTGGGAATCAGCCATGTGCTCGTGTACTCCTTGCGTAAACACTGCCTGTAACCCGTCTACTGTACCGCACCTACCGCATCCGCGCGAGGGCGACCCGCGATATCCCGTCTAACTAACGCAATCCTTCTACCGCGTCTGCCAAAAGGACGGCAGCGCGGTCCTGGGCCAAACCGCGAGCCGCCTGACGCATGGCATCGCGCGCCTGCGCATCATCGATAAGATGCAGCAGCTCATCGGCAAACGCCTGGGTATCGATATCGGCATCGGCGCAGAGCACGCCAGCACCGGCATCGACCAGATAGCGGGCATTGGTGGTCTGATGATCGGCCGTCGCATGCGGATACGGCACCAGTACCGAAGGTGTGGCAAGGGCCGCGATCTCGGCAACGCTCGAAGCGCCCGAGCGCGAGAGGACCAAATCGGCCGCGGCCAGCATATCGCCCATATTGTCGATGTAGGGCTGGACGCGATACCGCTTCGCCTCCTCGGGCATCAGGGCAAGAGCACGCTCGGTGTCCTCGAAGCCATCGGCGCCCGTCGAATGCAAAACATAGAGATTATCGCGCGAGAGCAACTCGTTTTTAAGCGAAGCCACGCGCTCATTAAGATGTTGAGCACCAAGTGAGCCGCCAAAAACCAGCAGGAGTGTGGCGTCCTCAGGCACGTCGAGAGCCCTGCGACCGCGAACCCGATCCCCCTCGATCACAGAACGGCGCACGGGGTTGCCGGTCATGAGCACATGGTCAGGATCGCCCTCGCGCTCAAACACGGAACGTGCTGCCGGCACCGAGATGCAAACGCGGGCGGCATGCGAACTCATCATCTTGTTAGCAAGGCCCGGAACGGAGTTCTGTTCGTGCAGCAGATACGGAATGCCCGCGTCTTTGCACCAGCCCAGAAGCGGGACCTCGACATAGGCGCCAAAACCTATAGCGACATCGGGCTTGCAGGCTTTAGAAAAATGGCTGCCGAGCGTGCGCTTCGCCTTATAGACACGCCACAGCGAGCTCAACGCCGTCCAAGGGCGAGAGCGGTCGAAGCCCGTAACCGTAATCGGCACAAAATCGAACCCTGCCTCGGGAACCAGACGACCCTCGAGCTTATGCGACTGACCCACAAACACAACGTGGTGGCCACGGTCACGTAGCTCCTCGGCCAAGGCGAGTGCGGGGTTGATATGTCCCGCCGTGCCGCCGGCTGCGATAGCAACGGTCATCTTATCGGTCATGGTAGTCCCTTCGTACGCGCGGCCCCTGGTCGTCGGTGCGCAAGCGCGCCGACGGGTCCGAATTCAAGTCGATCCGATTATATCCGCCACCCGTATTGCGCGGCGTCGGTCGTTGCGGGCGACTCTGCGGCGCCGAGCGCGGACGGGCATCCGACTCCGAAGCAAAACCGTTCAAGACGGTAAAACCGCCACGCGACGAGCGCTCCCCACGCGTATGGGGAACACCGGCAGTGCTCTCGTCCATAACGGCAAAGCTATCGCGACGACGATCGTATTCATCGCGTCGAGCGCTCTCGTGCGAGACGCGTAAAATAAGCCCGGCGAGCATGAGCGACACGATAATCGACGAGCCGCCATAGCTGATAAACGGCAGCGGCTTACCCGTCATAGGAAACACGTTGAGAATACCCAGCGCGTTGATCAAAAACTGCACCGCGAGGATAACCGCAGAGCCCGAAGCCATGAGCGCCCCGCGACGATCGGCGGCCTGCTCGGCAATTCGAAACGCCGAGTAGATCAGCATCGCAAACACCAAGAAAAACAGCAGCGTCCCCAAAAAGCCAACCTCCTCGCCAATGATGGCCAGGATGTAGTCGTTGTGTGCCTCGGGCAAATACGAGTACTTCATGGTTGAGTTGCCGATACCGCGGCCGAACAGTCCGCCCGAAGCAAACGCCATAATGGCGAGCGTTGCCTGATACCCGTCTCCATATTCATCTGCCCAAGGGTTCAAGAGAACCTGAATGCGCACCATACGGTACGGCTCGACGACAAGAGCGATCACGATGATGACGGCGCCAGCAAGAATCGCACCGATAATGAATTTTGGGTCAAGACCGGCAAAAAGCGCCATGCACATGATCGTCAACAGAATAATCAGGATGGTGCCAAAGTCGGGCTGAATAAAAATCAAGACGAGCGATATGCCCAAATATAAGCCCATGCCCTTAAGGAACTCATTGATGTTACCGCCGGGCGAAAACACGCGATCGAGCATGATGGCAGAATAGGCAATGGCAAACGGCTTGAGAAACTCCGATGGCTGAAACTGAATGCCGGCAATGCTCAGCCAACGCGTAGCGCCACGGCTGCCGCTACCAAAGAGGAACACCGCAAGCAGCAAGATCATCATAGCGATAAGGGCAAGTTTAAGCGCCCCTTCGCCAAACCAGCTATCGGGTGCAACGCGCGCGATGAACTCGAGGGCAGCAACACCGACGACAGTGAACATAAACTGCCGGAACAAAAAGTAGGTCGCGGAGTCGTTCTCGTGAAGCGCCTCGACTGAAGAAGCCGAGTACACCATAAGCAGGCCAAAACAGACCAGCGAGAACAGGCAGGTCAAAAAGACCAGGCGGGGTCGCATGATACGTGCGGGGACGCCGGCGATATAACGTTCGCCGATGCCCTGCGTGCGACGACCGGCGCGCGGCGTGATGCACTGCGAGGAAGCACGGTCCGAGTCGGGCCTCCTCATATTCTGTCGGGGGCTCTCCTCTCTCACCGGAAACCCCTATTCCATTTGCGTATTGGACGCAGCGGCAAGCTGGGCCACATAGTCCTTAAACACGCGACCGCGCTCCTCGTAGCCCGAGAACTCATCGAACGAAGAGCAGGCGGGCGACAGTAAGATCACATCGCCGCGGCTCGAGAGCGAACGGGCAACGTCCACGGCATCGCGCAGGTCGTCGGCCTGGGCGATATCGACATCACCGTCGACATCCGCCTCGTCCATAGCGGCGGTAAAGCGCTCGCGCGCGTCGCCAAAGCAGACCACCGAGCGAACGTTATCCATCACAACGCGGGCAAAGGACTCGAGCGGCGTGCCCTTATCGTGACCGCCGAGCAGCAAGATCACATCGTCATCGGGAAACGCCGTCAGGGCCTTTTCGACCGCATCGGTGTTCGTTGCCTTGGAATCGTTAACATAGCGCACGCCATCGATCTCGCCACAGGGCTCAACGCGGTGCTCCAGCGGCTGGAACGAGACCAGGCCGCGACACACACCGTCAACATCGGCGCCGACCGTCAGGGCCGCCGTGGCAGCACACAGGGCATTGATTACATTGTGATGGCCCGAAATCTTAAGCTCGGACGTATCGACGAGCGGGGTCTCGACGCCCTTCAGGCGAATGACCATCTTGCCATCGCGCACAAATGCGGCGTCCTCGCCCGCAGGCTCGTCAAAAGCAACCTTGCAGATGCGACGGCCCGGAACATAGATGTACTCATCGAACTCGTGGATACCGGCATCCTCGACATCAACAATCACCAGGTCATCGTCGACCATATTCTCGAAGAGCTTAATCTTGGCGAGCGCATAGTTCTTATGGCTCTTATGCCAGCCCAGATGATCGGGGGTAATGTTGAGCAGCACCGCCACACGGGGGTGAAGCTCCTGGGTCGTTGCGATCTGATAGCTCGAAAGTTCCGCCACAAACCACTCGTTATGCGCACGGCCATCGATCTCGTTCACCGGAGGCTCGCCAATGTTGCCGACAGCAACGCTCGCCTCGCCCGCCGCCTTAAGCAGGTAATCGGTCAGCGACGTGGTTGTCGTCTTGCCGTTGGTGCCCGTAATGGCAATCCAATTTTGGGGAGACAGACGGTAGGCAAACTCGGGCTCACCCATAATCTGGGCAGCGTGATCACGGCCAGCCTTAAAGAATGCCGAGAACTCCGAGATGCCCGGACACGTCACGCATACATCAAACGCGCCCTCGACCTGCTCGGTTCCGTAGACAAACGATGCCCCGTGCGCCTCGAGCGAGCGCGTGGCATCGTTGGGCTCGGACGTGCCGCCACCGTAAACGGTAACGGCACTCACGCGCTCGGGATGCGCAAGCGCCCAGCGAGCGACATCAAGACCGGACTTACCCTGGCCCAAAACGAGCAGGCTAAAGACATCAGCAAGAGGCATGAAAGACCACTATCCCAACTGGAAGAACAACGCGAGGCCCAGGGCTCCGAAGGCCGCGGCGACAATCCAAAAACGGATGACGACCTTGGTCTCGGCCCAGCCCTTCTTTTCGAAATGATGATGAATGGGCGCCATAAGGAAGACGCGCTTGTGCGTAAAGTGGAAATAGACAACCTGGATCATGACCGACAGGGTCTCGACGATAAACAGACCGCCGATGATGAGGGAAACGACTTCGGTGTTGGTCATGATGGAGGTGCAGGCAAAAGCGGCACCCAGGGCAAGCGAGCCGGTATCGCCCATAAAGATGCTCGCCGGATAGCAGTTGAACCACAAAAAGCCCAGGCAGGCGCCGGCGCACGCCGTGCAGAAGATGGACAGGTTCACATCGCCGTGCAAAAACGCCATGGCAGCCATGGCCAGCATGGCGATCATGGAGGTGCCGCCGGCAAGACCGTCCAAGCCGTCGGTGAGGTTTACGGCGTTGGAAAGGCCCGCGATCATCAGCCAGCAAAAGACAAGGTAGAGCCACGGAAAAGAGAGGCCGCAAATGGTGGTCGAGAGCACACCAAGGTCGATCGTCAGGCCACCGGGGAAACGAATCTCGGGGGCGACGCCGCACCAGTTGACGGCAAGCACGGTAAAGGTAACGCAGATGAGGGTAAGGCCAATCATCTTGGCGTGAGGCGTCAGGCCGAGCGAGCGGCCGTGCGTGACAGAAGTCAGGTCGTCGATGAGGCCAAGAACGCCGGTTGCCAGCGTGGCGAGCAGCACAAGCACGAGCTCGGTGGTGAGCTTTCCCATCAAAAGGCAGGTCAGCGAAACGGCAACCAGGATGATGACGCCACCCATGGTGGGCGTGCCCTGCTTAATCAGGTGACGCTTGGGACCATCGGCGCGAACCTGCTGGCCGATGCCCTCGACCTTCAGGAGCTTAATCCACCACGGCATAAGCAGCATCGCGATGACGGCGGCGATGCCCAATCCCAAAAATGCCTGGTACGTAGGATACGAAGGATTGCCGAACATGGACTAGCACACACCTTCCACAAAGCGATCGAGCTCAACGAAGCGTGAGCCCTTGACCAGCACGACATCATGCTGCTCAAGAGCGCCGCCCATACGGTCGAGCACCTGCTGATAGTCGGAGAACACCTGAATGCGGTCCTCATCCATACCCATCATGCGCGCGGCCTCGGCCATACGCTGGGCAAGCTCACCGCCGACACATGCGAGCATATCGAGCTTCTTGGCCGCCGCATAGGCGCCCACCAGCTCATGCATGCGAGGAGCCTCGTCGCCCATCTCGCCCATCTCGCCCAGAACCGCCATGCGCGAACCCGTGCACGAAAGCGAACACAGCAGGTCGAGGCCGGCTGCCATCGATTCGGCACTGGCGTTATATGAGTCGTCGATGACGCGGGCGCCGCTCTTGGCGCGCTTGATTTCCTGACGATGCCCGGTAATCGTAAGACCCCTAAAGGCGGCATCGATCTGCTCGGGCGTCACGCCAAGGCGATAGGCAACCGCTGCGGCCTTGACGGCATTGGGAACGGACTGCGCGCCGGGAATGGCAAGCAGTGTGTCGATAGTCTCGCCCAAGCCAAAATCGAGCGTAAAGACCGGGCGTCCCTCGTCATCAATGCGAATGTCGCACGCACGGACCTCATCGTCGTCCGAGACGCCCGCAAGCATCACGTCGACGCCCGCAGGCGCAGCAAAGGTGTCGCGGATGAACGGGGTAAAGTCGTCCTCACCACCCAAAACCAGCAACGGGAGAAGGTCTCCGGCGGCGCACATGCCGCCAACAATCTCGGATTTGGCACGAGCGATATTCTCGCGACTGCCCAGAATACCGATATGGGAGGTGCCGATCTTGGTCACAATGGCAAGGTTGGGATTGGCGGACTGAGACATGCGCTCAATCTCGTGGAAATGGTTCATGCCCATCTCGAGCACCAGAACCTCGGTGTCGGCAGGGGCCGCCAGCACCGTGAGCGGCATACCGATCAGGTTGTTGTAGTTACCCTTGGTTGCCCAAACGCGATAGCGCTTGGCGAGCACCGCGGCGAGCACGTCCTTGGTCGTCGTCTTGCCGATAGAGCCGGTAATGCCAATTACCAGGCAGCCAAGCTCCAAACGATAAGCGTGAGCCAGGCGCAGCAAAAACTCCTCGGGGTCATCGGTATGCAGGATGGCGCAGCCCTTCTCATGGGCCAGCGAAAGCAGCTCGGCATCGGGCTCGCGCGTCATCACGACGGCGCCGGCACCCGACTCGATGGCACGGGAAGCAAAGTCGTTGCCGTCGACCTTTTCACCCGGGAAGGCGACGAATATCGTGCCCTCCTCAACCTGGCGCGAGTCGATAACGCAACCGCGGCATACCCGATCGGCTTCTCCCGTCACGGTTCGGGCCCCTGTTGCGGCCGCGAGATTGTTGACGGCGATCTCTATCATTGCAGCTCCCCTGTAAACCTAATAATGCTATCGGCGTATTGTATCCCAGCGCCGCCTACGCGTGGTGCAGGGCGTGTGAACAACCCGGATTAACCGACTGGCCATTTCATAGATAGTAACCCCCTACTTGGTGCGCGGGACACCCAACACGTCAAGCGCACTGGCCATAATGGACTGGAACGGCACTGCGGCGGCATCGGAGCCTGACGGGGTTCCGTCAAGGGTGATATAGCACAGGACCTTGGGCGACTGCGCCGGGGCAAACCCCATAAAAGACGACATGTAGTTCTCTTTGAGGTAGCCGCCGTTCTCATCGGCGCGCTCGGCCGTACCGGTCTTGCCCGCCACGTCGTAGCCGTCCACCGCGCCGCCAACTCCCGTTCCCTCGGCAACGACCGTCTGCATACACGATGTCACCTGCGAGGCGGCCTCCTCGGAAATCGCGCGATCCCCCTCGCCCCAATCCTTTTCATCGCCCTTGCTCGACTTATAGAAGTGCGGAGTCATCATCACGCCGCCGTTCGCGATGCCGCCCACGGCACGTGCGACCTCAATCGGCGAGACGGACAGCGCCTGGCCAAAGCTCATAGCACCCAAGGTGGCACCATCGTACTGGTCGCGCTCCTTGACGATGCCCAGACTCTCACCCGGAAAATCGACACCGGAGCTATGACCGATACCCCACTTGTCCACATAGGTGGCAAAATCATCGGCACCGATCTTGCGCCCCACCAGGACAAAACCGACATTGGACGAACGGCGCATCATCTCGCGTACGTCCATTGTCATGGTGTAGTCACGCTTGTCGGCATCGGTAACGGTATCGTCGCCCACCTTGATACTCGCGGGAACCTCAAACGATGTGCTCGGGCGCACAACGCCCAAATCAAATCCGGCGCCCGCAACCAGCGTCTTAAAGACCGAGCCGGGCTCGTAGGCATCCGTCACCAGACGAAGGTTCATGTCCTCGGTCTTGGCGTTTTCCAAATTGGTCTGGTCGTAGGTCGGATACGAGCAGGCGGCCAGGATCTCTCCAGTCGTCGGGTCGGTCACCAGGGCCGACCCGTTTTTGGCCTTCGTCTTCTCGACCGCCTCGGCCAAGGCATCTTCCGCGGCGCGCTGAATGTTGACGTCGATCGTCGTCACGATATCCACGCCATCGATCGCGGCAACCTTTTTATAGGCACCGCCCGCGATGTAGCCGCCATCTCTTGCGCGCTCGCGTACAAGAGAGCCATTCGTTCCGGTCAGAAGCTCATCGTATTGTTTTTCGAGTCCCGTCAGGCCAGCGTTGTCCACGTTCACGACGCCCAGCAGCTGAGAAGCCAGGTTTCCATACGGGTAAACCCGCTTCATCGCCTGCTCAAAGAGCACGCCGGGTAGATTCTTCTTTTCCAGGGCGGCAGCGTCATCCTCGTCGACCTGGCGCTTGATATACACCCAGGAACCATCAGACAGTACCAGCTTGCGACAGGTCTTTTTATCGATACCGGTGGCCTTGACCAGCGCCGAGACCGTCTTGTCGACGTCCTCGACAAGCTGAGGGTTCACGGCGACATTGCGGCATTCGACCGACGACGTCAGCACGTTGCCGTTGCGGTCGTAGATAGTGCCACGTTTGGCATAGAGCGTCTGTGAGAGCAGGCGACGCGCGTCCACGCGCTCGCGCAGCTTGTCAGCATTCACGATCTGGTATTCGGCAAGACGGAAGACGCCCGCGGCAAGGCCAACCCCGATACAGCCCATAACGACATCGCGGCGAGGCAGCGGCGTTCCCGTAACCCATTCAGACGACGACCCCTTGCGCGCGCCCGTATTGCGTACCCGAGGTCCGCCCGAGCCACGAAGACGCGACGCAGGGTCGTTGCCATAGGACGGCCCCGCGTTGTAAGATGGTCGACCCGTTCCTTGATAACCAGAACGTCCCCGCGAGGAGGGACGTCCAGACCCGTGGTCCCCGTCGGAACCGCGGCGATAGTCATTTGTCATACTCAGCTACCGTCTTATTTACTGAGCGGCCGCAGTCGAGCTAGCGCCCGCGGCTGCATCCTGCGAAAAGTCAAGCGTAACGCTCTCGCTGGGCTCCACCATGCCATAGGCGCCCGCAAGATCGCGAATACGTGTGTCGGCACCATAGACCGAATGCATGACCTCAAGGTTAGAACTCTCGTCGGTCGCCTTCTCGAGCGTGCTGGCAAGCTCTGCGTTGCCGTTGAGCACCTGGGCCGTGACACCGGCAAGTGCCACGCGGGCGACACCGATCGTCATGAAGACAGCCGCGATGATGCAAACCGTTTTAAGAACGCTCATGAAAACCGGGCTTACCGCCTGGTTTGCCTGACGGCCCGCGCCCGTGTAGACATCAAAACGCGGCGTGCGTTGCTCACGAGGGGCAACGGGCGCCTGCGGTGCCTCGCGGTAGGCGGGCATGGCGTTCATATCATAGGCGAGTGCTGCGTTTGAGGTGTTATAGCCCATGATATGCCGCCTCCCATCCCGAGTACGTTGGTAGTGTGTTTAAGCTTCGTTTATGGTGCGAGCGGGAGGTCCAATTTCGCGCGGTCGCGCCTACAGGCGCTGCGCCACGCGGATTTTGGCTGATCTCGCCCGAGGGTTGCGCGCAACCTCATCGGGTTGGGCAACCAAGGGTTTGCGGGTGATGACCTTGAGTATCGGCACGTTGCCGCACACGCACACCGGAATCTCCGGCGGGCACGTGCACCCCTGGCTCATCTCCTTAAAGTGGTTCTTTACGATACGGTCCTCGAGCGAGTGATACGAGATGACGCAGATGCGTCCGCCCGGGTTCAGCCACCTGGTGGCGGCATCAAGCCCCCTCTCGAGCACATCGAGCTCGTGGTTGACCTCGATGCGAATGGCCTGGAAGCTCTTCTTGGCCGGGTGCCCACCATGCCGACGAGCGGCAGCCGGAATGCCAGCCTTGATGATCTCGACAAATTGACCGGTGGTTTCGATCGGTTCTTGCTCGCGACGGCGCACAATCTCGCGCGCAATCTGCGAGGCGAACTTCTCTTCGCCGTAGACGCGTAGAATCCGGGCGAGGTCGTGTTCGTTATAGGTGTTGATGACCTCAGCTGCGTTTAGGGTGTTGTTACCCGGATCCATCCGCATGTCCAATGGGGCATCTTCGTTATACGAAAAGCCCCTGCCAGGGATATCGAGTTGCGGTGACGAAACGCCCAAGTCAAACAGGAAGCCATCGACCCCGGGCACCTCGGCCGAGCAAAGCAGCTCGTCCAAGTCGCCGAAGTTGCCCTTCAGCAGCTGGTGCGGGACGCCGGGAACCTCGCGGTCCAGACGGGCACCAGCGGCCTCGAGGGCCATGTCGTCCTGATCGACGCCGAGCAAAAGGCCCGTCTCCCCCACCTGCGCGGCCATCTTTACCGAATGACCGGCACCGCCAAGGGTGCAATCGCAGACAACGGAGCCGCTCTTGAGCTGCAGCGACTCAAGCACTTCGCCGAGCATGACAGGTTCATGCCGATATTCTTGTGTCAAGATCCCACGCTCCATCCGTTACTCGCGCCTTGCCCTTACGAGAAGAAGAGGTCAAGCAGAGCCTCGTCGTCATCGTCCTCATCGGCCGCGGCGCGGTCCCAAACCTCAAGGTGGTCGTAGTTACCCACAACCGTGACCTCGCGGTCGAGGTTCGCCTGCTTGCGGAGAGACTCAGAAAGACCGATACGACCGGCACTATCCACATCCATCGACGTGGTGCGCTTGTTGATCGCCCTCATGAGCTTCTGGTCGTTGATGTCACGCGGGTTAAAACCCTCGTGGCCCTCACGACCCGCGAAGAGTCCTTCGACCCACTTATCGAAGGCCTCGGCAGAGAACACGTACAGAGCATCGACATCCAGGGCTTTGAACACGCGAACGTGCTCTCCAAGCTCCTCGCGAAGGGGTGCAGGCAGGGACAGACGACCTTTTGCATCGAGATTGCGCTCGTATGCACCAGTCATTCCCATGTGCGCCCTCCCCTCGGTTACTCAGATGGCACGTACGCGGGGAACCACCCCGCCTGTCGACGTCATCAATAATATGGGGAACAGCCCCATTTTTCAACACCTTTCCCCACCCTGTCTCTTATACACATCTGACGCTGCCGACGAACTCTAGGGTGTAGATC
>URCO01000022.1:0-38409 GCA_900546375.1 uncultured Collinsella sp.
ATTTATTCAGTCCAAGTTTCGGGGCGCAGTTCACTGTCCCCTTTGTGGTGGTTTTTGTTTTTGAGAGAGGGGCGGGGCGCTGATGGACGTCCGTACGGACGGCGATATTGCCGATAACTTTTGGTGGCGGCGCACAACGCTGACGCGCCGCACTACTCTGTATGACGCCTGCGTATCGGCGGGGCTGCTGGTCGCAGCGACGATTGTGGGCGCGCTGCTCGACCATCCGGGTCTCGCGCCGAGCATCATGATCGTCTATGTGCTTGCCGTGCAGCTGTGTGCCTTTTTCACCTGGAGCCGCCTGTATTGCCTGTTGAGCTCGGCTGCCGCCGTGGCGCTCTACAACTTCTTGTTTGTCGACCCGCGCTACTCGCTGTCGCTTATCGACCGCGTCTATCCCGGCATGTTCTTCATCATGTTCGTGGTCTCGCTTGTGTCAAGCTCGATTGCGTTGGCCCTGCGCCGCGCCTTGGCACAGGCTGCCGCTAGCGACCGCCGCACGCATATGGTGCTCGAGACCAACCGCATGCTGCAGCGGTGTGCCGATCAGCAGCAGATTGTGCATGCCATGGCAACGCAGCTGGCGCGTCTTTCGGGCTGTCCGGTCGTATGGTACAGCGCCGACGCCGACGATGATGACTTGCTGCCGCGTGCGACGTACACGGCCGTGGGTGACGCCGCGCCGGTGCACCAGCTGGCGCCCCAGATGCCGCCGCGGCTCTCGGCGTCCGCCTATGTGGGGACGCCGCTCGACGCCACGTTTGGCGGCTCGGCGTTTTATGGCATCTACCTGACGGTCCGCACAGGTGACGGCTTCGTGCGCTCGGGCGACCCCGCCTCGGTGGTGGGCGTGCTGGCTATCGTTGCCGAGCCCGACGTGCTGACGCACGAGGAGCGGACACTTGCCGATGCCATCGTGAGCGAAGGCGAGCTGGCACTCGATCGCGCCCGCGCCATGGAGGCCCGCGAGGAGGCGGCGGTGCTCGCCAAAAACGAGCAGCTGCGCGCCAACCTGCTGCGCTCCATCTCGCACGACCTGCGCACGCCACTCACCAGTATTTCGGGCAATGCCGACGTGCTGCTCGACCAGGGTTCGACCGGCACGGCCGTGCTCGATAGCCAGACGCGCCGCGGCCTGCTCCTGTCCATTCGCTCGGATGCGCAATGGCTCAACGCTACCGTCGAGAACCTGCTCGCCATCACCAAGCTCGAGGGCGGGGGCATGCATCTGTCGACTACGCTCGAGCTCATGGATGATATCGTCGAGGAGGCACTGCGCCACGTAAATCCGGCCGTGCGCGAGCACGACCTTAAGGTGGTGGCGTGCGATGAGCCGGCGCTCGTCAACGTCGATGCGCGCCTGATGGTGCAGCTGGTGGTCAATCTGGTGAACAACGCCATCACCTATACGCCCGCAGGCTCGCATATCGTGATTTCGATTAGCGTCGACGATGGACGCGTGGCGTGCTCGGTGGCCGATGATGGTCCGGGCATCGCACCCGAGGACCGCGAGCGGATCTTTGAGTCGTTCTATACCGCCAACCATGGTCTGGCCGACAGCCACCGCAGCGTGGGCCTGGGTCTTTCACTCTGCCGTTCCATTGCGTTGGCGCATGGCGGTAGCATAGAGGTTGCCGCGGCAGACCCGCACGGTTCGGTCTTTACGATTGAACTTCCCGCCGCCGACGTTTCGTTTGATAAGGAGTAGCACTGTGTCGAACTCTGCCGTAAAACCGCTCATCTTGGTCGTTGAGGACGACCCAGCTGTTCGCAACCTTATCGTTGCTGCGCTCGAGGCGCACGGCTTGCGCCATATGGCCGTGGAGACCGCCCATGCCGCCATCGCCGCTGCCTCGTCGCAGGCACCGAGCATTGTGCTGCTCGATCTGGGCCTGCCCGATATGGACGGCGTCAAGGTGGTGGAGTCGGTGCGCGCATGGTCGGGCATGCCGATTATTGTGGTTTCGGCGCGCAGCGAGGATGCGGACAAGATTCGCGCGCTCGATGCCGGCGCCGACGACTACCTGACCAAGCCGTTTTCGGTCGAGGAGCTGCTCGCGCGCATTCGCACGACGCTCAGGCGCCTTTCGTATGCGCAAACGGGCGGCGTTGTCTCCGAGGGCTCGTTCGATGCCGGTGAGCTGCATATCGATTTTGATGCCGGCATCGCCACGATGGATGGCGAGGAGCTGCATCTGACGCCGATCGAGTACAAGCTCCTGTGCCTGCTGGCGCATAACGCCGACAAGGTGCTGACGCACCAGTTTATCCTGCACGAGATTTGGGGTACGGCAACTAAGAGCGACCTGGCGAGCCTGCGTGTCTTTATGGGCACGCTGCGCAAGAAGATCGAGTCCGACCCCGCGCACCCGCGCTATATCCAAACGCATGTGGGTATCGGTTACCGACTGGTCACCCAAGGCTAGATCGCCAACCGCCATTCCAATATGAGTTGCGGTGAAATACGGTCTAAATTTGCCTAATTCCAGGCAAAACAGTCCGTATACCACCGCAACTTTGTTATTTGCCCTTGGGCTTGCTGGCGTAGAACTTCTTCTTTTTGGGCTTGCCTGCGCAGGCGGGCTTGCCGTCGCCGCGCGGTCCTCGGTCGCCGGCCTGCGCGTGCGCGGGCGCTGCTGCACGAGGCTTGCGCGCCTCGGGGTTGCGCAGCTCCTCGGTTCGCTCGGCAATTTCCTCGGCGCTAAAGCCGACCTCGGCCATGGCGTCCTCGATGGGCAGGCGGCGCACAATATAGCAATGGTGCACCTTCTGGTTGCGCGCGAAATCCTCGGGGATGGTCTGTGCCGTAATGTCCTCCAGCACCACGCCCGCACGCGCGAGCTTGCGCGTCTCGGGACGGAAGCCGCGCAGGTTGCAGCTAAAGATGGCATGTCCACCCTGTGCGAGCAGGCGCGATACGCCGGCCAAAAGCTCAACATGGTCGCGCTGAACATCCCAGGTGCGGCGGCCCATCTTGGATGAGTTCGAAAACGTGGGCGGGTCGACAAAAATCAGGTCCCAGCGGTTGCGCGTCTGGCGCTGGTCACGAATCCAGGCGAGCACGTCATCGCGCACAAAGTGATGCTGCGGGCCAACAAAGCCGTTCTGGCGCATGTTGCGCTCGGCCCAGTCCAGGTAGGTGTTGGAAAGGTCGACCGTCACGGTCTCCTCGACGCCGCCGTCTGCCGCATAGCAGGTGGCGGTGCCGGTGTAGGCGAACAGGTTGAGGAAGCGGCGTGCCTGTTTGGCGTGCTCGCGCACCAGGTTGCGGGTGACGCGGTGGTCCAGGAAGATGCCCACATCCAGATAGTCGTCAAAGTTGACGGCAAAGGTAAGGCCGCCCTCTTCGATGAGCGGCAGGCGACGGCGCGCGATGTTGGCACGCTCGCCCGATCCGCCCTTGCCGGCACCCTGCTTGCCGTACTGCGAGCCGCCGCGCGAACGCATGCGGGCCTTGGCGTGCACATGCTCGGCGGGAACATCTAGGATGCGCGGCGCGATGGCCAAGATGTCGAGCATGCGGGCCTGGGCCAGCGCGGGATCGATGGTCTTGGGTGCGGCGTATTCGGCGATGACGAGCCAGCGGCCCGGCGTCTGCGGGCAGCCCTCGTACAGGTCGATGGCGGCGGAGTAGTCGGGTAGGTCGGCATCATAGACGCGGTAGCAGCTCACGCCCTCGCGCTTTGCCCACTTGCGACGCAGGCGGGCGTTCTTGCGCAGGCGGTTGGCGAACTGCTCGGACTCGGGGATGAGCACGGGCAGCGGTTTGCCGTCGCCCAGGTCGAGCGTGGCGGCAGGTTCGGGCATGGGGGTGTCGGCGGCTTCGTCTTGAGCGTCTGCGGTCTGCTGTTCGGCATCTGCGCTGGTCGCAGCTTCGAATGCCGCGGCGGCGTGGTCGAGCGAGGGCCAGACCTCAATAGCCGCCTCTTCGTTATTGGGCATGACGGCGATGGAGCGCGCAGGCTCGGCATGGAGCGCGCGGGCCATAAGGCCATCGCGGGCGAGCGTGGCGACCGGTGCCGAAGCGAGTTCGGGCGCGCGGCGCAGCTCGCCGACCAGCGTCATGGCGTCGTGCATGAGCGAAAGCGGGGTCTCGGTGGTGTCTGCGACTACGGCGGCGCCGGCGACAGCGCCTGCATGGTCCAGCACGGTGGCTGGTTTGGCAGCGCAGAGGTCGACGAAACGCTTGTAGCCGGCGCACTTGATCATACGCTCGGCGGTCTTGCGGGCGGCGGGGTCGATGTCTACGGCCACGATGCGTGCCTGCCGCTCGCGTGCTGCCGCCTCGCGCTCGCGCGCCTCGGCAAGCAGCTGCTCCCACAGGGCGGCGTCGTGCAGCTGCCAGCCCTCAAAACCCCAGTGCTCGCGTGCAAAACCCGGGGCGCGGTCAGTCAGGATGTTCACGGCTTCCAGCAGCAGACCGCCGCCGGCGCACGAGGCGTCGACCAGCGTGGGCAGGGCTTTGTTCTCGTAATCGTCGGCCGTCAGCTCGCGCTCGCACAGTGCGGTCCAGCCGACCTGCGCCAGCACCAGGGCGGCGTAGTCGGGGCGCAACACGTGCGCGCCCTCGCCGGCGCGGGTCGCTGCGGGCGGCAGGCGTTTGAACAGCGGATCGCGCGAAAGGTCCAGGCTTATGCTCGCGCGGCGCTGGCGCAGCGAAAGCAGTAGGTGAACGTCGGGGTCGGCGGCATCGACATCGGCGCGACGTCCCGTGGTCTCGGCCAGGCGGTCGCACAGCGCGTCTTTGGCGCGCAGGGCTGAGAAGCGCGTGTTGCGCAGCTGTTCGGTCACGCCGCGGGCGGTGATGGCGATGGTGGCGCCGGGGCGGACGATGCTCTCCCAGGCGATGTCGTAAACGCTATCGTACAGTTCATCGGCATCCTGCGCCTCAAAGCGCCCGAGTACCACGAACACGCGGCTCGCCAGGCGCGACCACAGACAGGCGCGATAACCTTCTTCGAGCTCGCCCTCAAACGTAGCGCGGCCCTTCAGGCGGCGGACATGCGAAAGTCCGAGGCGTTTAAGCTCATCGGCGAGTGCGGACTCAAAGCCCTCGGGGCAGCTTGCGTAAAATTCCATGGGTGACCTCTCTGGTTGCGTCGCTCCATTATATGATGGATGCTTCGTTTGCCCTTATCCTCGAAAGGAACCCATATGATTGATGCGTGCCCCGAATCCGCCGTGCTCTTTTTTGACGTGGACGGCACGCTGACGTCGTTCGATCCCGACGATATGACCGATAAGGACTTCAATGCAGTCCATCCGTCGAAGGCCGTTGTCGATGCATTTGGTCGCCTGCGCGATGCGGGTCACCAGGCATTTATCTGCACGGGTCGCCCCCTGTGGCTGATTGCCGATGGCCTGCGTGCGCTGAACCCGGCGGGTGTCGTTGCCATGGCGGGCGCCACGCTCGAAGTCGAGGGCCGCGTGGTGCATGAGGACTGCTTTGACGAGGACGTTGTCGAGGAGCTTGCACGCCGTATGGCCGCGGCAGGGATTGAGGCCTTTTTCGAGACCAACGTGGCTACTTTTGCCCTGGAACCCGCGGGTGTTGAGCAGTCGTCTCTGATCGGCACTTCTGTGGTGCACAGCGCCGAGGAAATGCGCGTCGACGGCAGTCTGCGCGTGGGCAAGGTATGCCTCAATGTGCCCAGTTTGGCTCGCGTAGCCAACGATGACGGCTTTATCGAGCGCTATTTTGAGGCCTGCAACACCGGTGGCCAGAATCGCGAGCTGAGCCCCAAGGGCATCAACAAAGGCGTGGGCGTGGCGCGAGCGCTGACGTATCTGGGCCGCGAGGGAAATGCGCGCACCTTTGGCTTTGGCGATTCGGGTAACGACCTGGGCATGCTCGCTGCCGTCGAGACGGCCGTGGCCATGGGCAACGCCATGTCCGAGGTCAAAGCGGTCGCCGACTACGTGACTGACGATGTCGCACACGACGGCACCGTCACAGCGATGCGCCACTTTGGGTTGATCTAATAAATGGCCGGGTCGCCCGCAGTGGGGGCGACCCGGCCATTTGAGCTATTTTGCAATATAGAGCTTGGGATGACTGCGACTGCTCTCGATCGCCGCCGTCATGATGCCCTCGTCGTCTCCATCAACGATGATGCCATCGAGGTCGTCGATCTGCGCGGACTGATAAAAACTGGTCTTGTTGAACTTTCCCTGGTCAACCATCATGTAGCCCTGGTTTGAGTTGGTCAGGTACATATGCTTGATCATGGCCGAGAAGTCGTGCTCGACGGTAAAACCGTGGTCGGGGTGGAATCCGTCGGCACTGACAAACGCCTTGTCGGCATGTAGTTTGCTCATGCAGTCGAGCGTTAGTGCGCCCGCGAGATAGAGGTGGCCCTTGCGCACGGAGCCGCCCGGCAGCACTACCGAAGCATTGGGGAGATTGAAGCTGGCGTAGTTCGCGATTGCAAGATCGCCGGTGATAATGGTGATCTCATGCTTGTCCATGAGGGCTTTAGCGAAGTAAAAGCCTGTGGTGCCGATATCAATTACCAGAACATCGCCATCATCAACAAGAGTTGCTGCGGTTGCGGCGATGGCCTCCTTGGCCTCGACTTGGACATTGATGCGCTCCTCGGGATACGAGATTGCGTTGGAGCGAGAAAGCGATACCGCTCCGCCGCGTACGCGACGCAGCTTGCCTTCGGATTCCAGTGAGACGAGGTCGTGTCGTGCGGTGACTTCCGAAACCGAAAAACGGCGAACGATGTCGGATACCGAGATATTTGGCTTTTCGGCCAGCCAATTCATGATAAATCGCTGACGCTCGGCCGGTGAAAGGTCTGAAGTAGATGCCATATGCCGCTCCTTTTGAACAAAAGGCAAAAGATGCGCCTTTCGTAATCGAAATATAACGTATCGATATGAAAAGAACAAGGCAAATTCGAATGAATCGAATGAACGGAATGGCATGTCCCAAATGCATGCGTAGCAGATAGTTCGCACGTAGACGGGCTATAAAGAGTCTCATTCTGAAGGCGCCGCCAAAAAGAAGCACGTTCACACCCGATATTCGACCGTTCACGGAAAGTTGACAATTGAGCTTTCGATAGCTTTTGAAACAAAGAAGAAGGCTTTCGATAGCAATAGCGTTAGATGAGAAAGGACCGAACATGGCGATCAAGGTGTTTGCCGACGGCGCTAACCTCGAGGGCATGCTTGACATGCATGACAATGGCAACGTTCAGGGCTTCACGACCAATCCTTCCCTTATGAAGGCCGGCGGCGTGACCGACTACCGCGCTTTTGCCAAGACGGTTCTTGAGCACATTACCGATGTCTCGGTTTCTTTTGAGGTTTTCGCTGATGACGAGGCTGGTATGGAGGCCGAGGCTCGCGAGATTGCAACCTGGGCAGACAACGTCTACGTTAAGATTCCGGCGCTCAACACCAAGGGCGAGTCCACTGCCGCGCTGGTCAAGCGCCTTTCTGCCGACGGCATCAAGGTGAATGTCACCACTATCTTCACGCCCGAGCAGGTCGACGAGTTCGTCGATGCTGTTTCTGCCGAGACCCCCTCTATTCTGTCCATCTTTGCCGGTCGCATTGCCGATACCGGCGTCGATCCGCTGCCCCTCATGGCGGAGTCCGTAAAGAAGGCTGCCGTTAAGCCTGCTGCCGAGGTTCTCTGGGCGTCTACGCGCGAGGTCCTCAATATCTTCCAGGCGGAGTCCGTTGGATGCCAGATCATTACGGTCCCCAATGCCATTCTTGCTAAGCGCAAGAATTTCGGGAAAGATTTGCTTGAGTACTCGCTTGATACGGTCAAGGGCTTTGCCCGCGACGTTCAGGCGCTTGGTTTTCACATCTTGCCCGAGGAGTAGGGGACGAGCATGCTGACCGATCTTCTTAAACCCGAGCTTGTTGCCTGCCACGTCGAGGCCTCCGACTGGGAGGAAGCGATCAGGGCATGCGGTAAGTTGCTCGTAGACGCTGGCAAATGCGACCAGAGCTATGTTGACGCCATGATTTCATCGGTTCACAAATTCGGCCCCTATATGGTCTTGGAAGAGGGCATCGCCATGCCCCACGCTCAGGCAGATGGCAATGTGAGCGAAGCGGGAATCTGTATCGTCACGCTTGACCCTGCCGTTGCGTTTGGACACGAGGATTTCGATCCGGTTCACGTGCTCGTGGGTATTTGCGCACCCGACCCCAAGGCTCATCTTGGCTGCTTGGCGGAGCTTTCGCAGATGTTCGAGGACGAGGACTGCGTTGCCAAGCTCAGCGCATGCGATACGCCCGAGCAGGTTTTGGAGACCATGCGTTCATTCTTTTAAGGCCTTAATAGCACGGCGATGCGTCGCCGCTTTTGGATAGACGGAAAACCGTCACGTGTAGGAGAGGAAGGTTGCCATGCATATCATCACCGTATGCGGAAACGGCATCGGGTCTAGCCTGATGCTCGCTGGCAAAGTCGAGGAGCTTTGCGAGGAGGAGGGCATCAAGGCCGACGTTGAGTCTATGGACCTGAATGGTGCTTCTTCCGCAAATCCGGATCTGTTCATCACCGTTAAGGAACTCGCTCCCGAGCTCCACGGCAACGTTGTGATCGTTCGCAGCTATGTGAACAAGAAGAAGATCCGCGAAGACGCCCTCGAGGCAATCAAGGCGGCCGCCGCTAACGCCTAAAGCGGCACAAAAAAGGGCGGTTCCCTGTGGAAGAGGGAAACGCGCCCACGTTAGAGAGAAAGGAAGCGCAGATGCAAGCCATCCTTCCCATACTTGAGTTTATCCAATCGATTCTGACCAAGCCAGCGTGGATCATGGGTCTGTTTGCCTTTGTGGGCCTTGTCGCGCTTAAGCGCCCTGCCCACAAGGTGATGACGGGAACCCTGAAGCCCATTCTTGGTTACATCATGCTGTCTGCCGGCGCTGCTGTTGTTCAGGAGAACCTTGCTCCGCTGGGTACCTTCATCGAGACCGGTTTCCACATCACCGGCGTCGTGCCCAACAACGAGGTCGTCGTTTCGATGGCTCAGAGCGTCCTCGGCGTTCAGACCATGATGATCCTGATTCTCGGCTACGTCGTGAACATTATCATTGCCCGCTTTACCAAGTTTAAGTACATCTTCCTGACGGGCCATCACAGCATGTTCATGGCTTGCCTGCTGTCTGCCGTTCTGCAGGCATCTGGCTTCCAGGATGTCCAGCTTGTCATCGTGGGCGGCATGTTCCTGGGCCTCGTGAGCGCTATGCTTCCCGCCGTTGGTCAGCGTTTCACCGAGAAGGTTACCGATGGCGATGAAATCGCCATGGGCCACTTCGGTTCACTCGCCTATTACATCTCCGCTGCAGTCGGTACGCTTTTTGCTAAGGACGCCGAGGAGAACAGCACCGAGAAGATCGAGGTCCCCGAGAAGTTCTCCTTCCTGCGCGACACCACCATCTCCACGGCTCTTACCATGGCCTTCTTCTACCTGGTTACCGCTTTCGCTGCTTACATCGCAGATCCTGCGGTCGTTACCAAGACCGCTGGCGGCGACAATGTAATCGTCTACGCCCTGACCTGTGCCCTGTCCTTCGCCGTCGGTGTCACTATCGTCTACAACGGCGTTCGTATGATCCTTGCCGACCTGGTCCCGGCTTTCCAGGGCATCTCCAACAAGCTGATCCCTGGCGCCATCCCCGCCGTCGACTGCGCCGTCTTCTTCCCCTATGCTCCCACTGCCGTCATCCTCGGCTTTGTTGCCTCCTTCATCGGTGGCGTGGTCGGTATGTTCATCGTGGGCGCTACCCTGGGCATCTTCATCATCCCGGGCATGGTTCCCCACTTCTTCTGCGGTGCTACCGCAGGCATCTACGGCAATGCTACCGGCGGTCGCAAGGGCGCAGCTCTTGGTGCTTTCGTCAACGGCCTGCTCATCACCTTTGCCCCGGCTCTGCTCCTGCCCGTTCTTGACGTCTTTGGCTTCAAGAACACTACGTTCGGCGACTTCGATTTCTCTGTCATTGGTATTACGCTCGGCCGCGCTGCCGAGGCCTTCGGTACCACCGGTGTCTACGCGATTCTCGCTGTCCTTCTGGTCGTCGCCTTCGTCCCCAACTTCATCCACACCAAGGGTGCTGTGATCAATCACGTTGAGGAAGAGTAATCCGGGCGTACGTTAAGCCCTAATCGGGCGGAGCTCCGATAACCGGCTCCTACACGGAAGCGGTGACGTCTCAAATGAGGCGTCACCGCTTTTTGCTTTGGGGCGATTGTGAAAACGAGCCGGCAAGGCGCTGCTTCTGTTCCGCTAACGGAATCAACCGCGATGATCAGCAAAAACGTTTTGCCGCTGGGGCGGCGATATAAAAATGGTAAATCTGCAAAACCGTTCGCCGAGAAGATAAAAACCCGCAGCTCACGCCTTGATGAACGTAGGTAAAGTGTTTAGCAGTTCAACGTCCATATGCAGACGAAAGGAATCAGGCAGATGGCAATCAAGGTGTTCGCTGACGGCGCAAACCTCGAGGGCATGCTCGACATGTACGAGAACGGCAACGTTCAGGGTTTCACGACCAACCCGTCCCTTATGAAGAAGGGCGGCGTGACGGATTACCGCGCGTTTGCCAAGGAGGTCCTGGCCCACATCACCGATGTATCCGTGTCGTTTGAGGTCTTTGCCGACGACGTCGAGACCATGGAGGTCGAGGCGCGCGAGATCGCTACCTGGGCCGAGAACGTCTACGTTAAGATCCCGTGCGTGACCACCAAGGGCGAGTCCACCGCCGAGCTGGTCCGCAAGCTTTCGGCCGACGGCATCAAGGTCAACGTCACCACCATCTTTACGCCTAAGCAGGTCGATGAGATGGTCGAGGCCGTTGACGCCGAGACGCCGTCTATCATCTCGCTCTTTGCCGGCCGCATTGCCGATACCGGCGTCGACCCCATTCCGTTTATGACGGAGTCGGTCAAGAAGGTCGCCGCCAAGCCTAACTGTGAGGTCCTGTGGGCATCCACGCGCGAGCTCATCAATATTTACCAGGCCGAGGCCTGCGGTTGCCAGATTATTACGGTGCCCAACAGCATCCTGGCCAAGCGCAAGAACATCGGCCGCGACCCGTACGAGGTCTCGCTCGACACCGTGCGCGGTTTCGCTAAGGATATCGCCGCTTTGGGCTTCCATATTCTGCCGTAGGGCGAACACTGGCTGCGCCGTGGGCTGTTCGCCCCGGCCTTCCCTTTCCCTATCGCTCACGCGCTTTGCGAGGGTCGCGCTAGGGAAAGGGAAGGCCGGGGCTGCCGGCACGAGCTTGCCAGTAGGTTCTGAGCTGAATGAGACTTTGTTGGTGCCGCCTCTTTGATGGGCGGCACCTTTTTGTTGTGGTGTGTACGGAGATGTGCCTGTTAATCGGACAAACGAGCCTGGGCTTGTTTGTCCGATTTTCATGCCGGATTATTTCCCCTGCACCATGGTGAGGGAGATCTTTTTGCGGTCGCGATCAACCTTCTCGACCCACACCTTGACCGTGTCGCCGACGCGCACCACGTCGCTCGGGTGCTTGACGAAGCGGTTGGCCAGCTTGGAGATATGCACGAGGCCGTCCTGGTGCACACCCACGTCGACGAAGGCGCCAAAGTCCACGACGTTGCGCACCGTGCCCTTGAGCTCCATGCCGGGCTCCAGGTCGTCGATGGAAAGCGCCGAGCGGCTAAAGACCACCTCGGGCGCGTCGTCGCGCGGGTCGCGACCGGGCTTCTTGAGTTCGTTGACAATGTCGATGAGCGTCAGGGTGCCGCAGTCCAGGTCGCTTGCCAGCGCCGAGATGCTGCCCAGACGGCGCTCAATGTCGGGCACGCCGCCGCGGCTGAGCTCGCTGGCTTTAACGCCTGCGCGTTCCAGGACGGACGTGGCCACCTCGTAGCTCTCGGGGTGGACGCTCGTCGCGTCGAGTGGGTTCTTGCCGCCGCCGATGCGCAGGAAGCCCGCGGCGTTGAGATATGCCTTGGGTCCCAGTTTGGGGACCTTCTTAAGCTGGCGGCGATCGGTAAAGGCACCGTTTTCCTCGCGGTAGGCCACGATGTTCTTGGCCACGCTTGGCGTGATGCCCGATACGTATCCCAGCAGGCTCGCGCTCGCGGTGTTGACGTCGACGCCCACACGGTTGACGACGTCTTCCACCACGTGGCCCAGGGTGCGCGAAAGCTCGGTCTGGTCAAGGTCGTGCTGGTACTGGCCCACGCCGATGGACTGGGGCGGAATCTTAACGAGCTCTGCCAGCGGGTCCTGCAGGCGGCGACCCAGGCTCATGGCGCCACGAACGGTGACATCCAGGTCGGGGTATTCCTGACTGGCGAGCTCGGAGGCGGAGTACACCGACGCGCCGGCTTCGTTGACGATGGTGTAGCGAAGGCTGGGCGCCTGCTCGGCGATGAACTCCGAGACGACTTCCTCGGTCTCGCGGCTGGCGGTGCCGTTGCCGATGACGATGGTGTTGACGCCGTCCTTCTTGACGAGGCGGGCGAGCTCGCGCTTGGTGCCGGCGACGTCGTGGCGCGGCTTGGTGGGATAGACCACGCCGTGGTCGAGCAGCTTGCCGGTCTCGTCCATGACGGCGACCTTGCAGCCGGTGCGGTAGCCCGGATCGAGCGCGAGCACGCGGGCGCCGCGCACGGGGCGTGCCGAGAGCAGGCCCTCGAGATTCTTGGCAAAGACGTTGATGGCCTCGGTCTGGGCGCGGACGGTGAGCTTGGCGCGGGCCTCGCGCTCCAGTGAGGGGGCCATGAGGCGTTTGTAGCCGTCAGCGATGGCGGCGTCAAAGACGGGAGCGAAGACGCCTTGGCGACGGGGCCAGCGGCTGCCGAGGCGCGCCGTGGCGGCGGCGCCGTCGACGTTCACGCGCACACGGAGCTTGCCCTCGCGCTCACCGCGGTCGATAGCCAGCACGCGGTGGTTGGGTATACGGCGCAGCGGCTCGTCATAGCTGTAGTACGGCTCGTAGGGGGTCTTCTCGGCGGGGTCGGTGGCCTCGACGACGATATCGGCGGTGTTTTGCGTAAAGGCGCGCAGGTCGGCGACGTTCTCGGGGTCTTCGGCCACCGTCTCGGCCACGATGTCGGCGGCGCCGGCGAGCGCCTTCTCGGGCGTGTCGAAGCCGGCTTCCTCGTTGACGTATGCCGCGGCGGCGTCGAGTGCGCTGCCCTTGGCCGAGGCCTGCATGATGATCATGTTGGCAAGCGGCTCCAGGCCTGCCTCGCGGGCCTTCTGCGCGCGGGTCATGCGCTTTTTGCGGTAGGGCTTGTAGAGGTCCTCGACACGCTGGAGCTGCGTGGCCTCGCGAATCTGCTGCTCGAGTTCGGGCGTGAGTTTGCTCTGGGCGTCGATAAGCAGAATGACGTCCTCTTTACGCTGCTCAAGATTGCGCAGATAGGACAGGCGCTCGTCGAGGGCGCGCAGGGCGACATCGTCCATGCCGCCCGTGGCCTCCTTGCGGTAGCGCGAGATAAAGGGGATGGTGTTGCCCTCGTCGATAAGCTTGACGGCCGCCTCGATGTTGGCGGCCTTAAGGTTGAGCTCGCGGGCGAGCTGGGCGATAAGATCCATGGGACTCCTTGCGTTTAAGGTGCGTTTGCAGCACAGGGCTACCAAGGATACCACCCGTCTCAAAAGACTGTTTCGTGGCGAACGAATCAAGCCGAGGTGCAAAATAGCCCTCGCCCCAGAAAAATCGTCGGCAAGGTAGCAAAATGCCCCGCGAGCAGGAGGCTGCTCGCGGGGCAAAGAAGAGGGGCTTGTTTGTGGCGGACCGAGGGGCTCGGCATGGGGTTTTGCCGCGGTCGCTCTTAAGGCATTACAGCTCGACGAGCTGGCCGGTCTCGGCGGCCTCCTTGATGGCGTTGAGAAGCGTGAGCGTCTTGACGTTATCGGCGGGGGTTACGACGGGCTCGACCTCGCGGCGGACAACCTTCACAAAGTGCTTGAGCTGCATCTTGTGCGGCAGTGCCGGGTCCACGGCCGGAATCTCCATCTGCAGCGGCTTGTGCCAGTTGGAGGCGCCGTCGTAGGAGAACTGGTGCAGGCGGGGCAGCGACAGAGCGCCCAAGGTTCCGCCGATAAAGTAGGCGTCGGCGTCGAAGGGGCGGTACTGCGGATCTTCGCGAGCGGTTGCCTCCCAGTTCCAGGGGCTGGCGGTGGCGTCGGAGATGGTCATGCTTGCGAGCGCGCCATCGGCAAAACGGACGTTGACCACGGCGGAGTCCTCGGTCTCAAAACCGCGGGCGGCGCTGGACTGCATACCCTGGACGGCAACGGGCTCGCCCAGCAGGTAGCGGAGCAGGTCGACGTCGTGCACCAGGTTGACCAGGATCGGGCCGGCACCCTTCTTGCGGCGCCACTCGACATCGAAGTACTCGTCGTTCTTATAGATCATGTAGTGGAAGCTCGACACGGTGAGCTTGCCCAGCTCGCCGGACTCGATGATCTCCTTGGCCTTGTTGACGAAGGGATTGTGGCGACGGTGCTGGCCCACGAGCACGGGCACGCCGGCGGTCTCGGCCTCGGCGGCGAAAGCCTGGGCATCCTCCAGGTCGTTGGAGATCGGCTTTTCGACCAGCGGCACGATGTTGCGCTTCACAGCCTCGCGGGCAACGCCCAGGTGCAGGTCGTTGGGGGTGGCGATGATGACGGCCTCGGGCTTGACCTCGTCCATCATCTGGGCGGGATCGGTATAAAACGGCACGCCGGCGGCCTCGGCCGTGGCGCGGGCGCCCTCAAAGGCGTCGGCGATGGCGACGAGCTCGGCCTCGGGCTCCTCGGTGACAAAGCGGATGTGGTTGCGGCCCATGGCGCCGGCGCCGATAACGGCAATGCGGACGGGGTTGAGCTCAGACATTTCGACTCCTTAATACTGGTGACCGGTGGAATGCGACAAAGGGGCTGTCCCTTTGTCGCATCGGTAAAACTAGGCGGACTTCTTCTTGCTGTCGGAGACCATCATGTAGACGGCGAGCACGACGGCGATGGCGGCGATCACAATGGCGCCGTAGAAGGACTGCTGGTAGGCGGCGCTGCCGGCCTCGGCGTGATACAGCACAGCGGTGATGGGCTGGCTGATCCAGGTAGAAGCGGCGTAGCCCAAAAACATGATGCCGTAGTTGACGCCGATGTTGCTGGTGCCAAAGGCGCCACCGGTGAGCGGCGGGTAGATGACGAGCAGGGCGCCAAAGCTAAAGCCGAGCAAGGCGAGCGCCACAAAGAACATGGCCTGTGTAAAGCTCATCGACATGATAACGAGGGCGACGATGGTGACGACAAGGCTGATGAGCAGCGACTTATAGGCGCCGAGCTTGTCGATGATGTGGCCAAAGGACAGACGGCCAACCAGGTTGGCGCAGGTGTTGACGGAGACCACCACGCCGCCGAGGGCGACGGCAGCGGCGCTCGTGGGGTCGGCGAAGAGCTGGACGGCGGCGATGGAGGCAACCTTGCCCACGAGCAGGGTGCCCGCGGTGGCGGCAAAGGCGAAGGTGACGATGAGGACCCAGAAGCGCGGGGTCTTGACCATCTCGCCCGGTGTGAGGTCACCGAAGGTGCCGGCATGCGCGCCACCCTTGGGGGCCTCGAAGCCCTCGGGCAGCCAACCGGCCTCGGGGGCCTTCAGGAACAGGGCGGAGGCGGCGATCGTCACAAAGAAGATGACTCCGAGCGCCTTAAGGGCGCTAAAGATGCCCAGACTCGGGATGAGCAGCGAGGCGAGCACCGGGGACAGCACGGCGGGACCGGCGGTCGAAGCGGCCAGGGTGATGCCGGAGGCGAGACCCTTCTTGTCGATGAACCACTTTTGGCCGGTGGTGAGCGCCGGGTTGTAGCCCAGGCCGTTGCCGATGGCGGCGACGAGCGAGAACCACAGGTAGAACTGCCACGGCTCGGTGACGGTGCCGGACATGAACCAGCCCAGGCCGTAGCACACGGCGGCGGCGATCACGACGTTACGCGGGCCGATCTTATCGGAGATACGGCCGGCGAAGATGCCCGTCACGGCCATGATGGTCTGAAAGACCGGGAAAGCCCAGGTAAGGGCACTCGACCACTCGGGGTAGACGGCGAGTAGGTTCTTGCTCACGACAGAATACAGCGCGATGGAGCTGATGAAGAACATGGTGACGCACGCGGCGGAAAGCACGACGGCGCGACCCTTGTTGGAGTTGCTGGAAGCCATTGGACTCTTTCTAATCGATGTGGGAGAGGAGCGGTCGTATCCGCGGGCCTCCCTGTTAGGTTGGTTTACTGGTCAGTTGGCTTGGCGACGCCTGACTCATCGGACCAGAGCTCGACACCCTTGTTCTTAAGGTAGTTGTCGGCATAGGCGCGACGGCCGCCGGGCTTGGCGGTGAGGTCGCCCATCATGTTGGAGAAGCCACCGTCGACTTTGATGGCGTCGCCGGTGGTAAAGTCCGAGCGTTTGGACGCCAGGAACATGACGGCGTTGGCGATATCGCTGACCTCGCCGATGCGACGCGTGGCGATCAGGCGGCTGCGGCTCTTTTCGACCTCGGGGTCGGCGTAAAAGCTTGCCGACATCGGGGTCTTAACGAAGCAGGGCTCGACGCAGTTGGAGCGCACGCCGTAGGGGCCCCACTCGGCAGCCAGCATCTTGGACATCATGTTGACGCCGGCCTTGGTAGAGCTGTACACGCCCGAGAACGTCTCGGGGGAGTGGCTGGCGACGGTCGAGATATGCACTAGGCGGCCCTGACCGGCCTTGATCATCTCGCGACCAAAGCGCTGCGAGGTGATGAAGTAGCCGGTGAGGTTGACGTTGAGCACCTGCTCCCAGTCGCTCAACGGCAGGTCTTCCATGGCTGCGAAGCGCAGGATGCCGGCGGTGTTGACGAGGACGTCGACGCGGCCGAAGTCGGCGATGGTGGCATCGACGGCGGCCTGAACCTCGGCCTCGTCGGTGGCGTTCATCTTGTAGCCCTCGGCGTGGATGCCAAACTCGGCGGCGAGGTCGGCGGCCGCGGCCTTGACCTTCTCCTCGTCCAGATCGAGCAGGACGACGTTGGCGCCGTTGCGGGCGAACTCGCGGCAAATCTCGACGCCCATACCGCCGAGTGCGCCGGTCACGGCGCAGACATCGCCCTCGAGCTTAAGCCAGTTGCTCATAGGAACTTCCCTTCTTGTGCCTCCCTGTGGGTCGTTCCCATTAATCGACCCACGCGGTTTTCGCAGGTTATCGTATGCTTTGCATTTGCGCAGATGAATTGCATATTTGTTAGAATGGCGTTAACCAATGGTTTATAGCTCGCAAGACGATGCGTTTTTAATTGAGTGTGTGACCTGCCAAAACGACCCCCTTCGGCAGTTCATTGCCATACGTCTGGAAACAGGAGATTGACGTGTACGATCGACGACTCGAGGCCATATCGGCCGCCGCGGAGCTGGGAAGCTTCTCGCGTGCGGCGGCAAAATTGCGCGTGTCGACCCCGGCACTCGTCAAACAGGTGTCGGGCTTCGAGGCCGAGTTCGGCATCACGCTGTTCAAACGCTCGCACTCGGGCGTCAAGGTGACACCGGCGGGTGCTCTGCTGGTGGACGATGCGCGCTCGATCATGCGGCAGTCCGAGGACGCGCTGCGCCGTGCCCGACGCGCGGCGGGCGATGGCGGTGCCGTGCGCCTGGGCGTGTCGATGATGTGCCCGGGGCGCCAAACGCTGTCGATGTGGTCGGGCATCCACGATCTGGAACCGTCGCTGCGATTTGAGATCGTGCCGGTAAGCGACCTCTATGACGAGCGCGAATCCGTCATGCGCAGCTTGGGCCGCGAGGTCGATGTGGTGCAGTCGAGTTTTTCGACCCCACGCTGGGGCGACGCCTGCCAAAAGCTCCGTATCGTCAACGTGCCGTTTTATATCGACCTGCCGCGCACGAGCCCGCTGGCGCGCAAGAATCGCATCACGGTTGCCGACCTGGAGGGTATGCGTCTGCGCGTACTACGCCACGGCAACGACGCCATGGATAGCCTGCGCATCGACCTGTTGGCCGACGGCGGCGTGGACGTGATTGACGTGGATAGCTTCGACTTTGCGCTCTTTAACGAGGCGGAGGAAAAGGGCGACGCGGTGCTCACCTGCGGAGCGTGGTCGGGGGTGCACCCGGCCTTTGTGGGCGTGCCGTTCCTGTGCGGCCGCGAGGTGCCGGTCTTTCTGCACTACCCGCTCGAACCCACCCTCCAAGTCCAAAAATTCGTCAACGCCATGGCCCAACTTCTCAAATAGCTCATTTGGGACGGGGCTTTTTGACTCCTTACAAAATGAGGCCCTGGCCAAACGGCCAGGGCCTCACCACTTCTTTTCAGGCTGCGAGAAAAGACTGTGTGCGTAGGACCTCCCCGAGGGAGACGGGGTGTTTGCTCCGCGCGCAGTTTCGCAGCGAAGCGAGAATGTTTGAGCACGGAGTAAACACCCCGTCTCCCTCGGGGAGGTCCGTTGGGAGCGTAGGGGCTGTTTTGAGCTACTCCAGCTCAAACGCTCCGGTATAGAGCTGATAGTAGTATCCGCGCTTGGCGATCAGCTCGTCGTGGTTGCCACGCTCGATGATGCGGCCGTGGTCCAGACAGATGATCGCGTCGGAGTTGCGCACGGTGGACAGGCGGTGTGCGATGACAAACGTCGTGCGGCCCTCCATGAGCTTATCCATGCCCGCCTGCACGATGGCCTCGGTGCGGGTATCGATGCTCGACGTGGCCTCGTCCAGAATCATTGCCGGCGGATCGGCGACGGCGGCGCGTGCGATCGAGATCAGCTGGCGCTGGCCCTGCGACAGCTGGGCGCCGTTGCCGGTGAGCATCGTGTCGTAGCCGTCGGGCAGGCGGGTGATAAAGTCGTCCGCGCCGGCGAGCTTTGCTGCCGCGATGCACTCCTCGTCGGTGGCATCCAGATTGCCGTAGCGGATGTTATCCATCACGGTGCCGGTGAACAGGTTTACGTCCTGCAGCACCACGCCCAGCGAGCGGCGCAGATCGGCCTTGCGGATCTTGTTGACGTTGATGCCGTCGTAGCGAATCTTGCCGTCGGCGATGTCGTAGAAGCGGTTGATGAGGTTGGTGATGGTCGTCTTGCCGGCACCGGTGGCGCCGACAAACGCGACCTTCTGGCCCGGCTTGGCAAACACGGACACGCCGTGCAGCACCTCGTGGTCGGGCGTGTAGCCAAAGTCGACGTTGTCCATGACCAGGTCGCCGCGCAGCGGCACGTACTCAATCTCGCCGGTTGCGCGGTGCGGATGTTTCCACGCCCACATGCCGGTGTGGTGGTCGGCCTCCTCGAGCTGCCAGGTATCGGGGTTCACCTGAGCGTTGACGAGCGTCACATAGCCTTCGTCGGCTTCGGGCTCCTCGTCGATGAGCTCAAAGATACGGTCGGCGCCGGCGAGGCCCATGACCACGGCGTTGATCTGCTGCGAGATCTGGCCGATCTGTCCGCAGAACTGCTTGGTCATGTTGAGGAACGGCACCACGACGGCGATGGACAACGCCATGCCCGAGATGCTCAGGTTAGGCACGCCCAGCGCCAGGAAAATGCCGCCGGCCAGTGCGACCAGCACATAGAGCAGGTTGCCCAGGTTCATAAGGATGGGCATGAGGATGTTGGCGTACATGTTGGCCTTCTGGGAAACCTCGAAGAGCTTTTCGTTGCGCTCGTCAAAATCGGCCTCGGCGGCAGACTCGTGGCAGAATGCCTTGACGACCTTCTGGCCGTTCATGACTTCCTCGATATGGCCCTCGACCACGCCGAGCTCGGTCTGCTGCGCAATAAAGAAACGCGCGGAGTTGGAGCCGAGCAGCTTGGTCATAAAGGTCATAAAGGCGACGCCGGCCACAATGACCAGGCACATCCACACGCTGTAGTACAGCATGATAAAGAACACCGTGACGATGACGATGGTCGTCATGAGCAGGTTGGGCAGCGACTGACTGATCATCTGGCGCAGCGTGTCGATGTCGTTGGTGTAGTGGCTCATGATGTCGCCGCGCTGGTGCGTGTCGAAGTAGCGAATTGGCAGGTCCTGCATGCGGTTGAACATCTTCTCGCGCAGCTTCTCGAGCGAGCCCTGCGTGACGATGGCCATGGCGCGGTTCCAGAACAGCGAGGACAGGATGCCGACGCCGTAGATGCAGGCGAGGGTGGTCACGAGCTGTGCGATCTTGGGCTGTGCGGCTTCCCAATCGCCCGACTGCCACGATTCGCTAATAATCTGCAGAGCGCTCTGAAGGAAGGTCGCGCCGATGGAGTTGATGATGGCGCAGAGTACCACGCCGACGACGACGAGGGGCAAAAGCACGGGGTAGAAGCCAAAGAGCGTCTTGATGAGGCGCGACATGGTGCCACCCTTGCGGTTGAGCGCGCGCTCAGCGGTCGTTGCCTTACTCATGTGCCTCGCCTCCTTCCTGGGTCTGAGCTTGCGTTACGGATGCCTCGGTGTCGGCCTCGACGGCCCCTTCGCCCTCGGCAGACATCTTGTTTTGCGAGGTAAAAGTCTCGCGGTAGATCTCGCTCGTCTTAAGCAGCTCGTCGTGGTTACCGATCTGCGCGATGCGGCCGCCCTCCATGACGATGATGCGGTCTGCGTCCTGCACGGAGCTGATGCGCTGGGCGATGATGAGCTTGGTCGTGTTGGGCAGATAGCTTGCCAACCCTGCGCGAATCTTGGCGTCGGTCTTGGTGTCGACGGCGCTGGTGGAGTCGTCCAGGATCAAGATCTTGGGGCGACGCAGCAGGGCGCGCGCAATGCACAGGCGCTGCTTCTGACCGCCGGAAACATTGGAGCCGCCCTGTTCGATCCAGGTGTCATAGCCCTTGGGGAAGCCATCGACAAACTCATCGGCGCAGGCCAGATGTGCCGCCTCGCGGACTTCCTCGTCGGTGGCGTTCGGGTCGCCCCAGCGCAGGTTTTCGGCAATGGTGCCGCTAAACAGTACGTTTTTCTGCAGCACCATGGCCACCTGGTGGCGCAGGGCGTCCAAGTCGTAGTCGCGCACGTCCATGCCGCCCACGCGCACGGTGCCCTCGGTGGCGTCGTACAGGCGGGCGATGAGGTTAACGAGCGTGGACTTGGCCGAGCCGGTACCGCCGATGATGCCGATGGTTTCGCCGCTCTTAATGTGCAGGTCGATATCGTCGAGCGCCTGGCGCTTTGCATGCGCGGAATACTTAAAGCTCACGTGGTCAAAGTCGATGGAACCGTCGGCAACCTCGAGCACGGGCTCGGCGGGATCGGCGATCGTGGGCTCGGCGGCCAGCACCTCGGTAATGCGGTGCGCCGATTCGTCGGCCATGGTCACCATGACAAAGATCATCGACAGCTGCATCAGGCTCATGAGGATCGCGAAGCCATAGGTAAAGATCGAGGAGAGCTGGCCCACGTCGAACAGCGTGCCCTGGCTCGTGATGATGAGCTTGGATCCCAGGTAGATGATGACGACAAACGCGCCGTTGACGCAGATGTTCATCATGGGGTTGTTAAAGGCGAGCAGCTTCTCGGCGCGGGTGAAGTCCATCTGGACGTCGCGTGCGGCGGTCGCGAATTTCTCCTTCTCAAAGTCTTCGCGCACGTAGCTCTTAACCACGCGCATGCCGGTGACGTTTTCCTCGACGGACTCGTTAAGGGCATCGTACTTGTGGAACACGCGCGAGAAGATGGGGCGCACCTTAAAGATGATAAAGAACAGCCCAAAGCCCAGCAGCGGAATGATGACCAGGTAGACCATGGCAACGCTGCCGCCCATGATAAACGCCATGGTAAAGGCGAAGATCAATACCAGCGGCGCGCGCACGGCGATACGGATGGTCATCATAAAGGCCTGCTGCACGTTGTTGATATCGGTGGTCAGGCGCGTGACGAGCGAGGAGCTCGAGAACTCATCGATGTTGGCAAAGCTGAACGTCTGGATCTTGTAGAACAGGTCGTGACGCAGGTTCTTGGCGAAGCCGCAGCTCGCATGGCTGCAGGTGACGCCGGCGGCGGCACCAAAAGCAAGCGACGTCAGCGCGATGAGCACCAAAAAGCCCGCGGTGGGAAGCATCTCGGCTACGGTGGCGCCGTCTTTGATGGCGTCGATCAGGTTGGCGGTGATAAATGGAATCAGCATCTCGCAGAGCACCTCGCCAAGCACGAGCAATGGCGTGGCAACAGCGACTTTCATATAGTCGCGGATGCTGCCCATGAGGGTTTTAATCATCCAGTTCCTCCCAGGTTACACGGATTTTCTCGAGCATTTCGGCGAGCTGCTCGCGCTCGTCGTGAGTGAGGGCACTAAAGGCCCGTTCTCTAAAGCGGATGCGGGCCGCCTGGTCGATGCGGGCGTTTTCCCGGCCGGTTTCGGTCAGGCGAATGGTGAGCTGCCGTCGATCCTTGGGGTTACGGCTGCGCTCGATGAGACCGTTGACCTCGAGCTTGGACAGGATCTCGGAAAGCGACCCCGGCTTGAGGTCAAAGTGCATGCCGAGTTCCTGCTGCGACATCTCGCCGCCGGGCTGCTTGGCCAGCAGGCAGATGATGGGCGCCTTGCCGGACACGCCTCCGCCATGAAAATGCATGTAATGGCCGCAAAAACCCAGGCCGCTCAGGATGCGCTTGGCGAGTTTGTCTTCGGCACTGACCGCTTCGGGTACATCCGCCGGCTGTGACGGGTCGCCGCCGGGCTCGTGCGAACAAAGGTTAAGAGGTTCATCGCACATGAATTAGTGTTGCTCCTTTCTTTAGTTAGGTAGTGGAATTGTTTTGTGCCTAACCAATCTAGGAGCATGAGAAATGAATGTCAAGGTACCAAACTAGTGGTTACGCGGTTTTGCCAAACCGCGCAACGGCTCGACGCTGCAAACCCGCCAGAGCGGCAATCTGCCTTTCAACTTCGGCGGCATGACCAGAAGGTCAATGCCGCCTTGCTTCAAGGCACCTTGCTCGCTCTGACGGGTTTTCGCTGACTTCGCCAAAACATCGGCGTTGCCCTTGTTGGGATAGTCGTTGGGGACGCTCTTGTTGAGTGATCCGTGGGGGACGGAGGAAAACGAATCATTTTGGGCTGCGGTGACACCCTTTCGAAGTTGCTTTGTCCAAAACTATGCCGGATTACTACGATGAATTCGAAATATCAGACCTCGGCATTGTTTTTCGTAAAATCACAAGCTGTCTACCTGCGGTTTTGCCGGAGTGCAATTCGTTGTGGTTGGAGGCTAACGGTTTATCGTAGTAATCCGGCATAGTTTTGGAATGGTAGTAAATAGATGGCAGCTACTGTGCCGCTACCGCCGCGATTTTGCCTCCCATTTCCGTAACCTTTCCGCAACAATGTGCCCTCCTCGGCGCCTGCGCCCGCTTGCAACGCCCCCTGCGCTACACTTAGTCGCACTATGGCGCCGTCGCGTCGCACCCGACCCAAGGGGGACACTCATGAAGAACACTCAGCTGCTGCTGATCAACGATATGTGCGGCTACGGTAAGGTCGCGCTTTCTGCCATGCTGCCGGTGCTGTCGCACATGGGCTATCGCATCCACAACCTGCCGACGGCCCTCGTATCCGATACGCTCAACTACCCCAAGTTCTACATCCACGACACCACGGAGTATGTCCGCCAGAGCCTCGCCATCTGGGAGGAACTCGGCTTTGAATTCGACGCCATCTCGACCGGCTTTATCGTGACCGAAGAAGAGGCGCGCATCATCTCGGACTTTTGCCACCGCCGCGCGCAAAAGGGCACCAAAGTGTTCGTCGACCCCATCATGGCCGACAACGGCAGGCTCTACGCTGGCGTGCCCGAGTCGACCATCGGCCTTATGCGCAGCCTGGTCGAGTGCGCCGACTACGCGGTGCCCAACTATACCGAGGCGTGTCTGCTCACCGATACGCCTATGGCCGAGCAGATTACGGCCGATGAGGCTCGTGCGCTCGTGGACGCCATGCTCGCGCTGGGCGCCAAGTCGGTGGTCATTACGAGCGCGAAGGTCGACGGGGCGAGTGCCGTCATCGGCTACGACCATGTGGCGGGAGAGTACTTCACGATTCCCTTTGAGCTGATCCCGGTGTATTTCCCGGGCACGGGCGATACGTTCTCGTCGGTGCTCGTGGGTCGCGTTATGGCCGGCTGGAGCTTACAGCGTGCGACGACCGACGCCATGCGTGTGGTGGCCGAGCTTATCGAGCGCAATGCCGACCAAGAAGACAAGTCGGCCGGCCTTCCCATCGAGGCCTGCCTGGATGTGATCGACCATGAGTAACGCCGGCGAGGGCGGCGTCAAGCCTGCGGGCGAGAACGGGCCGCTCGGTGCGCCGCGTGGCAAGCGTCCGCGTATCCGCGTGAGCTGCGTGGACCAGCTGGGTGCGTGCCGTTGTCACCATGGTCACAAGCCGGGAGACGTCTTCGACTTCGATCGAGACCGCGGCAAGATGTGCGCTATGGCCTGTCACGTGGGCTTTCCCTATATCGATATCCTGCGCTATGGCGGAACCGTGCCTGGCAACGAGCCTGGTGCGGCAAAGTTCTGCTGCCCCGAGGTCGATACGCTGAACGTCTGGCTTGCCGAGATCGTCGACGAGTAGTCGAGCGCAATGTGACAAAGGGGCAGCCCCTTTGACACATTCGCCGGTGATGCCCCTTCTTTTGCTTATAATTTCAAATCTCTGCATTTCATCCGATTTTAGGTTCTAAAAATTCTGCGTTTCATCGATAATCAAGCATATAAAACTTTGCATTTCATTCGATGACACCGAGGGGAGAGCCTATGCTGCGCAGGAAAATAGCGGCAGAGCTGGAGCGTTGGCTGAAGTCTTCCGAGCAAAAGGCCTTGTTCATTACGGGTTCTCGCCAGATTGGCAAAAGCTATTCGATTCGCGCATTTGGCAAAGCCAACCATGCAACCTACATCGAGCTTAACCTCATGGAAAACCGCCAGGCAAAAGATGCTCTTCTCGAGGCGCGGAATGCCGATGATTTCATCAGCAGGGTGACGCTTCTTTCGGGAAAGTCGATTGCGCCAGGCAAAACGCTCGTGTTTATCGATGAGGTCCAAGAGGCCCCCGACATCATGACGATGGCAAAGTTCCTTGTTGAGGACGGGAGGTGCCGCTGGGCGTTTTCGGGGTCAATGCTCGGGACTCAGTTCAAGGGCGTCAGGTCCTATCCCGTGGGGTATGTCCACGAGCTTAGGATGTTCCCGCTCGATTTTGAGGAGTTTTGCTGGGCAACCGGGGTGAGCGAGGGGGCTCGCCAAACGATACGTGACGCGTGTATCAGCGAGAGGCCCGTTCCTGATTACATTCATGACGCGATGATGGCAAACTTCAGGACCTATACCGTTGTCGGCGGAATGCCGGAGGTCGTGCAGCGTTTCCTTGACACGCAGGGCGACCTTGCCTCTGTTCGTCAGCTACAGTCAGAGCTCAACGAACAGTACCGGCGGGATATCTCCAAGTATGCAAGCGGGCGAGCCCTTCAGGTGCAGAGCATTTACGATCAGCTCCCTATTATGCTCGAGGGCGAAAACAAGCGCTTCGTGCTCAATTCCATTGACCCCAAGGCTCACTACGAGAAGTATCAGCGAGATTTTGTATGGCTTGTCGATGCCGGCGTTGCTCTCAAAGCCGATATCGTAACCGAGCCAAAATCGCCCTTGCTCAAGACGGCACGGCCATCGCAGTTCAAGCTATATCAATCGGATACGGGCATGTTGATGGCGCGCTACCCCGTCGGAGTCGCCCAAGCGGCGTATCTTGATAGCAAGGAGCCCAATCTGGGCGGCATTTACGAAAACGTGGTGGCCCAGCAGCTGGCTGCCCAAAATCGCCAGCTTTACTACTATCAGACAAAAAAGCGCGGTGAAGTGGACTTTGTGGTCGATGGACCGGATGGGACGGCTGTTCCGATCGAGGTTAAATCGGGCTCCTATTACCACGCGCACGCTGCGCTCGGTCATGTGCTTGATACGGCTGAATATGGCGTAAGGCTCGGGATTGTTTTCTCGAGAGGCAACGTTGAGCGCAACGGAGCGGTTCTCTATTTGCCGCTATATGCGACCTGGGCCCTTTCGGATGTTTTGGGCGACTCCTGCGCCGAGGGGATAAAGCTGGAGGTCAAGCCGGTCTAGGGCTAGTCCCGGATGTGACAAAGGCGTGGCCCGCGACCTCGATTGCCTACAGCTGCTCGAGCATAGCGGTGCAGCCGTCGAGTACGTCGCGGTAGGTGGCATCGAAATTGCCGGTGTACCAGGGGTCGGCCACGTCGCCGGGGCGCTCGGTCCAATCGAGCATGCGCGTAATCTTGCCGTCGGGGTCGTCGCCAAAGATGCGACGCAGGCCACGCGCGTTCTCGTCGTCCATATAGACAATGTGGTCCCAGTCGCCATACTCCGCGCGACGCACCTGACGTGCACGATGTGCGACGACGGGAATCCCGACCTCGCGCAGCTTGGCAACGGTACCGTGGTGTGGCGGGTTGCCGATCTCCTCGGTCGAGGTCGCAGCGGAGTCAATGACAAACTCGCCCGCGCGCCCGGCGCGCCGCACCAGCTCGGTAAACACCGACTCAGCCATCGTCGAGCGACAGATGTTGCCATGGCAGATAAACAGTATGCGTTGCATGAGCGGTTTCCTTTCTAGGCGGTCGTGCAGGGCTTACAGACTGCTCTTGAGGCAGTTTGCTCCAATAAAGCCCGCTGCGTACAAGGGGAGGTGGCGTAGCTCGCGCCCGTCATCGGTTTCGCTGCGGAAAAAATTGTTCTCGGACAAAATGTAGGCATATGGCGATCGGGCTTTGTCCATGAACGACCCGAGGGTTCTCGCGCGCACGTTGCGTGCGGACTTTACCTCGACGGGCACGATTTCCATACGGTCGGTCTGAAGTAGAAAATCGAGCTCGCCGGTCGTCTTCCAAGACGACGGCGGCACCCAGTAATACGTCTGCAAGCTGTTACCCGAAAATGCTTGCATGACCGAGTTTTCCGCCAGGGCGCCTCGGAAGTCGGAAGATAGCGCTATGGCGGAATCTTCTTTGAGGTCGAGCCAGAGCCTCGGGTTGATGCCGAGTTTGTAGAACATGAGGCCGGTATCGAGAAGATAGACCTTAAAGAAACTTCCATCTTCGTCGTCGAAGGGAACGAGGGGAGGCTCGATGCCTTCGGTCAGGTTGTTGACCGATATGATACCGGCGCCTTCGAGCCAGTCGAGCGGCTCGATAAGCTTGGCGCGACGGCCTCCGCGTTCGACCTCGGAGTACTTGAATTTTTTTGTGGACGATCTCAGCAGCTGGGACGGAATGGAGCGCCAGACCTTGCGTGCCGCCACGCCGCTGATCCCGTTTTCGGGGTCGGTCATATCGGCGGTATAGGTCTCGTTGATTTCGCGCTGCTCGACGCGCGCATCCTCGATGGATAACGTCTTGCGATATGCGTTGACGGCGGCGGGCATGCCGCCCACGATCTGGTATCGATGAAACAGGCTGAGCGCGGCTTGGTGCGCGGCGTAGGTCTCGAGCGTGCCGGCGTGGGCACGAATGGCATTAGCCATCTGCTCCTCATCGAGCGCCCAGAGAAACTCCTCGAACGACATAGGATGCATGGTCTCTTGACGAACGCCGCTGGGAAAAGGCAGCTTACGTTTGCGCGTGGCGACGCCGAGCTGACTGCCGGTCGCGCATATGCGCCAGCCCGAACCCGAAAAAAAGCGAAGCGAGTTGAGCGCCCGTTCGCAGAGCTGCACCTCGTCAAACAGGATGAAGGTGGTTTCTTTGCGAATGGGGGCGCGTTTATAGTCTGAAATCCGCGCCACGATGGTGTCAACGTCGTCGGTGGGACAATCGAACAGCGGAGCGATCAGCTCAAGATCGGTCTGAAAGTCGAGTTTGACAAACGCATCGCCGGCGATTCGCCTGCCGATTTCCTCGGCAGCGTACGTTTTGCCTACGCGTCGCGCACCACGGATGAGGAGGGGGCGTGAGGCGTCCTTTGTCGCCCATGATTCGATAACGGACTCGATTGATCTGCGCATGGGGCCGCCTTTCCAATTTCGTGTACTTCAGATACATAGTTTAGTACGATTTCATGTACTTGAAATACACGAAATAATAGAAAAGCGTGTATCTCAAATACACGAAATTGCACTGCTGAAGCTTCCAGGCGGATAAACATACTCATATTGGGCGGTTTTCACCGGTTACTCGCCACCTTGGGCTATGTTTGCCCCTATGCCCGTATTGAGGGCCGTGCTGATTGACGACGGCGCTCCCAGCGAGCCAGCTTAATCGTCACCAGCGTGAGGGCCCAGGCCACAAGCGAGAACGCGGCGCCCACTGCGCCCACGTACGCAATGCCAACGCTGCTTACCACGGCGCCGCCCACTGCGGTGCCAAACGAGATGCCGACGTTAAACGCCATGGGCTCAACCGAACTTGCGAGTACCATCGACTTGGGATGGCGGCTGCGTGCCACGTCCATAAAGTGCGTGATGCATGAGACCGAGAACAGGTACATGAGCATCGCCAGGCTAAAGACAAAGACCAGCGCGAGCGGCATGGCGGCGCCCACGGCAAACAGCCCGAGCAGTGCCGCCGCCTGCAGCACAAACGTAACCAGCAGCGCCTTCATGCCAAAACGCGCATCGATCCATCCGCCCAGGATGTTCGAGATCAGGCAGAACACGCCATAGGCCATAAGTGTGGTGCTCGCCTGAACGGTATCCATGCCCAGCACCTGCTCCAGATAAGGCGTCACGTAGCCGTAGAATACGTAGACCGAGCCCACGCCAAACAAGAAGATGAGCATGCCGGTGATGATACTCGGCTCGCGTAGTAGCCCCGCCTGCTCGCGGAAGGTGGCGGGCTCATCGGTCTGCCCGGCGCGAGGCATAAACGCCACGAGCGCGCTACAGATCAAAACGGCAAAGGTCAGCGTGCCGTACATGGCCACGTGCCAATCGAGTGTGTCGGCCACAAACTTGCCAATCGAGGTCACAAAGACCATCGCCACGGAAAACGCGCCGTACACGACCGAGATGGCAAGTGAGGTTTGCTGCGGGGATAGCAGCTCAGGGATGTACGTCACGCCCACGGCGAGCAGCGCACCCGAGACAGAGCCCAGGACAATGCGTGAGATAAACAGCACCTGGAAGTTGGGAGCCAACGCCATGACCAGGTTGCCGAGCACAAAGACGACGCTATAGCACACGAGCAGCTGGTAGCGGCGGAATCGCCCCGTGCTGAGCGCGAGCACCGGCGTCGCGATAGCGTAGACGAGCGCAAACACGCTGATGAGCTGGCCCGCAGTGGCAAGTGATATGCCGAGTTCCGTTGCCAAGTCGCTTTCGATGCCGATGACCACGAACTCGGAGCAGCCGAGCGAGAATCCCAACAGCACGAGCAGCGCCAGGCAGAGCTTGGTGCGCGCGGGGGAGAGCGCGGCGGCGGTTGGCTTACTTTTAGGCGTGGTTGCGGCGGTCAAGGTTGTCACTCCAATGTCGCATGAATAAGCGGGATTCAATCCCTGCAACTCTAACAGAATGTGACAAAGGGGCAGTCCCTTTGTCACATTGCTCTGCCAGCCAGTCGCCCAAGCCGTCACAACATTCGGCGAAAATCTCGAAAACGAGGAAAAGCGCCGAATGTTGTGACGGTTTTCCTGTCTGTGCCGGCGAGCTCCGGCGCTATCTGGGGGTATAAGGCTAGCAAGTGTTTATTTGCGAGGCCTAAGGGGCGCCCCGTATGGATATCGATAATTTTGAATGGTGGTATAGCGAGGGCGAGGCTCCGGACGAGGAGTGGGACGAGCCCGCGCCGCGTGACGTGTCGGGCGACGAGGACGAGACCGGCAACGATGCCGTCGAGCCCCTGACTTTTGAACGGGCCTGGGCTCAGGCCGAGGCCGACGAGGCAAAGGCCGATGCCACGGCCACGCTGGGTGAGCCAGCCGACATGTCCATCTCGCCGGCCAAGACCCCGCAGCCGCGCCACACCATCGACCCCGGCAGTACGGCATCTTTCAGCATTCTCGACGTGCCCGCGCAGGGTGCTCAGGCGCCTGCGCCAACGCATCGCCCCGACCTGGCTCGTGAGGAAGACGCGGGCCGCCGTTCTCCGCTCGGCCCCATCCTCATCGCCTTCATGGCCGGCGTTATCGCCTGCTCGGCAATCGGCAGCATCTGGGGTCATGTCGAGCGGCAGCGCCAAGACGCCGCCAAGGTCGAGATGTCCGTCGAGCAATCGCTCAGCCGCACGCGCTCGGTGCATGTGTCGGTCGAGGTTAAGGACGGCGCGACGTGGGATACCGCGCGCGGCGACAGCCAAATGCTCGTCCATATCGTGGGCCGCACGCTCAGGGGACAAGCAATCGACGAGTACCAATACGTCAATTCCGAAGGTGACGGTATCGAGCTCAAGCCCGGCGACTACGAGCTCACGGTCGATGAGCCGCCCGTCGCCACCGACGGCACGCGTTACCGCGCCTCAAAGCGCATGGTCCCGGTGAGTTTTAATTCGCAAGCACCCGATACGGTCGATAGCGCGCCGCAGGGTGGGTTTGACCTTTATGCTATTGCTCAATAACTGCGCCTGCCGCTCAGCCCTGCTGCCAAGAGTGGGACAATAACCCTCGACACTGTTGTTTACTTTTGGAGGAAGTAGCATGTCCACCGTCACTACCATCAAGCGCGGCGGCCTCACCGCGGCCATCGATTCCATGGGCGCCCAGCTCACGAGCCTTGCCCTCAACGGCAATGAGTATCTGTGGCAGGGCGACCCGGCCTTTTGGGGCAAGCACGCGCCCATCCTGTTCCCCATCGTGGGATCGCTGCGCAACAACACGGCGACGTCTGCAGCCGGCACCTGCGAGATGGCGCGCCACGGCATCGCGCGCATTGTCGAGCACAAGATCGTCGGGGTGTCGGAGGACGGTTTGTCCGTTACCTACGAGCTCACCGACACGCCCGAGTCTCTCAAGGCGTTCCCGTTCCACTTTAAGCTCAACATGACCTATGCCCTGACCGGCGACGCCACCCTCACGCAGACCTTTGCCGTCACCAACACCGGCGACGTGGACCTGCCGTTCTCGGTGGGCGGCCACCCCGCATTCAACGTGCCCGCCCCCGGTGCCGAGGACGAGGCGTTCGAGGACTACGAGCTGGCGTTTACCGAGGCTTGGACTAACGAGGCCCCCGTCATCACGCCCGATGGCCTTATGACGTTCGAGGGTAGCTACAAGGCTCCCGATAACTCGGACGTGCTGCCCATCACGCACCGCAGCTTCGATAACGACGCCATCATGTTCACCGATACCCCGGGCTCCACGCTCACGCTGCGCGGTCGCAAGTCGGGCCACGGCGTCAAGATCGACTTTGAGGGCTTTAAGTACATCGGCGTGTGGTCTGCCGCCAACGACGCCCCGTTTGTGGCGCTCGAGCCTTGGACCGGCCACACCACCATGGACACCGAGGACGACGTCTTTGAGCATAAGGTCAACACCATCACCTTGGCCCCCGGCGAGACGGACAAGCGCAGCTTTAGCGTTACCTTGCTCTAGAGGTTCCGCCGTTCTGACGAACGGCGGGCCGGTCGACGCTGCGCGCCACCCAGAGCGACAATTTGTCATTCAAAAGGCAAGGCATGACCAGAAGGTCTATGCCTTGCCTTTTTCATGCCTAGTCGTTGGGGACGTTCTTGTTTGACTAGTCGTTTAAGAACGTCCCCAACGACTACCAATCGTTTTCAGTTCGTAAACTTGTATATATGCATCTTATATATGCATCTGCTGGAAGTAACGCTGAGCGGTATCCTGTTAAGTCGTTAGCGTACGATTCAACAGGGAAGGCAGATTATGCATTCTCCCCATCAACGCGACGCGCATCCACAGCCGGTATGCAGCCGTCGCATCTTTTTGGGTAGTGCTCTCGCTGCGAGCGCTTCCGTCGTCGCCGGCGCGCTCGCCGGCTGTCAGCGTCCGTCCACGCTCAAAGTGGTTCAGCCCACGACGGGCGGCGGTCGCGACGACCTGTCCGATTCCGTGATCGGCAAGGACAAGATCCGCATTGGCATGGAGGCGGCCTACGCCCCGTACAACTGGCAGGTTTCCGAAGCCAGCGAGTTCACCATTCCCATCGACAACGTGCAGGGCGCCTATGCCGATGGCTACGACGTGCAGATCGCCAAGATCGTCTGCAAGGCCCTCGGTGGCGAGCCCGTTGCCGTCAAGCAGAGCTTCTCGGGCCTCATCGATTCGCTCAACAACGGCCAGATCGACCTCATCATCGCCGGTATGAGCGCCACGCCCGAGCGCGAGGAGTCGGTCGGCTTTTCCGACCCGTACTTCATTGGCTACTTTGGCCTGTTCGTAAAAGAGGGTTCCCCCTACCAGAACGCCACCAAGCTTAGCGACTTTAGCGGTGCCACGGTGCTCGGCCAAAAGGACACCATGCTCGATACCGTCATCGACGAGATCCCGGGCGTCGTCCACAAGAACCCGGTCGATTCGGTCCCCACGGTGTTCTCGAATCTGCTGCAGGGCACGTGCGACGCCGTGACCTACAACACCGAGAACGAGAAGGGCTATATGGCCCAAAATCCCGGTATCGTCCCCATCCATTTTGCCGAGGGCGAGGGCTTTAAGCAGGAGGTCGCGGCAAACGTCGGCTGCCGCAAGGGCTCGGACAAACTGCTTAAGCTCATCGATAAGACGCTCAAGGGCATTAGCCAAGAGGAGCGCGACCAAATGTGGGACGCGTGCCTCGACCGTCAGCCGGCATAGGGAGGCAGCATGAAAACCATCAATCGCCTGGCCTCCTTTATCAAGGCCGACCACCGTTATGTGTACCTGGGCACGAGCGTTATCGCGGCGCTCGGCCTGGCGTTTAGCCAACGCAACCCCACGCCGCTGAGCTTCTTGGCGCCTACGGGCGTGTTCCAAGACTGCCTCTGGGCAATCCTTTGGGCCTGGATTGTCGTGTCGGCGGCGGCGCTCGTCACCAAGATTATGCACTGGAGCGACTATCGCGAAACGTCACCGTTCGCATCCGAGCGTTTCCGCCACGGCGCGCGCTTGGGCAGCTATGTTGTGGTCGCCATCGCGGCAATCTTTTTCGTGGACCGCTGCGTCATGTCGTTTATCGACCTGGTGCAGGTGAGTATTGTCTCGGACTCCAACCCCAGCGACTTTTTGTCGAGCCTGGTCTACATGACCTACAAGAGCGGGGACTTCTTTATCCGCGGTATCGAGATTACCATCGCGCTTGCCACCTTCGGTACCGTCATCGCATTCTTCCTGGCGTTGCTCTTTGTGTTCCTGCGTATTCAGACCTTCGATCGCGTGGACAACGACCTGGTGCGCTTCTTTAAGAGTATCGGCCGCGGCTTTGCGACCATCTATTCCACCATCGTGCGCGGTACGCCCATGATGGTCCAGGGCCTGCTCATCTATTACGCGGGCTTCACCGTTTTGCGCGGCATGGGCTTCGAGACCGCTCAGGCCAACCAGATTTGGAGTACCTTCACCGCCGGCCTCGTCACCATCTCGCTCAACTCCACCGCCTACATGATGGAGGTCCTGCGCGGCGGCATCGAGTCCATCGATCCTGGCCAGGCCGAGGCAGCACGCTCGCTGGGTCTGTCGCAGTGGCAGGCTATGCGCAAAGTCGTGTTCCCCCAGGGCATTAAAAACGCGATTCCGGCGCTCACCAACGAGCTCATCATCAACATCAAGGATTCGTCGGTGCTCTCGGTCATCGGCGTGTTCGACCTTATGTACGCCACTACCACGGTCGCCGGCGTGTACTACCGCCAGATGGAGGTCTACTGCGTGGCGCTCGTGGTCTACCTGATCCTGACGCTTGTGGCGAGCCGCCTGCTCGAAGCCTTTGGCAAAAAGCTCGGTGCCGAGGCTCCGGCCACGTTGCCCAGCTCCAACTAGGCTTAAGACGAGGAGAATCATCATGGCAGATACCGCCACTACCGGCGTTGCGGCCGCCGCACAGACCAATGAGCCGCTCATCCGCGTCGAGGGCCTGCGCAAGAGCTTCGGCTCGCTCGAGGTGCTCAAAGGCATCGACCTGTCCGTCAAATCCGGCGAGGTCGTCACCATCATCGGCGCCTCGGGCTCGGGCAAGTCGACCTTTCTGCGCTGCCTCAATCTGCTCGAGACCCCGGACGCGGGCCACATCTGGTTCCACGGCCAGGACCTCACGGCCGAGCGCTGCAACATCAACAAGCTGCGCGAGGACATCGGTATGGTGTTTCAGGGCTTCAACCTGTTCAACAACATGGATGTGCTCGACAACTGCACGCTCGCGCCTGTCATGCTCAAAAAGATGAGCAAGGCCGAGGCCGAGAAGGTCGCGATGGAGCATCTGACGAGCGTGGGACTCGAAAAATTCGCGCACGCCGCCGTGGGCCGCCTGTCCGGTGGTCAAAAACAGCGCGTGGCCATCGCTCGTGCCCTGTGCATGAATCCGCAGATCATGCTGTTCGACGAGCCGACCTCCGCACTCGACCCCGAGATCGTGGGAGAGGTGCTCGAGGTCATGCGCAAGCTCGCTGCCGACGGCATGACCATGGTCGTCGTCACGCACGAGATGGCCTTTGCCCGAACCGTGTCCGATCGCGTGGTCTTTATGGACAAGGGCGTGGTCCTCGAGGACGCCGCGCCGGCCGAGCTCTTCGGCAACCCCAAGCACCAGCGCACTCGCGAGTTCCTCTCGCGTTATCTCGAGGACAAATAACCGACCGCAAACGCTTACGTGGCAGGGCCGCTCCGGTGGGGCGGCCCTCGTCATCACAATCGAAAGGATGTCATGGCCGAGGTTTGGCGCTTCTTTGCGCATGAGGATGATTTTGCCGATTTGGACGAAGCTGGCGCGTGCGAGCGCCTGGGCCGCGTGCTGTCGTTTCCGACCATCTCGAGCATGGATGCCGAGGCGGTGAACTGGCAGCCCTTCGACGACCTGCGCGCCTATATGCAGCAGGCCTGGCCGCGCGTGTTCGCGGTGGGCGAGGTCGAGCTTGTCGACCATTCGCTGCTGGTGACGCTTGGCGGTTCCGACCCCGCCCTCAAACCCGTCATGCTCATGGGCCACATGGACGTGGTCCCCGTGGTGCCCGGCACCGAGGCTGACTGGACGTATGCCCCCTTTAGCGGACATGTGGACGACACCTACATTTGGGGTCGCGGTGCGATTGACATGAAGGACCAGGTCGCAGGCATTCTCGAGGCGGTTGAGTATGCGCTGGCGCACGGCTGGGAGCACGAGCGCACCCTGCTGCTCGCCTTTGGCCAGGACGAGGAGACTACGCAGTGCGGCGCAGGCGCCATCGGCCGCGCGCTCGAGGAGCGCGGCATTGAGCTTGAGTGCCTGATCGACGAGGGCGACTACCGTATTGTTTCGGCTGCCGAGTGCGGCGCGGGCGATGGCTGGCTTATGCATGCCGACCTTGCCGAGAAGGGCTATGCCGATATCGTGCTCAAGACGAAGAGTGAAGGCGGGCATTCGTCTAACCCCTACGGCGGCACTTCGCTCGAGGTGCTGAGCCGTGCCATCGCCGCAATCTGCGATATCGAGTGGCCGACGCGTGTGACCGATCTGCTTGCCGTACAGCTCGTCGAGCTGGGGCTCTACACGGCCGATGAAATTGCCGCCAACGGGGATGCCATTGTCCGCGATTGCCTCGTCAGCAAAAAGCTCTATCCGCTGGTGACGACCACCTGCGCACCCACGCAGATCGAGGGTGGCAGCACCGGCGCCAACGTAATGCCGCAGGATATGTGGGCCAACATCAACTTCCGTATGCTCGAGGGCACGAGCGTGGCCGACGTTGTGGCGCGCTGCCGTGAGGCGGTTGCCGGGGCGGACCTTGCCGGTCGTGTCGAAGTGGAGCTAGGCCCCGGCAGCTCCGAACCCTCGCCGTCCCCGCGCATCGGTGGCCCCGGCCTCGAGGCGGTTCGCTCCATCGCCGCCCGCTATTTCCGTGATCCAAAGGGGACGGAGGAAAACGGATCATTCGAGCCGGTGGCAATTGTGCCCTCGACCGTGATCGGTGCGACCGACGCTGCTAACTACCAGCACATTTGCCCTGAATGCATTCGCTTCTCGGCCTTTGTGGTTGATGACGACGAGTGTGATCGCGGCGTCCACGGCACCAACGAGCGCATCACCCGCCGCGCCTACCTCCAGGGCATCCGCTTCCTCGTCGCTCTGCTTCAGACGCTCTAGAATGTGACAAAGCGACAGCCCCTTTGCTAGCCGTTGGGGACGTTCTTAAACGACTAGTCGTTAAGGAACGTCCCCAACGACTACGTCCAATCATTCCGTGCGGGTTATATGCAGGTTTGCCTGCGCACGCTATCATGTATGGGTTAGACCGCAACTATGTACCCCATACGCGAAGGGATGCGCATGTATCTGAAGATCGACATGCTCTAGCCGGGCTTACCCCCGCAGTGGCGCCGCGCGCCCCATCAACTCTGCCGATTTTCACCTTCACGCATATAAAGGAGTCCCGCCATGCGCGACAAGCTCGAAAAGATCATCAAGGCCTACGAGGAGCTCGAGAAGAAGCTCTCCGACCCGGCCGTCGCCTCCGATATTAAGGAGTTCACGCGTCTCAACAAGGAGTACGCGCACCAGTCCGACCTCATCGCGGCCTCGCGCGAGTACATCGGCGCGCTCGATGACATCGAGGCCGCCAAGGAGATGCTCCACGATACCACCGATGCCGATGAGAAGGAGATGCTCCAGATGGACATCTCCGAAAACGAGGCCAAGCTTCCCCAGCTCGAGGAAGACATTAAGTACATGCTCATCCCGAGCGACCCCAACGACGACAAGAACACCATCGTCGAGATCCGCTCCGCCGCCGGTGGCGACGAGGCGGCCATCTTTGCCGGCGATCTGTACAAGATGTACCAGCGCTTCTGCGAGTCGCGCGGCTGGAAGACCACCGTACTCGACTCCAGCCCCAGCGAGGCCGGCGGCTTTAAGTCCATCGAGTTCAAGGTCGAGGGCGACCGCGTCTACTCCGTCATGAAGTACGAGTCCGGCGTGCATCGCGTCCAGCGCGTCCCCAAGACCGAGTCCCAGGGTCGCATCCAGACCTCCACGGCAACCGTCGCCGTGCTTCCCGAGGCCGAGGAGATTGACGTCCAGATCAACCAGTCCGACCTGCGTATCGACACTTACTGCGCTTCGGGCCCTGGCGGTCAGTGCGTTAACACCACCTACTCCGCCGTGCGTATCACTCACCTGCCCACCAACACCGTGGTGCAGTCGCAGGAGCAGCGCTCCCAGATCCAGAACCGCGAGGTCTGCATGCAGATGCTGCGTGCCCGTCTGTACGAGATGGAACTCGAGAAGCAGCAGGCCGAGCTCGGCGCCGAGCGCCAGAGCCAGATCGGCCACGGCAACCGTTCCGAGAAGATCCGTACCTACAACCAGCCCCAGGACCGCGTGACCGACCACCGCATCGGCTGCATATTTGTTAATCTAAAAACAGCCACAAAAAAAGCGCTTCATTCCGAAACGCTTGAAATTACTCAATTTCCTCATCTTTCGGAAATAACCGCAGGATTTAGCACCTTAACTAACGCTAGGTTGCTGGGCTTCACAGGACCTGTTTCCTCCACCACTCTTGATAAGGCTATTTAATTTTAACAAAGTATATTATACACCATATATCGACTATTGTCAACTGTTTTACACATAATTATAGATTATTTTAATGTTTCGTAATAAATCAGCAAATGCTAATAAAAGCATTGACTTACTAGGACAAGTTCGTTATAATATAAAAAGAGGTGAGTTTTTTTGAAAAATGACAATTCAAATATAAGAACATTGTTTCTGACCTTTCTTAAGATAGGCGTTTTTACCTTTGGCGGAGGATATGCAATGATAGCCTTGCTTGAAACAGAATTTTGTGTGCGCAAAAATTGGCTTGATAAAAAAGAATTTCTCGATATGACAGCTATATCAGAGTCCACCCCCGGACCAACTGCTGTAAACAGTGCTACATATATCGGCTACAAAATAGACGGTGTGCGGGGTGCTATTGCGGCAACTGTCGGTGTGTGCATACCGTCGTTTTTTATAATCTACATAATATCACTTTTCTTTGACAAATTTCTGTCTTTAAAAGTAGTCTACGCTGGATTCCGTGGCATTCAGGTGGGTGTAATATATCTTATACTTACTGCAGGACTAAGAATGTTGAAAGCACTTGATAACACATTGCTTGACAAAATTATAATGCTTGGAGTTTTCATAATGATGATACTTTTCACACTTTTTTCTGTGAAGTTTTCATCAGTATTTTATATTATCATAAGTGGTGCTGTGGGCATTGCCGTGTATCTGATTAAAACCCTCAGAAAGAGAAGTACAATAAAATGATATATCTCCTGTCTCTTATACACATCTGACGCTGCCGACGAACTCTAGGGTGTA
>URCO01000023.1:0-37695 GCA_900546375.1 uncultured Collinsella sp.
ATTTATTCAGTCCAAGTTTCGGGGCGCAGTTCACTGTCCCCTTTGTGGTGGTTTTGGGTTAGGCCTAGAGCGTGTGGCCGTAAGCGTCGGCGGCCTTGATGGCGGCGGCGAACTTCTCGTCGGTGAAGGGCTCAGGGTTGCCCTGCTTCCACTCGTTGGTGGCATGCGCGTACTCGCACAGGGCTGGGATATCGGACTCGGAAAGCCCGACCTGCTCAAGCGTCACGGGCAGCCCCATCTGCTTGTTAAAGGCAGCGTAGCGCTCAAGGTTATCGGTCTTTCCCGTATAGGCAAACAGCACGAGCACGCCCAGGCTTACGACCTCGCCGTGCAGGTAGGTGCCCTCACGCGGAATGCTGCAGGTGGCGTTGTAGAACGCGTGCGCCACACTTGAGTTGTAGTAGTAATCGTTCTGGTTGGTCAGGTTCGAGACATAGCCCGTGTTGACCACGATATCGAGCGCGATCTGCTTGACGGCCTCGCTCGACAGGTTCTGGCGCACGTCCTCAAGACCCTGGACGCCATAGGTAAATAGCGGTTCGGAGCAGGTGTGGGCGAGTGCCAGGCCAAGACCGGCGGTGTGCTCCAGGTTGCCGGCGCTCGTGGCGTACTCGACCTCGGGCTGCTTAGACAGGGCATCGCCCACGCCGGCCCAGAAGTATTCTGCCGGTGCTTCGGCGATGATCTTGGGGTTGATGAAGATGTGAGCGGGGCGGTTGGGGTACGAATAGCCCTCGAGCGAGCCGTCGTCGTTGTAGACAACGGCAATGGCGGTCGCGGCGGAGCAGTTGGAGCAAATCGTCGGGACGGTGAAGACGATCTTCTTGAGCTCGATGGCCGCCGTCTTCACGGTATCGAGCGCCTTTCCGCCGCCACAGGCAATGAGCACGTCGGCTTTCTGGCAGGCAGGGGAGTTCACGACCTTGGCGATATTGGCACGCGTACTGTTGGTACCGTAGACGCGCGTCTCCAGAATCTCGACGTCGGTACCTGCCAGCGCAGCTTCGATACCGGGAAGTGCTGCGGCCAGTGCCCGCTTGCCACCGATGATCGCGACCTTTGTCGCGCCGTACTCCGCCAGTGCGGCGGGCAGCTCGTCAAAGCAATCCTCGCCAACGGTGTAGTCGCTCATTCCAATCGTGCGCATAGCAACCTTCTTTCGTTTGATAGAGTGCTTTCAGGTATTTTGCTCCTAGAGCAGGGCTGTAATAGCGAGAAATTTCGAACGTATAAAACCAGTGTTGAGGGTTTTTCGCCGGCGCGGAACGTGCTAGCATACTCCGCATAAGCGTTGATGGGGACGAGTAGTCGGCCATCCGCATGCTACAGAGATCGGGGAGCGCTGAGAACCCGTGCATGCGACCGATGAAAATCACCCCGGAGCTGCGGTCCCAACGGATGTGCCGCACAGGCACGTCTTAGTAGATATCGCCGAGATGGTCGTCGATACAGGCCAGCCGAGTAACGGATGCGAGCGCGCGATTACGCGGGCGAGGGCATCTAAGCTGGGTGGTTAAGCGAAGAGCTTTTACGGGCGTACAGCCCGTTTTGTGGCGCTTCGTCCCAGCTTGTAGGGACGGGCGCTTTTTTGGTGCCCAGAGGGCGTGCGCGCCCACGAAATGAAAGGGGTACCGTGGCAAACGAGTACAAGCAGACGATGAATCTGCCCAAGACCGGTTTTCCCATGCGTGCCGGTCTTTCCAAGTCCGAGCCCAAGCGACTCAAGGACTGGCAGGACAACAAGGTCTACGAGCAGGTTCTGAAGAAGAACGAGGGTCACAAGAAGTTTGTGCTGCACGACGGTCCTCCGTACGCCAACGGTCCGATCCACATCGGCCATGCCATGAACAAGATCTCCAAGGACATGATCAACCGCTACTGGATGATGCAGGGCTATGAGGTTCCCTATGTCCCCGGTTGGGACTGCCATGGCCAGCCGATCGAGCACAAGGTCGAGGAGAAGCTCGGCACCGAAAAGTTCAACCAGACCCCCACGGCCAAGATTCGTGAGCTCTGCAACGAGTTCGCTGTCGAGAACATCGAGCTGCAGAAGGCCGGCTTCCGTCGTCTGGGCGTGCTCGGCGACTGGGACAACCCCTATCTGACGCTCTATCACCAGCATGATGCCGCCGACATCGAGGTCTTCAAGGCCATGTTCGATAAGGGCATGATCTATCGCGGCCACAAGCCGGTTCACTGGTGCAAGCACTGTCACACCGCGCTGGCCGAGGCAGAGATCGAGTACTCCGACGAGACGAGCCCGTCCATCTTCGTTCGCTTTGAGATGACCTCCAAGCCCGCCGGCCTCGAGAACTTCGACGGCCCGGTCGACTTCATCATCTGGACGACCACGCCGTGGACCATCCCCTCCGACCAGGCCGTTTCCCTTAAGCCCGGCGCCGCCTATGTCGCCGTTGAGCACGACGGTCGTGCCGAGGTCATGCTCGAGGACCTTGCTCCCAAGTGCTGTGAGGAGTTTGGCTGGGAGTACACCCCGGTTATGGTCGACGGCAAGCCCTATGTGGTTCCCGCCGAGACCTTCCACCACATCCACTACAAGCAGCCGATCTTTGACGGCGTTGAGGGCGTGGCGCTGCTGGCCGATTACGTCGGTGTCGACGACGGTACCGGTATCGTCCACAACTCGCCCGGCCACGGCGTCGACGACTACTTTGCCTGCCTCAAGGAGGGCATCACCGACATCTGCATGCCGGTCGATGACGATGGCAAGTTCTACACCGGTGAGGAGTTTGGCACCGGCGGCCCCTTCAGCGGTATGGATACCGATGAGGCTAACCCGCACATCATCGAGTTCCTGCGCGAGCGCGGCACCCTGGTCCTTGAGAAGAAGATTACGCACAGCTATCCGCACTGCTGGCGCTGCAAGCACCCGGTGCTCTTCCGTGCTACTGACCAGTGGTTTGTCTCGATGGACAAGACCGGTTTGCGTGAGCAGGCTGGCAAGGAGGTTCGCGAGAACGTCAAGTGGTATCCGGCTCACGCCGCCAACCGCATCGGTGCCATGGTCGAGCAGCGTCCCGACTGGTGCATCAGCCGTCAGCGCAACTGGGGCGTGCCTATCCCCAGCTACACCTGCGCCGACTGTGGCGAGAAGGTCATGAACGACGCTACGCTCGACGCCGTCATCAAGCTCTTCCACGAGAAGGGCTCCGACGCTTGGTTCACCGACGCTCCCGAGAGCTACCTGGGCGAGGCCTGCGTCTGCCCCAAGTGCGGCGGCCATCACCTTAAGGCCGATAAGGACATCCTCGACGTGTGGTGGGACTCCGGCGTTTCCTGGAAGGCCGTCTGCGAGTACCGCCCCGAGCTGGAGTACCCGGCGGACGTGTATCTCGAGGGCTCCGACCAGCATCGTGGTTGGTTCCAGAGCTCGCTGCTCACCTCGGTGGGTGCCAACGGCCATGCTCCGTACAAGGCGGTCGTCTCGCAGGGCTTCACGCTCGACGGCCAGGGTCGCAAGATGTCCAAGTCGCTCGGCAACGTCATCGACCCCAATAAGGTCTGCGACGAGATGGGCGCCGACATCATCCGTCTGTGGGTCGCCTCGGTCGACACCAGCTCCGACGTCTCCATCGACCACGAGATCCTTGCCCGTACGTCCGATGCCTACCGTCGTTTCCGCAACACGCTGCGCTTCCTGCTCTCCGAGCTCGAGGGTCAGTTTGAGCCCGAGACTGACGGCGTCGCCTTTGCCGACCTGCTGCCGCTCGACAAGCTCATGGTTGCCCGTCTGACCCAGGTCCAGGCCGAGGTCGACGACGCTTACTCTTGCTACGAGTTCCCGCGCGCCTACCGTGCGCTCTACGACTTTGTGGTTACCGAGCTTTCCAACGTGTATCTCGACGCCCTAAAGGATCGTCTGTACTGTGACAAGCCCGGCTCGCTCGAGCGCCGCAGCGCCCAGACCGTGCTGGCCGAGCTCTTCTCGATGCTCATGCGCGATCTGCAGCCGATCCTGTCCTACACCGTCGACGAGGCCATGGCCTATGCGCCTGCCGGCTGCGTCGACCACCAGAAGTATGCTGCGCTGCTCGATTGGTACAAGTCGCCCATCACGGTCGACGAGGCCAATGAGTTTGAGGGCGTGCTCGAGGCTTCGCTTGAGCTCCGTAGCGCCGTGACCAAGGCCCTTGAGGATGCCCGCTCCGCCGGCACCTTCACCAAGAGTCAGCAGGTCCGCGTCAAGGCGGTCGTTCCCGCCGAGATGTATGCGCTGCTGACCGGCGACAAGGCCGTCGACCTGGCCGAGTTCTACATCGTCTCCGATGTTGAGCTGACCCAGGGCGAGGAGCTCTCCGTTGCCATTGAGGCTGCCGAGGGCGAGTGCTGCGACCGTTGCTGGAACTATCGCACCACCGTCGGCGAGTACAACGGCCACGCGCATATCTGCAAGCGCTGCGCTGACGCGCTGTAGTTACGCGGTTTTACCAAACCGCGTAACGGCTCGACGCTGCAAACCCGCCAGAGCGGCAATCTGCCTTTCAGCTTCGGCGGCATGACCATAAGGTCTATGCCGCCTCGCTTCAAGGCACCTTGCTCGCTCTGGCGGGTTTTCGCTGTCGGTAACGAATCATCGGCTATTTCGTTGCTGGTCAATATAAGATATTGATTTGCGTTAAACGTATTTCGAGGTTCTTGAGGGTAGGGGATTTCTTTGGGTCGTGGTGCGGATATGACGCCGCCTTTGCGTTGGCGGTTGGGTGTTGCTGGTGGCGTGGCGCTCGTTGTGTTGCTCGTTGACCAGCTGACCAAGCTTGCGGTTCGTTCCGTGGGCGATGCCCTGCATATGACCGTTATTCCCAGCGTGATCGATTTCCTGTTTGTTCGCAATATCGGTGCTGCCTTTAGCATGGGTGAGGGGCATGGCATCGCGTTTGCCGTGCTGGCGTTGGCGGTCATTATCGCTATTGCCGTGTACCTCGTTCGTGCGCCCCAGCTCGCCCATCTTGAGGTTGTAGGCATGGCGATGGTTGCGGGCGGTGCCATCGGTAACGCGATCGACCGCCTCGCCTTTGGCTTCGTGACCGATTTCATTGCTACCACGTTCATCGACTTTCCTGTCTTTAACGTGGCCGATATCGGCATTACGGTCGGTGTTGTGTTGGCGCTTATCGGTTACATGTTCTTGAGTCCCGCCGCTCGCGAGGTCGATGCGACCGCCGAGCTCAACGCCCGTGACGAGGCCCGCGCCAAACGCAAAGCCAAGCAGCGTGGGGAGCGTGCCCGCAAGATTCGCGAAAGGAATGAGCGCTAATGGCCGACATCCATATTCTCGTTGCCGACGATGCCGCTGGTCAGCGTCTCGACGCCTATCTGGGCGCCAACGATGGCTGTCCCACGCGCTCTGCCTGCGCACATCTGATCGAGGGCGGTGCCGTTGCCGTCAACGGCGAGACCTGCCTATCAAAAAAATATGCCGTGCGCTCCGGCGACCGCATCTCGGTCGACTTGCCCGAGCCGCACGATCCGACCGACGTGATTCCCGAGGCCATTCCCCTCGATATCCGCTATGAGGACGACTACCTCATCGTGCTCTCCAAGCAGCGCGGCCTGGTGTGCCATCCCGCCCATGGTCACGAGAGCGGCACCCTTGCGAACGCCCTGGTCTACCACTGCGGCATCGACCATCTTGGTACCGTGCAGGGTGAGGACCGCCCCGGCATCGTGCATCGCCTTGATCGCGATACCTCGGGCCTTATGCTCGCGGCAAAGGACGACGACACCCAGCGCGCGCTTCAAAATCTTATCCGCACGCGCACGCTCGACCGTCGCTATATCACGCTCGTTCACGGGCACATCGCCATGGACGAGGGCACTATCAACACCGGTATCGCCCGCTCCACGCGCGACCGTGTGAAGATGGCGGTTTCCGATGACCCCTTTGCCCGTCAGGCCATTACGACCTTTAAAGTCCTCGAGCGCTTTGATTCCACGCGCTTTGACGATGGTTATACGCTCGTTGAGTGCCATCTGTTTACCGGTCGCACGCACCAGATTCGCGTGCATATGCGTCATATCAACCACGCCTGCGTGGGCGATCCACTCTACGGCAAGTGCGATGCGCGCGCCGACCAGGGCCTGACCAGGCAGTTCCTTCATTCCTGGCGCGTGGCGTTCGACCATCCCGTGACGGGGGAGCGCATTGAGTGCCGCGACGAGTTGCCGTGGGATCTCGCTGCGGTTCTCGACGATCTGGCTCCGCGCTCGCTCGGTCGCACGGCCGTTGGAGATGAAATCGTTCCGCAGCTCGGTCTTCTCGAAGCCTAGCCAGTATTAGGTGGTTTCTTGAACTCGGTAAGCCTGCGGTAAGATATACGATTGTTTACGTTACGCGTTGCTGGGAGCCTGCATGCTCGCCTTTTTACAAACCAACACACCCATCGTGATCTTCAACCAGATTGTCGTCACGCTGCTCACGGTCTGCTTTCTGTACCAGGTGGTCTTCTTTGTCATTGGCGCTCTTCGTGGCGAGGTCGCGCCTCCCAAGGCCAAAAAACTCCATCGCTATGCCTTTTTTATCGCGGCGCATAATGAGGAGGCCGTGATCGCCAACCTCGTTCGCTCCATCAAGGACCAGGATTATCCGTCCGAGCTCATCGAGGTTTTCGTGGTCGCCGATGCCTGCACCGACAACACGGCGCAGCTCGCGCGCGAGGCCGGTGCCATTGTTTACGAGCGCAATGACCTGGCCCGCAAGGGCAAGAGCTGGGTCATGGACTTTGGCTTCGACCGCATTCTCAACGAGTATCCCGACACGTTTGAGGGCTACTTTATCTTCGATGCCGATAACGTTATCTCCCGCGATTACGTTTCCAAGATGAATGATGCCTTTGACCAGGGCTTCCATGTGGTCACGAGCTATCGCAATTCCAAGAACTTCGGCAGCTCGTGGATCTCGGCTGCTAATGCCACGTGGTATCTACGCGAGGCGCGCTTCCTCAACAACGCGCGTAATATCTGCAAGACGTCCTGCGCCGTCTCGGGTTCGGGCTACCTCATCTCCGCCAGCGTTATCGAGGGCATGCACGGTTGGCAGTTCCACACGCTGACCGAGGACATTCAGTTCACCACGTTCTGCGCCATTCACGGCATTCGCATTGGCTATGCGCCGGCGGAGTTCTTTGACGAACAACCCGTGACGTTTAAGGCGTCCTGGAAACAGCGCATGCGTTGGACCAAGGGCTTCTACCAGGTGTTCTTTACTTACGGTAAGCACCTGGTCAAGTCGACCTTCCGCTACCATCGCTTTGCCGCCTACGACATGTTCATGACGATCGCCCCGGGTATGCTGCTGTCGCTCATCTCGATGCTCGCCAATGCGACGTTCCTGATCGTGGGTGGACTCTCGCACGGCTTTTTGGCTACCGAAGTCGAGATGCAGGCCTGTGCCGCTTCGCTCATTATGACCTTCGCCATGATGTATCTGACTTTCTTTATCCTGGCGCTGCTCACGACTATCTTTGAGTACAAGCACATTCACTGCGCGCAAAAGTGGCGTCTGGTGACTAACCTGTTTACCTTCCCGATCTTTATGTTCAGCTATATCCCCATCACGGTGGCCGCGCTGTTCCTGAAGGTCGACTGGGTCCCGACGCAGCACGCCGTCAGCGTTACCCTTGACGAGGTCATGCAAGGCGCCAAATAACCACGATCAAAACCACCACAAAGGGGACAGGCACCTTTGTGGTGGTTTTTGCGTTTGAGCTGCTGCCCAAGGAGGTGTTAGATGGTCTATATCCCGTTTTGGATTTGCATCTTTGCTGGCGCGGCGATTGATGCCCGTGAGCGACGGTTTCCCAATGAGCTTGCCGGTGCGTGTGCGGTGGCAGCGTTTGCAGGCGTTTGGCTCGACAGGGGCGTTAACACTGCGCTTGACCACGCCGGTCTTGCGATCATCGTCTACCTTGCCCTTGTGCTTACTGAGTCGCTCTGGCGTCGTGTTCGCCACGCCCCTGGCATTGGCATGGGGGATGCTAAGGCGCTTTTCGCGCTTTGCACGCTCGACCCTCTGGGTGGCATCGTTGCGTTTGCGGCTGCGCTCCTGGCCCTTGCTGGCGCCTGTCTCATCGCAAAATCGCGCTCCCTGCCATTGCTGCCGTTTTTGGTGCCGATATTTGCCATAATCGAGGTTGTGGGTAGTACGCTGTAATCGTTTGCGCGCCCTTTTTAAGGAGCATGCCATGGCAATCAATCAACAGACAGCCGCCATCAAGGCGCGTATGGATCGCATTCCCGCGGCGTTGTCGCCCGAGCTGGTCGGGCGTATCGCCGCCGACCGCGCCTCGGGTGTCGTTAATCCCTATCGATGCGGTGACGACCAGGTCATCCGACGTGTCGATCGGGCTGCAGACGAGGGCACGCTCATGCGTCCGGCCTTCATGCGCGATACCGAAAAGATTCTGCATCTGCCCGCATACACGCGTTATGCAGGCAAAACGCAGGTCTTCAGTTTTCGCAGCAACGATGACCTGTCGCGTCGCGGCCTGCACGTGCAGCTTGTCTCGCGCATCGCGCGCGATATCGGACGTGCTCTGGGGCTCAACTGCGATCTGATCGAGGCGATTGGCTTAGGCCACGACTTGGGTCACACGCCCTTTGGCCATGCGGGTGAGCGATTCCTCAACGATATCTATCACGATCGCACGGGCCGCTATTTTTTCCATAACGTACAGTCGGTCCGCGTGCTCGACGCGCTGTACGGCCGCAACGTGTCGCTCCAGACGCTCGACGGCGTGCTATGCCACAACGGTGAGTACGAACAGCGTGTATTTGAGCTTTCGGACATGAGCTCCTTTGACCAGTTCGACCTTACGGTTGAGGATTGCATTGCCACAGGTTACAGCGCAATTGAGCACCTGCGCCCCATGACGCTCGAGGGCTGCGTGGTTCGCATCTCGGATATCCTTGCCTACGTGGGGCGCGATCGCCAAGACGCCATTGCGGCGGGTCTGCTGCCACCCGACGCCTTTGACGATGACCTGGGCGGGGCATACAACAGCTGGATCCTTACGCATGCCTCCATCGATATCGTCGAGCACAGCTATGGCAAGCCACGCATCGAGATGAGCGAGGACCTGTTTGAGGAAATCCGCCGAGCCAAGCGCGAGAACTACGAGAAGATCTATAGCAAGGGCGGCATCGAAGGCGACTCCGAAGTGGAGCTGCGCGAGGCCTTCGAAAAGCTCTACGACCGTTGCCTGCAGGATATAAACGAAGGCGACGAGTCTTCGTATATCTTTAAGCACCACATTTCTCGCATTGAGCGGCAGCTTTCCTACTACGATCGCACCTATCCCTGGCAAGATGATAAGGACCAGGCGGTCGTGGATTACATTGCGAGCATGACGGACGGCTATTTCTGCGAGCTGACGAGCAAGCTGTTCCCGGGATTGAAGTTTCCGCACCGTACCTATATTAACGAACGGTAGTTCGTATTTATTCGGTATACTGTAGGTGGAAAACGTTTTTGATTGATGCACGGGATGGCTATGGACGACCTTTTTTCTGCTTCGACGCGTGAGCGTTCCTTTCAGAATGCGCCGCTTGCGGTGCGCATGCGGCCCAATTCGCTCGACGAGTATGTGGGCCAGCAAAAGGCCGTCGGTAAAGGCTCGTGGTTGCGTGCCGCAATTGAGCACGACGTGCTGTCGAGTGTGATTCTGTACGGGCCGGCCGGTACGGGCAAGACGACGCTGGCCCACATTATCGCCAACCATACCAAGAGTGAGTTTGTCGAGGTCAGCGCCGTGACGGGCACCGTAAAGGACTTGCGCCGCGTGATTGACGAGGCCAAGACGCGCCTGAATACCTACGACCGCCGTACCATTCTTTTCATCGATGAGATTCACCGCTTTTCCAAGTCGCAGCAGGATGCCCTGCTGCATGCAGTTGAGAACCGTACCGTCATTATGATTGGCGCCACGACGGAGAATCCGTACTTCGAGGTCAACTCGGCATTGCTCTCGCGCGGTCGCGTGGTGGAACTTGAGCATCTTAAAGACGAGGATATCGCCACGCTTATTGAGCGTGCGCTCGAGGCGCCGCAGGGTTTGAACGGTAAGTTCTCGGCCGATGAGGATACGGTTAAGACCATCTGCACGCTGGCAGCGGGTGATGCTCGCTCGGCGCTCACGACGCTCGAGCTTGCGAGCGAGATTGCCGTCACGCGCCCCGATACCGAGGGAACGCCCGCGCCGGCGGCGGGGGAGCGCTATCCCATCACTGTTGACGACGTGAAGATTGCCAATCCGCGCCGTGGCTTTTCGTACGACAAAAACGGTGACATGCACTACGACATCATCAGTGCGTTTATTAAGTCTATGCGCGGTAGCGACCCCGATGCCACGATCTATTGGCTCGCGCGCATGATCGATGCGGGGGAGGATCCTAAGTTTATCGCTCGTCGTATTATGATTCAGGCTTCTGAGGATGTTGGCAACGCCGACCCACAGGCGCTTTTGGTGGCACATGCCGCGTTTAAGTCTGCCGAGGTCATTGGCTATCCCGAGTGCCGTATTAATCTGGCTCAGGCTGCTCTCTATGTGTGCTTGGCGCCTAAATCCAACGCGTGCGAGGCTTCGATCGATGCGGCGTTGGCCGATATCCATTCAAGTGGGCTGCGCGAGGTGCCGAGTTATCTGCGCGATCGTCATCGCCCGGGCAGCGACGAATACGGTGTGTATAAGTATCCGCATGATTATCCCGAAGGCTGGGTCGATCAGCGTTATTTGCCCGAGGGGTTGGAGCGCGGTGCGTTTTGGCAGCCTGCCGGCCGCGGCTGGGAAGAGTGGCGCGTAGAGCAAAGCGAGCGCGACCGTAGCGGCAATGCGCCCAAGTAGGTCATTGGCACCTCGCACATCCCCTTTGGGTATCTTTCCCCTTCTTTGGGGTACCATGAACAGCGTCTGTATTTCGATTCCTTCGGGAGGCTTGTATGAGTCCCATTCAAATCGCCCTGCTGCTGCTCGCCGTTGCCGGTGTGTGGGCTGTTATCGAGCTCGCGCTCACACTGCGCAAGACCCGCGACGTCGTTGATTCGCTCGACAAGACCGTAAACGATCTCAATAACGCCATCGCCGAGGCTCAGCCTGTGGTGGCAAAGCTTGATGGCGCTGTCGATGAGCTCACCCCCGCGCTGGCGCAGGTTGAGCCGCTCCTCAAGTCGAGCAAGACCGCCGTCGACGCGCTTACCTCCAATCTCGTAGAGGTCGAAGCTGTGGTTCGCGACATTTCCGAGGTTACGGGCAGCGTGGCCGAGGCCAGCAATGCCGTATCGAGCGTGACTGATTCTGCTGCTGGTGCCGTGCAGAAACTCTTTAACAAGGTGAAGGCTCCCGCGGCCGACGCCGAGCGCAAGCTTTCCGCTGCCGCTGAAGCCGAGCAGCCGACCGAGCGTGTCCTGATTGACGAAGCCGGGGACGATGCCGCTGCTGGTGACGATGATGCGCAGAAGCCCGCAGCCAAGCCTGCTCAGTATTACACCTATACGCCCGCCGAGACCTCCGAGGAGTCCTGCGATGAGTAGCGAAGCAACCTGCCCCATTACGCTGAGCGTTGCCGGTGATCCGCGTCTCGCGCGCCTTGTGCGCATGACGGCGGCAAATGTCGGTGCGCTGTGCTCTATGTCCGTCGATCGTATCGAGGACATCCGTATGGCTGCCGAGGAGGCCTTCATCTTTGGCTGCACGGCCGTTGATTCTGACGACATTTCGATCAAATTCGACGTCGACGAATCGCACGTGGGCATGACCTTTACCTTTGGTGACCAGGCTACGGTCGATGAGGATGATCAGGCTGCCGTGTATGCCGAGCTCATTCTGGCAAGCGTGTGCGATTCCTACGAAAAGACCGCGGCGCCCCTGACGCTTTCCCTCGACCTCAAGGCGGATATCTAATATGACCGAACGTTCCCGGAGCGGTAAGACCGCTTGGGACAAGGAGAAAACCCGCGAGCTGTTTCGTCGCTACAAAGAGACCGGTGATCCGGACGCACGTGAGCAGCTCGTCATGTCCCATATGAACCTGGTAAGGTTTCTTGCCAACAAATTTAAGAACCGCGGCGAGCCGCTCGACGACCTCATGCAGGTCGGCTATCTGGGTTTGCTCAAAGCTATCGACCGCTTTGACCCCGAGCGCGGACTCGAGTTCACGACGTTTGCCACGCCTACCATCCTGGGCGAGATTAAGCGTCACTTTCGCGACAAGGGCTGGAGCGTGCGCGTGCCGCGCCGTCTGCAGGAGCTTTCTGCCAAGGTCAACCAGGCTACCGACAAGCTCACTAACGAGCTGCAGCGCTCGCCTAAGGTTGAAGAAATCGCTGAGTACCTGGGTGTGACCGTCGACGAGGTGCTGGAGGCCATGGAATCGTCTTCGGCCTATACCTCGGTGCCCATCGAGGCTCCTGGCGCGTCCGATTCCGATGATGCCCCCTCGATTCTCGACCGCTATGCCGATGACGACAACGAGCTCGATTTTACCGATGACCGCCTGGTGATCGAGGAAGCCATCCGCGATTTCTCGCCGCGTGAGCGTGAGGTTATCGAGTTGCGCTTTGTGAAGGGCATGACCCAGATCGAGATCGCCAAGAAGCTGGGTATCTCGCAGGTGCAGGTCTCGCGCCTGCTGCGACGTACCCTGAAGAAGATTCAGGACAAGATCGATCCCGACGGAGTGATGGTTCGTTCATGAGTGAGCACCCCCAACAAACCGACCGCACGCTGCGCGATAGCCGTATTCTGACGCTTCGCATTTGGGCTGTCGTCGGCTGCATTGTCATCGCCGCCGTCATCTTTAACCTTATGGGTATCCTGGCGCCGGTTATCGAGTTTCTCGCTGTCGGTTCCATCATCGCTTTTGTGATGTCGCCGATCACTAACTGGCTCGAGCATCACGGCGTCGGTCGTGGCATCGGTTCGCTCATCGCGCTGATCGTGGTTGTGGTAGTGCTCGTCGGCGTCGTCTGCATCCTGTCGCCTATTTTGCTCGGTCAGATTATGGAAGTCCTGAGCCGTCTGCCTGAGCAGCTTCGCGTTGCGGGCGGTGATCTCAACGAGATGATTTCGCACGCTAAGACGCTCAACAACACGCCGCTCAAGGAGTACCTGGACGATAATCTGTCCTCGCTGGTTACTGTGGCGTCCAAGTACGTATCGCAAATCGCCGCTGAGCTCGGTCGCGGCGTGTTCCCGCTGATCACCAACACGGCCTCGCAGCTGTTCGTAATCTTCCTGGGTTTGGTGCTTGCCTACTGGCTTGCCTGTGATTATCCCCGTATGCACCACGAGGTCTGTACCATCATCGGACAGGAAAAAGAGACCTCGTACCGCTTTATGGTCGCGATTCTTTCGCGCTCGGTCGGCGGTTATATGCGCGGCATGGTCGTGACGTCCATCTGCGGTGGCATCCTCGCCTTTATCGGCTTTACGCTCATTGGCCATCCCTATGCGGCACTCATGGCCATCTTTACCGGCATCATGCACTTGGTCCCGGTTGTCGGTCCCTGGGTAAGCGCGGCGATCGCCACGGTGCTCGGCTTTATGTTCAGCCCCATGCTGGCGTTGTGGACGCTCGTTGTGACCATGGTGGCTCAAAACGTCACCGATAACGTCATTTCCCCCAAGGTCATGCAGAGTTCGGTGCAGGTGCATCCCATCATGAGCCTGACGGCCCTCGTTATTGGTTCGGCACTTATGGGTCCCATCGGCATGGTCATCGCCATTCCGCTGTGCGCGGCCCTCAAGGGCATTTTCGTCTACTACTTTGAGAACGAGACCGGTCGCCAGCTCGTGGCATACGACGGCGCTGTATTTAAGGGCACGCCATATCGCGATGCCGAGGGCAACCCGGTCGCCGCCTACGACGCGCTTGGAGACGATACGTTCATTTACGAGTCCGAGCTCATCGGCAACGAGACCGCGCCCGAGGCCCAGGCGATGCCCAAGCCCGAGCTCGAGAATCCCTGGATCAAGCTCTCGGGCCTGCAGCCCGATGCGACGAGCTTTTTCAAGAATCCCTTCGCCAAGGACGATGACTCCAACTCGGACGACGATACCAAAACCGGCATCGACGGCTCCATGGACGATTCGGATTCCAAATAGGCACCGCTAGCGTTTCTTGAAGTTGTAAATGACAAGAAACGCGAGCAAAGCGATTGATAAGGGGCCGGCTACATAGAAAAAGAGAACGTCAATTCCGCGTAGAGTGTAATAGGCTTTATCGCCGGACATTACTGCATACAATACGTAGCCAAATGCTGGTTGGTTTGCGTACCAGCAGGAGAAAGCAAAAAGCGCTAAAAGTGCTACAACTAGAAGTGCATTCAGGACAAATCGTTTGCTTTTCATCGATCGCTCCTTCCGGGTGAATCTTATATGTAATTCTATAGTAGCCTTTTTCAAAGCATCGCATACTCCTAAATAACGTGCACTTTCGCTGTAGGGTCGGCTTTATGTCGGCCCTCTTTTTTGCACTTGCGCGGCGGGATGGTAATATCGTTACGTTTGAACTGTTTCGATGTGAAACCGAGGAGATTCCCTCTATGAGTGCTGACTACCCGTCAATGACTACGGCCGAGATCCGCTCCAAGTTCCTCAACTTCTTTGAGGAGCGCGGTCTTAAGCTCTATCCTTCTTCGTCCCTTGTTCCCGACGACCCCTCGCTGCTGCTTGCCAACGCCGGCATGAACCAGTTTAAGGAGTACTACCAGGGCAAGAAGACCATGAAGGAGATCGGCGCGATCTCCTGCCAGAAGTGTGTCCGCACCAACGACATCGACTGCATCGGCGAGGACGGCCGTCACCTGTCGTTCTTCGAGATGCTCGGTGACTTCTCCTTTGGCGGCGTCTCCAAGCAGCAGGCTTGCGCTTGGGCCTTCGAGCTCATCACCAAGGAGTTCAAGCTGCCGCTCGATCGCCTGTACTTTACCGTCTTTACCGAGGACGACGAGACCCACGACGTGTGGCGTTCTCTGGGCGTTGCCGAGGACCACATCTCCCGCCTGGGCGAGGACGACAACTTCTGGGCCGCCGGCCCCACCGGCCCCTGCGGTCCGTGCTCCGAGATCTACTTTGACATGGGCGAGGAGGTCGGTTGCGGCAGCCCCGACTGCAAGCCCGGCTGCGACTGCGACCGCTTCCTTGAGTTCTGGAACCTCGTGTTTACCCAGTACGACCGCCAGGAGGACGGCTCCATGCCGGAGCTGCCGCACCGCAACCTCGATACGGGCATGGGCCTGGAGCGCATGGCCGCCATCATGCAGCACAAGACCGCCAACTACGACGGCGATTTGATGCAGCACCTCATCAAGCTGGGCGAGGAGATCAGCGGCAAGACCTATGACGCCGACGATTACTCCGGTGCCAGCCGCTCCCTGCGCATCATCGCCGACCACTCCCGTGCCGTCGACTTCATGATCTCTGACGGCATCCTGCCCGGTAACGAGGGTCGCGAGTACGTCCTTCGCCGCCTGCTCCGCCGTGCCGTGTTCCACGGTCGCCTGCTGGGCATCGAGGGCGCCTTCCTGACCAAGTTCATCGACGAGGTCAACGCTCAGATGGGCGAGGCCTACCCCGAGTTGCTCAAGAACGTCGCGCTCGTTAAGGGTATCGTCGCCTCCGAGGAGGAGCGCTTCTCCACGACGCTCGACAACGGCCGCGTCTACCTGGACGAGGCCTTGGCCGCGCTCGCCGAGGGCGCCGTACTTCCGGGCGATGTCGCCTTTAAGCTGCACGATACCTTTGGTTTCCCCATCGACCTGACCGTCGAGATTGCCGGCACCGCCGGCCACGACGTCGACATGGACGGCTTTACCGCTTGCATGGAGGACCAGAAGGCCCGTGCTCGCGCCAATGCCAAGGGCGACGCCTGGGGCAGCTTCAACGACGTGTGGGTCGAGCTTTCGGACAAGGTCGCTGCGACCGAGTTCGACGGCTATGACAACGATGTGATCGAGGGCGCCAAGGTTGTCGCCATCGTGCGCAACGGCGAGTCCGTCGAGTCCGCTGCCGCGGGCGAGGATGTCGAGGTCGTGCTCGACCGCACCCCGTTCTATGCCGAGATGGGTGGCCAGCAGGGTGACGCCGGCGAGCTTTCCTCCGAGGGCGTTTCGCTGACCGTTTCCGATACCAAGAACCACAACGGCCTGTATGCCCACGTCGCGCTCGTCGCCGAGGGCATGCTGACCGTCGGTGCTACCGTGACCGCCGCGCTCGACGCCGAGCGCCGTGGCTTCCTGCGCCGCAACCACACCGCCACCCACCTGCTTGACGCCGCGCTTAAGCACGTCCTGGGCGAGCATGTCTCCCAGGCCGGCTCGCTGGTGACGCCCGAGCACCTGCGCTTTGACTTCACGCACTTTGAGGCCCTGTCCTCCGAGCAGCTCAAGGCTGTTGAGGACCTGGTCAACCAGCAGATCTTTGCATCTAAGCCGGTCGTGACCCGCGTCATGGGCATCGACGAGGCCAAGGCCGCCGGCGCCGTCGCCCTGTTTGGCGAGAAGTATGGCGACGTCGTCCGCGTCGTTTCCGTGGGCGCCGAGGACCAGCCGTTCTCCCGCGAGCTCTGCGGTGGTACGCATGCTACCAACACTGCCGAGATCGGCCTGTTCAAGATTATCTCCGAGTCCTCCACGGGCTCGAACGTCCGCCGTATCGAGGCCGTTACCTCTAAGGGCGCCCTCGACTACATGGCCAACCGCCTGGCACTCGTTGACGCCGCTGCCGCTGCGCTCAAGTGCCGCGTTGACGAGGTTCCCGCTCGTGTGGAGAACCTGCAGGCCGAGCTGCGCGAGACGTCTAACAAGCTCAAGAAGGCGCTGACCGGTGGCTCCTCCGACGCTATCTCCAGCGCCATCGAGGGCGCCGTCGAGCTCGACGGCTATAAGCTCGTCAGCGCTGAGCTCCAGGGCCTTGAGGCTGCTGACCTGCGCAACGTCTGGGATACCGTGCACCAGAAGGTCGCCGGCCCTGTCGCCTGCGTCGTTGCCAGCGTGACCGAGAAGGGCACGCCTGCGTTGCTCGCTGCTGGCTCCGACGACGCCGTGAAGGCCGGTTTCCACGCCGGCAACGTGATTAAGCAGATTGCGGGCCTGGTCGACGGTCGCGGTGGCGGCCGTCCCAACATGGCCCAGGCCGGTGGCAAGAACGCCGCCGGTATCGCCGATGCCCTCGCGGCCGCCAAGACCGCGCTCGGCGCCTAAGTAGTCGCTGTGGTCGCGCTCGCGCTGGACATAGGGGAGACCAGGATCGGCATCGCCGTCTCGAGCCGTGATGGCAAGATGGCGATGCCCGTCAAGGTGCTCCCGGCCGCCGAGGTCACCGGTATGGCCAAGACGTTCCGTTACCTGGTCGAGGACTATGAGCCCGACATCTTGGTGAGCGGGCGTCCCCTGACCATGGCCGGCGAGCCTGGCCCCCAGGCCGAGCGCGTTGCCGCCGTAGCGCAAAAGATCGCCGACGAGCTCGATCTTCCGCTGGAGTTTGAGGACGAGCGCCTGTCCTCGCAAGAGGCCAAGCGTATCCTGCGCGAGCAGGGACTCAACGAAAAGCAGATGAGGGGCAAGATCGACATGATCGCCGCCAGCCTGTTCTTGCAGACGTGGCTCGATCGCAAAAACGAGGAGGTTTCGCATGTCTAGCGCTTTCGATCCGCGCCAGCCGAATCGTACACGACAGCCTGCGCCACGCCCTGTATCGTCCGGTCAGCGTCCGATGCAACCGACTCAGCGCGCGGCCCAACCCGCCGCACGTTCGGCGCAGCCCTCTTCTCGCCCCACTCAGCCCACTCAGCGTCCAGGCCAGCAGCCTGTTTGTCGTCCTGCTCAGCAGTCTGCTGCCCATACAGCCCAGCCCGCGGGCGGTTCCCGCTTTAAGCAGCAGGCTCCTGCCCAGCGCACGCAGGGACAGGCACCGCAATCACGCTCCCACGCACATCATGCTCATGGCTCGCACGGCGTTGCTCCGGCCACGCGCTCGAGCTATAACACGCGCGTTCGCCGTGGTGCCCAAAAGAAAAGCTCCCCGGTGCCTATGATTATCGGTGGCGTCGTCGCCGTGCTTGCGCTTGTCGCGATCGTTTTCTTTGTCGTGCCAGCTGTCAAGGGCTTTTTTGCCGGTGAGGATGCGAAAGTCACTGCTGGCCAACAGGTTACTATCACTATTCCCGATGGTGCCTCGGGTGACAGCATCTCTTCGATTCTCTCCGAGAACCATATCGTCGAAAATCCCAAGGATTATTACGCGGCGGTCAAAAAGCTCAACGCCGACATGTCGCTCAAGCCCGGCACCTACTCGTTCACCACGCTCATGGACGCGACCAAGGTCGTTCAGCAGCTCATGGAGGGCCCCAATGCGGGCTCCGATGCACTGACTATCCCAGAGGGCCTGACGGTTGACCAGGTCGCCGATCGCGTGGCCAAGGCATACGACAGTATCTCCAAGGAAGACTTCCTCAATCAGGCAAAGGCCTCCAACTATGTGAAGGACTATAGCTTCCTTGAGGGCGCTGCAAACGATTCGCTCGAGGGCTTCCTATTCCCCAAGACCTATTCGTTGGGTAAGAAACCGAGCGCCGATGATGTGATTCGTGCCATGCTCGATCAATTCAACACCGAGTACAAGTCGCTCGATTTTGCCGGTTGCGAGGCCAAAATCAAGGAGCGCTACGGCGTGGAGATGTCTGATTACGACATCATCAATCTCGCTTCCATCGTTGAGCGCGAAGGCCTCAACGCCGAGCAGCGCGCGCATGTCGCCTCGGTGTTCTACAACCGTCTTGCCGGCAAGCTCGATGGTCTGCGCTACCTCAATAGCGATGCGACCATGATGTATGTCACCGGCGGCGAGGTTACCGCCGACGACCTGCAGAGCGATAGCCCGTATAACACCTATAAGCACGAGGGCCTGCCGCCCACGCCCATCTGCTCTCCGTCACTCGAGGCGCTCAAGGCAACCCTTGAGCCCACCGACTCCGATGACCTGTATTTCTACATTACGCAGGACGAGGAGTATTTCTCTCAGACCTACGAAGAGCACCAACAGTCTTGGAATTAAACATGAGGATTTTCAGCCCCAAACGATATGTTGCCTCGGTCGACCGCATCGACCTTGATACCCTGTGGGCCGACGGCAAGCGCGCCATTTTGCTCGACCGCGATAACACCCTGGTGCCGCGTGATACCGAGCAGGTCCCCGCTGCCGTCTCGGCCTGGCTCGACGCCGCCCATGCCAAGGGCTTTAAGCTGTGCATGGTGTCGAACAACTGGCATCGCGACCAGGTCATGAGCTCAGCACGCGAGCTGGGGCTCGAGGCCATCAGCCATGCCATGAAGCCTGCACCGTTTGCTCTCAAGGCCGGTCTTAAGCGCTTGGGCGCCACGGCCGATGAGGCTGTGCTGATCGGTGACCAGCTGTACACGGACGTGTGGAGCGGTAACTTTGCCGGCGTCGACACGATCTTGGTAAAGCCACAGGCAACTCAGGACCTGTGGTATACGCAGATCTTCCGTATCTTTGAGCGCCGGGCCCTGCGCGACCTTCCCTGCGAGGAATAGGTTTCGTCATGTCCCAGCACACCAAGCACGGCTGCGACCATATCTTCTTTATCGGGTTTTTGGGTGCGGGCAAATCGACGCTTGCACGCAACGTGGGCACGATGTTCAAGCGTCGGTTTATTGATACCGACCGCCTTGTCGTGCGCCGTTGCGGCAAATCGGTAACCGAGATTTTTGAAACCGAGGGCGAGGAGCGCTTTCGCGAGCTCGAAACCTCGGCGCTCCGTTCGCTCCAAAGCGAGCGCAGCTTGCTGGTTTCGTGCGGTGGCGGCATTGTCGAGACGCCGGTCAATATCGAGCTCATGCACCAGATGGGTACCTGTGTGTACCTCGAGGGCGATTTTGAGGATTCGATGCGCCAGATCCGCCGCTCCGACACGCGTCCCGATTTCCGCTCGCCCGAGCACGCGGCGCTGCTCTTTGAGCATCGCCGTCCGTTGTATCGTCAAGCTGCCGATCTTACCCTTGATATTCGCAACAAGTCCTTCGAGGACGTTTCCTACCTTTGTGCCGAGATGCTTTTGGAGCGTGGATTGCTATGATTCGCCGTCAACTCATCAATTTCCAAAACCGCAGTGTCGATGTCCGCGTCGGATTGGGCGCGTTCGAGGAGCTGTCGCGCATGTTTGCCTCGGCTGTGGGCAAGCCTAAGCGCGCGATGGTGGTTTGGAACGACGCCACATCCGAGCGTTTTGGCGAGGTCGTCGAGCATGCGCTGGTCGATGCCGGCTTTGCCGTGTCGCTGCTCGTCCTCGAGGTTTCGCCTGATGGCGCGACCTTGGCTGACGCCGATACTGTCTTTGGCGCACTGTCGGCTAACGGTATTACCTGCGATGACCTGGTTGTTGCCGTTGGCGATGCCGCATCCTGCTCGGTTGTTTGCTGGTGCGCCAACCAGTGGTGCGGTCGTACCGAGTGCGCACTGCTACCGACGACCTTCGACGCTATGCTCACGGTCGCTACGACGATGGAGCCGCTCGTCGCTTCGGGCGACCGCTCGCTGCCCGCCATCGCGGTGCGTCCCGAGCCCGGTCTGGTCGTGTGCAATCTGGACCTTGTTCGCGAGGCCAACCCCGAGGACCTTAAGCTTGGCTATGCGGTGCTCGTGGGCACTATGCTCTCGAGCAGCAAGTCGCGTTGGAATCAGTTTACCGAGACCGTCCCCGAGATTCTCGCTGGCGAGGAAGTCGCGCTCGTCAATGCCGTTCAGTGGTCTCAGACTGCCCGCAAGGACGTACTGATGGCCACGAACCCGAGCGCCCGCCATGCGCTCGATTTTGGTAAGACGGGGGAGCGTACCCTGCGCGCCTGCTTGGGCGATGCCGCTTCGCAGGTCCCTGCCTACCAGCTGTTGTCCGAAGGTATGCGCTTTGAGGCGCGCCTAGCACATGATGCCTGCGACTTCGATATCGATTACGTCTTTGAGGTCGATGACTGCCTGGAGGACTTTGGTATCGAGGAGTTTGCCTTCGATCTGGAGCCCGCCGCATATATCGAGGAGTTCCGCAGGCAGCAGTTTGTCCGCTCGAACCGCAGTATGTTGCCGCTGCCCGCGGCACTTGGCGCCATTCGTCTAACGAGCGTTGAGGACGAGGTTCTTGAGCGCCATGCTCATGCCTACTTGGCTTCTCGCAAAGAACTTCTCTAAGTTTTATTGACATCCATCGTCTTTCGTATCATGTTGAGGTGCGGGTTTTCAATCGGTTGCGGATCGCGTGCGAATCCGTCTTTCGATCGGGACCCGTCCCGCTTTTATGAGGACAACAAGAAAGGAATCTGCATGTCTGAGTTTGCTGCCGGTCCTGCCGGTCGTATCGAGCGCGTCCGTGCCCTGATGGCTGAGCGCGGCTACGACGCCATCGTCGTGCGCGACGAGGCCAATCTCCGTTGGCTCACGGGCGTGAAGGGCGTCTTCGATTACACCTTCGAGTTCCCTCACGCCGCGTTTATTACGGCCGATCAGTGCCTGTTCCACACTGACTCGCGCTATCTCAACAGTTTTGAGGAGAACACGCCCGCCGGCAGCCCCTGGGTCTACGACATGGACGAGGGCACCATCCCCGGCTGGGTCGCCGGCAAGATTGCGGCCAACAAATGCCGCGTCTGCGCCGTCGAGGATGACATGCAGATTAACTTCTACCAGGGTATTCAGCGTGGTCTGGAGGACCGCTCCGTTGCCTGCATGCTGCCGCTGATGCATGACGACATCCGCAAGATGCGTGCCATCAAGGATGCAGAGGAGATCGAGCTCATGCGCCACGCGCAGTCGATTACCGATGCCGCCTTCCAGCACATGCTCGGCTTTATTAAGCCCGGCATGACCGAGAAGCAGGTCCGCAACGAGCTCGAGAACTTTATGTTCGCCAACGGCGCCGACAGCCTGGCCTTTGGCTCCATCGTCGCGAGCGGTCCCAACACCGCCAATCCGCATGCCGTCCCGAGCGACCGCGTGATCGAGAAGGGCGACTTTGTCCTCATGGATTACGGTGCGGGCTACTGCGACTACCGCTCCGACATGACGCGCACTGTCGTGATGGGCGAGCCCACCCAGGAGCAGCTCGACCTGTACGCGCTCGTGCGCCGCACCCATGAGGAGTGTGTCGCCGCTATCCATCCGGGCGTCGAGGGCAACGACATTTTCAAGCTTTCCAAGAAGATTATTGGCGATGCCGGCTATGGCGATTACTACAACCATGGTCTGGGCCACGGCGTGGGCATCGACATCCACGAGCTGCCTAACTTCAACCGCAGCAAGAATATCATCGAGGCCGGCTCGGTTATCACCATGGAGCCCGGCGTCTACCTGCCCGGCGTGGGCGGCGTGCGCCTGGAGGACTACGGCGTCGTCACCGAGAACGGCTATGAGCCCTTCACCAAGACCCCGCACGACCTGCACATTATCGATTGCTAATCCACTCCGGTAGATTTTGGGGCATGTCCCAAGAGTCCACTTAGGAGGCGGGGCGTCCGGAACGATTCGGGCGCCCCGCGTTCTCTTTTTATGCGCTCGCCGCAGCCGCCGTCTGCAAGTGTATAATTTCGCTCGTATGTAATTTGGACGTTTGTGCGTCTAGCCAATAACAAGAAAGGTCGCTATGCCTACTATCTCTACCGCCGACTTCAAGAACGGCCTCGGTCTCCGCATTAAGGACAAGGTCTACACCATCGTCGAGTTCCAGCACGTCAAGCCGGGCAAGGGCGGCGCTTTCGTGCGCTACAAGACCCGCGACATCAAGAGCGGCCGCGTCGTCGAGAACACCTGCAACGCCGGCACCAAGTTCGAGAGCGTCATGCTCACCACCCGTGAGTTCCAGTACCTCTACAACGACGGCGCCGACTACATCTTCATGGATAACGAGTCCTACGAGCAGGTTCCCGTTCCCGAGGATATGGTGGGCGAGAACGCCAAGTGGCTGCGCGAGAATGACACCTGCCAGCTGCTCTTCGCCGACGACGAGCTCATGGGCGTGACCCCGCCGATGTTCATCGAGACCACCATCGTCCAGACCGACCCGGGCTTCAAGGGCGATACCGTCCAGGGTTCCACCAAGCCGGCCACCATCGACACCGGCGCTGTCATCCAGGTCCCCATGTACCTCAACGAGGGCGAGGTCATTAAGGTTGACACCCGCGACGGCAAGTTCGTCTCCCGCGTCTAGCAACCAACTCTTCTAGGAGGACTCATGCCCCAGGAAATCAAGATTGACGGCATCGGCATTTCGCCCGATGTTCTGACCGCCATCGTCTCGCGCGCCGTCACGGATGTCGAGGGCATCGCCTCCGTGGGCGTCAAGGACCTTGCCACCAACCTTGTCTCCATGATGCTTTCGTCCAAGGCCCCGGCTTCCGAGCCGGCGGTCGAGGCCGAGGTCATCGGCGACAAGCTCGCGCTTACCGTGCGCGTCGTGGTGTTCTTTGGCTATCCGTTCAAGAAACTCGCCGAGGCCGTTCGCGCCGCCGTGGTTGCCGCCATCGACGCCCAGGTGGGCGTCGAGGTCGAGCGCGTTGACGTTTGCATCGACGGCCTCGTTTTCCCCAAGGAGTAACCTTTGAGCCTTAAGGTTTATCGCGGGCGTACGCTTGCCCGCAGTCAGGCGCTGCAGCTGCTGTTTCAGGCCGAGGCCACGGACAGCCCGCTTGAGCGCGTCCTCGAGGGCGATTTCCTGATCTCGAAGGGTCCCCTCGATCCCTATGCGCTGGAGCTGTGCCGCGGTGCCTACGAGCACATCGACCGCATCGACTGCGCCCTGCGCTCCGTCGCCAAGAACTGGGATCTTATGCGTATGCCCGGTGCCGACCGCAATCTGCTGCGTATCGCCGTCTATGAGATGCGCTTCCTCACCGACGAGGAGGTCTCGGACGCCATCGTGATCAACGAGGCAGTCGAGCTTGCCAAGGCCTATGGCACCGACCAGTCCGCGTCGTTTGTCAACGGCGTGCTGGGCAAGATCGCTCGTAGCGAGGAGCTGCCGGGCGAGGACCTCTATCAGGAGCTACTGGCCGAGGACCGTGCCCGCGAGGAGGCCCAGGCCGCCGAGGCTGCCGCCAAGGTTGCCGCCGCTCAGGCTGCGGCCGGCGTTCTCGACGAGGATGCCGAGGTCGCCGAGGCCGAGACCGGTACCGTCAAGGAGTAGCCATGCCAGAGGGTTCCGTCCGCAACTTCGACGAGATCTCGGACCGGTTGGACCAGATTATCGCGACCGTTCGCTCCAAGGATACGTCCCTGGAGCGTTCGCTCGATCTGTTTGACGAGGCGATTGAACTGGGCTCCCGTGCGGTCGATATGGTCGACAAGTTTGAGCTGACGCCTCGCGAGGCGGATAAGCTCGAGCAGGAATACGATGAGGATGCGGCAAACGAATCCAAGGATAGCCAGGCCGCGTCTCCTGATACGAATGGTTGATGGCATTCATGAAACGCGTGCGTCTTGATGACGAACTGATTTCACAGGGCATCTGCGCCGATCGCGCGGATGCCCTTCGCACTCTCATGGCCGGCTTGGTCTCAAGCGGCGGCGAGCGTTTGACCTCGCCGGGCCTTAAGGTGACGCCCGGCTTGCCGTTACACGTGAAGGGTCGTATTCCCTACGTGGGGCGCGGCGGGCTCAAGCTCGAGGGTGCACTCGATGCGTTTGGGATTGATCCGACTGATCTTGCTTGCCTCGATGTGGGCTGTTCCACGGGTGGCTTTACCGATTGCCTGCTCAAGCGCGGTGCCGCTACGGTCGTTTCGGTCGATGTGGGTCGCGCCCAGTTTGATTGGTCGCTGCGCCAAGACGAGCGCGTGACGCTTCATGAGCGCACCAACGTGACACAGCTGCCCGAGCTTGGCTACGGCGGAGCTATCGACTTGGCTGTGTGCGATGTGTCGTTTACGAGTATCGCGAATATCATCGACGCCGTGCTGGCGTGCCTGAAGCCTTCGGGTTTGTTCTGCACGCTCGTAAAGCCGCAGTTTGAGGCGCCGGCTGCGCTGGTGGGCGAGGGCGGCATCGTGACTGACCCCGCCGTTCGTCGCGATACGCTCACGGCGGCGATTGAGCTCTTTGCCGCCAAGGGCCTGTTCCCGCTCGACGTGTGCGTGTCGCCCATCCACGGCGCCAAGGGCAACGTCGAGTTTTTCTTGTACGGCACGAGGTTTGCTCCCGGCGCACGCACCGACGATGAGCTGCAATCCCAGGTATCGGTTTTGAGCGAGAAAGCTGCAACGCTATGAAGGTCTTTCTGGTTCCCAATTTCTACAAGCAAGAAGCGGTCGAGAGCGGCCTGATGCTCGAGCTTTGGCTTTCGCGCCAGGGCTACGAGGTCGCATGGGCTGCCGACCAGCGTTCCAAGATTCAGAGCGCGCCCGATGTTGACGATGCCGACCTGGTCATTACGCTCGGTGGCGACGGTACACTGCTGCGCGCCGCCCGCATCCTCAACTACCGTGAGATTCCCATTTTGGGTCTTTCCTATGGTCATTTGGGTTTTTTGACGGCCGCGAGCCCCGAGGAGCGCGACATTTTGCAGGTTGTGAGCGATGCCCTGTCCGGTGAGCTCCATGTGAGCCGCCGCGCCACCATCGCCGCTGATATCGTCTCGGTGCGCGAAGACGGCACGAAGGATGTCGTGCGCACGTTTGCCCTTAACGATATGGCGCTTACGCGTGGGCCCCTGTCCGATATGGTCGAGTTCGATATCACGGTGTCCGGCCATCATATCGACCGCCTGCGCGGCGACGGCGTGGTTGTATCGACGGCGACTGGCTCCACCGGCTACGCGCTTTCCGCCGGCGGCCCCATCGTCAGCCCCGATTACACGGGTATGGTCTGTGTGCCCATCGCTCCGCATACCATTCAGGCTCGCGCCTTTTTGACCTCGCCGAGCGATGTCGTGGAGATCTTTATGTCCGATGATCGCCCGAGCGTTCCGGCGATTGCCATCGATGGACAGTTTATTACCTGCGATGGCACGGTCGAGAGCGTGGCCGTGCGTCGCGGTCCCGGCGATGTGCTGCTGCTGGATTACGGCCCCGAGAGCTTCTATAACTCGGTGAGCCGCGTGTTCTACGGAGTGCGTCATGATCGATGAGCTGCAGGTTTCCAACATTGCACTCATTCGCGAGGCGACGTTGGTTCCGAGCGCGGGCTTAACGGTTCTGACCGGAGAAACCGGCGCCGGTAAGACCGCGTTGCTCTCGGCGCTCAAGCTCATTTTGGGCGAGCGCGCGGATTCGTCGACGGTGCGCGAGGGCGAGACGCTTGCCAGCGTCGAGGCGCGTCTGTTTGACGGACCGCACGACGCGGAGGGCTTCACCGTGCAGCGCAGCCTTTCTGCCGAGGGCCGCAGCCGCGTAAAAATTGACGGCCGCATCGCCAGCGTGCGCGAGCTTTCGGGGCGCGTTGGCGTGATGATGGATCTTTGCGGCCAGCACGAGCACCAGCGTCTGCTCGACCCGGCGCACCATGTTGCCATGGTCGATGCCTGGGCAGGGCGCCCGGCACTCGAGGCGCTCGAGCACTACCGTGCTTGCTTTAAGGCATCGCGTGCGGCTGCCAAGGAGGTCCGTCGCGTCGAAGAGGCCTCGCGTGCGCAGGGGAGTCGCGTTGAGGAGGCGCGCTTCGCCCTGGAGCGTATCACCGAGGTCGACCCCAAGCCAGGCGAGTACGAGGAGCTCGAGGATCTGCTGCCGCGCTCCGAGCATGCCGAGGTGTTGGTGGCCACGGCCAACGATGCCCATGCATCGCTTGCTGCCGAAGGGGGAGCGCTCGATGCCGTGAACAGTGCCGTGGCGGAGCTTTCTCGCATGGCTACTGTCGATCGAAAGCTGGGCGACATTGCCGATTCGCTTTCGGATGCCTGCATCTCGCTCGAGGATTGTGCTAACGAGCTGCGCGCTTATCGCGATGGGGTCGCCTTCGATCCGCGCGAGCTGGCTCGCATGCGCGAGCGTTATTCCGATCTTAAGGCTCTGCTGCGTCAGTGGGGGCCCACCATGGACGATGTCTTTGCCATGCGCGACCGCTCACAAGAACTGCTCTCTCTGGTCGATGATGGTGATGAGCAGATCAAGAAGGCGCGCGAGGCGCTTGGGAGCGCCGAACGCGAGCTTTTTGCTGCTGCCAAGGCGCTTAAACGCGCGCGGAATACGGCAGCTCCGCGCTTTTGCCATGAGGTTGGCCGTCAGATGGCGCGCCTGGAGATGGGCGGCTCCGAGCTCGTTTGGGAGTCGCGCGATCTTCCGCGTGCCGAGTGGACGCCGGCGGGCCCTTCGAGCTATGAGCTTTTATATCGCAGCGGTGCCGGATTGACGCCGCGCCCCCTGCGCCGCATTGCGTCGGGCGGCGAGCTGAGCCGCGTTATGCTGGCGAGCAAGGTTGTCCTCGGTAACGCGGACGGCGTGGATACGCTGGTGTTCGACGAGGTCGATGCCGGTGTCGGCGGCTCTACCGCGCGAGCCCTCGCGAGCGTGCTGGCAGATCTCGCCGCTACGCATCAGGTGATTGTCGTAACCCACCTGGCGCAGGTCGCCGTCATTGCCGACAAACACTACGTGGTGAGCAAAGAGCCCGGCGACGTTCCCCAGACGCATCTGGATGAGGTGGCCGGGGACGCCCGCATCGCAGAGATCGCCCGTATGCTGAGTGGCGATCAATCTGAGGCAAGCCTGGCACATGCCAAGCAGATGTTGGAAGAGGCTCGAGGTTAGAACGAGCTGACAGTGTTGGCGGGGACAAAATATCAGCAATTGTTGCACCGCCACTTGCTTGTCTGACCCGACCGTCAAAAACTATGCCGGTTTACTACGATGAATCGGCGTAGCTCGAGCACAGCTAAAAATGTAAAAAGAAAACCGCAGGTAGAACCCCTGCGGTTTTCTTTTAAAACACGATGTGGTCGAATATTCCGATTTCATCGTAGTAAACCGGCATAGTTTTATCGGAACGGTACATAACGTCCCCTGATAAAACCTACTCCACGACCTTATCCGGCTGGATGAGCTCCTCGTAGTAGCTGATATGCTCGCGGGCGTCTTCAATCTCGGGCAGCAGGAAGTTGTAGATGACTTCGATGATCATCGTGGCGCTGATCTTGGAGAACGCAAAGTCGCCCGTCGTCAGTAGCGCTTCGTGGTTGACGGTATTAAAAGTGTAGTCTGCCAGGCGCGCAAGCGGGGATTTGCTGTCGCTGCTGATGACGACTACGGTTGCGCCGCAGTCACGAGCCGCTTTTGCCATGCGATTCAAACGGCGCGATTTGCCGGAGTTTGAGATTAGCACGATGACGTCGCCCGGGCGCAACGTGAGCGCAAAGCCGATTGATGTCTCGCTAATGGTGCTTGCCATGCAGCGAAGACCGAGCTGCGAAAACTTAAACGTTGCATCAAGCGCGACCGCGTTTGTATTGCCCACGGCGGCGAACTCGATAACGCCGGCATTCTTAAGCGCATGCACAACAGCAGCCAGCGTTTCGTGGTCGATGCCATCGATCGTCGCATTCAGCTCGCTCACCTTAGCGGCGAGGATGTTTTTAAGGCTCTGCTCCATGTTGTCGAGCGAGACCTCATCGGTCAGGCCCTCGTTGCGCTGGCTTTCCAGATCGCGCGCCAGTGAAAATTGAAAGCTGCGAAAGCTGCCAAAGCCCAGCTTGCGGCAAAAGCGCGAAACCGTCGCCTCAGACGTGGCGGCGGCTCGTGAGAGCTGGGCGGCCGTCAGACGCGGTGCCTCGGACTGGTGCTCCAGAATATAGTCGACAATGCGCTGCTCGGATTCGCTGTATCCCTTGTGGGTGCTAATGAGGGAGAGCGCGCTCTTGCTGCTATCGGTCATGGATGGCTCCTGGTTGGCATGAAAATCGGACTTGTTTTTCAATGCCATAGTATACGGGCATTTTCAAGTACAAGATACACCTTGCCGTTTCAAGCGTTGATGGTAAACTTTCATCGACCGTTTACGGTCGTGAAAGAACCTTTCACCGGAGAATTGCAACTTGTCTCTTCTCACGCAAGCGGTGGGTTGGTATCTTTCAGTTGTGGAAAAGCGCGCCACGAGGCGCGTGTAGGGGAGCGCCCGCGGGCGCAGAACTCAAGAAGGAGGGACACATGGCTAAGTTTGACATCATCGCCGCCACCGGTTGCCCGACCGGTATCGCGCACACCTTCATGGCGAAGGAGGCGCTGGAGAAGGCAGCTGCCGAGCGCGGTCTGACCATTAAGGTCGAGACCCATGGCCAGGTCGGTGTCGAGAACGAGCTCACGAAGGGTGAGATCGCCGGTGCCAAGGCCGTCGTTGTCGCAGCCGATAAGGATGTCCAGGCGGAGCGTTTCGCCGGTAAGCCCATGGTTTCCGTTGGTGTTTCCAAGGCCCTGTCCGTCGAGGCCGCTGGCAAGCTGATTGACCGCGCGCTCCGCGCCAAGGGCGACGACTCGGTTGCCGCCGCTGCCGATGTCGAGGTCGAGGAGAAGGAGTCCGTCGGCCACATTATCTACAAGCACCTCATGAACGGCGTCAGCCACATGCTGGTCTTCGTCGTCGCCGGTGGTGTTCTGACCGCTCTTTCGTTCCTGTGGGGCATCACGTCCTTCGATTCGACGGCTGCCGACTACAACACCTTCGCCGCTATGCTCAAGATCATCGGCGGCATTGCCATGAACCTCATGGTTCCCGTGCTTTCCGCCTACATCGCCGAGTCCATCGGCAAGCGCCCAGCGCTCGTCCCCGGCTTCGTCGCCGGTATGATCGCCATCCAGGGCCTGCCCGTTAACGCCGAGACCGGTATGATCGACGCTGGCGGCGCTGGCGTGGGCTTCGGCTTCCTGGGCGGCATCGTCGGCGGCTTCCTCGCTGGTTATGTCATCCTGCTGCTCGAGAAGGTCTTTGCCGGTCTGCCCAAGAACCTGGACGGCCTCAAGGCCATCTTCCTGTACCCGCTGTTCTCGACTGCCATCGTCGGCCTCGTGATGCTCGGCATCTCCGGCCCCATGGCTGCCATCAACACCGCCATGATGGACTTCCTCAAGGGTCTGTCCGCTTCTGGCGCCATCGTCCTGGGTCTTGCCATCGGCTGCATGTGCGCCGTTGACATGGGCGGCCCGGTCAACAAGGCTGCCTACGTCACCGGTACCGCTATGCTTACCGAGGCCTTGGCCGCCGGTGTCGGCACCGACACCTACAACTTCGGCACCAACTTCATGGCTGCCGTCTCCGCCGCCTGCATCGTTCCGCCGCTGATCACCACCTTCGCCGTCGTCGTCGGCAAGAAGTACTTCAGCCAGGAGGATCATGACGCCGGTATCGTCAACCTCATCCTTGGTTGCACCCACATCACCGAGGGCGCCATTCCGTTCATGACCAAGAACATCTGGCCCGTCATGCCCATCATGATGCTCGGTTCTTCCATTGCTTCCATCTTGACCATCTTCTTCAACGTTCACGATCCGGCGCCTCACGGCGGCTTTCTGGTCCTGCCCGTTGTCGAGAACGGTCCGCTTTGGGTCCTCGCGATCCTCATCGGCGCTGTTGTCGGTGGCATCCTGTTCGTGGCCTTCAAGAAGTACGACTTCGAGAAGAACCAGAAGGCCGCTCCTGCAGCCAAGCCCGTTGAGGCCCCCAAGGCCGCTGCCGTCGAGGCCCCCAAGGCCGAGGCTGCCGACTTCGTGAAGGTCGAGAATGTCTTTGTCGCCGAGGACTTCGCTTCTCGTGACGAGGCTCTGAGCTTCGTTTCCAACCAGGCCGTCAAGGCCGGTATCGCCAGCGACGCCGACGCCGTGATGAACGCCTTCCTGGCCCGCGAGGCCGAGGGCACCACGGGCATGATGGAGGGCTTCGCCATCCCGCATGCCAAGTCCGACGCCATTACCGGGGCTGCCGTCATCGTCGTCAAGGACGAGTCCGGCGTGACCGGTTGGGACACCATGGACGGCGCTCCCGTCAACGTGGCCATCGCGCTGCTCATCCCGGGTGCCCAGGCCGGCACCACGCACCTTAAGATCCTGTCCAAGGTCGCTGAGGCGCTTATGGACGAGGACTTCCGTGCCACCGTCAAGGGTTCCACTGACGCCGCCGAGATCGCCAAGACGATCAACGCTCGCCTGGTCTAACCCCCCAGCTCGCGAATAACATCGCCCCCTGTATATAAGGCGGAGTCCCTCTCCAGGGCCTCCGCCTTTTTTCTATCCCTCCCATAAGCTGCGGTGAAATAGGGACTGTTTAAACGATTCAACCCCAAATTCAGTCCCTATTTCACCGCAACTTATAAAAGGGCATAGAGGGGGCCGCCTATCGAGTCCTTGTCGTGAACAGATCATCAGCCAGAATTCCTTTCAGCCGACATTACTTTGGACCGACTGGGTTTCCGCAGCTTGCTCGCCCACAGGGGCCCGCGCGCGGCCTGTGAGATTTATCGCGAGTTCCGCACGAGCCGAAGAGCACTTAATGTGCTCTTCGTGCGAGCAGGACTGTAGAGCAGGAAATCTCACAGGCCGCGCACGGGCCCCTGTGGGCGAGCAAGCGGACGACAAACACATCTGTCCAATAATTCGTCTGAAACATAATGAAAAACCGTTTGATGTGAGTTAATATAAACAACGTCGTGAATCTGACTCCTGCCACATGCATGACAGGGGTTAAACACAAAAAGGAGTCAATTATGGTTTCTGAGAAGGCTACCCTCGTTAATCCTCAGGGTCTGCACATGCGTCCGGCTGGTCTGTTCGCCTCCACCATGGGCAAGTACGCCTGTGACGTGACGGTCGTCACCCCCGAGAAGGAGGTCAACGGTAAGTCCCCGATGGCCCTCATGGCTGCTGGTATCCCTTGTGGTACCGAGGTCGAGGTCAAGTGCGACGGCGCTGACGAGGCCGAGGCTCTGGCTGCTGCCATCGAGCTCATCAAGAGCGGTCTTGGCGAGTAGAACTCAAACGGGTCGCATGTTGAACAATTAAGTTCATATTTGGGGGCGCAGTGACCTGTTATGGGTAACTGCGCTCTTTTGTCATGGATATGGCAAAACGCTTTATCACATGACACGGAGAGAGGAATGGGAATGTATCAGGGAGTCAACGCATCCGAGGGAATCGGAATCGGCACCGTCATGGTCGCCGTCGATCCCGACTTGACGTTTGAACCGCACGAGGTCGCTGATTCGGCAGCAGAGAAGGAGCGCTATCAGGCCGCTCTTTCGGTCTTCTGCGAGAAGACCCAGGCTCAGGTCGACCACATGAAGGAGACGGTGGGCGAGGCCGAGGCCGAGATCATGAGCGGACACATTGTCCTGGCTCAGGACCCGGGCATGACCGATGCCATCAACGCCGCCATTGACGGCGGTACCTGCGCCGAGCAGGCGCTCATGGACACCTCGACCATGTTCGAGAACATGTTCCTGTCCATGGACGACGAGATGTTCCGTCTGCGCGCGGCCGACATCGCCGACATCCGCACCGGTATTCTGGCTGAGCTGCTGGGCAAGGAGGTCGTCGACCTCTCCGTCCTGCCCGAGAACACCGTCGTTGTCGTGCATGACCTCACGCCGTCCATGACCGCCACGATCGATAAGGCCCACGTTGCCGGTATCGTCACCGAGACCGGTGGCCGCACGTCGCACTCCGCGATCATCGCGCGTGCCCTCGAGATTCCGGCTGTCCTTTCGGTTTCCAACAGCTGCACCGCGCTGCGCAACGGTATGACCGTTGTCGTCGACGGTGGCAAGGGTATCGTTGAGGCCGATCCTGACGAAGAGACGCTCGCTGCCTACACCGCCAAGGCCGAGGCCTTCGCTGCCGAGAAGGCAGCCCTCGAGGCCTTCCGCGGCAAGCCGTCCGTGACTGCCGATGGCATCAAGAAGATCATCGCCTGCAACATCGGTAACCCCGATGACGTGCCCAACGCGCTCGATCACGACGCCGAGGCCATCGGTCTGTTCCGCTCCGAGTTCCTGTTCATGGACTCTGCTGAGCTTCCTTCCGAGGAGGAGCAGTTCAACGCCTATCGTAAGGTCGCCAGCGCGCTCAAGGGTGCTCCGGTTATCATCCGCACGCTCGATGTGGGCGGCGACAAGGAGATTCCGTATCTGCACATGGTCAAGGAAGATAACCCCTTCATGGGCTTCCGCGCCGTGCGTTACTGCCTGGCCAATCCCGATCAGTACAAGGTCCAGCTCCGCGCTCTGCTGCGCGCTAGCGCCTTCGGTGACGTCAAGATCATGATCCCGCTCGTCACCTGCGTCGAGGAGGTCTTGGCTGTCAAGGAGCTCGTCGAGCAGTGCAAGGCCGAGCTGACCGAAGAGGGTCGCAAGTTCAACGAGAACATCGAGGTCGGCATCATGGTCGAGACGCCTGCCGCCTCGCTGCTCGCTGACCGCTTGGCCGAGGTCGCTGACTTCTTCTCCATCGGCACCAACGACCTGATCGGCTACACCATGTGCGCCGACCGTGGTAACGACACCATCTCCAACCTGTACCAGGTGTACTATCCCGCCGTGCTCCGCTCGCTCAAGAACATCATCGAGAGCGGCGTGAAGGCCGGCATCATGGTCGGTATGTGCGGCGAGGCCGCTGCCGATCCGCTGCTCGAGCCGCTGCTGATCAGCTGGGGCTTGGAGGAGTTCTCGATGAGCGCTCCGTCGATCTTGCGCGCCCGCAAGACCATCAGCCAGTGGACCAAGGCCGAGTGCGACGAGCTCGCCGAGAAGGCGCTCGCCTGCAACACCGCCGCCGAGGTCAAGGCACTGCTCGAGTCCGCAGCTCGCTAATTTGGTATCAGAGGTAACCGCGTGGTTGGAATGGGCCGGCCACGCGGCCCTCACATATACAGGGGGTACTGTAAATGTTCTACACGCTAACCGCTAACCCGGCTGTCGACATGACGGTTTCGAGCTCTCCGCTCGAGCCCGACGAGAACGTCCGCACCGGCTCGGCCAGCTACACGGCTAACGGCAAGGGCCTCGACGTGTCCTTCGCCTTTAAGAAGATGGGTGTCGACACCGTCGCGCTCGGCTTCTTCGCTGGCTTCACGGGCAAGTTCATCGTCGAGGAGGTCATGAACCTGGGTTGCCTCTGCCGCCCGGTCTGGACCGACGGTATCACGCGCATTAACACCTACGTCAACGATGGCCAGCACGAGTACGGCATCCTGAACCCGGGTGCTCCGATCACGCCGCAGCACCAGGAGGAGCTCTACAACATCCTGGACACCGCGGGCGATCTCGAGTGCCTGATCGTTTCCGGCTCCGTGCCTCCCAAAGCTACGCCCGACTTCCTGGCTCAGGTCATGGAGCACGCTCAGGCTCGTGGCGCCGACGTCGTCCTGGACCTGTCCTCCGACAAGCTCAAGGAGCTCGCTCACAAGAAGCCGCTGCTCATCAAGCCGAACCATCACGAGATGAAGGCCATCTTCGGCGTGCCGGTCGACACCGACGACGAGGTCCGCGTTGCCATGAAGATGGCTCACGACGCTGGCGTTCAGAACGTGCTGCTCACCCGTGGTAGCCGCGGCGACGCTTACTTCTCCAACGGCGAGGATATTTGGTACGCCAAGCGTGAGTTCAACATCAAGCTGGTTTCTTCCGTCTGCGCCGGCGACTGCACCCTCGCTGCGTTCCTGCACAAGTGGTACAGGGATCGCGACAACGTCGAGGAGGCCATGAAGCTCGCTATGGCCACCGGCGCCAACGTTGCCGAGTCCGTCGGCATCGGCGACTTCGGTCACGTCGACGAGTACAGCAAGCGCGTTGCTGTCCGCAAGCTCGATCGTCAGTAATCGAAACGCGACATATTCGTGCGCATGCGGCGCCCCGGTTTCGGCTGGGGCGCCTTTTTTGTTCCGTCATTGGAGAGAGATATTCTGCCGTACTTCATCGCTTCCACACCGTTCACCGAGTTGTCCTAGCCTTTTACCGATGGGTGGAATATACTTTCATCAACATGTTACTTCGTGAAAGGAACATTCATGATTTACACGCTCACTGCAAATCCCGCCATTGACTACAACATCGCCTGCGACGGTCTTACTGCCAACACCGTCACGCGTACCCGTAACGCCGTCTACACGCCCAACGGCAAGGGTCTCAACGTCTCGTTCACCCTCGATCACTACGGTGTCGACACCACGATCCTGGGCTTTTTCGCCGGCTTCTCGGGCGAGTTTATCGTTAAGGGCGCCGAGGCCCTGGGCGTGCCCGTCAAGCCCGTTTGGACCGACGGCATCACGCGCGTCAACGTGTTCCTCAATGCCGGACCCGACACCGAGTACAACATGGTCAACGCCGGTGCCGCCATCAACGAGGCCAACGAGCAGGAGATGTTTGAGCTCATCGATTCGCTCGATGACATGACCTGCCTGGTCATCAGCGGCTCGCTGCCTCCCAACACTTCCGAGGGCTTCTTGGCCGAGGTCCTGCGCCGCGTCAAGGCCAAGGGGGCCGAGTTCGTCCTCGACATCTCGAGCCATCAGCTGGCAGACCTCATTGCCATGGAGCCGCTGCTGATCAAGCCCAATGACGACGAGCTGCTCGACATCTTTGGCATTAAGGTGAGCGGTGGCGACGATGAGTCCGTCAAGGGCGCTATGGCCGAGCTGCACGCTAAGGGCGCCAAGAACGTGCTGCTGACCCTCGGTGGCGCCGGTGCGTACTTCTCCAACGGCGAGCACATCTGGTTTGCCAATCGCACCTTCGACGTCAAGCTGCTGTCGACGGTGTGCGCCGGCGATTCCTCGCTCGCTGCCTTCCTGTCCGTGTGGCACGACGCCCCCGAGCGCGTCGAGGACGCCCTGCGCCTTTCGATGGCCACCGGCGCCAACGTTGTCGAGTGCCCGGGCTTGGGCGATTTTGCCAAGGTGGACGAATATAAGAAGCACATCGAGGTTCGCCAGGTCTGCTAACCGCATCGATATATCGTTGCCGAGCACCCGCTTTGGATTTCCAAGGCGGGTGTTAATTGTGCACTGAACGCATATGGCGTCTGCTGTCTCGTTTTATGGAATTGACGACGCGATTGCGTGTGCGCGCTTTCTCGTTTCTTGTTAGACTTCTTGAGAACCATCGATTAACGCTCACAAGTGCAGGAGGCCATAGGCATGTGCAATGTTTCGCTCAACGGTACTCAACCGTCCGATGCGTCCCTGTGCGTCCTGCGCGCGCTTGAGGCGGCTGGTCTTGAGGCTTGGTACGTGGGCGGTTGGGTGCGCGACGCCCTGATGGGGTGCCCCAGCCACGATGTTGATATGTGCTGTAGCGGCCTGTGGCAGGAGTCCAAAGCGGCGCTCGAGGCCGCCGGCATCGCGGTTGTGGAGTCGGGCATTAAATTTGGCGGAATCACGGCTATTTCCGATGGCGAGCGTATCGAGGTCACCACGTACCGTCTGGATGGCTTTTACACCGATGGTCGCCATCCCCAGAGTGTGGAGCGTGCCGCCTCGCTCGAGGACGATCTGGCGCGCCGCGACTTTACCGTCAACGCTATGGCCTGGCATCCCGAGCGCGGGCTTGTCGACCGCTACGACGGCCAGGGTGACTTGGAGCGCAAGCTGATTCGCGCTGTCGGCGATCCCAAGCGTCGCTTTAACGAGGACGCCCTGCGCATGTTGCGTGCGGTGCGCTTTGCCTGCCGCCTGGACTTTATGATTGAGCCCGAGACTAAGCGCGCGCTTGCCGAGTGCGCGCCGCTGCTCGACGCCGTGGCGCGCGAGCGCGTGGGTATTGAGCTCGAGGGCATTCTTTCGACCGGTCATGGGGGAGACGCGATGCTGCGCTACCCCGAGCTCATCTGTGCCTCTGTGCCTGAGCTGGCAGCGGGTCGCGGCTTTGATCAGCGAAGTGTCTATCATGCGTTTAACGTTTACGAGCATATCGCCCGTGTGCTGACGGTGGCAGGGGAGCTTGCGCTGTGCGACGGCGTCGCGCCCTCGTCGAGCCTTATGTGGGCGGCGTTTTTGCACGATGTGTCCAAGCCCGAGTGTTTCACGGTCGATCACGCCGGCAGCGGACACTTCTACGGTCATCCCGAGCTCGGCGCCAAGAAAGCGCGCGTCATTATGGATCGCCTGGCGCTCTCGCACGACCTGGTGCGCGACGTGTGCCTGCTCATCAAATATCACGACAAGCCGCTGCGCCCCGAGCGCTCCTGCCTGCTCAATATGATGCGCGCGCTTTCGGGCGAGGGCGTCGACACGCCGCGTTTGATGGACGAGCTCATGGATCTTAAGCGTGCCGACACGCTCGGCAAGGCCCCGTCGTGCTTCTATTACGTTGAGACGATTGAGGAGATGCGCGCGATGTCGCACGAGCTGCTGAAGGCGGGGGAGCCCTATACGCTCAAGATGCTCGCCATCAACGGCGGCGACTTGATCCGTGCCGGAGTCAAGCCCGGGCCGGAACTGGGTCAGCTTCTCAACTCCGCCCTCGACGCCGTGATCGAAGACAACATTCCCAACGAGCGCGAAGCTCTTTTGCTCCATCTCAACTTGAATTAGCTACCCAGTTTACCTGCGTGTTCCATAACCTGCCGACAATTTTTCGGCAATTTGGAATTTCTTCTTGCGCTGACGTTTTTTGTCCCGTAATATATTTGCTCGCAGCACGGCAGTGCAGATGTCATGTGGCCCGTTCGTCTAGCGGTTTAGGACGCCGCCCTCTCAAGGCGGAGATCACCAG
>URCO01000024.1:0-34971 GCA_900546375.1 uncultured Collinsella sp.
TCTACACCCTAGAGTTCGTCGGCAGCGTCAGATGTGTATAAGAGACAGCCTCAGCCCCATCCCCTCCTCAGTTGCGGTGAAATACGGACTATTTCATGCCTATAAAGTCCTCAACAGTCCGTATTTCACCGCAACTTATTAAAGATTGGCTGCGAACGATTCCGCTATCGGGAGTCAGCGTAGGGTTTTGTTGTCGGAATGCCGTAACCGCGCATCATGGCACCGAACGATTCTACGTCGTAGGTGTCCGAGAGCTTGAAATGGATGACGTTGTGGCCCATGGCGCGAAGGTTCGCGTCCCGCATGAGGGCCGCTCGATAGGTTTTTGCCGCCGCTTGCTCTGGATCATTTTGAGCTTCGTCTTCAAACTTACCTAGCCCATGCAGCTCTGCCAGCGTCCATGAGCCGTCTGGCATCTGCCAGCCATAATCTGCTAGATAATAGCCAGCGTTTCCCGGTCGCGTTATCTCAACTTGAAGCTCAGGCGCGGCAACCCCAGCGAGAATCATCGCTGCTCTCGCCTCGGACTCGCCGCCATTGTCTGACCTGCCGTCCATATGCTCAAAAACGTCAAAAGCACGCGCAATGCCATGCAGCCCTCGGCAATTTGCCTGCGCATATGCTTGCAGCTCTTCGCGTTCGACATCGTACTCACGGGCCAAGCCATCGACATAGCCCAGCGCATAGCGAAAGGCGCTCGTTCGGGCGATATCAACAACCGTTCGATACGGATCCGTCAGTGTAAACAGACCGAGCCGCCACACCTCGCCCGCCCGCCAGCGCTTGTATTCAACGAACTCATACGTATCACGCCTTGTAGACCGTGGCAGCAGCACTTGCACTTTATCCAGAAGCGTATACGCCGAGCCGATGCCGTAGAGCAGCGCTGCCGTCGATCCGCAAAACACAACATCCGGTTCAACGACCGCAATAGCGGATGCCAGCTGAAAAATGCGATTTTCAACCCCAAGATTATTCCAATAGACCGGATCCGCATACACATGGTTGTAAAGACGAAGCATGAGCTCTTCCTGCATAAGCTCGCGCGCACGGCGTTCATCCCAAGGATCAATTGTTATAAGCAGCTGACTATCTTGATGAATTCCGAGGGCCGAGAATAGCATCCTTGCATATGATTGCGGAAAATGTTTGCCTTTATCGAGCATGGCCAACCCCATAACCATCACGGCGGAGAGAATGCCATTACGCTATCGCATGCTTCCGTCCGCAGGCCTTGCCAAAAGCTGACCAAAAGCTTGACGTCGCAGGTCAGAGCTTCAAAAAATATTTCCACTCTCGGTAGACGGTCGCTACGACCCTCCCAACGGCATCAAATTCCAACCTTACAAATAGTTGCGGTGAAATACGGACTACCTGGGCCGTAAAAGCCGAAAAACAGTCCGTATTTCACCGCAACTTAGGAGGGGATGTGGGGTCCCCGGCATGTATATGAAAACGGCTCTGACACCAAAAGGAGCCAAAGCCGTTAAAACTATCCTATGGAGCGGGCGACGGGAATCGAACCCGCGTCATCAGCTTGGAAGGCTGGGGTTCTACCATTGAACTACGCCCGCAAGATATGGTCGGGACGACAGGATTTGAACCTGCGACATCCTGCTCCCAAAGCAGGCGCGCTACCAAACTGCGCCACGTCCCGAAGGTGTTGAGCAGCTAAGGTCTAAACCTTGCGTGTCCCAAAGCGAAGGAAATTATAGGGGAGACTCCCCGCCTGTGCAAGCATTGATGCCTTAGCTCCTCGAATGTGCAACAAAACGACTATGGAGCAGGCCAATCACAAACGCCACCACGGCAACCGGCGCCCAAGCGGCACCGATATCCGCCAGCGGCAGCACATCAAACGGCAGCCACGCGCCCGCAAAGAACGCATCGCGGACCGAGGTGATCACACTCTGCACGGCAACCACGCCGCCGACCCAGACCCACACCTGCGGATGGGCGTCGCAAAAGCCGTGCACCAGGCCCATCAGCACCAGTACGATGGCAACGGGATACAAGGCGTTGAGCATAGGCACCGAGAACATAAGAATCACGTCGAGGCCCACGTTGGAGAGCACGCACGAAAACGCCGCGAACACAAAGGCGAGAACCGCAAAGGGGCGGCGCATGGCCTCCTCGGAGGCCTCCGCTCCCCCTTCGACCACATACGTCTCGCAGAAGTAACGCGAGCAGCAGCTGATAAGGCCAATGCACACGTTCATGCAGGCTAGGAAGAAAATCGCAAAGACGACAACCGTGCCAGCAAGACCAAAGTGCATGGAGGCCGAACGCGCAAGGATGGCGGCGCCGTTGGTAGCGTCGGGCATCACGGTGCCGAGCTGCATACCGGCAAGGCCCAAGCCGCAGTAGATGAAGGCCATAAGCACGCCTGCGATCACGCCGGAACGCGAAATCTCGAAGGCCACGCGCTTGTCATCGGTAACACCCAGCTCGTGGATGGTCTCGGCGATGATGATGCCGAAGGCGAGCGACGCGAGCAGGTCCATGGTCTGATAGCCAGTCAGAAAGCCCTGCACGGCGGCGCCTGCATCGTAGGGAGCCTGAGGCGCGGCAGCCGGTCCCAGCGGCGAGATCACGGCAGCACCCACGACGAGCACGATGAGCGCAATGAGCGCGGGGCCCGTAATGCGACCGAGCACGCGTGTGATGACACCCGGGCGCAGCGTGAGCGCAAACGCGACGACGAAGAACCCGATTGCAAACACCAGACGTGCCGTGCCGAGTGAAACACCCTCGGGTAGCAGCGGCACCAGCATTTCGAACGCCGTAGAGCTTGTGCGCGGAATGGCCAGGCACGGACCGATGGCCAGGTAGACCGCCGCAACGAAGAATTCGCCAAACTTGGGGTGCACGCGGCCGGCAAGCTCGCGCGCCGTTCCGGCAAGCGCTACGGCGATAAAACCCATGACGGGCAGACCGATAGCGGCAATCAAAAAGCCGATCATGGCAAGCGGCGTGGCCGTGCCGGCCTGAAGTGCCAGCAGCGGCGGAATGATGAGGTTACCGGCGCCAAAGAGCATCGAGAACAGCGCAATGCCGACGGTAACAACATGGTCGGAACGCAGACCGCGCGGGGCGGATGAAGCCATAGGCACACCTTTCGGGTCGAAACAAAAACGGGACGGGCAAAAGACCCGTCCCGCAAGTATATACGCTCTAGCAGGCTAAATCGCGCAAAGCGTCAATCGCAGTATCGACTTCTTCGTCCGTGTTGAAATACCCAAACGAAAAGCGAACGACACCCTGGCGCTCGGTCCCGAGCGCGCGGTGCATGAGCGGAGCGCAATGGGCGCCGGGACGCGTCGCAATCCCCCACCCTTGCATGAGCGCGTCCGAGATCTCGGCCGAATCGATATCACCCACGTTGAGTGAGACAATCGCCGAGCGCACGGGCTGGTCAAACGCACCGTAGAGCGCAATGCCGGGGATTTCGCGAACACCGGCGAGGAAGCGCTCTGCAAGCGAGCGCTCGTGGGCAGCAATCGCCTCGACCCCACCTTGGGCCTCGATAAAGTCGAGACCTGCAGAAAGTCCCGCGATGCCGTGACCGTTGAGCGTGCCCGCCTCGAGGCGCGTGGGCCACTCAAGTGGCTGCAGTGGGTCAAAGCTGTGCACGCCCGTGCCACCCATGGCCCACGGAGCCACGTCAATGCCCTCCGCCACGGCCAGGCCGCCGGTGCCTTGGGGTCCCATGAGCCCCTTATGGCCGGTAAAGCACACAACATCGAGCCCCATGGCATCCATGTCAATCTTCGCCGTACCGGCAGACTGCGAGGCATCGACGATCACCAGCGCACCTGCCGCATGGGCCATGGCGGCCACGCGCGCGATGTCGACCGCGTTGCCGGTCACATTGGAGGCGTGCGTCACCACCACGGCACGCGTGCCCGGCGTGACCAGCTGCTCGAGCTCGTCGTAGTCGAGCACGCCGTTCGCGTCGCAGCCCGCATGCTCAACGGTCACGCCCTGCTCTGTCGCCAGGCGGTTAAGCGGACGCAGCACGGAGTTATGCTCGAGCACCGTCGTGACCACACGGTCGCCGGGGCGCACCACGCCATTGATGGCGGTATTGAGCGCCGCGGTGGAGTTGGGCGTAAAGCACACACGGTCTGCCCTCGGGCAACCCAGCAAGCGCGCAAGCTTGGCGCGGCAGCCGTGGATGGTACGCGCCGCATCGAGCGCACCCGACGTGGCACCGCGCCCAGCATTGCCGAGCGAGCACATCGCCTGCGTCACGGCATCGATGACCGTCTGCGGCTTGTGCATGGTCGTCGCCGCGTTATCCAGGTAGATCATCGCACGACCTCCCACATATCAATCACGGTATAGCCCTCGGTGGGAACGCCCGCCGCGGCGAGTTCGCCGCGCAGCAGCTCCTCATCGGCAGGCAACGCCTTCCACGCCAGACCGCAGCCGGCAGCGACCTCCCCGGGCACGGGAATCGTTCGCCCGGGAAGGCCGCGCTCGATGCAAAGGGACTCGCAGCCCATGGCGGCCGCCGTGGTGGGAAACGTGATGACAAGCGCCGGGCGCTTCTCCCTCATGGCAACTCCAACCAATACGCTACGGGCGCACGACGCGCACGGCCTGCTCCATCTTCTCCACGATCACGTACATATTGGTGACCTCGCCTACTGCAAGCTGGTCCTTAATGCCATAGTGGTCGAGGCAGGTGCCACAGGTAAGGATCTCGACGCCCTGCTCGGCCAGACCCTTCAGGTCGTCGAGTACCGGAGAGCCCTCTACGGTGAGCTTGGCGCCGCCGTTGTAGAACAGCATGGTCGCGGGCAGCTCCTCCTGCTGCGTCACGGCAAAGATGAAGGCCTTCATGAGCTTGTGGCCCAGCTCGTCGTCGCCACGGCCCATGCAGTCGGTGTAGACGGAAATGACGAGCTTGCCCTTGCCGGCGCTGGCATCACAGAAGGCAGCGCCATCTTGCTCGGGATCGGCCACGGCAACGGTGCCAGAGGCCGCCACGGTCACGTGCCACTCGGCGTCAGAAACCTTCTCGACCGAGGCCGTGCAGCCCTTCTCCTGTGCCATCTTGGAAATGTTCTTGACGGCGGTCTCGTTGTCGACCGAGGTCACCACGGCGCCCTCGCCATCAAGCTGTTTGAGTGCCTTAAGCGTCTTGACGACGGGCAGCGGGCAGGCATCGCCCATGGCATTGACTTCAATCTTGGTAGACATAGCAAATTCCTTTCGAAAGGGGCCGCCCAGAACAGTAGGCGGTCGCATAAACAGTTTTCCTTAATGCACAACGCGGACGGCAGGGCCGCCCGGCTCTGCCTCGCACACGCGCCCAACAACGGCAGCGATGCGCCCCTCGGCATGTAAACGACGCGCAAGCTCATCCACATCGGCAGCAGGCGCCGCAATAAGCAAACCACCCGAGGTCTGCGGATCGTACAGTGCATCCAACATACCCGGTTCCAGGTCATCGTCGGCCGCCACGCGCGGGCCAAAGAAGTCCTGGTTGCGGTAGGAGCCCGCGGGGATAATGCCCAGACGCGCCATGTCGAGCACCTGATCAAAAAGCGGCACCGCCCCCGACGCAAGCTCAATCTGCACGCCCGAGCCCTCGGCCATCTCGCACGCATGCCCGATCAGGCCAAAGCCCGTAATGTCGGTGCAGCCGTGAAGCCCGAGTCCCTCGGCCAAACGGATCGGGGCTTCGTTGAGGGCGCGCATCGAGTCAAACATGGCTGCGGCCTCGTCCTGCTCGATAAGCTCGCCCTTAATGGCCGTGGTGATGATGCCCGAGCCGATCGCCTTGGTCAGCAGCAGAACATCGCCCACGTGCGCGCCGCTGTTGGCGAGCATACGGTCGAGTGGCACAAAACCGCTCACGGACAGGCCGTACTTGGGCTCGTCATCGTTGATGGTGTGGCCGCCCGCGATGGAGCAACCCGCCTCGACGCACTTGTCGGCGCCGCCCGCCAGAATCTGACCGGCAACCTCAACGCCCAGACAGCTCGGGATGCACAGCAAGTTCATGGCATGGCTCGGCCGCCCGCCCATGGCGTAGATATCCGACAGCGAGTTGGCTGCGGCGATCTGGCCGAACAGATAGGGATCGTCGACCATCGGCGGGAAGAAGTCGACGGACTGCACGAGGCCCAGGTTTTTGCCAACACGAAAGACACTCGCATCGTCGGAGGTATCGAACCCCACGAGCAGGTTGTCGTTATGCACATTAGGTAAGTCGCCCAGGACCTGGGCGAGGGCTCCAGGAGCCAACTTAGCGGCTCAACCACTCGCAGCCGTCATAGACGTAAGCCTCATCTGATCGCCTGTCATCGATACCTCCCCTCAAACACAAATAATGCTTCCCAGTATACGCATGAACGCGCTTCCACGGCCGATACATCACCCTAGTGCCTGTGCGCGAATCGCTGCGCCGATCGCTCCGGCAAAGCGGGCCTGGGGCGAGGTGGTCACCGGCGACCCCAGTAGCTCGCCCAACCGCTCCACAACGAAGGCGTTCTCGCACAGGCCACCGGTCAGGTAGTACGGGGCGCCCGCGGCCTGCCCGGCCATGGTCGCCACGCGCGAGACCACGCTGTCGATCACGCCACGCGCAATGTTCTCGCGCGGCTCGCCGCGACCGATCAGGCTGATAACCTCGCTTTCGGCAAACACGGTGCACATGCTGGAAATCTTGGTAGGCTCGCCGGTGCGGGCGAGGTCTGCCATCTGCTGCTGGGAAATGCCCAGGCGGTCGGCCATGATCTCCAAAAAGCGCCCCGTGCCGGCAGCGCACTTGTCGTTCATGGCAAATTTGGCCACGCGGCCGCCTTTAAGCTGGATGACCTTGGTGTCCTGGCCGCCCACGTCAATCACCGTGCCGTGATCGCCAAACAGGCGCACGGCACCGGTGCCGTGGCAGGTAATCTCGGTCACGACCTTGTGCGCATAGGGCACCGCGACACGGCCGTAGCCGGTCGCGACCACGCGCACGTCGTCGGCAGCCACGTCATAGCCGGCCGCTGCCAGTGCCTCGCGCAGCCGCTCGGCCGCATCGACCGAGGAGAACCCGGTTGGCTGCACGCACGTCCACGCCACCGAACCCTCCCCGTCGACCACAGCAGCCTTAGCCGCCGTAGACCCGATATCGATCCCGATCCCTATCATGGCTCTCTTCCAATCTGAACATCAAAGGTAGCGGCGCGTTCAGGCGCCTTAGCTCTAGGTTTCTCAGGTGCCGGAGATTGCCCCGAAAGAGGAGCGCAGCGTACTTTGGGTACGCAAGCGACGGTTTGAGGAGCAAGATCCGGCGCCTGAGGAAGCTAGAGGGTTTCGATGAAGGCGGCGATGCGGGTCTCGATCTGGCCCATGTCGCCGTTGCTGTAATCGGTCTCGATCTTCATGTACGGAATACCCGTACCCTCGACAGCCTCCTGCATGCGCGCACTCTCCACGTTAAAGGTGTGGCACGCCTGGAGCACATTCTCCACCACACCGTCGACGTGGTATTTCTCGCACATGGCCAGGGTGTTGTCCATACGACCGTCGTTGGGCGTCATGACCGAGCAGTTGATATCCAGGTAGCGGTCGGCGATGGCGCGCAGGATGTCGGGAGCCTCCGGGTCGATCATCATGGCCGCCGTACGCTCGCCCGAGCAGTCGTCCATGCAAACGACCACGCCGCCGTTGGACTCGATGGTGCGACCGATCTTGTTGATCACACCGCCCACCGGGCAGCCGGTGATCAGAATGCGCTTGGCATCCGCCGCAACCGGGCGCTCGCCCGCGTCGTAGGCCTCGCGCAGCTTGGCAACCTTTTGCTCCAGCTGCTGCGTATAGGCCTCGATATCAAAACTAAACGTACCGGCAAACATGGTGCTCATCAGGTCAACGCCGCTCATGGCCGCCGGCTGGTTGGCCTGCAGCGCAAACATCTCGAGCTGGGCCGCACGCAAGCGGTTGCGACGACGGACGGCAGCGCGCAGGTCATCGTCGGTAATCGTGATGCCGTAGAAGCCCTCGAGCTCCTCCTTGAGCAGGCGGCACTCCTCGTACCAGCCCTCGCGCTCGTAGGCGCGGTCGCGGCCCTGCGGAAGATGCAGAATGTGCGTACGCTTGAGCTCGTTGAGTAGCTCGTACATCTTCTTCTTGCCGTCGCAGGTGGTCTCGCCGATGATCATATCGCTAAAGTACGTAAACGGGCACTTTTGCGAATAGGCAAAACCGTACGTCGACTTGATGAGCGGACAAAGATTTGCCGGCAGCACCTTCTCGGCCTCGGGAATCACCTCATCGGACGTACCGCACAGCGCCACGCTCGCAGCCCCCGCGGCATCGATAATCTCGAGCGGCGTATAGCTGCACAAAAAGCCGACCAGGCGATTGCCGGCCTGTTTGTAATCCTTGACGCGAATAAACGCCGCCTTGCGTTGCTCGTTGAACTCCTCAAACGTGGACGGCAACGGCTGTTCAATTTTTTCCGGCATATAACTCCTAAACCTTTTAACCAACCAAGGAAACGGCTTTCCCAGGTGCCCGAGGTTGCCGTGAAAGAGAAGCGCCGCGTACTTTGGTACGCAAGCGACGGTTTGAACGGCAAGATCGGGTGCCTGGAGAAGCCGCCGGGACGGATAGTCCTAAATGGTTTCCAAGAAAGCCTCAATCCTGGTTTGCAGTTGGCCTGCATCCTCGCCGGCGTAGTCGGTCGTGATGTGCATAAACGGAATGCCGGCCTCCTCGGCGGCCTTCTCCACGGCAAACGACTCCATCTCGTAGAGCGTGCAGAACTGCAGGGCCACGTCGACGATGCCGTCGGCATGCAGGTCCTTGGCCATCTGGACAATGTCCTTCATACGCTGGTCGTTGGGCGTAAAGACGGCGCAGTTGATCTTAAAGTAGCGCTCGGCGATGGCGTCGAGCATCTCGTCGACCGTCTCGCCGGACTCGTCGACCAGGTCCTTGTAGTAGCGCGAGCCCGTGCAGGACTCCTCGCCCACCACGACGCCGCCGGCCTTCTCGATGAGGTTGAACAGCTTCCAGTTGGGCACGGCCATGGGCGTACCGGTGTACAGGATGCGCTTGGTCCCCTTGGGCGCCACGCCCTCGCCGGCCTCGACACGCTGCTCGCACTCAGCCGCCATATCGTTAATGGCTCCGGTCAGACGCGGCGTGTCGTCCATAAAGGCTGCCTGCACGGTCAGCAGGCTATCGAGACCGCTGATAGGCGCCGGGTCGGCAGCGCGGGTCGCAGCCAGACGCTGCAGGGCACGGCGCTTCTCATTGACGGCGTGGATGGCGGCTTTCAGACGCTCAGGCGTAATCGTGACGCCGCACTCTTCCTCGATCTTGGCGGCGAGTTTCTTGACCTCGGCCTTCCAGGTCACGAGCGTCGACTCGTCGTGCACGTTGGGGATATCCATGACGTACATGTTCTTTTGCGTCGCAAAGAACTCGTAGGCCTTCTTCTTACCGTCGCAGGTGTTCTCGCCTACCACCAAGTCACTCGACTCAATGTAGGGGCAGACCTCGCCCAGCTTAAAGCCGGCAAAGCTCTTGATGAGCGGACAAGTGTTGCGCGGCAAGTGCTCCTCGACCTTGTCGGTTGCCCAGTCGGCACCCGAGCACAGACCAACGGGAATGCCGTCACAGGCAAGCACGATCTCCTCGGGCACGTACACGCAGAACGACCCCACGATCTTGGTGGCCTCGCCGGCCTCCTTCTTGTCGAGCATCTCCTTAATACGGCCGCTGTGAATGTTGGTGGCCACGAAGTCCAGGTAGGACGTTGACTTGGGACGGTTGTTCTGCGACAGGAACATGTCCCCGTACATCTGGCCCACGGCGCCCAGCAGCATGTCGTGATCGGCAAGATTCATGCCGAGGCTCTCCCACATCGGATGGAAATCAAATTCTTCAGCCATAACGGTTCCCCTCTCGAACCAAAAATGAATAGCTACGGTATTGCTGCACGGTGGGTGGCGAAAACCCAGCCGCGCCTAAACCCGGAATTTTGGGGAACCTGCTTTGCGGTCGATTATTTAGTTGTGCGTCGTCTCTCCCGGAGCCGTGAACATACCTGCTCATATGCGGCTCCGAGCCATATACAGGGCGCGCGCGGCAACGCGGCGAATGTATGTCGTCTGCGGCATGTGCGCACCCTCCTTAACCAGTCAAGATCAACTATATCAGCGGTCATCGACCATGCGAACACCGTTGACATTCGTACGACAGCGTCGTGTGCCGTCGTTTAATAAATAATTATCTTGATTGATAAAGGTTTGTCATTCCTCATTCGGCGAACGGCAAGACGAAGCCGCCGAGGCTTATATCCCCGACGGCATTAACCGGCGCTATCGACAAACCAAATGGATCCTGCTGGCATCAAAATGCATGCGCAGCGTCTCGCCTGCTTGCGGCAGCTCGTCGACAGGCATGCCCACTTTGTTGACCTTCCACTGCAGACGCGTGGGCGCATCAACGCGCGGCACGTCCAGCAACACCAGCCGCTCAAAGCGCGAATCGCTCACGCGCGCCACGTGCAGGTCGTAACTGTTGCGACCCCGCTCGGCACGGTTGTCCACATGGAAGTAGCTCGCACGAATACCCAGGTAGGCAACATCGTCGGGAACCTCGCGACCCACGTTAAAGGTCATGCCCCAATCGAGCGCCTCAACTTCCTCGGGCCCGATCTTTCGTGCGCGGCTTGTGTTCTTGCAGCCCGTCAGGCGCAGTGCCGCCAGCGTCTGCGGACGGCGGACCACGTCCTCGACGGAGCCGATCTCCTCAACATGCCCGTCGTGCATCACACAGATGCGCTGGCACAGGCGGCACGCTTCGTCGATGTCGTGGCTCACGTAGAGCACGGTACGGTTGCACACATCAAACAGGTCGAGCATGTTCTGTTCGAGCGCGCTCTTAAGATAGGAATCGAGTGCGCTCATGGGCTCGTCGAACATAAAGATGCCCGGGTGCGCCGCCACCATGCGCGCGAGCGCCACGCGCTGCTGCTGGCCGCCCGAGAGGCGCGCGGGATAGCGGTCGGAGAAATCGGCCAGACCGAAAATGCCCAGATAGCGCTCCGCCAACCTTTTGCGCGCCGCGGCGTCGCCGGCGCCCTTTACACCGGCACATACGTTATCGGCCACCGTCATGTTGGGAAACAGCTGATAGTTTTGGAACAGCAGAGCGCATTTTCGCTCCTGGGGCGACAGGTTGATGCCCGCCGCCGAGTCAAAAAAGGTCACGCCGTTAACGACAATCTTGCCCTCGTCGGGCGTCTCCACGCCGGCAATGCAACGCAAGGTGCAGCTCTTGCCGCATCCGGAGGCGCCGAGCAAGCCAACGCGCTCCTCGCCGGCTTCGAGTTGGATGTCGAGGGTGAACCCCGGGTAGCGCTTTTTGATATCCAAAACGAGCGACATAGCTTATCGACCTCCCTGCGGTGCCGCGTCATCGCGCATAAGCTCGGCCAGCGCCTCGCGATCGATACGCAGCGCATCTCCACCGACTGGGTCGAGCGAATCGCCCTGTCCGGCGAGATCTTTGGTCTGCTTACGCTCCGCACGGGAAAGGCCCCGTTCGCGATACTTTTGCGAATGCGCCGTGTACATGTTGACGAACAGGATGACCAGGAAGCTGAACGCTATTACGACGACGACCCAAAAGAGGGCCACCGACGTGTTGCCGCCCATCCACTCAAAGTAGATAGCGATGGGGATGGTCTGGGTAATGCCGGCGTAGTTGCCCGCAAAGAACAGGGTGCAGCCAAACTCGCCCATGGCGCGGGCAAAGGCGAGGACCGTACCGGCGGCAATCGAGGGCCAGCCAAGCGGCATCATAAGCTTAGTGAAGATGCGACGTTCGGACCAGCCCAGCGTGCGCGCCGCATCGAGCATCTGCGTGTCGAGGCTCTCGAAGGCTCCGAGCGCCGTGCGGTAGACCAGCGGAAACGACACCACCACGGCAGAGATCACCGCCGCAGGCCACGTAAAGACAATCGAGATGCCGTGCGCAATGAGCCACTGGCCCACCCCGGTCGAGCGGCCAAACAGCATGAGGAGCAGAAAACCGCAGACCGTGGGCGGCAGCACCATAGGGATGGTAAAGACCGAGTCGAGCAGGCCCTTGATGCGACTCGAGGTACCCATAGTCTTCCACGCGGCAAACAGGCCCAGCGCAAAGGAGATCAGCAGGGCAAGGCCGCTCGTTTTAATGGACACCCAAAACGGGCGATAGTCGATATCGCCCAAAAAGGAAGCCAGAGAGTTCAAGGCCCCCTGCTCATCCCGCAACACGACAGACGATGCCTCTACCATTTGAGCGCTATCAAGCCAACGCGCGCCGCCCTTGGCATCACCCGAAGCTGATGCAATCACCACATAGCGGTCCCCATCCGCACCGCGCTCGTCAAAGCCATAGGTATACCCGCCGGCATCAAACGTTGTTTCCGCCGTGACATACCAAGGAAGATCCACGTCCCCTAGCTGCGCACCTCCCATGCAGTTTGCGCTGTCGAGCTCACTGACGAGAGCCTTGAGACCCGATACGCACTCGTTGTCCTGCGGATCCAATCCATACTTCTCGACCGCCTTGGGCGATATCCACACCACAACGCGATCGGCAGCAGGCGCCACCACAAGGTCCACGTCCTCGTCAACGGGAAACCGGTAGCCCTCAGGCTGGCCCTCCATGGCACGAGCGGTCCCCCTGGCCAACCGCTCAAAACCCTCGATCCCATAGGAAAGCCCATGAGCGGTCGCAGCGTTCTGGGCCCCGTCCTCAGCGTCCCCAGCAAATGCAAATCCCGGCACCCAGCAAAGCGCGAAGGTCAGAGCACAGGCGACAAACATGCGGAATCTATTAAGCACGAAAAGCTCCAAGCGAATACAAGGACGGAGTTAAGCACAAAACGATGGAATTATCGCGCCAAGCCGCACTACGCGGAAAGCTCAAAGCCGTACTTGGCCCAAATCTTCTGGGCTTTCTTGTTGGTCAGGCAGAAGTCGATGAACGCCTTGGCCTCGTCGGCATGCTCAGAGCTATCGGCGACAGCACCGGGATACACGATGGGCTTGTGCGAATCCTCGGGGCACACGAAGGCCTCCTCGATGCCGTCGTAGCGGAAGATATCGGAGCTGTAGACAAAACCGGCCACGCAGTCGCCCGTGGAGACGTAGGCGGCGGCGGTACCGACCTTGTCGGCCAGCGCGACCTTGTCGGCGATCTCGGGAGCATACTCGCCGTCGTCGCCCTCGGTGCCGGTGTAGAGGCACACGGAGGCCAGGGCCTGGTTGGCGTACTTGCCGGCCGGAACGGTCTTGGCATCGCCGATGGCGATCTTGCCGTCCAGGTTCGCGACGTCGGCGATGGCCTCGACCTTGGTGTCGGAGCCCTCGGCGCGAATGATCACGAGGTCGTTGACGAACATATCCTCGCGGGTATCGGTATCGACGAGCTCAGCGGTCTCGGCATCATCCATGGTGCCCTTGGAAGCGGTGATGAGCACGTCGACCGTGGCGCCGGCCTTCATCTGCTCGACGAGGTCGCCAGACGCCTTAAACTGCGTGTCGGCAAAGGTAGTGCCGGTCTGGTCGGTGTAGAGCTCCTGAACCTCGGGCAGGGCCTTCTCGAGCGAGTTGGCGGCAAAGACCTGCAGCTCGACAGCTTTCTTCTTAGTGGAAGACTTGGCGGAGCCGGCATCGGAACCAGCGGGCTCGGACGTCTTGTTGCCCGAGCAGCCAGCAAGGCCAAGGCCGGCGGCAGCGGCAGCAGAAAGCGAGACGAATCCGCGGCGAGAAACCATATCGAACATGTTCAACCCTTTCGAACGCTATGCCCGGGCACCCCGCCGCGAGCTTTATTCTGTTACTAGATTATACTTCGGCGCGAATAATGTTTGTGATAATTACTTCTCGCCTAATTAATTTCTTTTACCGATAACCCCGAGACGGCTGTACTGTCGCTGCATAAAAAAGGCGGAGCAGCCCGTAAGGTCGCTCCGCCGCAGGTAGTGCGCTTATTTGGCGTGCCCACCGCCCGCCGTCATTTGGGCCGCATGCTCCAACTGGTCGCTCACGGCCTCCCAGCTTTCGCGGGCCGCTTTCGTAGATCCCGGAAAGTTGATGACAAGCGTATACCCACGCTGCATGCACACGGCGCGCGAAAGCATGGCGCGGCGCGTCTTGGTCATGGAGTACGCACGGATTGCCTCTGCAATACCCGGTACATCGCGGTCGCAGACGGCACGCGTCGCCTCAGGCGTCACATCGCGCATCGAAAGCCCCGTGCCGCCGCAGGTGAGCACGACATTGGCGTGGCACTCATCTGCGGCTTCCACAATGGCATCACCGATCTCGCTGGCGTCGTCGCGCACGACCACATGTGAGGCGACCGTCCAGCCCTGCGCCACGATGAGTTCCTCGAGTGCGGCTCCAGCCTCGTCCTGGGCAAGATCGCGCGTATCCGAGCACGTCACAATCGAAATCTTCAACTCCATAGCATTCCTCCTATAGCACCGTGCCCTCAGGCAGGTCGACACGCACGACATCCACGACGTCGCCCGCCTTGAGCTCGCACGGCCCTTCGTCAATACGCAGCAGGCAGTTGGCCCGCTGCATCGTACCGAGCAACGCCGAATTCTGCGTCTTGGCCTCGGTCACCAACAACTCACCGGTCTCGGGATCGCGCAAAACCGTGGCGCGATCGAAGAAGCGGCGATGCTGTCGCTTTTTCACGCCGTGTGTGAGCGTCGCCCGCTGCACGGGGCGCACACCCTCGGCAAAGCCGCGCATCTTACGGATCGCCGGACGGGCAAGCATCTCAAAGCCTACATACGCCGCGGCCGGATTGCCTGAAAGTCCCAGGTAGGGCTTGCCTGCGAGCAAGCCAAACGTGATGGCCTTGCCCGGACGCATCGAGATGCGGTCAAACAGCACCTCGCCCTCGCGCCGGACGAGCGCCGTCACGAAATCGTAATCGCCCGCCGAGGCGCCACCGCTCGTAATGACAAAATCGCACTCCTGCACGGCACGATGCACCAGCCCGGCAATCGCCTGCTCATCATCGGGCGCAATGCCGTAGAACACGGGCTCGGCTCCTGCATCGAGCGCCTCGGCCATCAACGCCGACGAGTTGGAGTCGCGAATCTGCCCGCGCGCCGGCACGTTACTCGGTGCGACCAGCTCCGTGCCCAGCGAGATAATGCCCACACGTGGGGCGGCATGCACCTTCACGCTCGCATACCCGGCGCTCGCCAGCAAGCCGGCGCCCGCCGGAGCCACGACCTCGCCGGCATGCATCACAACATCGCCGGCATGGGCCTCCTCGGCGGCAGAGCGAACGTTCTCCCCTACCTTGGCCGGCGCCGAGAAGCGAACGTGCGAGCCCTCGTTGCCATCGCCATTGAGCACCTCGACGATCTCGTATTTCACTACGGCGTCGGCACCCTCGGGCACCGGCGCGCCTGTCATGATGCGGACTGTCTCGCCCGCGCCGATTGTGCCCCCAAACACATGGCCCGCGGCCTCGTGTCCGATAACGTCGAGCGTCACCGGCGCCTCGCCAGATGCCTGCACCAAGTCCGCCGAGCGCACGGCATATCCGTCCATAGCGCTGTTGGCAAACGGCGAGATGTCGATATCGGCCACCGCATCCTTGGCCAAGGGAAGACCGGCAGCCTGCCACACGGGAATCTCGACGAGATCGGTCGGAGCAACGTGCGACAGGACAATCGACTGTGCGTCATCCAGCGGAATGAGTTTCTCTGCCATATGCACCTCTTAATGCCACGGCGCACAGCAGGGGCGCCGATTCTTTATGCTTGTCTCAGTATAATCCCCCGACGCACGACCGCGACTCGGCCTGTACCCGCAAATACACCTGTCGGTTGCAGGCCGCGAAACAGAATAGAAACCAACCCACCGGCTCGTCGCGTTTACCGCGTTTTATAATGCTTGCGTTGCAACCTAAAAGAGGAACATATGGCTCATAACGACAAACCCGAAAGCGCAAACGAGGCGCAGGATCATTCCCAACCGCTCGACGCCGGCGGCTTTTTCTCCCTGAACGACGTCATCATGGCAGGCAGGCATCAGCTCACCCGCTCCGAGCATCTCTTGGCTGTCGACACGCGCCGCAACGTCCGCAACCTATTCGCGAGCGCCAAGTTGCTCATACTCGTCGTCATCGTCTCTCTCGCCATGGGCGTTGCCGCTTGGGCGTTTTTGGCCTCGCTGAATATCGCGACCGATTATCGTGAGCACCACGCGTGGATTTACGCGCTGCTTCCCGTTGTGGGCGTTGCCACCGCATGGGTGTACAAAAACCACGGTCTCGCCGCCAAGCGTGGCAACAATCTGGTCATTGACTCCGCTCTGGGCACACGCCTCATCCATATGCGCATGGCCGTCCTCACGTTTGTGTGCTCCACGCTCACGCACCTAACGGGCGGATCGGCCGGTCGCGAGGGAGCCGCGGTGCAGATCGGCGGCACCATCGCCAGCAACATCTCGAGCCTCGCCCACCTCGAAAAGCATGACCATCACGACCTCATGCTCGCCGGCATCTCGTCGGCCTTTGGCGCCGTATTCGGTTCGCCCCTTGCCGGAGCTTTCTTTGGCATGGAGATGTGCTTTATCGGCAAGATCGACTACACCGCAGGCATCTACTGCCTGGTCGCCTCGTTTACCGGCTACTTTACATCACTCGCCCTGGGTACCGAGTACGAAGCGAATGTCATCGCCAGCGTTCCCACCATGACGCCCAAAACGGTCGTCATCGTTGTTATCAGCGCCATCATCTTCGGTCTGACGGCACGCCTCTTTGCGTGGTCGGTTCGAACCGTCAAGAGCCTGTACGGTCGCTTTATCACCAATTACCTCGTTCGCGCACTTATAGGCGCACTCGTGGTTTTGGCCGCGTATGCCCTCCTCGACGCCTGGGACTACGCCGGCCTTTCCACGTGGCTTTCCGGCGCCGGATTTGCCGGCAACACCACCCTGGCGGACGCAGCCATCAAGTTGGTCGTCACAGCGCTTACCCTGGGCGCGGGCTTCCAAGGCGGCGAGGTCACGCCCCTGTTTGGCATCGGTGCGGCGCTCGGCGGCTGGATCGGTTGCCTCGTCGGAATCGACCCCAGCTTTCTGGCGGCGCTGGGCATGCTTGGCGTGTTCTGTGCCGGCCTCAACGTGCCCATCACCACCTGCATGATGGCCATCGACCTGTTCCACGGCACGGCCGCCGGGTTCTTTGTCATCGTGGCCTTTATCAGCTATCTCGCCGGCGGCCACCGCGGCGTATATCCCGCCCAGCGCATCATCTCACCCAAGCGCCGTTCGCTTATTGTGGACGAGGGCAGCACGGTGGCAGAAGCTATCGAGCGCCACAACGACCTGATAGAGTAGACGTAAGTATTCGCCGTGCAGCCACAATCGGGGGCAATTCGACCTGAGCGCGACCGCACCGTCACGTCATACGCCGGGAGTCGCCCCATGCACGCAACTGATTTTGGTCGCACGCTCATCATCGCCAACCCTGCCGCCCAGTCGGGTGCGGCGCGCGAGGTCGCTGAGCGCCTGCAGCGCTTTTTGGACATGACCGCGCGCTCATCCCAGTTTGACCTGGTGCTGACTGAGCGCATGGAACATGCCAAGGAGCTTGCCGCGCAGGCTCAGGGCTATCGCACCGTTATCGCCCTTGGCGGCGACGGCGTGATCCACGAGGTCGCCAATGGACTCATGAAGCAGGATGAGGCGGTCCGTCCCGCCCTTGCCGTCCTACCCGTAGGCTCCGGCAACGATTTTGCCCAGACCCTCGGTATCGACGATTTCTCCGGCAAGGATTTTGGCGCGCTGCTCACCTGCGAGCTGCAGCGCCAGGATATCGGACGCATTCGCTCATGGAACCCCGCAAACGGCAGCGGCGAGGCTACCGTTGAGTACTACGACCAAACGCTTTCGGTCGGCATCGATGCCGCCATCGGCCTGGGCACCACCGAGCTGCGCAAAAAGACGGGCCTCGCTGGCGCTCCGCTCTACACCCTCTCGGGTCTGGAGCAGTTTGGTCTGCGCTACCGCAACTACCCCATGACAGTCAGCTTTGACGGGGCGCCCGCCGAGCGCGTAAGGGCGATCATCATGGCGATTCAGCTGGGCCCCACGTATGGCTCGGGCTATCGCATCTGCCCCGATGCCGACCCCTGCGACGGCATGCTCGACGTCTGCTACGCATGCGGCCCCGTCCCTCGCGCGATTGCCCTGCCTATGTTTCTTTCGGCCAAGGACGGCCACCATACCAAGCTGCCGCCGGTTCGCATGCGCCGCTGCCGCCATGCCGAGTTCACGTTCGAGGAGCCCGACTACCCCATCCAAGCCGACGGCGAGCCCGTTGTCGCCTCGCGCATCGAGGTCGACGTCCTCGCCGGCGCCCTCCATGTCTGGCGCCCCACCCGCTAACCCAACCTAAGTTGCGGTGAAATAGGGACTGTTTATGCAGCTAAAGCCGCAAAACAGTCCCTATTTCACCGCAACTTATTGAGAAGATCATTCCTCCCTGCCCGGTTTGCGTCGGTTGGCCTTTTTAATGGCGTTGAAGTGCTTATCATTGAGCCTGCGCTGGCGAGAGCGCTGAGGCACCTCGGTCTTTACGCGTCGGCGCGGTGGACGCCCGCGACGCTCAAGCTCAGCGCGCAGCTTACGCAGGCAGCTGCTACGGTTTTGGAACTGACTGCGGCTCTCGCGCGCCGTCACGGTAATCCCCGAAGGGATATGCTTCATGCGCACCGCTGAGTCCGTCGTGTTCACGCCCTGCCCACCCGGGCCCGTCGCGCGAAACACCTGCACCTCGCAATCGCGCGCCAACTCCTCGACCGACATCTCGGCATAGTGCGCATACTCGCGCCACCCCATCTTGTTCTCATCCATATCAACACCTCCCCTCATACAAAAAATGTGACAAAGGGACAGTCCCTTTGTCACATCGCATACCAATCGCTTGTGTCGCGCGCTTAGGCGAAGGTGATCTCGCCGGTCTCGCAGTCCATATCGGCGATACGGGCCAGGCTCTCAACGCGGAAGCCGCGCTCGCGGAGCTTATCGCCACCGCCCTGGAAGCCCTTCTCCACCGCAATGCCAATACCGGACACCTCGGCACCCGCAGCCTCACAGATCTTGATAAGACCCTCGAGCGCGCAGCCGTTGGCCAAAAAGTCGTCGATAATCAGGACCTTGTCGCCCTCGGACAGGAAGCGCTTGCCAACGATGACCGGGTACTCCTTCTGCTTGGTAAAGGAGTAGATGGTCGTGGCATACTGCTCGCCGTCGAGGTTGATGGACTGCGCCTTCTTGGCAAAGACAACCGGCACGCCGCCAAAATGCTGGGCCGCGATGCAAGCCATGCCAATGCCCGAAGCCTCGATTGTCAGGATCTTGTTGATCTCGACGCCCTCGAACAGACGGGCCCACTCGGCGCCCATGTGATCAAACAGCTCAACGTCGCACTGGTGGTTGAGGAAGGCATCAACCTTAAGGACGTTACCGGCCTTTACGATGCCGTCATGGCGAATACGATCCTCAAGCTCCTGCATGGCGCAACCCCTTCTCGCGGCAACGATACCGCGCGATTAATAAACGTTGTTCGATAGTCTACCACGGACCGACTCCCACCCGCCCCACAAGCCGCATCGCACCACAAACCAGTCTTTTTGGGTCGGCGCGAATCGTGGCAGACAGCCTCCCAACACGCTAATGGCAAGCGCGTATCTTCACCAAACGCACCATGGCAAGCGCAAAGCCCACAGCGGCCACAGCCATGAGCACGTAGAACACCGAACGGAAACCAAACAGGAACACATCCGGACGGCCTGCAACAAAACTGGTCACGGCCTCGCCCATCGCCACGCTCATCTGCCCATACAGGATATGCGACGCCGCCGTAATGCCCACTGCCATACCCTCATAGCGCGCCAGGCTACCCAGGCTGCCCGCAAAGCCGAGCGCTTCGCGCGGAGCCGAGCCCATGTACAGCGAGTTGTTAGGACTCTGGAAAATCGACGTACCGCACGACATAAACGCGACACAGCACACGATCACAGGGATAGAAGAGTGCTCATCGAGCGTGCTTACCGCAAAAAGACCGCATACGTACACGCCCAGGCCGACCGCCGTGGGGCCCTCGCAGCCAACACGGTCCGAAACCGTACCCGAAAGCGGTCCGATAAAGGCATTCACCATCGGCAGTGCCAAAAAGAGCAGTCCGGAAATGTCAGAACCAAAGCCGTGGGCGTCCTGAAAATAGAACGGCAGAATAAACTCGGATGCGCCAATGCCAACGAACACGATGAGCATGCAGGCAAGGTTGATAGTGAAGGCCGAATTTGCAAAGCAGCGACGAGCAGCCTCGATCAGGGACATGGGGCGCTCGCCGGCCTCCGGCTTAACATGCGGCAGCGTGTAGAGCCCCACGATAAACGAGATGACGCCGATGGGCAGGTTGATGAGGAAAATGCTCTCCCAGGGAAAGCTTGCCACCAGCATGCCGCCGAGCACGGGGCCACACATCATGCCGAAGGCCACGAAGGTCGCAAGAATACCCATGGCACGACCGCGCTCGCGAGCCGGAAACGACTCGGTGATGATACCCATGTTGTTGGCCATGGCCGCCGCGCAACCGACGCCCTGAACGATGCGTGCCAGAATAAGAACTTCGAGCGAGGCCGAAAGGCCGCAAAGCAGCGAACCGGCCGTAAAGACGATTACGCCCAGCTGGAATACGCCGACCTTGCCGCGCACGTCGCCCAGGCGGCCAAACGGCAGCATAGCCACGCACGTCGCAAGCAGATACACCGAGCTCACCAGCTGAATGCGATCGAGGCCCACGCCCAGCTCCTTTTGCATCACGGGCAGCGCCACGGTCACGACGGTCGAATCCAGACACGACATAAACGTCATGATGAGCACGGTAAACAGAATCGCCCATTTGTTCTTGCCATGGGTGTCGCCCTCTAGAGCAATGTGCTCGCGGCGCAGCTGCTCTGCAGTTTTCTCCATATCCATCCTTTCGAGTGGCGCAACACAAAAACGGGGCCCCATCGCCTGCGAACAGTTGCGATTGGGGTCCCGCCTACGGAATCGGAACGAAAGGTCGCCGAAGCTTTCTGCCAGCATCGGCGCCTTGTGCGAACGCTAGCCTAGCACTGCTCGAGCGCCTGCTCAAGGTCGGCAATCAGATCGGCCGTGTCCTCGAGGCCGCACGACAGGCGCACCATGTCGGCGGAAATGCCACAGGCGATGAGCTCCTCATCGTTCATCTGGCGATGCGTGGCATTAGCGGGATGCAGGCAGCAAGTGCGGGCGTCGGCCACGTGCGTGGCAATCTGGGCGAGCTTGAGGCTCTTCATAAAGGTCTCGGCCGCCGCGCGACCACCGTTAAAGCCAAAGCTCACGACGCCGCAGGTACCGTTGGGCATGTACTTCTGAGCCAGGTCATAGTACTTGTCGCCCTCCAGGCCCGGATAGCTCACGAAGCGCACCTTGGGATGGCTCTGCAGGAACTTGGCAACGGCCAGGCCGTTCTCGCAATGACGCGGCATACGCACGTGCAGGCTCTCGAGCGAGCTGTTCAGGAAAAACGCCGCCTGCGGGTTCTGCATGGGACCGAGGTCGCGCATGAGCTGCGCGGTGGCCTTGGTAATGAAGGCGCCCTCGCGACCGAACTTCTCGGCATACGTCACGCCGTGGTAGCTCTCGTCGGGCGTGGTGAGACCCGGGAACTTGTCCGCATGAGCCATCCAGTCAAACTGGCCGTGGTCGACGATTACGCCGCCCAGGTAGGCAGCATGTCCATCCATGTACTTGGTAGTGGAGTGCGTAACGATGTCGGCGCCCCATTCAAAGGGACGGCACATCACGGGCGTCGGGAAGGTGTTATCGACCATCAGCGGCACGCCGTGGTCATGCGCAGCCTTGGCAAAGCGCTCAATATCGAGCACGGCAAGGGCGGGATTGGCGATCGTCTCGCCAAAGACGAGCTTGGTATTGGGCTCAAAGGCTGCCTCGAGCTCTTCATCAGTGCAGTCGGGGGCAACGAACGTGCAAGTCAGCCCCATACGGCCCATGGTGTGGGCGAGCAAGTTGTACGTGCCGCCATAGATGGCAGAGCTCGCGACCACGTGATCGCCGGCACCGGCCACGTTAAAGATCGCGAGGAAGTTCGCAGCCATGCCCGAGCTCGTGAGCATCGCGGCAGTGCCCCCCTCCATCTCGCAGATCTTGGCGGCAACCAGATCGCACGTGGGGTTCTGCAGACGGCTGTAGAAATAGCCCGACTCCTCCAGGTCAAACAGCTTGCCCATGTGCTCGGACGTGTCGTACTTCCACGTGGTGGACTGGTAGATGGGCACCTGGCGCGGCTCGGCATCTCCCGGGTGATAGCCGCCCTGAACACATGTAGTACCGATGGTCTGCTCGCTCATATCTAGCTCCCTTGCCTGGGTTTTGTTTTTATTCGATTCACGATACCGCTACCCCGCATCCCTCTCAACCCATCCCGCCGATAGGTTATGGGACAAATGAATCAGAGGCACTCGTCTCAGCCATAGGCATTTGTTCGATAGATAAAATGAAGCATACATGAGGCTCTCGATGATTACATGCACCGGCACGGGTACCATAGGCGGGTACACCGTGACCAAGGAGACAACGATGAAGCAAATCGATACGGCCCAGCTCGACATCACCGCCTGCCAGGCTCAAGCTGCCGAATACCACGCCCGTGGCTTTAACTGCGCCCAGGCCGTCGCCTGCACGCTCGCGCCCGCCGTCGGTCTCGACCCCCAGGTCGCCTTTACCCTCACCGAGGGCTTTGGCGCCGGCATGGGCGGCATGACCGAAACTTGCGGCGCCATCTCGGGCGCCGTGGCCATCATGGGCTTTGTAATGAGCGACGGCATGGAAAACCCCAAGACTAAGGGCCAGACCTACAAGCTGTCGCGCGAGATCGCCAAGCGTTTTGGCGAGAAGAACACGACGACCGTCTGCGGCACGCTCAAGGGCATCGGATCGGATAAGGGCCCGCTCCGCAGCTGTCCCGGCTGCATCGACGATGCTGTCGAGATCGCCTGCGATGTGCTAAAGCGGCTCGCCGAGTAAACGGCAGCGACAGAAAAACGACGGCCGGCGCGCTTGGGATCCATCCAAAAGCACGCCGGCCGTCGCCGTTAGAACTCGGCAAATTCGGGAGCACCGACCTCAATCTCCTCGCGCCCCGCCATAAGCTCGCGCATCTTAGCGCAAAACGGCTCCTGCTCCCCCGCCTTAAACACCAAATGAAGTGTCACGGCATCCGCGTAATCGGTATCCGAAACCTTGGCACCCGAATCCTGCGCCAAACGAAGCACCGGCTCATACTGCGGATAGGCCACATGCACGTCAACCGGCACGACGCTTGTCATCTCAACGATCTGCCCTGCCTCCCGAGCAGCTGCCACCGCCGCCTGCGTCGCCGCAGTATAGGCGCGCACCAAGCCACCAGGACCCAACAGCGTGCCACCAAAATAACGCGTCACTACGCAGCAAACATTTTTGAGCCCCGCGCCGCGCAGCACCTCGAGCGTCGGCATGCCGCTGGTTCGACTCGGTTCACCGTCATCGCTCTGGCGCTCGCGTCCATCGACCAAAATCCACGCGGGCACATTATGCCGAGCGTCGTAATGACGCTTGCGAACCATCTCGATAAAGGCATTCGCCTCATCCTCGGACTCAATATGGACCAGCTGGGCAATAAACCGGCTCTTGCGGTCCACAAACTCGCCCGAAGCCTCAATATTCGACTGCAGAGTTAAATAGCTGTCCAACAAAGCCCCTCAACAAAATAAAGCGCAGCAACAAACAGCCTCAATAATACGCAAAGATCGTACCGATAACCCCAGTAAATAGAACGGCAACGCTAATGACCAGGCAAAAACAGCGAGACACCAAGAATGGTGACGCCGATGATTCCGTCAACGAAAGCGAGAACCCGTCAGCGCGAGCAAGGTGCCTTGAAAGACGAGGGCATTGACCTTATGGTCATGCCCGAAGGCTTGAAAGGCAGATTGCCGCGCTGACGGGTTCGCAGCGTCAACAAAGTGCCGAGTGGGCTTGTAAGCCGGGTTCTGTCGTGAACGGTCATTTATCTTGTCTGCACGTTACCGTGCAGCTCCACGCACGCTACCCGAACGCGGACCGGGCCGGCCCATAGCGTTCCTATTCGCGCTTGCTCCGGATGGGGCTTGCCAAGCCGCCGTGTTGCCACGACGCTGGTGGTCTCTTACACCACCGTTTCAGCTTTTCCCTTTACGCCTTGCGGCGCAGGTGGGAGTCTTCTTTTCTGCGGCGCTTTCCGTCGGATCACTCCGCCCGGCCGTTAGCCGGCATCCCGCCCTCTGGAGCCCGGACTTTCCTCACGCGTGCTGCAAGCAGCACATCGCGCGACCGTCTGGCCCACTCAGCAGTGCAAGAGTGTAGCACACCGTTGCCGCAGGCAATGGCACAACACGAGCGTTCGACACGATAAACCAAGAACCATATCATGCAGTACAATAGAATCGTCGATGGGCAACGTCGTCAGTCGAGACACGACCGCGCTCCGCACCCCTCCGTCTACTCGGTGCGTTCCCGCCTCCTCCCCGAGGCGGGATGTCGGCATTTTTATGCACCAACAATCCAATAGCCCGTGGACAGCACGGCAGCATTGCGCATTTCGGCGCCAAATGCAAAAAGGGACCCGTCCATTGCGGACGGATCCCTTAAAACAAGTGATCGTCAAACCGATTTACTCGGCGTCGGTCTCCTCGTCCTTCTTCTCGGAAGGCAGCGGGGTAACCTCGATCTCGACGCCCAGAGTCTCAGCAGCGGACTTCATGGACAGGGAGATACGACGACGGTCGAGGTCGATCTCCATGACCTTGACCTGAACCTTGTCGCCTACGTGGGTGACCTGAGAAGGCTGATCGACGTGCTTGTTGGCCATCTCGGAGATGTGCACCAGACCCTCGATGCCCTCGCCCAGGTCGACGAAAGCGCCGAACGGGACAAGCTTGGTCACAGTGCCCTCGACGATAGCGCCGACGGGGTACTTCTTGACCAGTGCACGCCACGGATCCTCGGTGGTCTGCTTGAGACCAAGGGAGATGCGCTCGCGGTTGAGATCGACGTCGAGAACCTCGACCTCGACCTCCTGGCCGACCTTGACAACCTCGGAAGGATGGTTGACGTGGTTCCAAGAGAGCTCGGAGATGTGGATGAGGCCGTCGATACCGCCGAGGTCGACGAAAGCGCCGAAGTCGACGATGGAGGAAACGGTACCCTGGAGACGCATGCCAGACTTGAGCTTGGACAGGATCTCGGAGCGCTCGGCCTTACGGGACTCCTCGAGCACGACGCGACGGGAGAGGACGACGTTGTTGCGGTTGCGGTCCATCTCGATGACGCGGGCCTCGATGCGGGTGCCCATGTAAGAGGTGAGGTCCTTGACGCGACGGAGGTCGACGAGAGAAGCGGGCAGGAAGCCACGCAGGCCGATGTCGAGAATCAGGCCGCCCTTGACAACCTCGATAACCTCGCCCTCGACGTTCTCGCCGGAGTTGAACTTCTCCTCGATGCGGTTCCAAGCACGCTCGTACTCGGCACGCTTCTTGGACAGGACCAGACGACCGTCCTTGTCCTCCTTCTGGAGAACCAGAGCCTCGATGGGATCACCGAGTGCAACGATGTCTGCAGGGTTAGCGTCCTTACGGATGGACAGCTCGCGGACCGGGATAACGCCCTCGGACTTGAATCCGATGTCAACGAGCACCTCGTCATGCTCGATCTTAACGACAGTGCCGTTAACGAGATCGCCCTCATCAAAGTCGGTAATCGTACCGTCGATGAGGTTGTTCATCTCCTCCTCATTGACATCGTCAAGAGAGAAAATGGACGAGTTCTGAATCTCACTCAAAGGTGGACCCCTTTCGAACTACGGGGCCCCGATTGCTAGGACCTACAGAAGGGTGCGACAAGCACACAACGTTTAGGAACACTCGGGAGCCGACAGATACTAATGTGACGCTTATGCAATCACGTTCGTATAGATTACGGGGAAATTACTTCGATTTCAAGCGCGAACTGCGATTTTTTACTCGTATGGAGACTTTTTCGCAATCTTGTGGACGACCGTCTCCATAAATTGACGATAGGCAGTTAGGCATACGGCTTTGGGGTAAAGTATCCGGAGCAACGATTCTGGAACGATTTATCGAGAAAGGTGCCCGCGTGCTCAAAGCAGTCGCTTTCGATATGGACGAGACGCTTCTTAGCATCAACCTCAACGCGTTCATCCTTCGCTATTTTAAGGATGTCTCGTCGATGCTCGCGGATATTGGGCGCCGCAGCCGAGGTGGCACGATGGCGCGCCTCGGCACCATCCTGGTCGACCTCAACGCCAACCGCCGAAGCGGCACGGACAACCGCACCAATCTTGAGTTTTACCGCACCGAGGTCGAGCGTAGGTGCGGCATCTGCCTCTCCGATCCCCTCATCTATGAGGCGTTTACCTACTACGACCGCGAAGTGCTTCCGCACAAGAATGACGATGTCATCAACGCCCACGCCATGCCGGGCGCACACGCCGCTCTCCAGGCCGTACAGGATGCAGGGCTGCGTTGCGCGCTCTTTACCAACCCCAGCTTTCCGCAGGGGGCCATCGAGTGCCGCATGGGCTGGGGCGACCTGGCCGACGCCCCCTTTGAGCTCGTGACGCACATGGGAAACACCACCCGCTGCAAGCCCGATGCCACCTATTATCTTGAACAGCTTCAGGTGATGGGGCTCGAGCCGCACGAGGTCCTTATGGTGGGCAACGATCCCAAGCGCGACTTCCCCAGCCCCGCCTGCGGCATTCAAACTGCCTATGTTGGCCAGGGAAAACCCAGCCGAGCCACCTGGTGCGGAACCATGGAAGACTTCGCCCGCGACTTTAACGCCGTAGTCGAAGCCTTCTACGAACATCAAGTAGCCGACGAACTGTCATAGGACCCCTCCCACCAAACAAAATAGCACCGCAGGTTGAGAAAAATGTGACAAATAGACCGTCCCTTGTCACATTACAAAGACAACGCCGATGTTATGGCAACGACAGCGAAAGCCCGCCAGAGCGAGCAAGGTGCCTTGAAACAAGGCGGCATTGACCTTCTGGTCATGCCGCCGAAGTTGAAAGGCAGATTGCCGCTCTGGCGGGCTTGCAGCGTCGGCCGGTCCGCCGTTCGGTAGAACGGCGGAACCAATAACTAACAGACTCGAGTCTTGCCGATCATGATGTTGAGGATCTCGACGTCGGTGTCCTTCATACCCACACGGCCCACATAGCCCATGCTGGCGATCGTCTGCTCAACGGTATCCTGGATCAGGCCCTCGCCGGCGCGGAAGCCGCGACCCTGCATAGCCATATCGTGGCCCAGAATCGCCGCATCGACGGCAGCGGAAATCTTGGCGGCACAGCTTGCCTTGGCGCCATCGCACACGATGCCGCCCACGTTACCGAGCGTGTTCGAAACCGTTGCGCCAATCTGCTCGCGCGTGCCACCGCACAGCCAGGTAATCGCGGCACCGGCACCGCACGCGGCGCAAATAGCACCGCAAAACGCCGAGAGTGCACCGATATAGCTCTTAATATGCACGGCGATAAGATCGGACAGCATCACGGCGCGCACCAGGCGCTCGTGGTCGCAGCGCAGGTACTCGGCATACTCCATAACGGGCAGTGCGCAGGTAATACCCTGATTGCCCGAGCCGCACACAATAGCGACCGGCAGCGCGCAGCCGTTCATGCGGGCGTCGGACCCGGCGGCTGCACGGGCACGGGCACGGCAGGTGACGTCATCGGCACGAGCACCCAGCAGCGTGCGACCCACCTCGGCACCCCAAGCGTGCGCGAGACCCTCGGCACTGATCGCACCGTTCAGGTCAATCTGACGCTCAACGGCAGCGCGGGCACCCTCAATGTCGCCGTCCTCGATAAAGTCGATGATGGACTCAATCGACATGGGCGTGTCAGCGCTATCTGCCGCACGCTCGGCCACAACGCGCTCGGCGCAGGCGGCACACTCCCCCGCCGACTTGCCGCATACCGGAATACCGTCGAGCGTATGGCACGTGACATTGGTGTGGTGGTCGGTGATCTCGACGACTGCGGTATGGCCCCCGGCCGTGGCAGTCACCTTGATGTAGAGGTTGGGCACACCCTCGACAAGCGACACATCGCAGTAACCGGCATCGGCGAGGAGCTCGGTCACGCGAGCACGGTCTTTATCGTCAACGCTCTCAAGCACCTCGAGCGCGCTCTTGGCGTCGCCGCCCACGGCACCCAGCACGGCCGCCGCTTCAATACCGTGCATGCCGCCCGAGTTGGGCACGGTCACGCTCTTAACGTTCTTGATGATATTGCCCGAGCAGGCAACATCCATATGATCGGGTTCGCAACCGAGCGTCTGGCTCGCAAGCGCCGCTGCATAGGCAACGGCAATAGGCTCGGTGCAGCCGAGCGCACAGACAAGCTCGCGGTTCAAAACATCGCAAAACGCGGTATCACGAAGGGAATCGGTAGACATAGGTATCTCCTACTTGTATAACGGGCTGCACTCTCAAGAATAGTTAGTTCTTTTATTTGATAACAATGCATCAAAAACCGCAACCATGCTTCCGGCGGACGGCGCTCAACCGCAAACTGGCGGAATTATTCATGGGAAACCGGTCTTGTTGCAAGCTAAAGCGTTTGACCAAAAAACGCCCGAGCGTTTACACAAAAGTCGCGCTATCATGCAGTCGAACGCGGTAAAACCTTTAGCAATCTCGCCGCACAGACCAGAGAGGAACCACTCATGAAGATTGGTATCGGCAACGACCATGCCGCCGTCGAGCTCAAGAACATCATTTCCGAGCACCTGAAGGAGCGCGGCTGCGAGGTCGTGAACTTTGGAACCGACACCTCCGAGAGCTTTGATTACCCCATCGCCGGCTACAAGGTGGGTAAGGCCGTTGCCAACGGCGACGTCGACCTGGGCATCCTCATCTGTGGCACCGGTGTCGGAATTAGCCTGGCTGCCAACAAGGTCGAGGGTGTACGTGCCGTCGTGTGCTCCGAGCCCTTCAGCGCCAAGCTCTCGCGCATGCACAACAATACCAACGTGCTCGCCTTTGGCGCCCGCGTCGTAGGCTCCGAGCTCGCAAAGATGATTGTCGACGAGTGGCTCGACGCAGAGTTTGAGGGCGGCCGCCACGAGCGTCGCGTCAACCTTCTCAACGAGATCGACCACACGCGCGGCCTCAAGATTGTCGACGAGGCCTAAAGACCCACAAAGCCATACGCTAACGCCAGCTCCCGCCCGGAACACACATCCGGACGGGGGCTCTTTAGTAGATTTCTACGCGTTTACCAGAAATCTACTGGAATATAAAGGGCGCCACGGATGGAGTTCCGCGGCGCCCAAGCCACACGCTAACAGCTTTAAGGAGTCAAAGCTGGTTTAGCCAAAGAAGCGCTTGATCTCGATCTCGGCGTTCTCCAGGCAGTCGGAACCGTGGATTACGTTGGCGTTGACATCGACAGCGAAGTCGCCGCGAATGGTGCCGGGGGCAGCATCAAGCGGGTTGGTAGCACCCATAAGGGTGCGCATCTTGGAGACAGCGGAGAGACCGGAAACGACCATCTTGACGACCGGACCGCTCGTCATAAAGTCGCAGAGACCGCCAAAGAAGGGCTTGTCGGCCAGATGGGCGTAGTGCTCCTCGACGGTAGCGCGCTCGAGCGTGGTCATCTCCATGCGCTCGATGACAAGGCCGCTGCGCTCGATGCGAGCAACAATCTCGCCGATCTTGCGATCGCGTACGGCGTCGGGCTTAATCATGATGAAGGTCTTCTCGATAGCCATAAGGTAGCCTTTCAAGTAGGTTCGCGCGTGCCCAAGTCCCATTCCGGCACCCGCCTGGACTGCATCGTAACAGAGTTTTAGCTGCAGTTAAACAAAAAGCTGTTTATTGAAACGCTACAATTTATTAAAGCGCTCCATATGTGTCACTTCTGTTTCGAAGCCCGATTAGAGTACCATCCGACCGCGCATCAACCGCATCGAACCGAGCGGACGGTCGGTTGCCGCCCGTGAACGTACCCCATTCACAACCTGCCCAAAGGTCCTACAGAAGTTCTCGACAAGCCCCTCCCCCATAGCAACAAAATACGAGCGCCCGCAACAGCAGACGCCCGTAAAAGCAAAAAACGATTTATCAATAAATGGCCAAAGCCGCTTCAGCCAAACCCTTACTTTGCCCCGTGGCCCATCTCGACGACCTTAGTCAGCGATCCAAACACGCCCTCGTCGGCCACGAGCTGCACCTCGGCACGCTGCAGCTGCACGGCAACGGCGGCAGGGGCGGTACCGCCCTCGGTCGTGCGCGCGGCGACAATCGACGGGATGTCGAGCGCCTCGGTAATGTCGTGCTCAAAGAGCGGGCTCGCCTCCTGGAACACCTCAAACGGCAGGTCCTCAAGATTGCAGCCGCGCTTCTCACACATCAGGACCAAATGGCCCACCACGGCATGTGCCTCGCGGAACGGCAGACCACGCTTGGCCAGGTAATCGGCAACATCGGTGGCGGCAAGGTGCCCCACACCGCACTCGCGCGCCATGGCATCCTCGTTGACAGTCCAGGTTGAAATCATACCGGCCATAACCGACAGGCACTGCATGAGCGTATGGGCGGTATCGAGCGCGCCCTCCTTGTCCTCCTGCAAGTCCTTGTTATAAGCAAGCGGCAGGCCCTTCATGGTCACAAGCAGCTGCACCAGGTTGCCATACACACGGCCGCTCTTGCCGCGGATAAGCTCGGCAAAGTCGGGATTCTTCTTCTGCGGCATGATGGACGAGCCGGTGGAGTACGAGTCGGAAAGCGTGATAAAGCCAAATTCGGAGCTCGACCACAGCACGATCTCCTCGGAAAGACGCGACAGGTGCATGGCCATGACGGAGCCGGCGTAATGCAGATCGAGCAGGAAATCGCGGTCGGAAACCGCATCGAGCGAGTTGGGAATCACGCCCGCAAAGCCAAGCTCGGTAGCCGTCATCTGACGATCGAGCGGATAGCTCGTACCGGCAAGCGCGGCAGCGCCCAGCGGGCAGTTGTCGGCAGCATCAAAGGCGGCCTTCAGGCGTGTAAAGTCGCGCGCGAACATCCAAGAATACGCCAGCAGATGATGCGACAGCAGCACGGGCTGAGCATGCTGCATGTGCGTGTAGCCCGGCAGAATCACCTTGTCGTACTTCTTGGCCGCATCCACCAGCACGTGGCGCAGCTCAAGATTGGCCTCCATAAGCTCCTTGGCCAGCGCCTTGACGCCCAGGCGCGTATCGGTCGCCACCTGGTCGTTGCGTGAACGCCCGGTATGCAGGCGCTTGCCCGCCTCGCCGATGCGACGGGTCAGCTCGCTCTCGATGGACATATGAATGTCTTCGTCGTTGATGTCGAAGGTGAAGTTGCCGGCATCGATATCCTGTTCGATTCCGGTCAGGCCCTCGGCAATCGCCTGCTCGTCCTCGGCACTGATGATGCCCTGGGCCGCCAGCATTTTGGCATGCGCCTTAGAGCCGGCGATATCCTGCTTATAGAGATGTTTGTCGACCGGCAGCGACGCGCCAAACTCTTGCGTGACCTCGGCCACGCCTGCCTCAAAACGACCGCCCCAAAGAGCCATGGAACCGTCCCCTTTCTCCAAATACCAAAACAAGCGCCCAAAGCAATGCGCCCTGTCGCTAAAGCGATTTTTCAACCGCTAGTTTTACACATTCCCCACCATGCGCGAGGCCATATAGCTAATTTGCAAAGAAGCGACGCGCCATGCACTTGGCGCCCAACGTCTCCCTCCGAATGTTGCCCTGCGAACCATCGATCCAGGCCTTCAAGCTCATAGGGACGTCCTCGACCTTTGCAGCATCGAACTCGGGCGCAAGGGCAAGTAAAGCATGCGCGACAGCATTGAACATAATGGATACTCCTCATATATATAGGCACAGAGCCGCCAAATTGATAGAAGGAGCCCCGCCGGACAACCCCGGCGGGGCTCGGACTCAGCCGCAGACGCGGCATCATATATGCGGGCGGAACGTAGGGGCCACCGATGTTAAGAAGTGTCAGCAAGCATAACGAAAGGTAGGGACCCCATGCGCCCGTTATGTATCACGCGGATGGGCCGCGCGGATACCAAGGAAAGGAAGACTTAAGCCTGGGCGGCAGCAGAGCTGGGACCCTGGACCTTAGCCCACGTCTTGAGCGACAGCGTATCGATCTCGATAAAGCCAGCGCTAGCCTTCTCGTCAAACGTGGTGTCGCGGTCGTAGGTGGCCAGACCGTAGTCGTAGAGGCTGAAGGGGCTCTTGCGGCCGACGACATGGCAGTTGCCCTTAAAGAACTTCAGACGGACGGTGCCGGTCACGAACTTCTGGGTGTCGGCCATAAAGGCGTCGAGCGCGTTTTTGAGTGGGCTGTACCACTGGCCGTTGTACACGGCGGTGGCCCAATCCTGCTCGAGCTTAATCTTAGTCTTGAGCAGGTCGCCCTCAACGCAAATGTCCTCGAGTGCCTTATGGGCGGTAATGAGCGTCAGGGCGCCGGGAACCTCATAGCACTCGCGGCTCTTGAGGCCCACCAGACGATCCTCGACCAGGTCGAGACGGCCAAAGCCGTTGTCGCCCGCAATCTTATTGAGGGCGATGACGATCTCGGAGAGCTTCATCTTCTTGCCGTCGACGGCGACGGGCTTGCCGACCTCAAACTCAATCTCGGTATACGTCGGGGTGTCGGGCGTGTCCTCGGGATTCTTGGTCATAACCCAGGCGTCGTCGAGCGGCTCATTCCAGGGGTCCTCCAGGTGGCCGCACTCAATGGCACGACCCCACAGGTTGTCGTCGATGGAATAGGGGTTGTCGTTGGCACCCTCGGGAACCGGCACGTTATGGGCGTGAGCGTAGGCGACCTCGTCGGGACGGCACTTCAGATCCCACTCGCGAACCGGAGCGATAACCTTAAGCTCGGGGTCGAGGGCCTTGACGGCAGCCTCGAAGCGGACCTGGTCGTTACCCTTGCCGGTGCAGCCGTGGGCGACGTAGGTCGCGCCAAACTCGTGAGCGACCTCGACAAGCTTCTTGGCGAGCAGCGGGCGAGACAGGGCGGAGAGCAGCGGATACTTGTTCTCGTACATGGAATTTGCGGCGATGGCCTTAGTCAGGAACTCATCGGAGAACTCGTCGCGCAGGTCGAGCACCTGGCAATCAAGAACGCCCAGGTCGAGCGCCTTCTGCTTCTTGGCATCCAGGCCGGTCTCCTCCTGGCCCACGTTGCCGCAGACGCAAACGACATCGAGATTCTTCTCGTCTTGGAGCCACTTGACACATACGGATGTATCAAGACCACCGGAATATGCGAGAACGACTTTTTCCTTGCTCATGGCTGTTTCCTTTCGCCCTTGGTAGCTAGTTAGAACATCGGTCAGTTGCAAGTCATTTCGAGGTCAAAAACCGTGCGATATCAGGTTAAATAGCAATAATCAGCACATACATGCCCTGGAAACATGCAGCAATGTCGTGCTAAAACCCAACGACCTCAAAATGACTCTGTTGAGGCAATTCGCCCCATGCGGACAGAGACGATTGTTATCGTCGTCGGGAAATTGCGCGCTGGCGTCGGATGGCATTGTCTGCAGTAGTGATGATCTTTACGAACTGCATCTGCCTCTCCTTTCACCTATCGCCGGGCGCAATTCTAATATCGTAAACGGTACCTTTTCCTCGGTAAGCGGTTGTTTTTCCGTCTCCGTTTTCGATGGTCGCTATATTACGCTAAAGTGCCCGCGGCACAAGCGACAAATTCATATTTCTGAAAAGTTTTTCCATTACTTTGTGAATGAAGATGCAAACGCGCGCCAATCCTGCGAAAATACGCCTGACTACGAGTTGATGGTTATAACGTCTGAAACAATTTCGAAACGAAAGGCTCGCTTTTATGCAAACTTACGAATCGGACGCCAATATCGGAAACATTAAGCTCATCGCCGTCGACATGGACAAGACACTGCTGACCGACGAGCGCGTGCTGCCGCAAGGCCTTGACGAACGCCTGGACAAGCTCGCCGAAGCCGGCATCGTATTCTGCCCCGCCAGCGGACGTCCCGCCCCCAAGCTCGAAGAGATGTTCGAGGGCATCAAGAACCGCCTCGCCTTTTGTCCCGACAACGGCGCATGCGTGATCTATCGTGGCAGCTATATCTATAAGAGCATTATCGACGTGGAGCTGTATCAGCAGGTCTTGAGCCGCGCCTCGGAGGATCCTCGCGCTGTCCCCGTCCTGTGCTGCTTCGACGAGTTCTACGTGCTTGCCCGCGACCATCAATACCACGACGAGATCAGCGTCTACTACAACACAATCAACTACGTCGACAGCTTTGAGGGCATTGATATCGAGTCCAACAAGATCTCGATCTTCTTCCCCGCCTACGATGCCGAGCCCGCATTCCGCGAGACCTATAGCCCCGAGTTCTCGGACAAGTTCTACGTCACCAACGCCGGGCGCGAGTGGATCGACTTCATGAACTTGGGCGTCGACAAGGGCGCCGGCGTCGCGCACCTGTGCGAGCACCTGGACATCGATATTGCCGACGCCGCCGCCGTGGGCGATACCTACAACGACATCCCCATGCTCGAGCGCGTCGGTCACAGCTTTATCGTGGACAATGCCGAGGAGCACATGAACGCGCACGCAAAGTGGCGCATTCCGAGCAACAACGACGGGGGCGTACTGACGCTCATCGACGCCATCTTGGCGGCTCGTTAACGTTGCTCGTCGGACCTGACCGGGCGAGGCGGGTAAGTTTTTCGTTCGGTCAGGTCCTGGGCTCGCTCGGAAAGCACATTAAGTGCTTTCCGGCTCGTGC
>URCO01000025.1:0-33299 GCA_900546375.1 uncultured Collinsella sp.
GTCTTAGGGTCTCGTGGGCTCGGAGATGTGTATAAGAGACAGGCCCCAGACCGACGGGATAGGCCGTTCAGATGGGGCTTTGATGCATGGGTGGTCTGTTGGTGGGCAAATGGGTATGATGCTGTAGTTACTGCATCGACTCTTTGATGCATGTTTGTACGTTCCCGGCGGTCGGTTTGCCAGAAGCGCCCCGTCGGTTGTTCCAGACCCGTTTCGAAGAAAGGAAACCACACGAACCTATGGCAGCTAAAAAATCATCTCCCTTGAAGATTATTCCGCTTGGCGGCCTTGACGGCATCGGCAAGAACATGACGGTCTTCGAGTGCGGCGACGACATGGTGCTCGTCGACGCCGGCCTCATGTTTCCCGACGACTCCCAGCCCGGTATCGACCTGGTGCTTCCCGACTACACCTATGTCCTGGAGAACGAGGAGAAGCTCCGCGGCATCGTCGTCACCCACGGCCACGAGGACCACACCGGTTCGCTTCCGTACCTGCTGCAGGACCTCAACAACAAGGTGCCCATCTTCTCGAGCAAGCTGACGCTCGGTTTTATCGAGGGTAAGCTCTCCGAGTTCCGCATTCGCGCGCCCAAGTTCCGTGAGGTCAAGGGCGGCAGCCACGTCAATCTCGGTGGCATCTCGCTCGACTTCTTCTCCATGACGCACTCCATTCCGGGCGCTTTGGGCGTGTTTATTCGCACCAACCAGGGCACCGTTATGCACACGGGCGACTTTAAGCTCGACCAGACGCCCATCGACGGCGTCACGCCCGACTATGCCGCCATCAGCCGCTTTGCCAAGCAGGGTATCGACCTGCTGCTTTCCGACTCCACCAACGCCACGGTTCCCGGCTTTACCAAGTCCGAGGCCGAGGTTGGCCCCAACCTGCTGCATGCCATCAAGAATGCTCCGGGCCGCGTGTTCGTCGCGTCGTTCTCGAGCCACATCCATCGCCTGCAGCAGATCTGCGACGCCGCCCGCAAGTGCGGTCGCAAGGTCGTCGTGACCGGACGTTCCATGCTCACCAACACCCGCGTGGCGCGCGAGCTGGGCTACCTCAACATCGACGATGCCGATATCATCGATGCCTTTGATATCGATAACCTGCCCGACGATAAGATCGTTGTCATGTGTACCGGTTCGCAGGGCGAGCCGCTGTCGGCCCTGTCCCGCATGGCCAACGGCGAGCACAAGACGCTTTCCATCCACGAGGGCGATACCGTCATCCTCTCGGCAACTCCCGTTCCCGGCAACGAGAAGGCCGTCCAGCAGGTCGTCAACAGCCTGGCCAAGCTTGGCTGCGACGTCTGGGATAAGTCCCGTGCCCTCGTCCACGTCTCGGGCCACGGCAGCCAGGAGGAGCTCAAGCTCATGATAGCCATGGCCAAGCCCACCTACTTTATGCCGGTTCACGGCGAGGCCGTTCACCTGCGCGCCCATGCCCAGCTCGCCCGCAAGATGGGCCTTAAGGACGATCACATCTTTATCCTCGATAACGGTGACACGCTCGAGATGCGCGGCGGTATCGTCAAACGCGGTGCGCCCGTCGAGTCCGGCGTCGTCTATGTCGACGGTCTGCGCATCGGCGACACCGACCCCATCGTCCTTCGCGATCGCCAAAAGCTCGCCAATGACGGTATGGTCACGGCCGTTGCCATCGTCTCGCTCAAGCACAAGAAGATCGAGGCTATCGAGTTCTCGGGCCGCGGCGTTTCGTTTGCCATCGACGACCAGTTCTCCGAGGATGCCTCCGCAGCCATCATGAAGACGATCGAGAAGGGCAAGTTTAGCTTTACGAGCAGCGGCTCCGATGCCATTCGCAAAGCCGTGCGCGATTCGCTCTCCAACTTTATCTGGAGCCGTACGCGCACCCGTCCGATGATCATCCCGGTCGTCATGGAGGTTTAGTTTGGCGCGCGGATCTGCACAAAACGCCAAAGGCAACAAAGCCAACAACCAACCGGCATCTGCAAAGGGTGCCGGTTCCCATCTGCGTGCCAATAAGGGCCACGAGTCCGAGTTCGATGAGTTCGAGCCCCTGGTCGAGCCTTCGGCCAATCGCGATATCGCCGGCGTGGTCATTGCCGTTTTGGCGATTGCATCCTTCATTGCCGTGATTTCGCCGGCAACGGCGCCCGTGACGGCTGCTGTCGCCGGTTTCTACCATCTTGGCTTTGGCCTGGGCGCCTACGTGCTGCCGATCGTCATCTTGCTGTTTGCCGCCACGCTCTTTTTGGGTGAGGACTCGCCGCTCAACATTCGCTCGGTCGCGGGTGGCGCCGTGGTCTTTGTGGCCATTGTCTCTATCCTGTCGCTGATGGTGCCGGGCACGAGCGATTCGTGCGACCTCATGTTTGCGCCGCAGAACCTTTCCGCCTCAGGCGGCTATATTGGCGCCTTTATCGCAAGTGCCTTGCAAAACGCCTTGGGTAAACCTATCGCCATGGTTGTCTTGCTGGGCCTTGTCGTCGTTGGCTTGGTCATCATCGGCTTTTCGGTGGGCGGCGTTTTGCGCTCCGCACGTGATCGCGCTGCCGATTTTGCCGAGCGCCGTCGTGCCGATGTCAACGCGAGCCCGTGGGGCGATGAAGAGGCCCTGTCGGTACCCGGCGTCGCGCATCCGCACCTGAGCATTCTGCGCCAGAAGGGGACTGACGCCGCCGTGACCACGGTCATGGGTGGCGATGCCGACCCGGTTTTGGATGACGACGAGGACGATGACCCGTTTGTCGACGTGTCCGAGGTCGTGGAGGCCGAGCGCGCCAAGACCACGCTGCTGCCGCGTCGCCACGCCAAGAAGGGCAAGGCCGCGCCCAAGCTCAACACGAGCGAGCCCGACCCGTCTTGGTCCGATAGCAAAATTGAACTCACCGAGGGCGATGACGAGGACGACGAGACTCCGCTCGAGACCGCCAAGACAACCTTGCTGCCGCGCCGCCATGCCAAGGCAGGACAGGTCACTGGACAGTTTTCGATAGAAGACGACCCGGACAAGGCTGACGAGTCTGAACCGCCGTTTGCCGTGAATCCCGTTTCGGCAGCTCCGCAGATCCCCGACTTCCTAAAGCATCCCAAGGTTTCCAATGCCTCCACTCCTACGGCTACTGCTACTCCTGTTGCAGCCGACGATGGGGGAGCGGACGGCACCACTGCCGATATCGAGGGCGAACAAGAGGATGGCCTCAAGCTCCCGCCACTCGAAATCCTGCATGCCAACCCGCAGTCGGCGTCCTCCGCGTCTTCTGACAAGGAGTTGGAACAGACTGCCGAGTCGCTGCAGTCCACCTTGCTGGAGTTTGGCCGTAGCGCCCGCGTTGTCGGCTGGATTGCCGGCCCCACGGTCACGACCTTTAAGCTGCAGCCCGGTGAGGGCGAGCGCGTGAGCAAGATCTCGAGCCTCGAGGACGATATCGCGCTTTCGCTTGCCGCCCAGTCGGTGCGTATTTTTGCGCCGATTCCCGGCACCTCGCTCGTTGGTATCGAGATTCCCAATCGTAAGCGTCAGAACGTCAATCTGGGCGACGTACTTCCCTATGTGAAGGGCGGTCCGCTCGAGCTTGCCATCGGTCGCGATGCCGAGGGCACGCCGGTTGTCGCCGACCTCGCTAAGATGCCCCACCTGCTGATCGCCGGCACCACCGGTTCGGGTAAGTCGGTCATGATCAACTCCATCATCACGACCTTGCTCATGCGCGCCCTTCCCGAGGACGTTCGCCTGATCATGGTCGACCCCAAGCGCGTCGAGCTTGCGGGTTATAACGGCCTGCCGCATCTCTACGTGCCCGTGGTGACCGAGCCCAAGCAGGCGGCCAGTGCGCTGCAGTGGGCCGTGTCCGAGATGGAGCGTCGCCTGAAGGTCTTCGAGCGCCTCAACGTTCGCAAGATCTCGACCTACAACGAAAAGCAAGCTGACGGCGAGTTTGAACACTACGATAACCCGCCGCAAAAGATGCCCTATCTGGTCATCATCATCGACGAGCTTTCGGACCTGATGATGGTCGCCGGCAAGGATGTCGAGGCTTCGATCGTCCGTATTGCCCAGCTGGGCCGTGCCGCCGGTATTCACCTTATCGTGGCTACGCAGCGCCCCAGCTCCAACGTGGTGACGGGCCTTATTAAGGCCAACATCACCAACCGTATTGCCTTTAACGTGGCTACGGGCATCGATTCCCGCGTCATTATCGACCAGATGGGCGCCGAAAAGCTTACCGGTTTGGGCGACATGCTGTTCTCCAAGGTCGACTGGGGCAAACCCCGCCGTATCCAGGGCTGTTTTGTCTCGGACGACGAGATCAACGAGATCGTCGAGTTCGTTAAGTCGCAAAGCGAGCCCGACTACCACGAGGAGATTCTGTCTGCCGTGGCGCCTGCTTCCATGTCCATGGCTGGTGGCGGCATTGTTCGCACGGGCGTTGCCGAACCGCAAGATGACGACCCGCTTATCTGGGAGGCCGCCCATATTGTGGTGGAATCGCAGCTGGGCTCCACATCTGGACTGCAACGCCGCCTCAAGGTTGGCTATGCGCGCGCCGGGCGTATTATGGACATGCTGGAAGAAAAGGGTGTCGTCGGCCCGCCCGATGGTTCCAAGCCGCGCGAGGTCCTGCTGGACGAGGAGGGGCTCGCCGCGTTGGAGTCTGTCGACGCCGAGATGGCACGTGAAGATCGTGAGTTTGGAGGATTCTGATGGCTGCACGCTTTGGTGACATGCTGCTCGAGCAGCGTCGCCGGATGGGCCTTTCCATCCAGCAGGTCGCCAACACCATCAAAATCAGGCCGCAGATCATCGAGTTTTTCGAGACCGGTAACTTTGCATCGATGCCCCCGCGCGGCTATGCGCAGGGCATGATTTCGAGCTATGCTCGCTTTTTGGGGCTTAACCCGCGCGAGGTCGTCAACGCTTATTTTGATGACCTCATGGCATATGAACGCGAGACCTCGCAGCAGGGCGGTCGTTTTCAGGATGCTGCCGGCTACGTTAACTCGCGTTCGTCGGTCGATAACGGACGCTTTCTGATGGTTCAGGGTGGTCGCTCGACGCGGTACGGCCAGCGCCCTCCGCAGGCGGGCTATATCACCGAGACGGGCTCCAGCGAGGAGATTCGTTCTCAGCGAGATCGCTTTCGCAGTACGCCCATGCCTGATGACCGTGCGCTTCCCGCCGCTCGCGGGTTGAGCCGCGATCCCCGCGCCGGTTACGGCGACGGTGGCTACTCCGGTCGTGGTTATCGCGGAGTTTCTGCTGGGCGTTCCCACGGTGGATATGCCGACGCCGATACCACGCAGGTGACGCCGCGCCTCCGTTCGCAATCGCAGTCTTACGGGCAGCGCTCTTCGGCGCCTCACTCTGGCCAGCGTGGCTATCAGAACCGTGGCGAGCTTGCGCCGCGTTCGATCCAGCGCGGCTCGCAGAGCCAAGGCGGCTATCGTGGTCGTCCCGATAGCGGTCGCGGTCGTATGCCGCAGGGGAATGGTCGTGGCGGCTCTAATCGCGCACGCGGCGGTGGACGTGCCCCCCAGAACAATGGACTCGATCCGCGCATCATCTACGCCGGCATCGGTGCCGTTGCGCTGCTGCTGATTTTGCTCATCGTGGTTCTCTTGCGTGGCTGCGGCTCTTCTGCACCCGAGTCGACGCCCGAGACGCCCGCGGCCACCAAGACGACGACCAAGAAGTCTTCCAAGAAGACCGAATCTGTTGACGAGGATGAAGGCACCGACGAGGCGACGGATTCTGCCGATTCCGATGCCGCCAAGGCGAACTCGAAAAAGAAAGAGGACGAGGTCATCAAGGTCAAGGTCTCCGTTGCCAAGGGCAAGACCGCCTGGATTGAGGTCAAGGTCGACGGTAAATCGGTCTTTGGCGCCCAGGCAACCGGTCCCTTTGAGCAGGAGTACACGCCCGAGTCCTCGATCGAGATCACCACGTCCAAGCCCTCCGATGTCACGGTTACCAAGAACGGTGAAAAGGTTCGCTACGACACCAAGACATCGGGTGTGGCGCGCGTGACCATTACCGTTCCCAAGAAGGAGACCACTGACTCCGAATACGGCGAGAGTACCGACGGCACCGATACTGCCGACGGCACCGACCCCCAGTCTACCGACGGCACCGACGCCCAATCTACCGACGGTACCGACACGGCATCCGACGGCCAGACTGTAAACGATTCAGATGACTATTCGTACGACAGCTACTAAGGCTCCCCGTACCGAAAGGAAGAACCATGGCTAAAGATTCCAGCTTCGACGTTGTGTCCGAGGTCAATATGCAGGAGGTCGACAATGCCTTCCAGCAGACCACGCGCGAGATTTCCCAGCGCTATGACCTGAAGGACTCCGGCGCCACCATTGAGCTTTCGAAGGGCGACAAGCTCTTTACGATCAACGCTCCGGCCGACTTTGTCTCCAAGCAGATCATCGATGTCCTGAGCTCCAAGCTCATCAAGCGCGGCATCGATCTTAAGGCCGTGTCCTGGGATGCGCCTCAGGCTGCATCGGGCGGTACCGTGCGCGTGCTCGGTCACATCGTCGAGGGTATCGACCAGACGACTGCCAAGAAGATCAATAAGGACATCAAGGATCAGAAGCTCAAGGTCAAGGTGACGATTGAGGCCGACAAACTGCGTGTTTCCTCCGCTTCCAAGGATGCGCTGCAGACCGTGATCCAGTTCCTGCGCGACCAGGACTACGGTCAGCCGCTGCAGTTTACAAATTACCGCTAATTCTTTCGAAAGGACCGCTCTCCAACATGGATACTCCGTTGGGTTCTGTACTCTATATCACGCTTGGCTGCGCCAAGAACGAGGTCGATACCGACCGTATGCGTTCGCTGCTGACCGCCGCGGGCTACGAGGAGGCATTCGATCCGCAGGATGCCGATATCGCTATCGTCAACACGTGCTCGTTTCTCGCCTCGGCAACGTCCGAGAGCATCGAGACCACACTCGAGCTTGCCAATGAGGTACAGGACGGCGTTCGTTCCTGCCCCATCGTCATGTGCGGTTGCGTGCCGTCTCGTTACGGCGACGACCTGCCCGACGAGCTTCCCGAGGTCGCGGCCTTTGTGAAGGCCGATGAGGAAGACGGTATCGTCTCTGTCATCGATGACGTGCTTGGCGTGGAGCGCGAGATCGCGGCCTATATCCCGCAGGTCAAGCGTACTGTCGAGGGTGCCGTTGCCTACGTCAAGATTTCCGATGGCTGCAATCGTTTTTGCAGCTTCTGCATGATCCCCTACATTCGCGGTCGCTATCATTCGCGTAATGCCGAGAGTATTATCTCCGAGGTGCGCGACCTGGTTGCCGGCGGTGTGCGCGAGATCGTGCTGATCGGTCAGGACACGGGCATTTGGGGCACTGACTTTGCCGACGAGGACGTCGCCGAGGGCTCGCCGCGCAATCTGGCGCAGCTGCTGCGTGCCGTCTCTGAGGCTGTGCGCCCGCACAACGTCTGGGTCCGCGTACTCTACCTGCAGCCCGAGGGCATGACCGACGAGCTTATTGAGACGATTCGCGATACGCCCGAGGTGCTTCCCTATATCGATATCCCCGTGCAGCACTGCGACGCGCGCATCCTCAAGGCCATGCGTCGCTCCGGTTCGCGCCAGGAGCTCGAGGATCTGTTCCGCGACCTTCGCGAGCGCATCCCCGGCATTGTGATTCGCTCCACGGCCATGGTCGGCTTCCCGACCGAGTCCGACGAAGAGTTCCGCGATCTTATCGACTTTATGGACACCGTCGGCTTTGACTACACGAGCGTCTTTGCCTACTCGCGGGAGGAGGGCAGCCTGGCCGCCAAGATGGAGGGCCAGGTCGATGAGGAGGTCAAGCTCGAGCGCGCCCAGGAGGCCATGGATCTGGCCGAGTCGCTTGGTTTTGCCGCCACGGCGGCCCATGTGGGCGAGCGCGCCCAGGTGATCGTCGATGGCATCGAGGAGACCGAGGACGGCGCCGAGCTGATCGGTCACGCTTGGTTCCAGGCGCCCGATTCCGATGGCGCGGTGCATCTGGATGCCAGCGAGGCGTCCGTGGGCGATATTCTGACTGTCGAGTTTACCGATAGCTTCTGCTATGAGCTTATCGGTCATGTTGTGGAGTAGGAGAGCGTCGTGGCAAACGAGAGCAATAAGGAACTGACGAGTGTTTGGACGCCCGCCAACATCGTGACGTGCGTTCGCATCGTCTTTATCCCGGTGTTCATGATCGTCTCGGCCCTGTCTCACGCATGCGTTGCCGGTACGGACTGGAGCACCTTCGACGGCCCGCTCGCCGCCGCTGCCTTCATTTTGTATGTGATCCTGTCGTGCACCGATAAGGTCGACGGCTATCTGGCGCGCTCGCGCAACGAGATCACCGATTTCGGCAAGTTCTTGGACCCCATCGCCGACAAGCTGCTGGTGTTCTCGGCCCTGCTGCTGTTCCTGGATTTTGGCGCGGTGACCGTGTGGTCCGTGTTCATTATCCTGTTCCGTGAGCTGTTGGTGAGCGCCCTTCGTATGGTCGCAAGTGCTGCCGGTGTGGTCGTTGCCGCCGATAAACTCGGCAAGTATAAGACGGCGACCACGATGGTCTCTATCTGCGGCTATCTGTGCGTCTTTGCGATGGCCGGTCTTCAGCTGGGGCCGGTGTCGCTGCTGCTCGGTGTCTATTCGGTGTCGCGCTTCCTGTACGTCATCGCCGTGATTTTGACCATTGTCTCGGGCGCCCAGTACTTCTGGAACTGTCGCAAGATCGTCTTTTCGGTCTAGGTCCTGGTGGGCATGACGGAGTTTTATTTGCAGATTGCCGCAAACAACGAGGAGCTGGCTCGCGATATTGTCGAGCGCGCGAGTGCCCGTGGTGTGACGGTGTCGACGGCGGAGTCGCTGACGGCGGGCATGATCGCCTCGACGATTGCCGATATCCCGGGTGCCTCGGCGGTGCTTCGTGGCGGCGCGGTGACCTACTGCGATGAGATCAAACATCGCGTGCTTGGCGTCGAGCAGGAAACGCTCGATCGGTTTAGCGCCGTGTCGCACCAGACGGCGCGTGAGATGGCCGCGGGCTCGCTGGACCTTTATCAGAGCGATATAGCTGTAAGCGCAACGGGCTATGCTGGGCCCGGTGGCGGCACCGAGCAAGACCCCGCCGGTACGTTCTATATTGGCTGGGCGTATCGCGCGGCCGATGGGGGAGCGCCGGTTGTCGAGTCTGCGCGCTGTCATTACGAGGGCGATCGGTCGTGCGTTCGTGCCCATGCGGTCGCGGAGGCCTTGGAGCGCATTGTCCGCGTGCTCAATTCTATGGAATAGACGTGGTTTAAGGGGCCTTAGGGCCCCTTAATTGTGGAGATAGGGACCTTTGACGGTATTAGTGTTTGCGCTGGTATAAGGCCTAAATTTATTTGAGCACCTCTATTTGTGGTTGGCGTGGTCAAGTGTTTGGTCGGTGATTGGTCGGCGTTTGGTCGGGTTTTGGAATGGTCGGGTGCATATGATGAATCTGAACGGTTGACCACGAACAGCCGTTCGTTTATTATCGTTTCAGGTTGTTAAGAGGAGGGCTATTCATGGCCAAGAATTCAGGTCCCGTACGTACCGTTCATGCACGCACGACGGGTAAAGAGCGCGACGAGATGATCGCCACCACCAAGGCCGAGATCGAGAAGAAGTTCGGCCAGGGCTCTATTATGAGGTATGGCGACGGCGGCCCCGAGCTCGAGGTCGAGGCTATTCCGACGGGCTCTCTGGCGCTCGATGCCGCCTTGGGTATCGGCGGCGTGCCGCGCGGCCGTATCGTCGAGATTTATGGCCCCGAGTCCTCCGGTAAGACGACGCTTTCGCTCGAGATCCTTGCAGAGGCGCAGGCCATGGGCGGTGTTGTTGCATTTATCGATGCCGAGCACGCGCTTGATCCCACCTATGCCGCGCGCATCGGTGTTGATATCGATGAGGTCTTGATTTCCCAGCCCGATACGGGCGAGCAGGCGCTCGAGATCGTCGATATGCTTGTGCGCTCCGGTGCCATCGACGCCATCGTCGTCGACTCTGTTGCCGCCTTGACTCCGCGTGCCGAGATCGAGGGCGAGATCGGTGACACGACGGTGGGTCTGCAGGCTCGCTTGATGAGCCAGGCGCTCCGCAAGCTCGCCGGCTCGCTTGCTAAGTCCAACACGACCTGCATCTTCATTAACCAACTGCGCGAGAAGATCGGCGTCATGTTCGGTAACCCCGAGACCACCACGGGCGGCCGTGCGCTCAAGTTCTTCTCTTCCGTGCGAATCGATATTCGCAAAATCGATACCATCAAGCTCAAGGACGAGGTTATCGGCAATCGCGTGCGTGCCAAGGTTGTTAAGAACAAGGTGGCCGCTCCGTTCCGCTCGGCCGAATTTGACATCATGTATGGCACCGGCATCTCCAAAGAGGGCTCGATTCTGGATATGGCCGTCGAGTGCGGCATCTGCAAAAAGATGGGGTCCTGGTTTGCTTATGGCGAGGACAAGCTCGGCAATGGTCGCGAGGCCGTCAAGACGTTCCTGCGCGAGCACCCCGATTGCGCCGACGAGATCGAGCACAAGGTTCGCCTTGCCTGCGGTCTTGAGTATGACGACGATGCCCCCTCTGAGGTTGAGTTGACCGATCAGCCCGCCCCCGAGGAGTTTGATGAGCTGTACGCCATCGATGGCTCCGCAATGCTCGACGATGACGACGAGTAGCGGATGCCGACATGTCGTATACGGTGACCGAGGCCACGGTCGTCTTTCCCGATAAGAAAGCGGCCTCCTCGTTCTCGAGCGGTTATGCGTCTAAAAAGCCCTGTGCGCATATCGATTGCGATCTTGAGGGCGGTTACGAACGTTCCATTTGGATTCCCGTGCGCGTGGCGCGCCTGTACGTTAAGAACCGCCCCGATCTTCCCTGTGATTGGGATGACTTTCGCGAGGCGGTGCAGCTTATCGAACGCAAATGTGCACTCACCATGGTGACCGAGATGCTTTCGCGCCGCGATCATGCCACGGGCGAGGTGCGCGATAAGTTGGCGCGTTATGGCTTTCGACAGCCCGCGATCGATTTTGCGGTTGCTCGAGCGACCGAGTATCGGTTTTTGGACGAGAACCGTTTTTGCTCGTACTTTATCGAAGAGCGCAAACGTCGCGGCTGGGGACAGCGCAAGATCGAGGTTGAGCTCAAGCGTCGTCATGTCGTGCTTGACGATATCCCCGGGTATCCCGAGGCTTATTTTGCCGTTGATGATGACATGGCCCGCGCTTCGGCCTTGCTCGCTAAACGTCGTGTTCCCGAGGCGCGTCCATTCGAAAAGCTCGTCAGGTTTTTGATGGGTAAGGGTTTTTCGTATCACATCGCCGCCGATGCCGTTAGGACACGTCTCGATGCCTTAAGCGAGGAGTGTGCTGTGTAAGCGTGCACCTGTTACGCCCCTGCCGTTCACCGCTCGATTGGCGCCGTGCCGGGTGCGTTTATTTGACAGTTGTTGCGGTTCAACGTAGGATAAATATCGTCATTTGCTTTGTGATATGTGCTCATCTGTGATGAGTTTGTTTATATGTTTATCTGTATCCGACCCGCATAAGCTGCGCCCATATTACTCAAATGTCGCGAGCCGTTCGTAAGGACGGTTCGCTTTGTTGTGTAACGAATCCATAAAAAGGAGTGAGCATGCCTATCATTGCAGCGCTCGTTGGCCTCGTTTTGGGTGCCATCGCCGCCATTGCCTACATGCGCACCGCCAAGCAGGGTAGTCTTCACGAGGCCGACGAAAAGATTCAGTCGGCACACGCGCAGGCAGAGTCCCTGATCGGTGATGCAAAGCGTCAAGCCGAGACCCTCAAAAAAGAGGCTCTGCTCGAGGCTAAGGAAGAGATCATCAAGAACAAGCAGGCCGCCGAGGCCGAGGACAAGCAGCGTAAGAGTGAGATTCGCACGCTCGAAAACCGCGTGATGCAGCGCGAGGAATCGCTCGATCGCCGCAACGATGCGCTCGATAAGCGCGAGCATCAGCTGTCCAGCCAGGCCGGTCAGGTCGAGAAGCGCTCTCGCGAGCTTGAGGAGCTCTGCGCCAAGCAGACCTCCGAGCTCGAGCGTATTGCCGACCTTACGCGCGAGGATGCTCACAAGGAGCTGCTCGACAAGGTCCGCGGCGAGGTTACCCACGAGGCGGCCACCATCATCCGTGAGTCCGAGCAGCAGGTCCGCGCCGAGTGCCACAAGACCGCTCAGGAGATTCTCTCCCTGGCGATTCAGCGTTGCGCCGCCGACCATACCGCCGAGGTCACCGTCACTTCCGTGCACATTCCCTCCGATGACCTCAAGGGTCGCATTATCGGTCGCGAGGGTCGCAACATTCGCACCTTTGAGCAGGTGTCCGGTGTCAACCTCGTGATTGACGACACCCCCGAGACCGTTGTGCTTTCGAGCTTTGATCCGGTCCGTCGTGAGACTGCCCGCGTGGCGCTTGAGAACCTCATTGCAGACGGCCGCATTCACCCCGCCCGCATCGAGGAGATGTATCACAAGGCCGCCGACTTGGTTCAGCAGCGTGTGCGCGAGGCTGGCGAGCAGGCCGCCTTCGATACCGGTATCCACGACCTGCATCCCGAGATTGTCAAGACCCTGGGTGCTCTGCGCTACCGCACCTCGTTTGGTCAGAACGTGCTACAGCACTCGCTTGAGGTTTCCGACCTGTGCGGCGTTATGGCTTCCGAGCTTGGTCTGGATGTTGTGACCGCCAAGCGCGCCGGTCTTCTGCACGACCTGGGCAAGGCCATCGACCATGACGTTGAGGGTCCGCATGCTGTGATTGGTGCTGAGCTTGCCCGCCGTTATGGCGAGAAGCCCGTCATCGTCCACGCGATCGAGGCCCATCATGCCGACGTCGACCCCAACACGGTGCTCGACGTCCTGGTTCAGGCCGCCGATGCCGTCTCCGCTTCTCGTCCCGGTGCCCGCCGCGAGTCGGCCGAGAATTACATCAAGCGCCTTGAGAAGCTCGAGGAGATCGCCAACTCTCACGACGGCGTCGAGCGTACCTATGCCATGCAGGCCGGTCGCGAGGTTCATGTTATGGTTCAACCGGACAAGATCTCCGATGCTCAGTCCACGGTGCTTGCGCACGATATCGCCCATCAGATCGAGGAAGAGATGGAGTATCCCGGTCAGGTGCGCGTTGTCGTGATTCGCGAGAGCCGTGCCGTCGATATCGCTAAATAACATGAACGACGCGAACGAGCTCATCTCATTTATCGCGTCGATGTCGGGGGAGGGCAACCTTCGCGTCGAGGAAAACCTTGGCGAGGGGTATGTCCGCCTTCGCGTTTCGGAGGCCGAGCGCCGTCAGGCCAAGCATGACATTCAGCATGTAGAGGATATTGTCATCGAGATGCTGCGTAATGCTCGCGATGCCGGAGCCGATAAGGTCTATCTTGCTACGACCAAGGAGGAGGGTGTTCGCACCCTCCTCTTCCTGGATAATGGTTCGGGTGTGCCGCAGGATATGCAGGAGCGTATCTTTGATGCCCGTGTTACCTCCAAGCTCGAGAGCATGAAAATGGACCGTTGGGGTGTTCACGGTCGTGGTATGGCGCTGTTCTCTATCAAGCAGAACACGGATGAGGCACGCGTTGTTACATCGGGCGTCGATTTAGGTTCCGCGTTTAAGGTGTGCGTTGCCACCGATCGCTTGGGTGAGCGCGCCGACCAGTCGAGCTGGCCTCAGGCGGTTAAAGACGAAGACGGCCGCTATGTATGCGCTCGCGGTCCTCATAACATCATTCGCGCTGCGTGTGAGTTTGCCCTCGAGGAGCTGCGTTGCTGCGATGTGTATCTGGGCTCTCCGTCCGAGATCGCTGCGACCCTGTACGCTCAGGCTTCGAGCCGTCTCGATACGTCGCGCCTGCTCTTTCTCGACGACGAGTGCGAGCTTCCGGTTATCGATCGTTTGGGCCTTGCCTCGGATGCCGAGGACTTTATCCGGATCTGCTCCGGGTTGGGTCTCGAGATGTCCGAGCGCACTGCCCACCGTATTCTGTCGGGACAGATTAAGCCCGTTCGCGGCGTGACCGCGCGCCTGCTGCGCGAGCGCGATTCCACCTCGCATACGCCGGCTCCCGTTGATCTTGCCAAGGACCGTCGAGGCCTTCGCATCGCCAAGGATGATATGGCGCAGTTTTCGCGTGCGGTCGAGCGTGACTTTAACGACCTCGCTGCCCGGTATTACCTCAATCTGTGCGGCGACCCTAAGATTCGCGTTTCGCGTGATCGCATCACGGTGACGTTCGATCTTGCCAAAGAGGAATAAAATCTTTACCGAGTCCGCTCGGTACGATACAGTTATTGCAGTTAAAACGTACTTTTAAACGCAGGAGTTTCTTCATGGATTGCCTGAAGGTATCAAGCAAATCATCGCCCGCGTCCGTTGCCGGCGCCATTGCCGGCATGGTCAAAGATGGCGTCCCCGTCAACATTCAGTGCGTCGGCGCCGGTGCCGTCAACCAGGCCATCAAGGCCGTTGCCATTGCGCGCGGCTTTCTGATTCCGACCGGCTTTGATGTCTCCTGCGCGCCGGTGTTCTCCGACATCCTCATTAACGGGGAGTCGCGCACGGCAATCCGTCTCTCTATCTACGTTCACCAGATTAATCGGGCTGCTATGGATAACGTCGTCATGGACGACGTTAAGCCTGTTGCGTAAACGAGCCATCTGCACGCTTGTAGCACCTATACGCCCCGTCGACACCATCGTTAGGATGTAAGCTCATGGACCAGCGTTCCGTACGCGATATTCTTGCCGGTAAAACCTACTTTATCCGCACATTCGGCTGCCAGATGAATCAGCACGACTCCGAGCGCGTGAGTGGCTTGCTCGATTCGTATGGCTGTCTTATGGCGCTCGATCCGGAGCATGCCGATATTGTCGTGTTCATGACGTGCTGTGTTCGCGAGGCTGCCGATACGCGCCTGTACGGTCAGTGTAATTCCTGTAAGAGCCTTCCTCCTTCGCCTTCGGGTAAGCGTGTAGTCGCCGTGGGCGGCTGCATCGCCCAGCGCGATGGCGAAGGCTTGCTCACCAACGTCGATAACGTCAACGTCATTTTTGGCACCCATTCTATTGCGCACGTGGCCGAGCTTATCGCCGAGGCATTTTTGGACGGCAGGCGCCATATCCGTACGAATGAGCATGAGGATACCGACGCCATGAGTATGCCGTGGCACCGCGAGACGCAATATCACGCTTGGGTGCCCATCATGACGGGCTGCAACAACTTCTGCACGTACTGCATCGTGCCGTACGTCCGTGGTCGTGAGAAGAGCCGTCCCTTCGAGGAGATTGTCGACGAGGTGACAGGTCTGGTGCGTCAGGGCGTGCGTGAGATTACGCTGCTGGGCCAAAACGTTAACTCCTACGGTCGTGACCTCTTTGGCAAGCCGCGCTTTGCCGATCTGCTGCGCGCCGTGGGCGATACGGGTGTCGAGCGTATCTTCTTTACCTCTTCGCATCCCAAAGATCTGCTGCCCGAGACCATCGATGCTATGGCCGAGACGCCTGCCGTCATGCCGCAGCTTCACCTGGCCGTTCAGTCGGGCTCCACGCGCATTCTTAAAGAGATGAATCGTCGGTACACGCGCGAAGATTATCTGGGCCTAGTCGATCGTATTCGTAACCGTATGCCCGATATTGCGCTTTCGACCGACATCATCGTGGGCTTCCCTGGCGAGACCGAGGAAGACTTTGAGCAGACGCTCTCGCTTGCCGAGACGGTGCGCTATGCCCAAGCCTACACGTTTATTTACTCCAAGCGCGCCGGTACCCCGGCAGCTGAGATTTATGATCCCACCCCGCATGAGGTTATCCTTGAGCGCTTTAACCGTCTGGTCAAGGTTATCGAGACGACAGCGCACGAGTATAACCAGGGCGAGCTTCACACCGTGGTGCCTGCACTTATTGAGGGTACGAGCAAGAAGAACGACGCTGTTCTTCTGGGCAAGAGCCCCAAGAACCAGACGGTGCATGCGCCGATCCCTGCTGGCTATAGCATCGATCAGCTCATCGGCAAAATCGTCGATGTTGATATTGATGTCGCCAAGACGTGGTATCTGTCTGGCTCCGTTGTGGGCGAGCCTCGCTAATGGTTTTTTCCGGTGCAAGCCTTTCTGCTGTAGCGATTGTCGGTCCGACAGCGGTCGGAAAAAGCGATGTTGCCGACCGCCTGGCTGCTCGTCTATCGTCCGAAGTGTTGTCCTGTGACGCAATGCAAATCTATCGCGGTATGGACATTGGTACGGCCAAGATGATGCCCGAGGAGTGCTCGGTGCCCCTGCGCCTTGTCGATATCGTAGATCCGGGCGTCGCGTATTCCGCTGCGCTCTATCAGTCTGATGCCCGGGCGCATATCGAGCGTTTGCTTGGCGAGCAACGGCTTCCGGTCTTTTGCGGCGGTACGGGCTTGTATCTCAAGGCTGCACTCGATGAAATGGATTTTCCTTCGGGAGAACTTGAGGACAAGCGTCGCGCGGGCTATCAGGAACTTGCTGAGCGTATTGGCGAGGAAGCATTGCATGCCTTGCTTGCCGAGCGCGATCCGGAATCTGCTGCCGTGATTCATCCCCATAACGTGCGTCGTGTGATTCGTGCGCTCGAGATGCACGATGAAGGCGTGTCATATGCCCAACAAAAGTCGAAATTCAGCGTCCCGCGCGAGCGTTATCATGCCTTGTGGTTTGGTCTGACGCGTAGCCGTGAAGTGCTCTATGAGCGCATTAACCTGCGTGTCGACCTTATGTTTGAGCAGGGACTGGTTGATGAGGTCCGTGGCCTTATGGACCAGGGCCTGGGCGATGCACTGACGTCGATGCAGGCAATCGGTTACAAAGAGATTATTGATGCCTTGCGTGGCGCTATTACCATGGATGAGGCCCGTGAGCTTATCAAGATGCGTTCACGTCGCTATGCCAAGCGCCAGCTTTCCTGGTTTAAGCGTGACGATCGCATCGTGTGGTTTGATATGGACGAGTTTACGATCGATGAGGTCGTTGATGATATCTACCGTCGCATCGAGGCTGCCTAATGGCTCGTTTTCCTTTGGTCCCCACGGCGCCTGAACCCGAGCGCGCCATCTTGGTTGGTGTTGAGTGGCGCGATAACGCCTGGCCGCTCGACCGTTCGCTTGACGAGCTCGAGCGTCTGGCCCACACTGCTGGAGCCCAATGCGTCGCACGCTTGTCTCAGCGCCTGGTCAAACCCTATCCCAAATCGTTTATCGGCTCCGGCAAGGTCGAGGAGCTGTGCGGTTTAGTGCATCGCATGGATGCGGCTGTTGTTATCTTCGATGACGACCTGACGCCTTCGCAGCAGTCCTATCTTGAGAAAGCCGTGGGCGAACCGGTCAAGATTATTGACCGTACAGCGTTGATTTTGGATATCTTTGGTCAGCATGCCCAGACGCGTGAGGGCCGCTTACAGGTTCAGCTGGCACAGTTGCAGTATCTGCTGCCTCGTCTGCGAGGTATGTGGAGCCATCTTGCTAAGGAACAGACGCGTGGCGGCATTGGATCGCGTTTTGGCCAGGGCGAAAGCCAGCTCGAGGTCGACCGTCGCCTAATTCGCAATAAGATCGCAGCTCTTCGACGCGAACTGAAACAGGTTGAGCAACGTCGCGATGTGCAATCGAAAAGCCGTATTGAATCGCCGGCGTTTCGCGTTGCGTTGGCTGGCTACACCAATGCCGGCAAGTCGACGTTGCTTAATCGTTTGACGGGATCCACGGTACTTTCGCAGGATAAGCTGTTTGCCACGCTCGATCCTACAACGCGCTCGTACCGTTTGCCCGGTGGTCGTGGCATGACGATCACCGATACTGTCGGCTTTATTCAAAAGCTGCCCCATGGCCTGGTCGACGCGTTTAAATCTACGCTTTCCGAGGTGCTCGGCGCCGATTTGATTCTTAAAGTCGTGGATGCTTCCGATGAGGATTACGAGCGACAGCTCGAGGCTGTTGATCGCGTCCTTGACGAGATTGGAGCCGGTGAGCGCCTGACGCTTACCGTGTTCAATAAAATTGATCTGCTCGATAGCGTCGACCGTTTGAGCTTCCGCCGGCGCTATCCCGAGGCGGTGTTGTTCTCGGCTCAGACGGGTGAGGGTCTTGATGACTTAGTCGATCGTATCGCTCGTGAAGCGGCCGCTACGGATGTGTTGCTCTCGGCCGATATTCCGTATCGAGAGGGCGCGTTAATCACGCTCGTGCACGAACAGGGAACCCTCCTGCACGAGGAATACCTCGAGGACGGCGTTCGTATTGTGGCAAAGCTTCCGGCCCGTATCGCACCACGTCTTGAGCGTTACCGAACGGAATAAATCAGCTCCAATACACCCATGATAATCGGTTGATGAAGCAGGTAGAACGGCAGTGCATGGCGCCCGAGGCTTGCGAGCGCGGGGATGGGATTCTCATAGGCCCATACTGGTGCCTCGCAGTTTGATTCATGTGCCGTTCGAGCGGCAAAGAAGCCTGCGAGGTACATAAAATAGAATGGGATGAGCGGATAGTAATCACCGGAGACAAAGTCTGGATCTGGGAAACCCAGCCAAGCTAGATAGGGGATAGGGTAGACCGCTTTAGGAATGCTCCAGGTACAGGCAAAGAGTATGAGGCAAATCGTTATACCCCATACTGCAGGTACCCTATCGAGAACCGGGCGCGCGAGTGCAACAATGGCTGTGCATGCCGCCATGCAGAAAATGATGCCGAAGTTCACCGAGTCATCGACCGAGACGAGCGTAGTTGCGACCCATACAATTAAAGCGGCAACGGCATATTTGGCGGCACGCTTGATGTTGTTGCGCGAGAGAGTGCACATCCAGCCGGCAATAAACAAAAATACCCAACTGATGCTGGCACGCCAGATGTCCTGGAAGATGGTCTGGGTAAACCAGGGCATATCCCAACCATATAGGTAGGCAAGGTCGTAGCAGGTATGAAATCCCGCCATCGACAGCATGGTAAACCCGCGAATGGTATCAAAGAGCGTGATGCGTTTTTGCATTACGAAAACCGGCGCATCAAACCGACGACCTTGCCCAGAATCGTGGGATTTGTCGCGTAGATAGGCTCCATGGTGTCGTTTTCGGGCTGCAGGCGAACGCGTCCCTGCTCCTTGTAGAACGTTTTGACCGTTGCGGAACCATCGATCATGGCCACGACAATCTCACCATTCATGGCGCTCTTCTGCTCGCGAACGATGATGTAGTCGCCGTTATAGATACCGACGTTAATCATCGAATTGCCGTGGACCTCGAGGATAAAGGACCCCTGGTCCGTTGCGATCTCGGTTGGGATGGTAAAGGTGTCCTCGATATTCTGCTCGGCAAGGATGGGAATCCCTGCAGCGACGCGGCCTACGAGAGGCAGCGATACGGTGCCGCGAGGCGCCGTGGGCTCATCGGACTTTGAGATGGAGACGGAAGATCCGTCCTCGTCAAAGAGCTCGAGAGCGCGAGGCTTGGTGGCATCACGCTTGAGTAGGCCGCGTGCTTCCAGCGCGGAGAGATGAGCATGTACGGTGCTAGGGGAGGAAAGGCCCACGGCCGAAGCCATCTCGCGCACACTGGGCGGATAGCCCTTCTCCTGCTGATATTCCTTGATGAAGTCGTAAATTTGCTGCTGACGCTTGGTAATTTTGCGAGCCATCAGGGATTCCTCTCTACCCATACCAAACAAATGTTCTATTTTTGCTTGACAGGAACAACTGTTCGAAGATAATAATAACCGAACACTCGTTCCCGCGCTAGACTTTTTTGTCCCCGCGGCTTGATAAAACAGTTCTCGTCAAAACAAACGAGAGGAGAACAGAATGAACGCAGCGGATATGGTCCAGGGAAACCTTGCTCTTAAGCTCGAGGCGCCCGCCTCGCCTGCCTTCACGGTCGTGAAGGGTGGACGCTCCCATTTTCAGGCCGTGGCCACTAAACCCGTTCGCACCCAGCGTGCGGCCGCTGCTTCGGCTCCTGTTGCCCTGAAGGCCTCGACGATTGTTGCTGTTGCTGTAGCGTTCACCCTGTTCTTTGTGTTCGCCACGTCAGTCTTTTCTGCTCGTCACGCAGCATATGCCGATTCCGTAGCCAACGTCACCTACGAAACGGTTCGTGTGCAGTCTGGCGATTCCCTGTGGTCGCTTGCCCAGGAGCATCCCATCGATGGCCTTTCCACGCAGGAGACTTCCGACATGATTCGTAGCGTAAATCACCTCGATCGCAGCTCTCTTGATGCTGGTGCAGTTCTGAAAGTTCCGGCTCGTTCGTAAGATTTCCGCTCGGTCGCATGGTACCCTTGTTATCGTTTAAGAGGAGGTACCATGCGCTGTCCCAAATGCGGCAAGGCACATACCCGCGTTGTCGATTCCCGTATGCAGGAGTCGAACAACACTATCAAGCGTCGTCGCGAATGCTGTTCGTGCAATTATCGTTTTACGACGTTCGAGCGCTGCGAAGATCCCATCGAGGTCATCAAATCCGACGGTTCAAAGCAGCGGTTCGATCGCAACAAGCTGCTGGTCGGCCTGATGCGCGCCACGATTAAGCGCGATATCGACACGAAAAAGCTCAACGAGATCATCGATGATATCGAGGTGGAGCTGCGTTCCCGTACGCTGACGGCTGTAACGTCCCACGAACTGGGCGATATGGTGCTCAAGCGCCTGGCCAAGATCGACAAGGTGGCATACATTCGCTTTGCCTCGGTCTATCGCGATTTCAAAGACGTCGACGAGTTTTTGCAAGAGCTCGACAAGCTAAGGTGATTTCATGTCCAACATTACCGTTAACATTAAGCGTCTCGATCCCACGGTCGAGCTTCCCAAATACGCTCATCCCACAGATGCCGGCCTTGACCTCCGTGCCAACGAAGACTGCACCCTCAAGCCCTTTGAGCGACGTTTGGTCTCCACTGGCTTGGCCATTGCGCTGCCCGATGGCTACGCCGGCTTTGTCCAGCCCCGCAGCGGCCTAGCCATTAAGCAAGGCCTGTCTATAGTCAACACGCCCGGTCTCATCGACGCCCACTATCGAGGTGAACTTAAGGTCATCCTCATCAACCTGGATTCCACCAACAATATTCAGATCAACAAAGGCGACCGCATCGCCCAGCTCGTCATCCAAGAAGTCCCCACAGTCAATCTTGTAGAGGTAGACGAACTAGACGAAACTGATCGAGGAGCCGGCGGTTTCGGTTCTAGCGGCGTATCCTAGTCGTTTACGTACTTTCCGCTGACCGGCCCGACCCGCCTATATATCATCCCATGCTCAAACATTCTCGCTTCGCTGCGAAACTGCGCGTGGGACGATATATAGGCGGGTCGGGCCGGTCAGCTGCGTTTACGCACTACAAGCTGCGCCGGATCCTCACATTAGAAGCTGCAAAGGTGAACCAAAGTAATTAATTGCAGTTTGCAGATGCGGCAAAGGGATTGCTCCTTTGTCGCATCTGCATATCAGAAAGATTGATTATTGTTTTCAAGCGAGTAGACGCCCGCCCACCTCTCACACATATCGTTCCACGCGCAGTTTCGCAGCGAGCGAAGCGAAGCGAGAATGTTTGAGCATGGAATGATATGTGTGAGAGGTGGGCGGGAGGGATGCGAGCGCCCCGCGAGAATGTTTGAGCATGGAATGATATATGGGCGGCTCCCGCCGAGCAGCGAACTTTCGGCTAGCGGATATGCGCAGGTTTTTCGCCCCAGTAGAAGCGGCAGAAGGCTCGTTTGCGCTTTTGGGGCTTGCCTGCAAGTTCCATGGTTGCGATGGCGATATCCTCGGCTGCGCGTGGGCGGCGCAGCACTTCGCCGTTAATGAGTAGTGCCTTGAGCGATTTGGGATGATCGTGGAGATGGCGCAACGTCACGATCAGCTCGCGTGCGGTGGTGACATGCATGCTGGCGCCCATGCCGGTGAGCATGGTGGTGTTGGCCTTTTCCTGGCCATATGACTTGCCCAGCAGAATCATAGGCAGGTGTGCGCACAGGCATTCGGTAACAGTGAGTCCGCCAGATTTGAGGATTGCCAGGTCACAGCCGTGCATAAGCGCTGCCATGTCATCGACGTAGTCAAGAACCGTGACGTTCTCGAGTTTCATGGCATCGAAGAGCGTTTTGAGGCGAGTGGCATATTCGGCATCCTTGCCCGGCAAAAAGACAAAGTGCATGTCCTCGAAGCTGCGCAGGAAGGGGAGGGTGCGGTCCATCTCCGCGCGAAAGCGAACGTACGGTTGAGGCAAACTGGCGCCGGCCATCACCAGCACAACGAGCTTGTCGGTGGGGAGATTGAACTTCTCGAGTTCTTCCTCGCGATTGTAGTCCGTATCAAACCCGGCGCGAATGGGGATGCCCGTAATGCGGATCTTTGCCTCGGGAACCTTACGGGGTCGGAGTGTTTCGGCCATAAACTCGTTTGCCACGCAGAACAGGTCGGTGTCCTTATGGGGCCACCAACCCTCGACCTCGTAATCGGTCGGTACGCAAATGACGGGATAGTCGATGCCCGTAATGACGCGCGCGCCGACGGCGACGTTGGCTGCCGTGATATGTGTGGCTACCACGGCAATGGGCCTGCGAGTTCGAACGTATTCGTTAAATGCGGGGAACATGATGCGCGACCATGCCGTGCCACCGCCCCAAAGCAGGTGTCCGGTAAGGGTATAACGCCAGGTCAAGTCATAAATTGGGCGCGTGGCGCCGGTAAACGAGGCGGCCGTTTTGTTGCCGTCGAATTTTATGCGTCCAAAATCGAGGATATCCAGGACCTCAATCTCGACATCCTGTGGTATTCCCTTGGTGCCGCGGATGAGGTCGAATGCTTGTGCAATTGCGTTGGCTGCTGCTTTGTGTCCCGAACCGACCGATGCGTGAACAATGGTTACTAAAGGTTTCTGTTCAGATGACAACACCAATTGTTCCGATTGGGGAGTGCTTTGCGCGGGCAGGGGAGCGTCGTCGCTCGTCTGCGTCTGATCCATCGATATCTCCCCTTCATCTTTGTTTCACAGAGAATCATTGTAGTGCATGAGTGTCACGTTCGCATAAATTTGGGTATGAGCGCAAAGAACGCCAATCTTTCGACAGGAGGTCTTTTCATGACTACTCATCAGCCGATCGATGTTGCGATTATCGGCGGCGGGCCTGCGGGCTATGCTGCAGCCATTTACGCGGCGCGCGCCAACCTAACGACGACCGTGATAGAGCAAGGCATGTCGGGAGGACAGATCGCCACAACCAATGAGGTCGAGAACTATCCGGGCATTCCGCTCTTGAGTGGCGCCGAACTCGGCGAGCGGTTTCAGCAACATGCAGAGGGCCTGGGAGCACAGGTTACATGGAGCATGGTTACGGGTATCGATTACGATGCGGATGCGGCGCTGTTTACGGTGCATCACGATATGGGCGATACGCTGGCCTCGAGTGTTATCGCTTGCATGGGTGCCACGCCGCGATCTGCTGGTTTTGTTGGCGAGGATACGTATCGCGGTCGTGGCGTTTCGTATTGCGCGACGTGCGATGGCATGTTCTTTCGCGGCAAGCAGGTTTTTGTCATCGGTGGCGGTAATGCTGCCTGCGAGGAAGCCCTGTTCTTGTCAGAAATCGCCAGCAGCGTGAGCATCGTCTTGCGCCGCGATCAGTTCCGTGCTCCCGATGGCGTAGTTCAAAAGGTGCTCGCAAAAGATAATATTTCAGTTAGGTACCAAACTAGTATTGTGGAACTTTCGGGCGAGGCCATGCCCACGACTATCACCTTTAAGGACAACGCTACGGGTGGCACTTATTCCGAGTCCTTTGATCCTGGTTCGTTTGGCATTTTTGTCTTTGCTGGCACGCAGCCCCATACTGAGCTTGTAGAGCATCTGGTAGATCTGGCGCCCGACGGCGGTATTGTGACCGACGAATCGATGGCCACCCGCACGCCTGGCTTATTTGCCGCCGGCGATATCCGCTCCAAGCGTTTACGTCAAGTTGTGACCGCCGTTTCGGACGGAGCCATAGCGGCTACCAGCGCATACGCTTTTCTACGCGGATAAGTACGATAATATATATTATGTAAGGTTGCTATCTTTAAACAAAGTGGTTGGACGGTGCGTCAATGTGCTGTCCAACCACTTTTACTTAGCGGCAATGTGGTATGCAAAACTAGATTATCTAGAATACAATATAGTAAACGAACGGAGGCCTCTGATGAACCACGTCAAACATGTTATCCCGATGTCCGATACATCGGTCGGCATTAAGCCGGAGGATATTCAGCCGACGGTGCTGCCGGATGCATTTATTCAGTCCGATACGGTGCGTAAACTCAACGCGTTGAGCCTGCCGCGCTATGACCAGCTGCCTAACGTATCGCTCTATCGTGATCAGGTTATCGAATATGTTGCGCAGTGGATGGAGCCGCTTTCGATTTGTGTGGAGCAGCCCGTCATTACGCCATCGATGATCAATAACTACGTAAAGGTCGGCCTCGTTCCCGCTCCGGTTAAAAAGCAATATGGTCGCGAGCAGATTGCGCGTCTCATCTCCATTTGTATCTTTAAGCAGGTGCTGCCCATCGCAGCGGTTCAGGCACTCTTTAACATTCAGCGCCTGAGCTATGATGCACCGACCGCCTTTGATTATGTGATTGATCAGCTCGAGGCATCGATTCGCGCGGCTTTTTCCATTGAGCAGGTTCCTGTACCCGATACGGCTCATCAGGTCACACGCGAGTCGCTGCTCGTACGCAGCGCGGTATCGTCTTTTGTATCGAAGGCGTATCTAATGAGCTACCTAAAGTTCAACGGGTTTAATAGCTAGCCGACGTACAAGACGGGCGGGACAAAGAGTCATCAGACACTTTGTCCCGCCCGTGTTTTTGTTTAGTTGGATTTTATCGGCCCGAAGCAACGACCATGCCGTAGCCGATAATGAGCCCGTGCATCTCGGCATAGTATGAATCCAGTCCGTTGCAGGGCATGATGATGGTCTTGGAACCGGGCCAATGCTCCACAATGCGGCTGGCAAGTGCCTGGGCGCCCGCCTCATTTTCGACATGGTCGATTACGACCTCGCCGCCAGTAAAGCCTTCGGCCTCCATGGTGTCGACAATCTTGGTGAGCATCTTCTTTTCGCCGCGGGTGTGACCAACGAGTTCAATTTTGCCCGCTTCGCTCGCCGTGCCCAAAATGCGGATATTGAGCTTGTTAGCAATAACGCCGGCCGCCTTAGGGATACGTCCGGCCTTCGCAAGGTTTTCGTAATTGCACAAACTAAAGAGGATCTTGCTGTTCTGCTCCAAGCTATCGAAATAGGCGCAGGCGTCCTCAAAGGAGGCATCTGGGTTGCTTGCAAGATAGCGGTCGAACAGCAGGAAGATCAAATCCATTTTGCCACCTGCGGCTCGCGAGTTAACCAAATGAATCTGACGGTCCGGCTCCTCGGCAAGCACCATGTCACGTGCGGTGGCCGCGGCATTGTAGCTTCCCGAGACTCCCTCGGAGATGGGCATGCAAATCGTCTTGTCGGCAAGCCTAAAGAGTTCGGTCCACTCGCCTACGCTCGGACAGGCGCTCGAAGAAGCGATCGACTCCGCCTGCACGGCGCAATTGAGTTCGTGAACATCGAGCGTGAGGTCATCGACGAACTCGCGCTCTCCCACTCGAATTTTGAGGGGTGCAAATGCAAAGGTGGTATGGGGCGCGGTCGGTTGCCAATCGCGGAGGTTGCAGCTCGAATCGGAGATAAGTGCCCAGCTCATAGAGGGTCCTTTCTAGATGTTTCTCATTTATTATAGCCATCTTGCTTACCTTTGAAACGTGCATCTAGTATTGAAAACTAGCTCATTGGGGTCATGTATGGAGTACGGTCACAAATAAATGAACCTCGCAGCCCAAAGGCCACGAGGTTCACATTCGTTTGCTATACAGAGTGACTTAGTAGCGCACGAAAATGTAGTTGTTGTTCATGCCGGCTGCGACGGAGCTGATGATGACGCCCGTCTTGTAGTCGGAAGCATGGATCATCTGACCATTACCGATATAGATGCCAGTATGGTAGGAGTTAACCACGACATCGCCCGGTTGCGGGTCGGACACGCGGGTCCAACCCATGAAGGTGCCGGTGGTGCCCAGACGGCAGTAGCGGCCCGTGAGACAGTAGCTTACAAAACCGGAGCAGTCAAAGCTGTCCGGTCCAATGCCGCCCCAGGAATAAGCGCAACCCAGCTTGCTGTAGGCACGCGAAACAACGGAGCCGCCGTCAACAGACTGGTTCGGTGCGGAAGGCGTCGGAGCCGGAGCCGGGGCGGGCTGCGGCGTAGGGGCCGGAGCGGGCGTAGGAGTGGGCGCGGGCGTATTGCCGCCATCGTTGGTGTTCTCAGTCGTACCGGCGGTGTCGTTGCTCACCGTAGCCTTCTCGGCGGTGCTGGCGTTAATGCCGGCCTGAAGTGCTGCGTTGGCTTCAGCCTCGGCGGCAAGCTCGGCCTGCAGCTGGGAGTCCAGGGAGCTCACGACACTCTGGGCCTCAGCCTGCTGGGCGTTGAGCTCGTCGACCTTCTTCTGCGTCGCGGCGACGTTCTTCTCCTGCTCGGCCTGCTTATCGGTGAGCTGCTGCTTAAGGTCCTTGACATCCTGAATGGTCTGGGCCTGCTTGTCGGAAACCTTGCCGTAATAGAACAGACGGTTGAGCATGTCGCCCAGATCGTCGACGCCCGTCAGAACCTGAAGGAGACTCAGACCGCCGGTCTTGTACTCACCGGCAACGTAGCTCGAAAGCTTTGCCTGGCCCTCGGCAATCTCTTGCTGCTTTTGCGTGATCTCGCCTGCAGTCTGATCAAGCTCCTGCGTCTGTGCGGAGAGTTCTTCATGAATTTGCTGGGTTTGCGTGCCGATCTGCTCGAGTTTGGTACGAGCGGCGGCAAGGTCGGATGCGGTATCGGCATAGGCAGGAGCCGCGAGGCCCAGGCCCAAAACACAAGCGAGGGTTGCCGTAGCAGCGCAGCGTGCCATGTTTTTATGCGTGTTTGCTGTGCGCATGGAGCTTCCTTTCCGGTATCTAAGGGTAGCGGCTAGTCCACCGTTACCAGGCTAAAGAGCTCAACGTCCTCGTTAGAAGGCGTGAGCTTCTTGCGCGGGTTGAGAAACGCAAGCTCGAGGATACAACCGTAACCCACAAGCTTTGCGCCCATATCTCGCACCAGTTTACCTGTTGCCTCGACGGTTCCGCCCGTCGCGACCAAGTCGTCTAGAATCAACACGGTATCTTTAGAGCTGATAGCATCGGCGTGGATCTCGATAGAGTCGGTGCCATATTCGAGCTCGTAACTCTCGCTTACCGTCTTGCGCGGCAGCTTGCCCGGCTTGCGTGCGGGCACAAAGCCGGCGCCCAGTGCGACGGCCACGGGCACGCCCACCATAAAGCCACGAGCCTCGGGGCCGACGACCTTGGTAATGCCCATGCCGGCAAAATGTTCGGCCAGGGCATCCACCATGGCCTTCAGGGCCTCGGGATTGCCAAAGAGCGGCGTGATGTCCTTAAAGACGACTCCGGGCTCGGGATAGTCGGGGATATCGACGATATGAGATTCGAAGTCGTACATGGCGTGACCTTTCAGGAGAGGATGGTTTGCGGCAGCGTCTATTTGTTCGCGCTGGCGGTGGCTGCGTGCGAGGGGGCGACAACCTTGAGAGGCTGCACGAGGGATTCCTCACGCACGGGGACCGCGGAGGTAGATGTCTCTTCGCTTTTAGCCTTGGTGGACTCGGAACGCGTGATCTCCTCATCGAGAGCATCGATGTCAGCGTCCTCGACCACGGCATTGAGCGACTCAAAGACACGGTTCTTAAGGAGCGCGGTGTGCACACCCTCGGTGAGGTCGTGCAGCTTCTTAAAAGCGCGCTCGAGCTTGGCGTCGCGCTCGTCATCGGAGGTATCCATGCCGAGCATGCTCACGAGAACCTGCTCAAACATCGAAGACTCGCGGTTTGCCGACGATACGTACTGACGCAGGTTGCGCGGCTCAATGTGGAAGCGCGACAGCTCCGAGCAGTAACGGATAATCGGGAAATCTCGGCCATCGACGAGTTCTCGGTTCTGCGGGCTCTTGATGATGCGAATAAGATCGTTCTCGGCCAGGGAGCGGATAAACGAGATCTCAACACCGAGCATGTCGGGAATCGTCTCGATGGGATGCAGCTTTTGCTTGGTCTCCTTGGGCTCCGTCTTAAGCGGAACATCGGACAACAGGCCCACCTCGTAGGCGAGCGTAGACAGGTCCGTGGCGTTTTCCAGGCGCTGCTTGATCACGTTGAGCGGCATGTAGCGAGTCTTCTGGAGGTGCAGAATGACCTCCAGGCGGTCAACGTCCTCTTTGGAGTACTGACGATATCCCTTAGGCGTACGATGAGGGGTGATGAGCCCCTCATCTTCGAGAAATCTAATTTTTGAGTTCGAAAGATCGGGGTATGCGCCTCGAAGTAGATTGACGACCTGGCCGATACTCAGATAATTGCGTTCGGCCATGCCCTACTCACCGGTTTCGATGCGCTCCGGCGTGCTCTCGTGGTAGATGAGCGTAAACGTACCGATCTGGACGGAAGAGCCATCGTGCAACGGGGCGCCGTTGACGATAGCGCCGTCAACCCACGTACCGTTGAGCGAGCCCAGGTCCTCGATGCGGGCACCCAGACCCTCGCGAATAATGCGCGCGTGGCTACGCGACACGGTCATGTCGTTGAGGAAGATGCCGTTGGCGGGATCGCGGCCGATGGTGGTCACATTGTCCTCGAGCTCAAAGGCGGCGCCGGTTTGCGGGCCCTTGACGATAGACAACACGGGCGCGGTGATGTGCACGTTGGCCATGAGGTCGGGAACGGTGACATCGCTCGAAGGAACGCGGAAAACGCAGGTGGCGTCTGAGGCCTTATCGTTCTGAGGCATATTGTTAACCATGTTGTCCATGACAACCCCTAACTTAACGCGGACATGCCGCAAAGAATGAACTGTACGTAATCATACCCCAATGGCTTAGTCTTCGATTTCGGGGTTAAGAAAGTCGATGTCTTCGTCCTCGGGATGCGCGACAGCCTGTTTAATGGCCGCTCCACCCTTAATGGAATAGATGACAGCGGTGAGCATGGAGAAGATGACGCCGCCATACACGAAGAAGATGCCGAGCGGTACCGGGCTGCCGTTGAGGCCCGGGAAGGCCGTGAGCGTGGCGGGTAGCAGATGCCAGCCGTCCACAGTGGGAAAGCCCAACAGCATGAGCGAGAAGCCGGTCATGAGCAGCGCCGTGGCAATCTTGCCGGGAAAGACGACGTCGATGGGGCGGCGGTGATAGTGGCGCACGATGAGCGTGCCGATACCAAGGTAGATATCGCGACCAATGATGAGCACGCAGACCCAGATGGGAAGCTCGCCGCGGACCACCAGGCCCAGTACGCCGGTAAATAGCAGCGCACGGTCGCAGATGGGATCCATAATCTTGCCGAGCCACGAGACCGTTTTGGTCATGCGGGCAATCTGGCCGTCCATCCAGTCGGTGGAGGCCGCGATGGCATAGATGACGATGGCGACGACACGGTTGTTGTCCGTCACAAACAGGTACAGGAAGACCAGCGTGAGGATCAGGCGCGTGAAGGTAATGAAATTGGAGATCGTGAAGATCTTATTCGACGGGTAATCGGAAGTGCCGATAAGCTCCTTTTTGATCTTCTTTTTGATGCCCACAGGACTCCCCCGCTGGTAAACGACAAAACTTTCGATACTATACCCGTTCTAGCGATGTCTATCCAGCGCGAGCATAGAGAGTCCAGACATGAGGACGGTATCGGACGGGATGTCTATCGCTTTTGTGTACATCAGCCACCAAACATACCAAACATGTCTTTTTTGGAGGCTGGTGTACAGGTTTTTGTTGCGCAGACGAATTAAGGGGGAAAGTCGTTGATTCTTCGTTGCTTTAAGTAATTGATTTTTAAACAAAAAAGTCAGGCACTAAGTGCGCGCCATGGGCACCTCCGTCCTTGTTATCGCGATAAACATACCATGAGTGGCGTACGTATCGAGAAGGGCTGGCGCCAAAAGAGCCCAACGGCCGTTACAGCTTCGTTAGAAACGCGCCCCACCATGGATGGTGGACCCGAAAGGTAAGGCGCGCGGGCACGGCGACTCGGCTCGCGCGCCCGGAAGAGAAAGGACGAACCCATGGGTTACATGCTCGAGACGCGCGGGCTCACCAAGCGCTTCGGCCGCGGCGACCAGGCGCAGGATGCCGTGGCCGACGTGAGCCTTCATATCCGCGAGGGCGAGGTGTACGGGCTGCTCGGCCCCAACGGCGCCGGCAAGTCGACAACGCTCAAGATGATCTGCGGGATGCTGCGGCCGACGGCCGGGGAGATCCTCTTTGCCGGGCACGCCTGGCGCCGCGAGGACCTCTACGCAATCGGCAGCCTCATCGAGGAGGCGCCGCTCTACCCCAACCTCACCGCGCGCGAGAACCTGCGCGTGCGCACCACGCTGCTGGGCCTTCCCGAGAGCCGCGTAGATGAGGTGCTCGCCACCGTGGACCTCGCGGACACCGGGAGGAAGCGCGCCGGGCGCTTCTCGATGGGCATGCGGCAGCGCCTGGGGCTCGCGCTGGCGCTGATCGCCCGGCCACGCCCGCTCGTGCTCGACGAGCCCACCAACGGCCTCGACCCCATCGGCATCGAGGAGCTGCGCGACCAGATCCGCGGCTTCGCGGCGGCGGGCACGACGGTGATCGTCTCGAGCCACATCCTCTCCGAGGTGCAGCAGATGGCGGACACCATCGGCATCATCTACGGGGGGCGCCTCGCCTACGAGGATGCGCTTCGGTCCGGGCAGGACCTCGAGGAACTCTTCATGAGCGTCTGCCGGGAGGGGCGTCGAGCACGCGGGGAGGTGGCGGCATGACGGGCGAGAAAGGCGGCCTGCTCGCGGGCCTGCGCGCCGAGGCCCTGAAGTCGCGCCACGCGGCACCGGTTCGCCTGGCCGTGCTCATGGCGCTGCCGATGCCGCTGCTCGGCGCGATGCCCTACCGGGGCGTGCAGATCTTCAGCGCGTGGAACTACTGGTACGCGCTCTTCCTGCCCGTGGCTCTCTCGCTCGTGGTGGCGTGCGTCGCGCGGGCGGACGCGCGCACGCGGATGCGGGGGCTTCTGGGCCTGGGCTTCCCGCTTAGGCGCGCCTGGTGGGCCAAGGCGCTCTGGTGCCTCGCGCTCTGCGCGCTCTCGAACCTCGTGGTCTTCGGCATCTACCTCGCGGGATCGGCGTTCTCCTCGCAGGGCCTCACGGTCGCGGGCACGCTCACGATGCTCCTCTGCGCGCTCGCCAACACGGTGACCGCGGCGTGGATGATCCCCGCAGGGCTCTTCCTCACGGCGCGGCTCGGCATGCTCGCGGGCATCTTCTGCCCGCTCGCCACCCAGCTCGTGGGTGGGTTCGCCTGGTCGCTGATGCCGCTGCCGCAGCTCTTTCCGCCGTCGGCGAGCATGGTCATCCCTACGAGCTTCATCCCCGTGCTGCCGAGCGGCGAGCCACTCGCGGCGGACATGGCGCTCGGCGGGGCGCTCGCGGCGGACGGCATGCTCACGCTGGCGGGCCTTGCGGTCTGCGCGCTCGCGTTCGCCGCGCTCACGGCGGCGGGCGCGGCCTGGTTCGCGCGCTCCGAGGAGAGGTGATGGCCATGGCACGACCCTCCGACCCGACGCCGCGCATGACTCTCCCGCGGGCCCTGCTCTCCGAGGCCCTGCGCCTGGCGCGCTCCCCGCTCGCAGTGGTGCACCTCGTCTGCGGCCTGGCAGCCGGTCTTGCCTGCGGCGAGTACTTCTCCGTAACCCGATGGGACCCGGCGCTGGGCGCGGACGCCTACGTCCAGTTCCTCGGCGCCCTCATGCCGATCATGTCCGCCATCGTCTGCGGGCTCGCCGTGGACGAGGAGCGCGCTGCCGGGCGCCTCGCCAACCTCACGGCGGTCCCCTCGCGCGGGCGCGCCGTCGCGGCGAAGCTGCTCGCCCTTGCGGCGCTCGGTGCCGCCGCGCTGGCCGTGGCGCTCGGCGTGTTCGGGGCCGTGCTCGCCGTCGCCGGGCGCCTGCCGCTCGGGCCCGCTCCGCTTGCGGCCGCCTGGGCGGGCATCGTGCTGGGCAGCCTGCCCCTCTACGCGCTGGGGCTCGGCGTGGCCCTGCGCCTCGGCCGCAACGCCGCCATCGGCGCCGGCGCGGCGGGGATGCTCCTCGCGTTCTTCTCGGTGGGCGGACTTGCGCACGGCCTCATGACCGGCGAGCTCACCGGTGCCCTGGCGACGCCCCTGAGCTGGGTGCCGCTCGCCTGGCCCGCGCGCCTGGGGTCGCTCGGGGTGGAGGCCTTCATCGACGCCGCACGCGCGGCGGGCCCTCTCCTCACGACTGCGATCGCTGGCCTCGTGCTCGCCCTGGCAACCGCCGCCGTCCTTCTGGCCTGGTTCTGCCGCTTCGAGGACGGGAGGGCAGATGCGTAGGAAGCCGCTCGCCGCCGTGCTCGTCCTCCTCTACGCAGCGCTCGTCCTGGGCGGGAATGCCCTGCTCGACGCCGGCTGGGGGTCGGCGCTGCGCTCGATCGCCGACCGCGTGCTGCCCAACCCCGAGATCACCATGTGGGCGCCCGCGCCCGAGCCCGGCAGCCACGCGAGCTCCTACGCCGACGCCACCGGGGCGGGGGCGAACTACGTCTACCTGGTGGACGCGGCGGACGACAGGGGCAATGTCCGAGAGCTCCAGCTCATCTTCTTCGGACGGGAGTCGGACGGCGAGGGCTGGCTCGAGATCGAGGCGCGCGGCGGCTCGGGCGTGCGCTACCGCGCGTGCGATGCGGCCGAGGCGCCCGCGGCTGCGCGCGGGGCTCTGGACCGCTGAGCGCGGCGCAAGTACAATGCAACGGGAGTTTCAGGAGGTCGAATATGGCGAGGATACTGGCAGTGGATGATGAGCGGGCGATCCTCGACGCGCTCGCGCGCGTCCTCGGCCGCGACGGCCATGAGGTCGTCAAGGCGGCGGACCCGACGGCGGTCCCGGGGATGGACCTCTCGCGCTTCGACCTCGTGCTCTGCGACGTCATGATGCCGGGGCTCGACGGCTTCGAGCTCGTGCGGCAGATCCGCCCGGACTTCGACGGGCCCATCATCTTCCTGACCGCGCGCGTGGCCGAGGAGGACGCCGTGGCCGGCTACGGCCTGGGCGTGTTAGCGCTACTGTAAAAACAACCAATTTCGCCATCGCACTTTAGCCGATTCCG
>URCO01000026.1:0-32048 GCA_900546375.1 uncultured Collinsella sp.
GCGCCCTTGAAGTTGAACGTCAGATTGTCCAAATGCGGCCCGCGCAGCGTCGGCCCGTTACGGCGTTTGGTAAAACGCCGTAACTAAAAACGATTGCCGCGGAAGCCGCCACCGTTGCGGCCACCACGGTCGCCACCGCGACCGCCGCGGTCGTTACCACGGTTGCCGCCGAAGCCGCCACGATTGCCGCCGCGGTCGCCATAGCCACCACGGTTGCCGCCAAAACCGCCGCGACCGCCACGGTCGCCGCCACGGTCACCAAAGCCGCCGCGGCCACCGCGATCGCCACCGCGACCACCACGGTCGCCGCCACGGCCACCGCGATCGCCAAAGCCGCCGCGACCGCCACGGTCGCCGCCACGGCCACCGCGGTCGTCACGGCCGCCGCGAGGACCGCGGTCCTCGTCCAGGCCCATGGCGACGAGCGGAGCGATAACCTTATCGAGGGCCGCCATCAGCTCGGTGGCCTCCTCATAAGAAAGCTCGGGCAGGAGCTTCTCCTTCTTGTTGGCAAGCTCGACCAGGCCCTCAGCGGCATCCTCGGCAGCGAAGACGACGATCTTGCGCATATCGCCCTCGGCGTCGTCGATGCGGCCGACCAGATCGGCAGCCTCGGCCTCGGCCATCAGGCCATCGAGCTCACGGAGGCGCATGCCCAGCAGGTCGGACATTTCCTTCTGCTCCATCTTGGGCTTGAGGTCAAGAAGCTTGATGGCGCGCTCGATGTTCGCCATGCGCTCGGCCTTGGCCTCCTCCTCCTTGGAAATAGCAAAGCGACGGCTACGCAGCAGGCGGGCAGCCTTCTGCATCTTGTCCATCAGCTCTTCGTCATCGTAATCAACGGCGGCCTCGACAACCTCGGCCTCCTCCTCGGCGGAAACCTCGTCAGCAGCCTCAACCTCGGCAGCTTCGGTCTCCACGGTCTCGACTGCCTCGACCTCGGCAGCCATGGTCTCGTTCTCGGTCTCGTTCATGATCTCTTCGTTCTCAGACATGAGACTCCTTCTTGGCCCTCTCGGGCATCATCGCCCCATTCGCGGGGCCCGTCGCGCACTCTTTGCGCTTTAAACATTCATGCCTCTCGGCAAAACGTCCATTAGTTTATGGTGTCGCCATCCAATCTAGCTGCAGAATCTATATGCACACATTAATGCGACATGTGCGACTCGCGACGAGCGTACACCAGCGACGTCGCGAACCCAACCACGGCAATTGCAGCTGCCACACGCACGGCAGCTGCAAATCCAATTGCCTGGGCAACGTCCGTCGCAGCGCCAGCGACACCGGCAGTCGCCGCAGAACTCGAGAGCAGGCCGATAAACAGCGACGGGCCAAACGATGCGGCAATCATGTTCCACGTGTTGAGCAATGCCGTTCCGTGAGGATGCTCAGCGGCGGGCAGCGTCTCCAAGCCGGCCGTTTGCGAGGGGCTCAGCACCAAACCGACTCCGGCATACACCACAACGGTCAGCGCCACGACGACGCCGATGTTCATGCTTGCCGCCGTCATCGAGATGGCAGTCTGCCCCACGGCAATCAGGGTAAAGCCGACCGGCAGCAGCGGCCATGCGCCACGGGCGTCCATCACGCGTCCGCCCACAATCGAGGTCACGGCGTTGCAGGCAATCGCCGGCAAAATGAGCAAGCCCGCAATAAGTGCGGTCATGCCGCATGCGCCCTCAAAATAGAGCGGCAACAAAACGCTCATCGAGAACGTCGTCATCATCGACACCACCACAAGCAGGCACGCAGGCCAAAAGCGAACGCTCGCCATGGGACGCACGTTAAGCACCGGATGTTCGAGCTTGAGCTGACGGGCGGCAAACAGGCCGAGCAGCACAATGGCGGCGAACAGCGCCACGATACCGGCAATCAGATTGGTCGAGAACTCGCCTACGGAATACACAAATGCCGTAATGCCGGCCGCGAGCAAAACAACCGACAGAATATCAAGCGTGGTGTTCGAACGCTCTCCGACATTCTGAACAAGCTTAACGCCCGCCGCGGCGACCGCAATGCCGCCCACCAGCGGCACTACGAACACCGCCCTCCAGCCAAACAACGTGCACATAAGACCGCTGATCACGGGTCCAAACGCCGGCCCCAGCGTAATGCAGGCACCACCCAGGCTCAGATACAGACCGAGCTTCTCGCGCGGGGCACAAGACAGCACCACGTTCATCATGAGCGGGAACAAGATGCCCGATCCCGCAGCCTGCAAAATACGACTTGGCAGCAAAACGCTAAACGACGGAGCGACCAGGCACAGGGCTTCGCCGGCGACCATGCATCCGCATGCGAAAAACAGCAGCTTGCGCGTCGAGAAACGACCGGACAGGAAGGCCATGATGGCCGTAAAGATCGACGTCACGATCATGTAGCCCGAAACGAGCCACTGCGCCGTGGTGGCACTCACCGAAAAGGCCGCCATAATGTCGTGCAACGCCACGTTAATGATGTTCTCGTTAAACGCGGCGACAAAGGCTGCAATATACATTACGACGAGAAGCGCCGCAGTGCCCGATGGCGTTACTCTAACTTGTTGCTGAGATTTGCTCCCCATGCATTTCCTTCCTCTTGGAACGACAGTCGCATCGCCCCAGAGGAACAGTCCAGGGCGAAAAATGAGCCCTAGACTTACGCCAGACGCCGACACGACGAGTCTGACAACATGGTCCAACGTCGAAAGATTGTAACGCGGACGCACAGCTTTCCTTCCGCGCTATTATTAAAAGTCCACGAAAGCATAAGACATGAGGAGCCCGCCATGATCAAGCCCATCATGAAATCCGAGTTCTTTTTGCGCCTTCCTTCCGAAGACGCGGGACCCGACGACGCCGCGACCGGGCAGGACCTCCTGGATACGCTCAACGAACATGAGCACGAGTGCGTGGGCCTCGCCGCCAACATGATCGGCGTGCGCAAACGCATCATCTGCGTAAAGGACGGCACCAGGGCGCTCCTGATGTACAACCCTCAAATTCTTGAGCAGGTCAATGCCTATCAGACGAGCGAAGGGTGCCTCTCGCTGATCGGCGAGCGTCCCTGTACCCGCTATCGCCGCATTAAGGTTGAGTATTTGGACGAGAACTTTGTCCGCCGCATCAAAAACTTCTCGGGCTACACCGCCAAGATCATCCAGCACGAAATCGACCACTGCCAAGGAATAGTTATATAGTTGCGCCAATTCAAGAAAGCTCCCTGCAGCCAAGCAACTGCAGGGAGCTCTTCATAGTGCGGAACTTCTATCCCCTACGCCTGGCGGTAGTGATCAAAGAAATCGGCGAGGTCTTCGAGCGACTCTTTGAGCACTTCCATGCGCGGCAGGTACACGATGCGGAAGTGATCGGGCTCGGCCCAGTTAAAGCCGCCGCCGCGCGTGATCAGAATCTTCTTCTCGTGCAGCAGGTCGAGGGCAAACTGCTCGTCATCGGTGATGTTGAACTTCTTAACATCCATCTTGGGGAAGATATAGAACGCCGCGCGCGGCTTGACCACCGAGATGCCATCGATCTTGTTGAGTGCCTCATACACAAAGTTGCGCTGCTCGTAGACACGACCGCCGGGACGGATGTAGTCGTTGACCGACTGATGGCCACCGAGCGCCGTCTGGACGATCGACTGGGCCGGCACGTTGGAGCACAGGCGCATGTTAGAGAGCATGTTGATACCCATAATGAAGTCGCTCATGCAGCGCTGGTTGCCCGAAAGCACCATCCAGCCAATACGATAGCCCGCGATCATGTGCGACTTGGAAAGGCCGCTAAAGGTAACGCAGGGCAGATCGGGAGCGAGCGAGGCAATCGAGACGTGCTCGTAGCCGTCCATGCACAGACGGTCGTAGATCTCATCGGCAAAGATCATCAGCTGATGCCTGCGCGCAACCTCGACGATGCCCTCGAGCACCTCGCGCGGGTAGACCGAGCCCGTGGGGTTGTTGGGGTTGATGATGACGAGGGCCTTGGTCGCGCTCGTGATCTTGGACTCCATATCCTCCAGGTCGGGATACCAATCCGCCTGCTCATCGCATAGATAGTGCACGGGATGACCGCCGGCGAGGGTTGCGCACGCCGTCCAGAGCGGATAGTCGGGGCTGGGGATCAAAATCTCGTCGCCATTGTCGAGCAGAGCGTTCATCGAAAGCTGAATGAGTTCGGACACGCCGTTGCCCGTGTAGATATGCTCCATCTGAACATTGGGCAGGCCCTTGATCTGCGAATACTGCATGATCGCCTTGCGCGCAGAGAACAGGCCGCGCGAATTGGAATAGCCTTCGCAGTCGGGCAGCTGCTGGCGCATGTCCTTGATAACCTCGTCGGGCGTGCGAAAACCGAAGGGCGCCGGGTTGCCGATATTGAGCTTGAGGATGCGCTCGCCCTCGTCCTCCATACGGGCAGCCTCGTCGACGACGGGACCGCGCACGTCATACAGGACGTTATCGAGCTTGGTGGATTTAGAAAAAGTACGCATGGTGGTGCTCCTTGGAATTTGAGCTGAGGGATGGGGTTCGAGCTTGGAATCGTTGCGAGGCGATGACGTCTCGCCTTGATCGGCGTCACCGGCAAGCAGCCAGGTAACATCGACCTCCAAAATGCGGGCGAGCAGCTCTGCCACATCGCGCCGCGGGATCGTCTTGCCGCTCACATATTGGCTCATCTGACTCTTGCCGAGTTTTTTGCCGAGCATCTCCGATGCGCGGATTACATCCGACTGGCGAACGTCGCGATCGGACATGGTCTGTCGCAGGCGATCGCTAAACGTCTCTTGGGCCATTAGAACCTCCTTGCTGGCAAAGTTCAATTTATAGAACACAAATTGAACCTGAGTTCAATTTAGGCAGCAGTATAGCGCGGCGCATTATCCGAAAGTTCAATTTCATAAGAAAATGTACCGAACCCCGAGAATTGTCCCAAAGTAGACAACAGGTACGCGCTTTTAGAGATATTCAAGGAAACGAGCCGCCGCAAGCGAAACGTCAGCGGTGCGGTATATGGCGTTGATCTGCCGATGAGGATGTCCCTCGAGAGGGCGCACGGCGACATCGAACTGGCAGCGGCGCAAGATGAGCGCCGGAAGAACGCTCACGCCCAGGCCGTCCTCGACCATGGCCATAATCGCATAGTCATCCCAGGTCGACAGTTTTGAGCGCACTGCCAGGCCCGCGCGGCGAAACAGCGGCGTTATTTCGTCGTCGCTACCGCGTTCCAGCAGAATAAACTGCTCGTTGGCCAAATCGGCAAGGGAAACGACCTCCGCGATGGCAAGCGAAGAGTCCGCTGGCACCACGGCCATCAGCTCGTCTTGCACCAACGGCCGCGACGCCATGTCGGCACCGTGCGGCTCGCGCGGAATAAAGCCCAAGTCGCAGTGGCCTTCCGCCACCCATTGCTCAATCTCGGAGTAATCACCCATCAGCAGCTCGTAATCGACGTCCGGGTGATCGGCGCGAAAGTGCGCAATCACCGGCGGCAGCACGTGGGTCGCCACGCTCGAAAACGTACCGATGCAGATTTTGCCGCGCATGAGCCCACGCATTTCATCTACCTGTCGCTGCAGGCGAGTGAATTCCTCACAGAGCGCCTCAACCGCCGGCATAACTTGCCGCCCGTCGGCAGAAAGCACTACGCCCTCGCGGCTTCTATCAAGCACTTTAAAGCCCCAGTCGGCCTCAAGATCGGCCACCATACGGCTCACGCCCGACTGCGAATAGCTCAGCCGCTCGGCGGCGCGCGTAAAACTGCCGGCGCGCACGGTCTCGAGCAGGACCTGCATCTTTTGAACATTCGTTTCCACGGCACCCCTCCACATATGCATGAGCTTTTGTCATGTTATCTATGAATTATATTCGCTTTTCTTCTATAGCCAGTTCACCCATAGTGAACATGCTCGGATATAGAGGGGATTTCAGCGCATGAACAACGGACTGTTTGCGTACTTAGCAGCATTGCTATTGTTTGGCTCCAACGGCATCATCGCCGCTGCCATTGCGCTGCCGAGCTCCGATATCGTGCTCCTGCGCACGTTTTTGGGCGCACTCTCGCTTGTCACCATCCTCGCCGTCACCCAACGCCATAAGCTGCAGGCGCCATCCCGCCCCCGCGAAGCCGCAGCCCTCCTCCTCTCGGGAGCCGCGCTGGGCGCCAGCTGGATTTTTCTGTTCCGCGCCTACCAGACGATTGGCGTCGGCGTATCCTCGCTGCTGTACTACTGCGGCCCCATCATCGTCATGGCGCTCTCCCCGCTCATCTTTGGCGAAAAGCTGACCGGCAGCAAAATCGCCGGCTTTATCGCCGTCGCCTGCGGTGCTTTTCTCATTGCGGCACAAGGTCTAGGCGGCAATATGCCCATTGCGGGTATCGCTTGCGGCATCGCCTCGGCCTTCTGCTATGCATTGATGGTCATCGCCAGCAAGGGTGCGCCGCACATCGAGGGCCTCGAGAACTCCGCGCTCCAGGTGAGCGCCGCCTTTTTGACCGCGCTGGTCCTTACGCTCCTCACGCAGGGCGCCCCCTCATTCCTGTCCGCCGGCGTCGCCGCCAGTATTGATTGGCGCGCCGTCGTCATGCTCGGCGTCGTCAACACCGGCATCGGCTGCCTGCTCTACTTTAGCGCCGTCGCCAAACTGCCCGTCCAGACCGTCGCCGTCGTCGGCTACCTCGAGCCGCTTTCGGCGGTCGTGTTCTCGGCCGTCCTTTTGGGCGAAGCCATAACACCGGTCCGTCTGATGGGCGCCGTGCTTATCATCGGCGGCGCGATCTTTTGCGAACTCGCCGGCAAACGCGCAAACGCCAAGGCTGGCATCGCCCAGGCAGCACGTGCTTAAAGCCCCTGCTTTGAAATGCTACCTGCATACATAAATAATCCTCAGCTGGGGATTATTGTCTAAAATAACCTGATGTGCCAAACTGCTCTTGTATGTATAAAGACGGCATAAAGGTTATCTGTCCTAGACGGATAACCGGATGTCCAAGGGAGTCCACGTGGCACATAACAAACTGGAGGCAAGCCCCCAAGATCAGCGTGGTCAAGGCGGGCATGGAGCCATTCCCCTCTCCGCTGGCATGCTGCTCGTTACGCTCGGCGTCGTCTACGGCGACATCGGCACGAGCCCCATGTACACCATGAAATCAATCGTCGCCAACAACGGCGGCATCGGTACCGTCAGCGAGGACATGATCTTAGGAGCGCTTTCGCTCGTCATCTGGACCATGACGCTCGTGACCACGGTCAAGTACGTGGTTATCGCCATGAAGGCCGATAACCACAACGAGGGCGGCATCTTCGCCCTGTTTAGCTTGGTGCGCAAAGTGGCGCCGTGGCTGATCCTTCCCGCCATGATCGGCGGCGCGGCGCTGCTCGCCGACGGCATCCTCACCCCCGCCGTCACGGTTACCACGGCCATCGAGGGCTTGCGCACTATCGAGTGGGGCCATGCGCTTTTGGGTGACGGCCAGACCAACGTCATCATCATCACCATCATCATTATCTGCGGCCTGTTTGCCATGCAGCGCGCCGGCACCTCGTCGATCGGCAAGCTGTTCGGCCCGCTCATGACGCTGTGGTTCCTGTTCTTGGCTGGCGCCGGCCTGTTCAACATGCTCGGCAACCTGTCCATCCTACGCGCGCTCAACCCCATCCGCGGCATCATGTTCCTGTTCTCGCCCATCAACCACTCGGGCATCATGGTGCTCGGCTTCGTCTTCCTGTCGACGACCGGCGCCGAGGCGCTCTATTCGGACATGGGTCACGTGGGCAAGGCTAACATTTACGCATCCTGGCCGTTCGTAAAGGCAGCCCTCATCCTTAACTATCTGGGTCAGGGCGCTTGGCTGCTCGCCAACAATTCCAATCCCCAGATGCTCGCGATGGATATCGTCAACCCGTTCTATATGATGCTCCCCGAGCCCCTGCGCCCCTTTGCCATCGTGCTTTCGGCCGTGGCGGCCATCATCGCCTCGCAGGCGCTCATCACCGGCTCGTTCTCGTTGGTTTCGGAGGCAACGCGCCTCAACCTTATGCCGCATCTGCGCATCCACTACCCCAGCGACACCAAGGGCCAACTCTATATTCCGCTCGTCAACAACATCATGTGGGTCGGCTGTATCTTCATCGTGCTGCTGTTCCAAAACTCCGAGCGCATGGAGAGCGCCTACGGCCTCGCCATTACCGTGACCATGCTCATGACCACGACGCTTTTGACGAGCTACATCGCCGGCATCCTCAAGCACAAGCTGGGCGCCTGCGTCTTCGCCCTGCTCTTTGGTGCCATTGAGCTGTGCTTCTTCGCTTCGTGCCTCACCATGTTCTTTGACGGCGGCTACGTCATGATCTTCCTGGCCGCGCTGCTGTTTGGCCTTATGTACGTGTGGCGCCGCGGCACCGCCATCGAGCGCACGCAGACGATCCTGCTGCCCGTCTCCAAGTACATTGACCAGCTCGGCCGCCTGCGCAACGACGAGACCTACCCCGTGCTCGCCGACAATCTGGTGTTCCTTACCAACAGTCCCGACCCGCTCACGCTCGACCGCGACGTGCTCTACTCCATCTTGGATAAGCATCCCAAGCGCGCCAAGGCATACTGGTTCATCAACGTGCATGTCACCGATGAGCCCTATACGCACGAGTATTCCGTCGAGACCTTTGGCACGGACTTTTTGTTCCGCGTGCGCTTGGACCTGGGCTTTAAGGTCAACCAGCGCATCAATGCCTACCTGCGCCAGATTGTTGGCGACCTGATGGCATCGGGTGAGTTGCCATCGCAGCACCACACCTACTCCATCTACGAGACACGCGGCAACGTGGGCGACTTCCGTTTTTGCATGCTGCGCAAGATGCTTGCCCCCGAAACGGACATCAACCGCAACGACCATCGCGTCATGGCCATCAAGTACGCCGTCCGCCGCGCCTGCGGAAGCCCGGCACGTTGGTACGGTCTCGAGAACTCGGCCATCATCATCGAGTACGTGCCGCTGTTTGCCCGCATGCGTCCGGCCGTTAAGCTCGTGCGCACCCAGGTGCCGCTCGAGGTTCAGATCGAAGAGGCCGAGGAAATGGAAGTCGACATCTTCTCGGACGACTTGGTCAACGGCAACGAGGCCGGCAAGAGCATGAACGTCGATCCCACCGAGCTGCTCGAGAGCGTCGCCGATACGCCCGAGCAACAGCAACTCGACGGACTCGAGAACGAACAACTCAACGACGCCAACTTCTAGCGACGTCATAAATCAACGACAGCGGCCCTGCACCTCACGAGAGACGCAGGGCCGCTTTGCATTGCAGTAAAGCTAACGGCTACGAACGACGCGGCTCGGGAACCACGAGCCTATCGGGGCTCGCGCCCTCGGCATCCATCAGGCTCACGTAGCGAATCGACGGATCCCCATACATCGCGTAGTAATAATTGCCCGTGCGCGCGCTAAAGCATCCGGTGTAGATAGTCTTCTCGAACTTGCCATCGCCCATCCTGGACGCCCCCTCGATCATCACCACGCCCTCGAGCGAACGGAACATGCGGACGACGTTTTCGGTCTCGCTCTCCTTTTGCGGGTAATTGGCATTGAGGTACGCCGCCTTTACAAAACGGCTTGGCGAATAGCAATCGCCCGGAATGCCGCGCATGCCGGCACCCGCGCCATAGGGCTTGAGCTCGGCGCCACGCCATGTCGCCGTCTGCGGAAAATCGCTTGTGGCGGTGATATAGGTGCGGAGGTTTTCCATGTGCCACGGGAAGGTCGGCTGGTTGGCAAGGGTGTCGACCGGATCGTCGTATACATGCAGGCCGTCAGCCATCATCTCGACCACGATGCTACGCTGGCTGTCGCCGATAATCCAATGGAGCAGCGACACGCCCAGCCCCTCTCCGGCAGATTTGGCGACAATCACCGTGTCGCGCAGCGCGGCCTCGACCTCATCGACCGTCGAGAACGTCGCTGCCACCCACAGGGGAAACTCATAGGCCGCGATATTGGTCTTGCCGTCGACAGGGTCCTCGGCATACTCGGCATAACCCGGGAAATTGAGACCCGCCACGGCGAGGCCCGCATCGTTGCCGCAATCGAAGAACATAGGGTAGTTCTTGTAATCGATGCACATACCGATCACCGCGTGTGTCGCTGTCGCGTCGTCGATAAACGAATACGGAATGTGAAACCCGCGCGGCATCACGCGAACCTGTTGGCCGTAGTCAAAGCTCCAGTCGAGATTGCGGCCCAGATACATGTGGCCAGAATTATCGGTAAATCGAATACTCGTGCACATAGCGCCTCCTAGCTTTACGTTCTTGCTAAGGTTATTGTCACCAAACAAAAAGGCGCTAAACACAAAAGCCCGGACATGACAACAACGTCATGCCCGGGCCAAAAGAGACGAAGTGCGGTGCTGTAGTCACCCTAGACAAGTTTACCTTGGCAGTGGTCGATCATATGCTGGATCATCTGTGCCTCGAAGCCCACAAAGTCCTGCTTGCGCTCGCGCATCTTGCCGTCGACGATCTGGTCAAAGGCAACCTTGCACTTGATATAGCGCGTGGACTTGGTGACCTCCTCGTGCGTCAGGCAGCTCTCCTCCATCTTGCTGGCACCCAGGCCAAACACCAGACGGGGGTTGTAGAGCACGTGGGGCTCGCCGGCATCGTCCAGGTAGACGCAAACCTTCTTGGTGACGCCAATCTGGTTAGCGGCAAGGCAGCCGGCATCGTCGAGCGACTTGATGGTATCGATCAGATCCTGAGCAACCGACTCGTCCTCGACGGTCGCAACCTCGCAACGCTGGGACAGGATAGCCTCGTCGTGGCAAAGCTCTTTAATCATACGTTCCTCCATAGGGGTCGTTGTAACCGCTTAAGTATACGGTACCCACACATTTTCATACGGAAAATACCGCCCGTCCGTTACAAAGCGCCGAACATCAACATGCGAGGAACAACAGCGTCGTAAAGGGGCTATAGTAGTTGAGTTCGTGTCAATCGGCCTAAACTCGGGGCCGAACAAGGAAAGGGTATGCATGGACGAACTTTTTCACGTCAGTGAGCGCAAGTCCACAATCGGGACCGAACTCCGCGCTGGACTGACAACATTCCTGGCGATGGCCTACATCATCGCCGTCAACCCCGCGGTGCTCTCGGGCGCTGGCATCGATGCGGGAGCGCTCGCCTGCGCCACCTGCCTGGGCGCCGGCATCATGACCATCTGCATGGGCATCTTCGCCAACCGCCCGCTCGCCTGCGCGTCGGGCTTAGGCGTCAACGCGATGATCGCCGGAATCACCACCACCGTCTGCGGCGGTGACTGGCACGTGGCCATGAGCGTCATCTTCCTCGAGGGCGTCGTCATCTTGCTGCTCGTGCTTTGTGGCCTGCGCGAGGCCATCATGGACGCCATCCCGGTTGTCCTGCGTCACGCCATCTCGGTGGGTCTGGGCCTGTTTATCGCCATGATCGGCCTGTGCGACGCTGGCATCATCACCGCTGGCGCCGGTACGCTCGTCGGCCTGGGCGACATCGCCTCCCCCACCTTTATCGTCGGCATCATCTCCATCGTCGTGACGGTTGCCCTGGCTTCCCGCAACGTGCCGGGCTCGTTGCTCATCGGCATCATCGTCGCCGTTATCGCCGGTATCCCCCTAGGTGTGACCCAGGCTCCGACCGGTATCATCGCCCCGCTCGACTTCTCGAGCATCGGTGGCCCCATCGCCGACGCCGGCGGCGTGCCCGCCATCGTCAAGGTCCTTACCGACCCCGCGCTCCTCGTCATCTCGTTCTCGCTGCTCATGAGTGACTTCTTCGACACCATGGGCACCGCGATGGCCGTGGCCAAGCAGGGCGAGTTCCTCACCGACGACGGCAACGTCGAGAATATCAAGGAGATCCTGATCGTCGACTCCGCCGCCGCTGCTGTGGGCGGTTTCATGGGCGTCTCCTCCATCACCACCTTCGTCGAGTCCACCTCTGGCGCTGCCGACGGTGGCCGCACGGGCCTCACCTCCGTCACCACCGGCGTGCTGTTCATTCTCGCCGCGTTCTTCTCCCCCATCGTCACCATCGTTTCCAGCGCCGCCACCTGCGGTGCTCTGGTCTACGTCGGCTACCTCATGATGAGCGAGGCCTCCGAGATCGACTGGTCCGACGTGTCGCAGGGTTTCCCGGCGTTCATGATTGTCGCCGGCGTACCCTTCACCTACTCCATCTCTGCCGGCATTGGTCTGGGCTTTATCGCCTACGTAATCGTCGCGCTCTTTAAGGGCGAGGCCTCCAAGATCAAGCCGCTCATGTGGATCGCAGCCCTTGCTTTCCTCGTCTACTTCTTCGTAGCGTAGCGGCAAAGCTGCCAAAGCAGAACACCAAAGCGCGGAGTCGCATCGAGCGGCTCCGCGCTTTGCTTTTAAAGCCAGGCACCGCACGGACGCGCGATGTATTGCCTCCCAAGTTTTGGACATTTTGCCCTCCAAACGGCACTACCGCCGGCTACATCCTGCAGATATGCTGGGCGTAATCGCATAGGCCCTATGAGGATGGGAGTAACCATGGCCGCCTTGTTCACGACCCCCAAGCGCAATGACAAAACCTCTGGAGCCCATTTTGTCGAGCCCGACGTGCGCCGTCGCACGCTGCTCGCACACGGCAGCTGGCGCCGCGTGACCCGCCGCATCGTCGTGGGCGCCGTGTGCGTGCTCACGGCAAGCTCGCTGCTCATGCCGAGCGTCTCGCTCGCGGCGGAGTGGGTCTACGTCGGCGGCACCCAGTACAACGCCGGCACCGCGGCAGGCGACGAGGCCGGCACCTGGAGCTGGGACGGCGCCGACGATATGAAGCTCAACGGCTATAACGGCGGTGCAATCAATGCTGCAGGCAAGCTCAACATTGCGTACGAGGGCAAGAACACCGTGAAAACCGAGCCCGATTACACCGGAGCCGCCATCAAAGCGCAGGATGGCACTAACCAGATAGCGGAGTTGAACATAACGAGCTCGAATAGCACGGATGAGCTCAATGTGACAGCCGAGGCCGATGCAATTAAATCCACAGGCGACCTCTCCATTTCTGGCCCAGGCACTGTGAACACCACGAGCACTACTTCCGACGGAATTGAGGCAAAGGGCGACCTCTCTATCACGGGCTCGGGCACCGTGAATGCAACGGGCGGTACCGAAGGTATCCAATCCAAGGGCAAGACCACCATCGATTCCTCTGGCACCGTGATCGCTAAAGGAGGCGAAGGTTACGGCGTCGCCGCGGGCAGTGACATCATCATCAAAGGCGGTGGCAAGGTAGAAGCAAGCTCGATAGAAGAAGCGGCGATTTGGGCTGACGGCAACATCGACATCTCGGGCGGCAGCCAGGTCGAGGCAAGCTCCCAGGGAGATCTTGCCGTCGACGCTGAGGGCAGTCTCGCGGTCACGAACGCCTCCCTTGACGCAAGCGGTGTTGAATATGGTATCTATGCCTACAAGGGCGTTACGCTCGATCACGCGACCGTGACGGTCCGCACAAGCGCGAGCGGCGGCCAGGCCATCGCCCTCATCACTGACGGGGGCGACATCGTCATCAAGAATGGTTCCATCGTGGACGCGTTCGCGGAAGGCAAATTCTCGGTTGCAATCTCTACCAGAAACCACCAGCCAAACGTCGCTGGCGGCCACATCTACATCAGCGACTCCGTTGTTAAGGCTATAGCCCGCTATGTCGAGACCGGTGGCGATGGCCCCGATCACTACAGCAACGACCAAAGCGGCCAGGTCATCCCTGAGCCTAGGGGTCTGAACATCGGTATCTTCGCCCAGACCTACGAGGGCATCACGCCCGCGAGTATCTCGATCGTCCGCAGCAGGGTCACGGCCGAGGGAGACACGGCGGCAATCTTCGCTCTTGCCATAAGCGAGGATGGCAAGGCGATCGGCACCATCAAGATCGAAGGCGCTCCCATCCAGACGCCCGCAGGCGGCAAGATCATTAACTATTACAACGAGGAAGAGTACGGCTCCAGCATCTCCTACGAGGCGGGTCAAACCATCGGCACGGGCGACGCCACGGTCGACTCCCCCTACGACGAAGCTGTCGCCAAGAGCACGGTCATCGTGCCTCCCGAGGAGACCAAACCCGAGGAGAAGCACGGCGAGACCAAGCCCGAGGGTTCCAAGTCCGAGGGCACGAAGACGACCAAGACCGTTGCAGTTGCAGCCACGGGAGCCAAGACCACCGGCAAGCTCGCGGCAACCGGCGACGCCTCGAACGCAGCCATCGTGGCAGCCGCCCTTGCAGGAACAGCCGCCATCGCCGCGGGCGCCGTGGTGAGCCGCAAGCGCTCGTAAACACTTTTTCGCACGGGACGGGTGGATCGCGGCCCTTGCCTTCCTCGTCTACTTCTTCGTAGCGTAAGGGCAAGGCTGCAAAAGCTGAACAATAAAGCGCGGAGTCGCCATGCGGCCCCGCGCTTTTCTTTTAGCGCCGGTCCCTGCGCCGGCGTGCGGCCTATTTCTCCCTCATTTTGGCCATTTTGCCCTCCAAACGGCACTACCGCCGGCAACATCCAGCAGATACGCTGAATCTAGTCGTATAGGCCCTATGAGAACGGGAGCAACCATGGCAGCCTTGTTCACGACCCCCAAACGCAATGACACTACCGCCGGAACCCATGTTGCCGAACCCGACGTTCGCCGTCGCATAGGACTCGCGCACGGCAGCTGGCGCCGCGTGACGCGCCGCATCGTCGCGGGCGCCGTGTGCGCGCTCACGGTGAGCTCGCTGCTCATGCCGAGCGTCTCGCTCGCAGCGGAATGGGTCAAGGTCGGCGGCAACAAGTACAACACCGCGGCGAGCGACGAGGCCGGTACCTGGTCGTGGGACGGCGCCGACGACTTGAAGCTCAACAACTATAACGGCGGCGAGATCCAGGCCGCAGGCAAGCTCAACGTGAATTACTCGGGAACCAACATCGTCACTGCCGAATGGATCGAAAGCATCAACGTTTCTCATGGCACTAACGAGAATGCCGAGCTCAATATCCAAGGCGACGAGGGCGGCACGCTCAGCGTGACATCTACTGAGGACGCTATCCTCTCCACGGGTAATATCAACATCGACGGAGCCGGATCCGTCTACGCCACGAGCACTGGGTTTGATGCCATCAATGCCGGAGGTGATCTCGCTATCAAAGGTTCGGGCAACGTCAACGCCACGGGTGCATCGGATGGCATCAGGGCAAACGGCAATATCACGATTGACGACAGCGGAGCCGTCACCGCCAGGGCTACCAAGGACAAGGGTATTGGAGCCGACAAGAACCTCACCATCAAGGGTGGCGGGACGGTCGAGGCAAGCTCAGCCGATGGTGAGGCCCTTTGGAGCGGCGGCAATATCAACATCTCGGACGGCAGCCAGGTCAAGGCAAACGCCGAGGGATATCTTGCCGTCGACACTGAGGGCAGTCTCGCGGTCACGAACGCCTCCCTTGACGCAAGCGGTGTTGAATATGGCGTCTATGCCCACAAGGGCGTTACGCTCGATCACGCGACCGTGACGGTCCGTACCAGCGCGAGCGGCGGCCAGGCCATCGCCCTCATCACTGACGGGGGCGACATCGACATCAAGAACGGCTCCACCGTGGACGCGTTTGCGGAAGGCGAGGTTTCGGCTGCATTCTCCACCAGAAACGATCGACCCAACGAGAAGGGCGGCCACATCTACATCAGCGACTCCGTTGTCAAGGCCATAGCCCGCTATGTCGAGAACGGCGACGGCCCCATCCCCTACAGCGAAAACCAAGATGGCGAGACGAGGCGCGAACCCCAAGGCGAGAACATCGGCATCATCGCCCAGACCAGCGAGGGCGTCACACCCGCAGTCATCTCGATCATCCGCAGCAAGGTAACGGCCGAAGGAGATACAGCGGCAATCTTTGCCCGTGCCATGAGCGCTGACGGCAAGACAATCGGCACCATCAAGATTGAGAACGCCGCCATCCAGACGCCCGAAGGCGGCAAGGTCATTGACTATCGCAAGCTCCGTGACGGCATCTACGAGGCAGGCCAGGCCATCGGCACGGGCGACGCCACGGTCGACTCCCTCTATATCAAAGCAGTCGCCAAAAGTACGACCATCGCACCTCCCGAGGTAGCCAAGCCGGAAGACCCCAAGCCCGACGAGACCAAGCCCGCAGAAAGCAAGCCCGCGGAGTCCAAACAGAACCCCAAGCCTGAGGGCTCAAAGCCGACCAAGGCCGTTGCGGCTTCAACCACGAAAGCCAAGACTACCGGCGTGCTCGCGGCAACCGGCGACACCTCGGGTGCGGCCATCGTGGCAACCGTCCTTGCGGGAACAGCCGCTATCGCCGCAGGCACCATGGCGAGCCGTAAGCGTTCTTAAACGCCTCTGCGCACATGGCAGCTCCCGCGAAGGCCCCGAGCCCCAGCACCGTTTAACAACGCCACCGCCGAGCTCCCCTCCGGCGGTGGCGTTTTCCATATGAGTCCGCAGGGGATGCACGAGATTGTCTTTGGTCTAGCCCAACCGGCATACGCTGGCGTGCGACAATTGGGGCTGCCGATATCACAACACTGAGAGAAGCCCGTCATGGAAGCGCATCAAAAGCAGATAACCGTTTATTCGAATCATACGGAAAGCGCGCCTGTCATCTACCTTCCTGTGGTCGTGGGCGACGGCAGCGAGGTTTATAAGTGTTGCCGAGAGCTCGACTGTCCGCCATTCGCCCTCGTCACCATTGGCGGGCTCGATTGGAATCGCGAGCTGAGCCCCTGGGCATGCGACGGGACCGTACGCGATGCCGAGCCTTTCGGCGGCCAAGCTGCCGATTTTCTTGATGAGCTGCTGAATCAGATAATCCCCCAGGTCGAGTCGTCGCTTCCTCAGCCGCCCACCTGGCGCGGCATTGCCGGTTACTCGCTCGCGGGCCTCTTCGCACTCTGGTCCCTCTGGCAAACCGACGCCTTTGACCGCGCCGCGAGCGCATCGGGGTCGCTATGGTTTCCCGACTTTGTCGACCGTGCCAGCACGGCCCCTTTTGCCGGCAGCCCGCAAGCCGTCTACCTGTCACTCGGCAAAAAGGAAACCAAGACGCCCAACCGCATGATGCGGCATGTACTCGACGACACACGCGCGATGGAAGCGTTGCTCGTCGAGCGCGGCATTCCAACAACGCTGGAGCTCAACCCCGGCAATCACTTTGCCCAAACCGACTTACGCATGGCCCGCGGCATCCACTGGATACTGACACATTAAAAATGGTGCCCACACGCATATACGCATGGGCACCATATCTTGTTTTAGCTGAACGCAGCTGCTACTCAGCAGCCTCCTCAAGCTCGGAGACATCAAACTCAAAGTCGTTACCCGGCAGGATGGCGTTGAGCACAATGCCCACCAGTGAGCCCACGGCAATGCCGGACAGCGAAATGGTCACGCCGCCCAGCTCCAACACGATGGCGCCGGCGGTGCTGTACGCGATGCCGAGCGAAAGCACGAGCACCAGCGCGGCAACCAGCACATTGCGGTTGTTCTGGAAATCGACCTGGTTCTCGATGAGGTTACGAACGCCCACGGCGCTGATCATGCCGTAGAGCACGAGCGACACGCCGCCGATTACACACGCCGGCATGGCGGCAATCACGGCAGCGAACTTGGGGCAGAACGAAAGCACGATAGCGCAGCACGCGGCAATGCGAATCACGCGCGGGTCAAACACACGCGTCAGGGCAAGCACGCCGGTGTTCTCGCCATACGTGGTGTTGGCCGGAGCGCCGAAGAGCGAGGCCAGAATCGTGGCGAGACCATCGCCGAGCAGCGTGCGATGCAGGCCAGGATCGGCGATGTAGTTACGCTCGCAGGTGGAACCAATAGCCGAGATATCACCGATATGCTCAATCATGGTCGCAAATGCCAGCGGCATGATGGTGATAATGGCCGTCGTGGCAAGACCGCTATCGAACTGCGGCCCAAAGAGCGCAAACACGGTGTTATCCCACACGATGGGCAGACCGACCCACGGAGCGGCGGCAACGCCCGAGAAATCAACCTCGCCGAGCGCAGCCGCAACGGCATAGCTCACCACAACGCCCAGCAAAATCGGCACGATCTTGACCATGCCACGGCCCCAGATGTTGCAGATGACGATAACGGCAACGCCAATGACAGCCACAAGCCAGTTGGTCTGGCAGTTAGCAATAGCGGAACTTGCCAGGATCAAGCCGATGGAAATGACGATGGGGCCAGTCACCACCGGCGGAAAGAAACGCATGACACGCTTGGCGCCAAACGCGCGGAAGAGCGCCGCCAGCACCGGATAGAGCAGACCGGCACAAGCTACGCCCAGGCAGGCGTAGGGCAAAAGCTCGGTCTCGCCGTTGGGCGCGATTGCGGCATAACCGGCAATAAAGGCAAACGATGAGCCCAAAAATGCCGGCACCTTACCGCGCGACAGGAAGTGGAACAGCAGCGTGCCCAAGCCGGCAAACAAAAGCGTTGCCGATACCGAGAGGCCGGTGAGCACGGGCACCAGCACGGTGGCGCCAAACATGGCAAACAGGTGCTGTAGGCCGAGCAGGAACATGCGCGGGCGGCCGAGCGACGATGCGTCGTAGATGGCATCGCTGACGGCGGGCGTCGAGGACTGGGACATGGATGTCCTTTCGAATGGAAGGGCGATCAGGCATATCGGATAACCTGCCCGAACGATACGATCCGAACCATTGTACGCGATACACTATGCCTCGCACGCGCCGCCACCTGCAAACACTAGTGCTATTTCCAAACGCGCTCGGCAATGCGCTTGACCAGCGCGATCTTTGCCCATTGCTCATCCTCGGTCAGCTTGTTGCCAATCTCGCAGCTGGCAAAGCCGCACTGAGGCGACAGATACAGGTTCTCGAGCGGCACGTACTTTGCGGCTTCACGGATGCGCTCGACGATAACATCCTCGTTCTCGAGCTCTGCCGCCTTGGTGGTTACCAAGCCCAGCACGACCTTCTTGCCGGGGGCAACGTACTTCAGCGGCTCAAAACCGCCGGCGCGCGGCGTATCGAACTCCAGGTAAAATGCATCGACATCCTCGTTTGCGAACAGGTACGGCGCGATGGGGTCATAGCCGCCCTCGAAGGCATAGGTGGAGTGGTAGTTGCCGCGGCACACATGCGTGTTGATGACCAGATCGTCGGGCTTGTCCGCGATGGCGGCATTGTTGAGCGCCACGCCCAGCTCGCTTACCTTTTGCAGGTCGACCGGGCTCATGCCGGTCTTGGACACAAAGTCAGTATCGCAGTAGATGCCCCAGGTGCAGTCATCAAACTGGATGTTGCGGCAGCCCGCGGCATAAAGGTCGGCAATCACGGTGCGATATGCTGCGGCGATGGCATCGGCGAGTTCTTCGTCGGTCTTATAGACAGCACGCAAGCTCTCCTGCTGGCCATCGCAGCGGTCGAGCGTGACTTCGGAGAACGTCTGAATCGGCGCCGGGATGGTTTGCCGTGCAACGTGGCCCTCGCCCTCAAGTGCCTTGACAAACTTAAAGTGCTCGACGAAGGGGTGGTTCTCGCCGCTGATGGAGCCGGTTACCACGGCGGTGTCGGCCGTGGTCTCCTCATCGTGGAACATATAACCCGTACGCGAGGTGCGACGCTCGATGCCATTCAGCCCCCACATAAAATCGAGGTGCCAGTAGCTGCGGCGAAACTCGCCATCGGTGATGACCTGCAGGCCGGCGGCCTTTTGCTTTGCCACCAAATCGCGAATGGCCTCGTCCTCGACGGCCTTAAGCCCCTCGGCATCAAGCGCGCCTGCCGCATAGGTAGCGCGGGCGTCCTTTACGGCCTGCGGACGAAGAAAGCTGCCGACGATATCAGCGCGAAACGGCGCGTTCAGCGTGGTTAAAGCACTCATAGATATCTCCCTTTGCATTGGTTGCTTTACTGGGACAGAGTATGAGCGCTCATATGGCCATCGCAAAATATACGTTTATAACAGTTTGATATAGATGCTTCCTATATCAGTTTGGACTGCCATAAAGAGATTTGACCCGTACAGAATGCAGCAGTCTATATGTGCTGACGAATCACGTCGATATAGGCTTGGCCGTAGCGCGTAAGCGTCGTGTTCTTGCGCGTGATGATGCCGATCTCCATGTACTCGTCTACATCGAGCGGAATCGAGATGATGCCGGGCCCGTTGAGCTCGTGACTGATCACGCCTGAGCATACCGTGTAGCCGTTGAGGCCCATGACCAGGTTGAACAACGTCGCACGGTCACGCACGCGGATATTCTTGCGGCGCTCAAAGGTCGAGGTCAGCTCCTCAGAATAGTAGAACGAGTTATAGCTGCCCTGCTCATAGGACAAAAACGGGTAGTCTTCCAAGTCCTCGAGCGTCACGCTGGAGCGGCCAGCCAGCGGATGGTCTGCACACACAAAGACGTGCGGCGTGGCGCAGAAGAGCCCTTCGAACACGAGCTCGTTGGCCGCCAGCATGCGCTCGATGACCTCGCGATTGTGCTCCGACAGATACAGGATGCCGAGCTCGCTTTTCATGTGCGCGACGTCCTCGATAATCTCGTGGGTTTGCTCCTCGCGCAGGGTAAAGTCGTAGCGCGCGGCATCGAACTCACGGATCACATCGACAAACGCATTAACGGCAAAGGAATAATGCTGGCAGCTCACACTAAAGTGCGGCACCTGCTCGGATGCGCCCTTGTACTTGCCCTCGAGCAGGTCGGCCTGGTCGAGTACCTGGCGCGCATAGCCCAAGAAGGTCTCACCTTCCTCGGACACAACGACGCCCTTGTTGGTGCGCTCAAAGATGTGCACACCCATCTCGTTTTCGAGATCGCGGATCGACGCAGTAATCGAAGGCTGCGACACAAAAAGCCGGCGCGAGGCCTCGGTGATGCTGCCACATTCGGCAACTTTGACGACATATCTGAGCTGCTGGAGCTTCATGATGGCCTCCCTAGACGTCCGCGATACCCGAACCCACCGCATCCATCTGACGCATAAAAGGCGGCATCTCCCCCGTCGCGGCGCAGGCGGCAATCTGATGCAGAGCCCCGGCGACCGCATCATCTGCCGCGGCGCCAATATGCCAGCGCGCGGCAGCCGTGACGGCCTCATTGGCATTGGCGACTGCAACGGAGTTGGGAACGGCATCGATCATGGGCAAATCGTTATCGGAATCGCCAAATACGGCCACCTCGTCGGGCGTCAGGCCCAAAGCGCGCGCTAGCTCCAGCGCAGCGCAGCCCTTGTCCCAACCAGCCGGAAGGATGTCAAACAGGCGCACTCGGTTGTTGGGAAACACGAGCGAGAGTTCCGGCACCTCAGCGGCAACGCGCTCGCGTAGCTCCGCGAGCTCCTCACGCGAACAGGCACTCCAGATATTCGCCTTAAACACCGGCGCGTCATCGACGACGGGACGGCATGGGGCCTCTTCGCCTTTGAGCCACGCGTTGCCGCCCGACTCCATGGCGCGATGAACGCGCTCGGGGTCACTCGTCACGCAATAGGCATCGTTACCCCAAAAGTCATCACCCAGGCTGTAGACCTTCAGGTAGGTATCATCGGTCTCCTGCTCCAGATAGTCGGCCAAGCGCATCAGAGCATCGTTGTCGATCGCGCGCGAGGTGACTACTTTGCCGTCGACAAACATCACCTGGCCGTTACAGAACGCACCAGTCGAAAAACACTCGGAACGGTTTTTGAACATCCAGCCCATCGCGGACGGCTGACGACCCGAAACCGGACCAAAGTGCAGACCCGCCGCCTGCATGGCATGAATACCCTCAATGGCGTAGTCGCTGACGTCGTCATGCCCGGCTGGAATCAGCGTATCGTCCATATCGGTCAGCACAAGTTTAATCATAAGGCCCCCATTCGTATCGGTCCTACCTATTGTAACGACCTGCCAAAATAAACCTGTCCCTTTTTGGCAGGTGCGTTAGTATAGGGAACAACAGATTCGATGCGGGAGTGCCGGCGGTGCAAACCACAAGGCTGAGAGGGCATGGGGCCCAATCCTTTGAACCTGTCAGTTAATGCTGGCGTAGGGAGCATGCCGCCTTTACAGGGGCGCTGTCTATGCACAGCGCCCCTTTTCTATGCCAAGGAGGCATGTGCAGTGATTGATTCGGAACAGCTTAAGCAACATATGGTCAAGGCCGTGGAGGAGATTCGCGCTACCAATCCGATGGCCGGCTCCATCACCAACACGGTGACGATCGACTTTGTCGCCAATGCGCAGCTCGCCGTGGGCGGTTCGGCCGCCATGGTCTATCTGCCCGACGAGGGCGAGGCGCTCGTTGCCGGCGGCGGCGCCATCTATCTCAACATGGGCACGCTCTTCCCCATCTACGAGCAGACGATTCCCCGCGCGGCCAAGGCGGCACATGACGCCGGCAAGCCCTGGGTACTCGATCCGGTGGGTCTGGGCATCGGTAGCCTGCGCACCCAGCTGGTAAACGAGCTCAAGCAGTACAAGCCCGCCATCGTACGCGGCAACGCCTCCGAGATCATCGCACTCGCCGGCCTGTGGGGTCTTGAGGGCGAGGCCGCCGACCTGAGCCGTGTACGCGGCGTCGACACCACCGATACGGTCGACGCCGCCCGCGATGCTGCCGTGGCGCTCGCCCGCTACACCGGCGGCGCCGTGGTGGTCTCGGGCGAAGTCGACCTGATCACCGACGGCACGACCGTAGCCAAGTCCCACGGCGGCAGCCCGCTCATGTCCAAGATCACCGGCTGCGGCTGCTCGCAGGGCGGCGTGCTGGCCGTGTACGCCTGCGCCGCCGACCCGTTTACGGCAGCCGTCTGCGGCACCGCGGTCTACAACGTTGCCGGCACGCGTGCCGCCGCTGTCGCCGATGCCCCGGCAAGCTTTAAGGTCGCCTTTATCGACGAGCTCTACCGCGCGACCGCCCAAGACATCGCCGATAACCAACTCGAGCTCGAGGAGGCATAAGCCATGTCCGAGCCCGCAACCAATGCCGGCATGAACACGCTCGTCGCCGTGGCCATCGCCCCGTGCGGCACCGGCGATGAGCTATCCGCCGAGGTCGCCGAGGTCGTGCGCGTCATTCGCGAGAGCGGCCTTCCCAACCACACCACCTCGATGTTCACCGAGATCGAGGGCGACTGGGACGAGGTCATGCAGGTCGTGCGCGACGCAACCTTTGTGTTGGCGAGCAAGGGCATCCGCACCGAAGTCGTGCTCAAAGCCGATATTCGACCCGGATTTACCGACACCATGACCGGCAAGCTCGAGCGCATGGAAGCACAGATCAAAAAGCAGGAGGAAGCACGATGAGCATCCGCGACAACCTTGATATCTCGGCCTATCTGGTACTCGGCCCCGAAAACACGCTCGGGCGTCCCATGGGCGATGTGGTGGCCCAGGCGCTCGACGCAGGCTTTACCTGCATCCAGGTGCGCTCCAAGGTGGCAAGTGCCCGCGAGATCATCGCGCTGACGGGCGACGCCGCGCAGGCAATCGCACAGGCCGGCAAGACCGGTCAGGTCGCTCTGCTGATCGACGACCGCCTGGACTGCGTACTCGCCGCGCGCGAGCAGGGCATCGCTGTCGACGGCGTGCACGTTGGCCAGAGCGATATTCCCGTCGAGGTCTGCCGCAAACTTTTGGGCCCCGATGCCATTGTGGGCCTTTCGGCCCGTTGCGAGGAGATGCTCGAGTACGTCAAGACCGCCGACATGAGCCTGGTCGACTACCTGGGCATCGGCCCGCTCCACGAGACCGAGACCAAGCGCGACTGCGGACGCGCGGCCGACGGCTCTATCATCACCAAGAGCTTTGAGGACTTGGCCGCACTCCACGCGGCAAGCCCCGTGCCCATCGTGGTGGGCGGCGGCGTCAAGACGGCCGACCTGCCGCAGCTCAAGGCCACCGGCGTCGATGGCTTCTTTGTGGTGAGCGCCGTCTGCAGTGCTGACGACCCCTGCGCCGCCGCCAAGGAGCTCGTCGACACCTGGCAGCAGGCATAGACTCAAGCCGAGCAGCCGATTCGCGGCCTCATATCTTCAATAGCGGAAAGCGCATCCCAGTTTGGGCCTCCATTCCGGGATGCGCTTTTCGCCGAGTCCGCGGCAGTTTGCCCTACCCCGCTAGGTAGACCTCCAGTGCCGGCAAGGTCGCCTCCGCATCGCGGCGACCAATCTGGTAGATGCGTTCAAGTTCATCGGGCTCGCGACACAGCGACGGCACCTTCACCGATTCGCTCGGCCGCACCACAAAGATCTCGCCGGCAGCCTCGCGACGTGCCAGGTCATCGAGCGTGGTATTGTAGACCTCATGCCGATGCTCAAGCGCTGCGACAAACTCCGGATAGTGACGGAACACGCGTCGCAGCATGGGCATCACGCTGTTGGGCTGCTTCACAAAGCCCGCTGGCTGCGTGAGTACCACGATATTGTGGTCATACCCCTGCGCAAACAGCCATGCGCTGGGAATAGAATCAGCCACGCCACCATCCAGATACTTATGCCCGTCAATAGCAACGGGACGCGTCGCCACGGGAATTGCCGACGACGCCCGGATCCACTCGATATCGCGCTCGTCGCCATACGGCAGATCGTGATAGACGGCCTTGCCCGTCTCGATATCGGTACACACGCACGTAAACCGCATGGGGCAGGCGCGATATGTCTCCAAATCGATGGGATCGCGCTCGATGGGCACCTCGTGATAGGCAAAATCGGCATTGAACATGTCGCCGGTTCGCAACCAGCTCGTCACGCTCGCATAGCGCTTATCGGCACAATAGGCTTTGTTGTAGCGAATGGCGCGGCCGATCTGGCGCGATTTAAAGTTGTAGCCAAACGCCGCGCCCGCCGAGACACCCACCATATGGTCGCAAGTTAAGCCATGCTCCATCCATACGTCGAGCACGCCCGCCGTATACATGCCGCGGTAGCCGCCTCCCTCGAGCGCGAGCCCCACCGTGTGTGATGTCTCCGGCTGTGTCATGCAACCATCTCCGTTCCCGCAAATTTAAACGGAACAAGTATACCCATCAACATATACCGCCCCAGTCGCATTTTTATCGAACATCGCATCATCGCGCTGCCGTTTGTCGAATAATAGCCACCCACAGCATGTGCACCCCTATATAATTTTGCACTGTTGTTTATACTACTCAGCAGTTATCAACAGCGAACATTAGCCGGCAAAGTAACCCAACAACGCAGCAAGGCGGGGCCTGGATACACGCAAAACGCTGAGCAACGATGCGTGTACACAACGAGCTCGCCCGACGCAATCCGCTCCGACTTCAGAAAGCCGCTTAGAACATGGATACTGTCAGCAATTACACCGAAACGCTCGAAAAGACCGTCCGTGACCTTCTCGAGCGTCAGGAGGATCTGATCAGGACCGCCTTTACCGACCAGCTTACCGGGCTTGGCAACCGTGGCGGCTTTGCCCGTTCCCTCGAGGAGCTCTGGGAGCAGGACACCCCCGTTACCATGGCGTTCATCGACATCGACAATCTCAAGCACTGCAACGACGTCTTTGGGCATGACGAGGGCAACCGCTATATCTTGCAGGTAAGCCTCTATCTCAAACTGTATATGAAAGTGGACGAGGCGGCGTTTCGCATAGGCGGCGACGAGTTTGCCATCCTATCTACGATTGCGACCGAGGACGACCTCGCCGAGCGTCTGGAACACTGCCGAACGATCCTGCTCAAAAACAACGATTCCGAGATGCCCCACTCGTTTAGCTACGGAGTGGCACACGCCGACCCCGCCCTGGGCGAAGCCTCCAATCGCATGACACTCGATGCCGACCATCGCATGTACGACTACAAGCTACGTCATGCCATGCACCTCGATCGGCGCAATATCACGCAAGTCCACGCCGACGACTTCGAAATAAGCGATCGCATTTTTGACGCCTTTTCGATGCTCAACGAGGGCCGTTATTTCTTTATCGAGAACTTGGACAAGGACCGCACCCTTTGGTCGCAAGGTGCCTTGCGCGATCTCGGTCTTCCTTCGGAGCACATAGACAGCTGCCGCGATTTCTGGAAGACGCGCGTCCATCCCGATGACCTCGAGGCCTACGCCAACGACATCAACCAGATCTTTAACGGCTCCAAACACCGCCGCGTCATGCAGTACCGCATGCGCAATGCCGCGGGTGACTACGTTCTCTGCCGTGCTCGCGGGTTTCGCATCGACGGCGACGGAAATGCCCCCTCGCTCTATGTCGGCGAACTTGTCAACCACTCACTCGCCGAAACCGTCGACGCCGCTACGGGCCTCGGAACGCAGCGTATGCTGATCAACGCTATCGATGCCTGCCGCCGCGATCGTTGCGAGACGGGGCTTATAGCGGTGCGCGTTCGTGGCACGACAAAGCTCAACGAGCTCTACGGGGCCGAGGCTGTCGACAACATGCTTGCCGAATACGCAGGCCGTATGCTGTCGATCACCCGCGGCAGGAGCCGGGTCTACCGTTCACGAAGCGTCCAGTTCGTCGTGCTCAGCAACGATTTGGACCACGAGGCATTCGAGCAACTGACCCGCCACCTTAAAGAGGCCGTTTTCGCTCCTGTTCAAATCGCAGGCGACGCCATTACTCCCGTCTGTCTTGTCGTACCGGCCTTTTACGAGCACTTAACCCATCAAGCGACCGCCGTTTTAGGCGAACTCGACCGTCGCCTTCCCACGGCTGGCGGGCTTGTTCCCAACGACAGCCTCCCCATACCCGAGGCGGAGCGCAAAAGCGCCATCGCCGAACGTATCGACTCGCTCACGGGACTCTATCGACCCAGCGAGTTTATGCGGCGCGCCAACGCATTTCTCGAGGCAAGGCGCGACGGCACCTGGTGCATCGCCACGGTCGACATGGGCCACATGCGCCTGTTTAATGAATGGCACGGCCAGGCCGAGGGCGACCGCGTACTCGCCGATGTGGGCACGGTCCTCAAGGACATCGAGAATGCCGATATGGGCGTCGCAGGGTACTGGGGCCAAGATGACTTTTGCGCACTCATCCCCTTTAAGCGCATCACCGTCCATCAAATCTACAACCGCGTTCGCGAGGTCGTAGCCAGGCATGATGACGGCGTAGGTTTTTGGCCGTCCATGGGCATTTACCCCATCGACTCCAATGAGGAGATCACCATCGATGCGCAGGCAAAGGCCATGTTTACCAATCGACGCGCCAAAAACGACTTCAAGGAGCGCATTGCCATTTTCCGCCCCGAAGAATATGAACACGAGATTGCGTTCCACCGCACGCTGACCGAGTTCCAGTACGCGCTCTCAAACGGCCGCATCACGTACTACCTGCAGCCCCAGGTCGATATGGAAACCGGCGAGATCATTGGCGCCGAGGCACTCACCCGCTGGATTGACAAGGACGGCTCTCTCATTTCACCCGCAACGTTTATCCCCGCACTCGAGGAAAGCGGCTTTGTGGTGACGCTCGACAAGTACATTTGGCAGGGTGTCGCCTCGTGGCTTCGCGAGCGTCTCGATCGCGGTCTTCGCGTGGTTCCGATCTCCCTCAACGTGTCGTGCGTGGACATTCTTGCCTGCGACGTTGCCGAACATATGGGGGCGCTCGCCGCCCAATACAACCTACCACCCGAGCTCATGCGTATCGAGATCACCGAGACCGCCTATACCGGAGAGTCCGAGGCCGTGGATAAGCTGACCGCAGATCTGCACACCCGCGGCTTCTCGACCTATATGGACGATTTTGGCACCGGCCAGTCCACGCTCGCAATGCTCAAGAACGTGAATGCTGACGTCATCAAGCTCGACCGCACCTTTGTGCCCACCGACCGCGATCAAGGCCGCAGTGCGCAGATCGTGTCATCGATGCTCGAGATGGCGCGATCGCTCCATCTGCCCGTTGTGGTCGAAGGCGTCGAGACAGATGAGCAGGCGAACATGCTACGCCACATGGGCGCCCGCTACGCTCAGGGCTTCCTCTACTACCGCCCCATGCCGGCGAAGGATTTTGAGGCATTGCTCGATGGTGGCAATAACGACTGATACGCTCGCGCGCAAAACGCCACCGTTGAAGGGGGCATTTGTCTCCATTAGCTAACTTATATCCCCAATCCAAGCCGAATTGGGGATATGATACAAACCACTGTTCCGCCCAAGGAGGTTATCCATCATGAACGAGTCGTATCGCATGGGCGAGCAATCGATTATTGTCTATCTTCAGCGACTTGCGAATGGCGTCTCGACCGCCGAACTCGATGTTGCCGCGCTGCCCGCTGGGCTACGCGCCGTTGGCGAGCAACTGCAAAAGACGCATGCCATCCTGCAACAAGAGCGCCGGCTGCTTGAGAGCAACGCCTATATCGACCCGCTCACCAACTTGGGCAACCGCGGCGGACTCGACCGTCACGTCGAGCAACTCTGGCACAAAGGTGACCCCTTCACCTGCGCCTATATTGACATCGACCATCTCAAACATTGCAATGATAGGTTTGGCCACGCCGAAGGCAATCGCTATATTCTGAGCATCTGCCGCACGCTCTCCGAAACCATGGAGCACGATGAGATGCTGTTCCGCATCGGTGGAGACGAGTTTGTGCTCATCTCGCTCTCCGCAAACGAGACCGAACTCGAGCAGCGCTTGGAGCGGGTACGTGCCGGGCTGATCGAGGCGAGCTCAAGTGGCAAGGCGCCCATGATCGCCAGCTTTAGCTTTGGCTGCTCGCGCGTCGATCCACTTGCCGGCGACACGCGTCGCCAGATGACGATGGATGCCGATCGCAAGATGTATCGCTATAAGCTTATGCATCGTGTGCAGCAACCGAAAGACAATGACGCGCCGCAACGCCCAATCGTCGATCAGCTTCCCTGCAACGACCGGGTGTTCCAAGCGATCTCCATGAGCTCCGAGACGCGCTATCCGTTCATCCTTAACCTCGATACGGGAGAATCGCAATGGTCGGTTAACGCCGTGCGCGATTTTGACCTGCCCTCCCAGCACCCTTTTAACTCACTCGACATGTGGCTCGCCCGCGTTCATCCCGAGGACCGCGACAACGTACGCGCCGAGCTCGACATGGTGATAAACGGCACGTGGCACTTCCACTACATGCAGTATCGCGTAATGGATGCCACCGGAAAATACGTGCTTTGCGACTGCACAGGTTACCGCTTGGACGGCACCGATACCGAGCCCAGCATGTATGTGGGCACTATCATCAACCGAAGCTTGGCAGATACGACCGACTCGGTAACGGGCCTGGGCGATGTCCACGCGCTGGTCAACGCTATTGGAGAGATGCGCCGCGTGGCGCGCGAGGCAGGCTTTATTGCCATTAAGGTCGACGATATCGCCGAAGTCAATGCCCGCTTTGGATTCGATGCAGGCGACCGCGTGCTCGCCGAAAGTGCCGCCTGCCTCATGGATTGTTCGCGCGGCAAGGGTCGCCTGTTCCGCTCGACGGGACCAATGTTCGTGGCGCTTTTCGATGAGCTCGGCCCCGAGGCAATCGACGAGCTCGCAAACGAAATCGAACGATTCCTGGGTTCTCCCGTGCTCATCGGCTCGCTTGAATATCAGCCGCCCATTCGCGTGGCCACGCTCCATCTGAACAGCGTTGACCGACAGCCCGTTTCCATTTTGAACGAGCTCAAAGCGTTGCTCGGTAAAGCCGTGCAGGTTCCAGGTACCAAACTGGATTAGCACCGCGCCCGCACCGCCTCCCCCATCGTGCGATAATCCTCTGCAGAAGTCACCAACAGCAGAGGGAGTTTGTGATGAAGGTTCTTTTGGTCAATGGCAGTCCCAAGGCAAACGGCAACACCGCCCGCGCACTCGCCGAAGTCGCCGAGCAACTCAACGCCGAGGGTATCGATACCGAGGTGTTCCAGCTGGGCGCCAAGCCCATTCGCGACTGCATTGGCTGTGGCCAGTGCGGCAAGCTCGATTGCCGCTGCACCTTTGACGATGACGTGGTGAACGAGCTCATCGCTGCCGCCGAACAGGCCGACGGTTTTGTCTTTGGCTCGCCCGTCTACTACGCGCATCCCAGCGGACGCATCCTCTCGGCGCTCGATCGCGCCTTCTATGCCGGCAGCAAGGCCTTTGCACACAAGCCGGGCGCTGCCGTCGCCGTCGCCCGTCGCGGCGGCACGTCGACCACCTTCGATGTGCTCAACAAGTACTTCACCATCAACCAGATGCCCGTGGTTGCCTCCACGTACTGGAACAACGTGTTTGGTCGCGTGCCCGGCGACGCCAATGGGGACGCCGAGGGCCTTGCCACCATGCGCAACATCGGCAAAAACATGGCCTGGCTCCTTCGCTGTATCGAGGCAGGACAGGCCGCCGGCATCAACGCACCCGAGGCAGATCGAGCAACGACCAACTTCATTCGATAGAGCGGCGGAACCATGAATATTCAAATCTTCGGGACTAAGAAGTCGTTCGACACCAAAAAGGCCCAGCGCTATTTTAAGGAGCGCCGCATTAAGGTGCAGCTTATCGACCTTAAGGAAAAGGAGATGAGCAAAGGCGAGCTCACGAGCGTGATGCAGGCGGTCGGCGGTATCGACAAGCTGCTCAATCCCAAGGCCAAGGACGAGGAGACGCTCGCGCTCATCCAGCACCTCACCCCCAGCCAGCGCTTCGACAAGCTGCTCGAGAACCAGCAGGTTCTAGCCGAGCCCATCGTGCGCAACGGCAAAAAGGCCACCGTCGGTTATTGCCCCGATGTATGGGGAGCCTGGGAGTAGCCTGTGTTATTTGCCAGCGCGTGGGTATAAGAGCATGCGTTTGGCATAAGATTCAACTGTAAGCCAAGTCTAACAAAGGAGGGCACATGCCCAACAAACCCGTGAAGATTATCATGCTTACCGGATACCTCGGTGCCGGCAAGACCACGCTGCTCAACCACATCCTCGCTAACGACGGCGGCATCCGCGCCGCCGTGATTGTCAACGATATCGGCGAGATCAATGTCGACGCCAGCCTTATCGCCGACGGCGGCCTTTCCGAGACCGACGACCTCATCCCGCTCACCAACGGCTGCATCTGCTGCACGCTTTCGGACGACCTGGCCAACCAGCTGCAGGGCATCGCCGATTCGGGCAACTTCGATTACATCATCATCGAGGCCTCGGGCATTTGCGAGCCCATCCCCATCGCCTACACCATCTCGAGCTTCTGCGACGAGGCCAAGGTGGCCGGCGAGCCCAAGCTCGCGCTCGACAACATCGTGGCCGTGGTCGACTGCGCCCGCATGTACGACGAGTTCAACGGCGGTCGTGACCTGCTGGCCGAGGATATCGACGAGGACGACATCGAGAGCCTGCTCATCCAGCAGATCGAGTTTTGCTCCACGTTGATCCTCAACAAGACCGATACCGTGAGCCCTGAGCAAATCGCCGAGCTCAAGGCTATCGTGCGCAGCCTGCAGAAGGACGCCGTGATCGTCGAGGCCCAAAACGGTGAGGTCCCCATGGAGGAGCTGCTCGATACTGACCGCTTCGACTTTATGCGCGCCTACAACTCCGCCGCCTGGATCGAGGCCATGGAGCATCCCGAGGAGCACGACGACCCCGAGGTGCTCGAGTACGACATCGAGACCTTTGTATACTCGCGCCGCAAGCCGTTTGACCTGCAGAAGTTCACCGATTTTGTTGAGCAGGAGTGGCCCGACGAGGTCATTCGCGTCAAGGGCCCGCTGTGGCAGACCGGCGATCCGGACATGTGCTACATGTTTGAGCAGGCCGGTCACCAAATGCGCCTGATGGAGAACGGCCTGTTTGTCGACTCGGCGCCCGAGGGCGAGAAGCAGAAGATCATCGACGAGAACCCCGAGATCATGCAGATTTGGGACGACGAGACGGGCGACCGCATGACGAGCCTGTGCATCATCGGCCGTCACATGGACAAGGATGCGCTCATCGCCTCCCTCGATGCCTGCCTGACCGACTGGCACCGCGCCTAGGTTTATCCAAGCGGACATTTGTCCGCCTACGTAACCGCCAAACCACCACGAAGGTGCCTGTGAACTGCGCCCCGAAACTTGGACTGAATAAATAGCGACTACGCCGCAAGGGCC
>URCO01000027.1:0-28406 GCA_900546375.1 uncultured Collinsella sp.
GCCGAATGCTCGCCATCGAAATTTATCGGTGGCCCACTTCAGACTGTAATGGGCGCGATGTCACGATCGGCATTCCCCGTGTGCTCGAGTTCTGGGACACCATGCCGTTCTGGTCGACGTTCTTCAGCGCGCTCGGCTTTAAGGTGCGCGTCTCGGGACGCAGCACCAAGGCGATGTACGAGCGCGGTCTGGCGCACGTCACATCCGACACCGTGTGCTTCCCGGCCAAGCTCGTCCACGGGCACATCCGCAATCTCGTCGACGCCGGCGTCGACCGCATCTTCATGCCCATCATCACGACGGTGCCCACCGAAAACACCGCCTCTACCAGCGAGTGGATGTGCGCCGTCGTAAAGGGATACCCCTACGTGATGCGCAATTCCGATAACCCGGAGGAGCGTTTCGGCGTTCCGTTCGATACGCCGCTGTTCCACTGGTACGACGAGGGCGACCGAAACCGCCAGCTCAAGGCGTGGTGCAAGGAGACCTTCGATATCGATGCCGACCTGGTTGCCAAGGCGACCGAGCAGGCGGACCGCGCGCAGCAGACGTTTGAGAACCAGCTGCAGCTGCGCGGCAGGCAGGTGCTCGAGAACGTGCGCGAGGACGGCGGCTACGCGGTGGTGATCGCTTCGCGCCCGTACCACAACGACCCGCTGGTCAACCACGGGCTGCCCAAGCTCTTCTCTGAGCGCGGCATCCCCGTGCTGACGCCCGATGCGGTGCCGGGGGTCTGCAACGTCGATCTTTCCAACAGCCGCATCGACATCGTGAACAACTACCATGCGCGCATGCTGTCGTGCGCGGTCATCGTCGCATCGACGCCCGAGCTCGAGCTCGTGCAGATGGGCAGCTTCGGCTGCGGCCACGATGCGTATCTCACCGACGAGATCGCGCGCATGATGGGCGAGATGGGCTCCAAGGTTCCGATGATGATCAAGCTCGATGAGAGCGACGTCGCCGGTCCCATGGGCATTCGCGTGCGTTCGTTTATCGAGTCGGTCAACCGTCGTCGCGCGGAGGAGCGTGCCGAGGGCGCCCGGGTGCACGCGGTCCATCCGCTCGACGACCCGTATAAGGTCAAGTACACCAAGCGCGACCGGCACGACAAGATCGCGCTGGTCCCCAACACCTCCCATGCGTTCTGCAGGCTCATGACCGCGGCGATGCGCAATCAGGGCGTGCGCGCCGAGGCCCTTGATATCGGGCGCGAGGATGCCATCCGCCTGGGCAAACGCTATGTGCACAACGACATCTGCTTCCCCGCGCAAATCGTGATCGGCGAGGCGCTCGCGGCACTCGAGAGCGGTAAGTATGACCCGCACGACGTCGCCGTGGTGACTGGCAAGTATATCGGCGACTGCCGCCTGACGCACTACATGCCCCTGCTGCGCCGCGCGCTCGACGACGCGGGATACGACTATGTCCCGGTGCTCACCAACGACGACGTCGATGCCCACAATGCGCATCCGGGCTTCAAGCTCGGCCTTGGCCCGAGCATCCAGATCGCCTACGGTCTTCCCATGATCGATGCCCTCGAGGCCATGCTTAGGCGCATCCGTCCCTACGAGCTCGAGAAGGGCGCGGCGGACGCTGCGTTCGACCGCGCGCTCGATGAGGTTATCGAGGGCATGGAGCGCTCCGGGCTGAGAGGCCAGGCGACGGGCTTCAAACGCGCGCTTGCGATCATGGGCGCCGTTCCGTACGACCGCTCGAACCCGCATCCGACCGTTCTCATCGTGGGCGAGTACCTGCTCAATTTCCATCTCGGCGCCAACCACGAGATCGAGCGCTACCTCGAGGACAACGGGCTCGAGGTCATCGAGGCGCGCATGACCGACGTGATCCGCAAGACCTATTTCTACAAGCATGCGCAGTCGCGCGAGTTCCACGTCGACCTGTCGCTGCCCGAAAAGGCCTGGTACGCCACGGCGGACAACCTGTTCGAGCTCGCGCACGACCGTTGCGACCGCCTGGGCGCGGCGAGCCCGCTCTACGAGCCGCCGACGCGCATGCCCGAGCTCGTGCGCGCGAGCGATAAGATCCTGCACCATACGTTCGATGCGGGCGAGGGCGTGCTGATTCCGGCGGAGATCCTCGAGCACGCCAAGCGCGGCTGCCGCAACTTCGTGATCCTGCAGCCGTTCGGGTGTCTGCCCAACCATGTCGTGGGGCGCGGGCTCATCCATGCGCTCAAGGAGCAGTATCCCACGGCGCAGTTCCTGCCGCTCGACTACGATCCCGACGTGAGCTTCGCCAACGTGGAGAACCGTCTTCAGATGCTCATCATGAACGCCAAGGCGCAGGGGTGCGGTGAGGCGCATGGCGAGACCGCGTAAGGACGCCGATGCGCCCGATGCGCGCACCCGTATCATCGAGGCGTTTTGGGAGCTCATCGAGAACAACAGCATCTTCGAGCTGTCGGTTGGCGAGGTGACCCGCGCCGCCCAGTGCAATCGCGGAACGTTTTACTACTATTTTCACGATTTCGATGAACTCGTCGCCATCGCCATGACCCAGCTGCTGCAGGATAACGAGCTTATCACCGATGCCCTCTGGCATTTTTCGAGCGAGGGCGACCTTTCGGCGTTCGACCGGCGCGACGTCCGCTGCCTGCTGCGGCGCATCGTCATCACCATGAGGGCGGGTGCCGCCGAGCAGGTCGTGCAGGGCATCCATACGATCATCATCGACCGCGTGAGAGAGATCGTCCATCCCGACGGAGAAGAGCTCAAGGCAGATTCGAGCTTTGCGGTGGGCTTTCTGGTCTCGGGCATCATGGGCTTTGTGATGGCGGTCGGCTTTGCCCGGGAGGGCGGCGAGGAGATAGACCTCGAGCAGCTGGGGGACAGCGCGTGCGCGTACCTGAGGGCGGTCGCCATGCAGACGGTGGAAACGGTCGCGCAAGTCGAGGGCGTCGATACATCCGAGCTGCTCGAACGCGTCTCCAAGGAGGCCGATGCCTATCGCGCATCGCGTGCGACGAGTCCCGACGTGGTGAAAGACGCCTAGGGTTTCTCTTGCGGGACGCCTGTCGCGCATCGCGCGGTGAGTCCCGCGATGCGGTCATAACCTGCATTCATGTGAGCCGGGTTTATAGATATTCCTCCAGCTGTTAACATAGACAACCTGTGGGTAAAGAGACAAAAGCGCCGCCGACGGGCGGGCGTTTTGATTTCGATGAACTCATGTAAGGAAACGAGCATGTTAGATAGATTTACCGATCGAGCGCGCAAGGTCATGTCGATGGCCAAACAGGAGGCGCTCGACCTGCATACCAACAAGGTGGGTACCGAGCATCTGCTTCTGGCGCTTGCCAAGGAGGACGAGGGCATTGCCGCCGAGGCGCTGCGCTCGCTCGATATCGCCTACGACGACATCATGGACACACTCAAAGAGGTCCAGACTACCGTTCCCGAGTCCAGCGAGGAGACCGAGGCCGCTAAGCTCGCCTTTACGCCGCTCGTCATCAGCGTGATGGAGCGCTCTTTCCGCGTGGCACGCGAGAACAACCAGACCTATGTGTCGACCGAGCACCTGCTCATCGGTATCGTCGAAGAGGGCAACGGCATGGCCATGGACATCCTCATGCGCCTGGGTGTGTCGTCCGCTTCCATTAAAAAAGCCATCGAGAAGCTTACCGCCAAGGATCAGGATAAGAAGCGTCCGCTCGCCGGCGCCGGTGCCGGGCGTCCCGGTGCGGGCCTGCCGTTCTTTAGCGGTTCGGACGCCTCGCAGCAAAAGGGGGGCGGCACCGATACACTCAAGCAGTTCGCCACCAACCTTACGCAGAAAGCACGCGACGGCGAGCTCGACCCCGTGATCGGCCGCGAAAAGGAAGTCCAGCGCATGATGGAGATCCTTTCGCGCCGCACCAAGAACAACCCGCTTATCTTGGGTGACCCCGGTGTGGGCAAGACGGCCATCGTCGAGGGCCTGGCGCAGCAGATCGCTGCCGGCAACGTGCCCGAGAACCTTATGAACCAGAACATCTGGACGCTCGACCTGCCGGGTCTTGTCGCGGGCGCCAAGTATCGCGGCGAGTTTGAGGAGCGCCTCAAGAACGTGATACAGGAGGCAACCGAGGCCGACGACGTCATCCTGTTTATCGACGAGATGCACACCATCATCGGTGCCGGTTCTGCCGAGGGTTCCATCGATGCAAGCTCCATGCTCAAGCCCGTGCTCGCGCGCGGCGCCTTCCAGATCATCGGTGCCACGACGGCAGAGGAGTTCCGCAAGTACCTCACCAAGGATCCGGCCTTTGAGCGTCGCTTCCAGACCATCGATGTCGAGGAGCCGAGCGTCGAGGACACGGTCAAGATCCTGACCGCGCTCAAGCCGCGCTACGAGGAGCACCACCATGTGCGCTATACGCAGGGTGCTATCGAGGCCGCCGCGAACCTTTCCAACCGCTACATCCAGGATCGCTTCCTGCCCGATAAGGCCATCGACCTCATTGACGAGGCCGGTGCCCGCGCCCGCATTGCCGCCAATCGCGCGCCCGAGCCGGTGCGCGAGGCCGAGCATCGCGTCGAGGAGCTCAAGGCTGCCGCACAGGAGGCCACCGAGAGCGACGACATGAACAAGGCCGCCGAGATCACTGAGCAGCAAAAGGCTGCCGAGATTGAGCTTGCCGAGGCAAAGGCTGCCTGGACGGCCGAGCTCGACGCGAGCCCGCTCACTATTGACGTGAGCCAGATTGCCGATATCGTGTCCGTGACCTCGGGCGTGCCGGTGTCCTCGCTTACCGAGAGCGAGAGCCGTCGCCTGCTACAGGCCGAAAGCGTGCTCAAGACCCGCATTATCGGCCAGGACGAGGCCGTCGAGGCCGTTGCCAAGGCCGTGCGCCGCAGTCGCTCGCCGCTCAAGGATCCGCGTCGCCCCGGCGGCAGCTTTATCTTCCTGGGCCCCACCGGCACGGGCAAGACCGAGCTCGCCAAGACGCTCGCCGAGTATCTCTTTGGCAGCAAGGACGCGCTCATCAGCTTCGACATGTCGGAGTTCGGCAGCGAGTTCGAGGTCTCCAAGCTTATCGGTAGCCCCCCGGGCTACGTTGGCCATGACGAGGGCGGTCAGCTCACCAAGGCCGTTCGTCGTCACCCGTACTCGGTCGTGCTGTTCGACGAGATCGAGAAGGCGCACCCCGATATCTTCAACATTCTGCTGCAGGTGCTGGAGGAGGGCCGCCTGACCGATAGCCAGGGCAAAACGGTCGACTTCCGCAACACCGTGATCATCATGACGTCCAACGTGGGCGCCCGCGAGATTGCGCAGGATGCGAGCGTGGGCTTTGGCACCACCGGCGAGCAGGGTCTCACGTCGAGTGAGATTCGTGGTCGCGCGATGGGCGAGCTCAAGCGCCTGTTCCGCCCCGAGCTGCTCAACCGTATCGACGACATCGTGGTGTTCCAGAAGCTCTCGGGCGAGAATCTCACCAAGATCGCTCACCTGCTGGTGGACGACCTGCGTCAGCGTTTGATTGCCAACGGCATGAACATTAAGCTCACCGATACGGCCTATGACAAGATCGTGGCCGAGGGCACCGACCTCACCAACGGTGCGCGTCCGCTGCGCCGTGCCATCCAAAAGCTCATCGAGGACCCGCTGTCCGAGGAGCTTCTGGCCGGCGAGTGGGGCGAGGGCGATACCGTCCTGTGCGACGTGGCCGATGGCAAGTTTGTCTTTAGCCACGGCACGGGCGAGATCCCGGCACCGCGTCCGGCGGGCACGCTCGGTGGCGATACCGCCCCGGCGGCACCGCACACCGGCAACGCCGCGCCCGTGAGCGGCGGCGTGACCTCGGGCCCCGGCGGCATGATGCAAGCCGGTTCCGGCGCGCTGTAGGGATTAAACATACCTTGTATAACGGGGGCGTTTCCGATAAGGAGGCGCCCCCGTTTCTATTGAAATGTGCTTCAATCTGCCGTGCTATACTGAAATTGAGATTCAGTATAGCAAAGGAGTTGATATGCCTACATCAATACTCGACACGCGGCCAGTTCAGATGAACGTGCGTATAGATCGCCAGCTCAAAGAGGCAGGAGACGCCGTACTGACTCATATTGGCATGACGCCGTCACAAGCTGTGAGGGAGCTGTGGCAGTACTTGACCGAGAACGGTCATATGCCCGTCGAAAAAAAGAATGATGACGAAGTCCTGCCTGACGACATACGATCGAAGGCGAGTTCGTCCCGCGTCTCGGAAGGGGCTGCGTTAATTTCGAATTTTTATGAGCGGTTCTCGATTCAGAGGCCGAGCCCCGATGAGGCCTTTGATTACGACGAGTTATACGATCAAATGATGAGCGAGAGATTCAGCGATTGGATCGAATTATGAGCGGCGTCGGAACGAAACGTGTGCTCAAGCTGTTGATCGACACGAACGTCTGGCTAGATTACTTTCTCGCTCGTACGAATGCGACCAGGCCGATAGTCGAGCTCCTTTCTCGCGCGGCGGAAGCGGAGGATATCGTCCTCTTCTCGTCCTCCCTGTCTGTCAAAGACGTCTATTACATTCTGGGAAGGACGATGAAGGCCGACGCCCGCCGTGAGGGGGCTCTCACTCCCGAAACCATCGCCGGTGCCGACGAGACAGCGTGGGCGTGTGTTCGCCTGATTCGGCAAAAGTCGATTATTGCCTCGGTCGGTGCAGACGAGGTCTTCGACTCCTTTGTGTTCAAGTATCATCACAACGACTTTGAGGACGACCTGATGCTGGGCGTCGCCAATCGCATTGATGCCGATTACGTCGTGACGGAGGACAAAAATCTCATTAAACATACCAATGGCGTATGCATAAACGTTGATCAAGCGTTGAGGTTGGTTAAAGGGTCCAACGTCCCTTCGGCGCGGCCCGTCTAAGCTGCTTTATCTTGATAAAGTGGCGTTTCCTCACCGTTAGCCGATGATGCGAGGGCGCTCGGCGTTTTCGACTGGTTTATGCAAACGAAGTCTGGGAATATACAAGGCGCATGTCTTATTGTCTAACCAGTTGCGCCAAGGAGGCACCATGGACTACAAGATTACTGGCTACGAACCCGCCCAGCTGTTCCATTTCTTTGAGGAGGTCAGCGCGATCCCCCGTGGGTCTGGCAACGAGAAAGGCATCAGCGATTTCCTGGTTGCATTTGCCAAGGAGCGCGGCCTCGATGTGTACCAGGACGAGGTCTACAACGTCATCATTCGCAAGCCCGCATCTGCCGGTGCCGAGAATGCCCCGACCGTGATGCTGCAGGGCCACATCGACATGGTGTGCGACAAGTTGGGCTCCGTTGAGCACGACTTTACGACCGATGGTATCGACCTGGTCGTCAAGGACGGCGTCCTCACCGCTAACGGTACCACTCTGGGCGCCGACAACGGTATCGCCGTCGCGCTTATGCTTACCGTGCTCAACGATGATTCGATTGTCCATCCGGCCCTCGAGTGCGTATTCACCACCGACGAGGAGACTGGCCTGGTCGGCGCCGAGACGCTTGACAAGTCCCAGATTAGCGCCCGCACCATGATTAATCTCGACTCCGAGGAAGAGGGCGTTGCCACCGTCAGCTGCGCCGGCGGCGTCGTCGTTACCTACACCTGCCCCATCGTGCGCGAGCGCAAGACCGGTAGCACCCTCACACTCGACATCTCCGGCCTGCTGGGCGGTCACTCCGGCTCCGACATCAACCTGGAGCGCGGCAACGGCAACCTCATCATGGCCCGCATCATCGACCGCCTGATGGTCGCCGGCGAGCCCGCCATCGTCAGCTTTAACGGCGGCACTAAGGACAACGCCATCAACCGTGAGTGCAAGGCCGAGCTGGTTTACGCCGACCACGCTGCCGCCGAGGCCGCGGCCCAGATCGCAAAGGGCATCATCGCCGACGTCACTGCCGAGCTCGAGGTCTTCGACCCCGGCTTTACCTGCACCGTCGAGATTGCCGACGACGCCGAGGTCGAGGCCATGGACCAGAAGTCCGCGCTTGCTCTCATCCGCGCTCTGCGTCTTGCCCCTAACGGCGTGATTCGCCGCAACGTCGCCACCGACGGCTCCGTCGAGGTTTCCTCCAACATCGGCGTGGTTGCCACCTCTGACGACCAGGTCAAGATCATGCTGTCCCCGCGCTCCTCGATCACCTCGCTGCAGAACGAGTTCAAGGACCGCCTGCAGATGCTGGCCGATGTCCTGGGCTTCGACGCCAAGTTCGAGTTCGAGTATCCCGGCTGGAGCTATGCCGAGCATTCGCCGATCCGCGACGTCTTTGTCGAGAGCTATCGCGAGCTCTTTGGCTCCGAGCTGCGCATCGAGTCCATTCACGCCGGCCTTGAGTGCGGCCTGTTTGCCGAGGCCCTGCACGGCCTGGACGCCATCGCCGTGGGCCCGACGCTCTCCGATGTCCACACCCCGGACGAGAGCATGGAGCTCGCTTCTGCCGAGCGCTTCTACGAGTTGCTCATCGACGTTCTCAAGCGCCTCGCTGCGTAAAGATTGCGCTAGCAGCAGTGCGAGCCACGTGCTAGCGGATTGCAAATGACATTACGAGAGGGGACACCCGGTCTTTTGCGACGGGTGCCCCCTCTCTTCTTTTGGGAAATGGGAGATTACGGACACCTAGCCCATATCCGCCTTGATGAGGTCGAGGGTGCGCTGGCAGTTTTCGCGGACGGGCCCGAGCATATGTTCGCGCAGGTCCGCCATGCCGGGCAGATCGGCGTATTCGTCCATGACCTCTTCCATGCAAATGGGTACCTCGTAGGCGAGGTCCATCATGGCCGCAAAGCAAAACTTCTCGGATAGCCCGGCATCGGTAAGCGCCGCCTCCAGCGCGGGGTCGCCCATACCGTGGTATCGGCGGATAGCGCCTGGACCGATGCGTCCCACACGGTTTTCGCCGCCAACGCTCATGGCAAGGCGCGCTCGGCGGCGCATGCGCTCATATGCCAAACCCGATGCGACATCGTACATTCGAGCCATCATGGCTGCGCCGTCGTTTCCAAGGAGCAGGGAATAGTTTTTCGCATGCGCATCCGGTGCGCCGATAATGGCGTTGAAGAACAGTATTTGCGTAAACAGATACAGGTTAAGTTGATGGTGGCTCGTATTTATGAGGAGCTCTTGAATGTCGCGGGTGGTCGGGCCGCCGTCTGCCGTGTACTTTTGGGCGGGCATCACCCCAAGTGCCTGGCAGAGGTCTTCTTGATGTAGACGCCTGATCGTTCCGTCTTCGACTTTCATGCGGTCATAGCGCTCAACAATGAGGGCAGGTTCGTCCTCAAACATACGATATTCGACGTTTGCCGTTGCGATACCGGCGCGCTGGGCGCTTTTCATGCAGACAAACTCATTGAGAGCTTCGAGTTTAAATCCGATAACGCCATTTTTGAAAATATGCGTCGTGGGCGAGGAGCCCACACATTCGCACCAGCGACCGTCTATGAGTGCGAGTGCGAACTTGCCCTGGTTGCCTCCAAGTGACCAACTTTCATCTAGACCCATCCACGATGCATCGCGGTCATCTCTGATCGACTTGAGACGCAGCGCAATCTCGTGATCGCCTATAGGGCGGTATTCGCTGGTGCGATGCAGGACGGCGTTGACGTCTTCTTCGGCACAAAACTGCACTCCACCCGGACAGTCAAGTCCGATATGGCTGAGTAGCGCAACGGCATTGTTGGGTCTAACGTCGAATTCGGCAGCAATCGCTTTTCGCTGATCCTCGCTGTCGGGTAGAAGGCCAAACAGGTACGGCTTCATGACCTGTTGTCCGTATGTGCGATTCGATACGGGTATGTTGGTCGATAGGGCTGGCCCGTCATAGTCATGATCGTAGGTAAAGCTGATAAGACCGTTCTCATCTTGCGTGAGCGTTCCCGCAGGTACGCCGCAAATAATGGTCCGAAGTGATGTTCTGGCCATTGGCTATTTCCCGTCAGGCTTTGGTTGGACAGATGCGTTTGCGGCAATCGAGACTCCGAGATTTGACATGGCGAAATCTGCGAAGGCTTTGTCGTAGAGTTCAGACGTAAAGGGGGCGTCTGCAAGAACCGGAATGGCGGCGCAGCAACGGTAGCTATGAGAGGGACGTTGAGCGCGATGGCGTCTGGGGGTACTGTGAGGTTGCAAATCGGCACGCGGAACGTTGGCTGATTGCTCATTTTTCGTTTCGCCTATATCCCCTTGAGCGGCGAGCGCCAGTCCGAGAGCATTGAAGATTGCCAATAGCTTGTCGAGTCGAATGCCGGTGGCATCTCCTAGCTCGAGCGATGCGAGCAGACGCTCCGAAACACCGGCTTTTTTAGCGAGGGTCGCACGGGTGATTCCCTGTGACTCGCGTGCCTGGCGCACGTAGATGCCAGCTTGGCGCGGCGTGGTGATGGGAAAGGTATCCACGGCAATCTCCTAACGTGCAGACTTTTGCATATCAGTATGACATGCAAAAGTCTGCACGAAAAGGCCTTATGCAAAACTCTGCATGAGACTTCCACGTTGACGTTGAGCTTATGAGAGGCGTTTTTTATATCGCGAGGATCCCCAGATGCTCAAGCAGGATCTTAAGGCCGATGAGGATGAGCACGACGCCACCCACGATGGTGGCGGGTTTTTCGTAGCGCGCGCCAAAGGTGTGGCCAATCGCCACGCCGGAGACGGAAAAGATAAAAGTCGTGACGCCGATGAGCGATACGGCGGGAACGATGTCGACCGAGAGCGCCGCAAACGAGATGCCTACGGCTAGGGCATCAATTGAGGTGGCGATAGCCAAAATCAGGTACTCGCCGAGGTCGATCTTCTCGGCATCCTTGCCGTCGCCTTCGTCCTCGTCTTCGGTAAAGGCTTCCCACAGCATCTTGCCGCCGATGAAGGCCAAAAGGATAAAGGCGACCCAATGGTCAATGGGTCCGATGATACCCACGAACTGGCTGCCGAGTGCCCAGCCGATCACGGGCATGCCGGCCTGAAAGCCGCCAAAGAACAGGCCGAGCACCACGGCGACCTTAAGGTTGATCTTTTTCATGCCAAGGCCCTTGCAGATGGAAACGGCAAAGGCATCCATCGAAAGGCCAACGGCAAGCAACACGAGCTCTGCGAGTCCCATAGTCTGGCTCCCTCTCTGCGGGCGAACCCGATTACACGACTACTCCCTCATTTATATGAGACCCGATGCTACCACATGAGCAGCTAAAAGAGCCCCGTCCCAAATGAGCTACCTAAGCGGTGTTCGCTCATTCTGTAAGCATCGGATTTCGTGGCTGCTGCGGGGACAAACCGTGAGAAACTATTTAGCGTTTATGGAGCGTATACGATGGGAGCGATGCCTTGGATAAGAACGAGCTGCAAAAGCGTATGGAACAGGCTATTCGCCTGACTGCCCCCGGCCAGCCGATCCGCACCGCCCTCGATATGATCATTGCTGGTCACCTGGGTGCCCTTATCTGCGTCGGCGACACCGAAAACGTGCTCGCTGCCGGTAACGACGGCTTCCCGCTCAACATTTCGTTTACCTCGAACCGCCTGTTCGAGCTCTCCAAGATGGACGGTGCCATCGTCATCGACGGCGACCTCACCCAGATCCTGCGCGCCAACTTCCACCTCAATCCCGATCCCTCGCTTGCCACGAGCGAGACGGGTATGCGTCACCGCACCGCCGCTCGCATGTCGGTGCTCACCGATGCCATCGTGATCTCGGTCTCGGCCCGTCGTGCCGTCGTTAACGTGTACGTTCACGGCAAGAGCTACGAGATCCAGCCCGTCACCACCATCATGAGTTCGGTCAACCAGCTCGTCGCCACGCTCCAGACTACCCGTCAGTCGCTCGATCGCTCCCTGCTGCGTCTGACGGCCCTCGAGCTCGACGACTACGTTACACTCGCCGACATTACCGGTATTTTCTCGAGCTTCGAGATCATGCAGCAGGCAAAGACCGAGCTTAAGGATTGCATTGTCAAGCTGGGCAACCAGGGCAAGCTCGTGCAGATGCAGCTCGAGCAGCTCGCCGGCTCCAGTATGGATACCGAGTATGACCTGATGATCCGCGACTACGCGAGTGACTCCTCCGAGGCAAACGCCGAGAAAATTCGCGCTGAGCTTGCCCGTATGACGCCCAAGGACTTGTCCGACCCGCAGCATGTGGCGGCGGTTCTGGGCTACGACGACCTGGATGAGGACTCTGTCATGACGCCGCTGGGCCTGCGCACGCTTTCGCGCGTGTCCGTCGTGCGCGACGGCGTGGCCGAGAAGATTGTCGACGAGTACGGCTCGCTGCAGGAACTCATGGACGACATCAGCGAGGATCCGGAACGCCTGGGCGACTTTGGTGTCAACAACCCTGCCATTCTTGCGGACTCCCTGTACCGCATGAAGGGCACCAAACAGGGGAACGCATAATGGCGCCCGTGTGCGCCGTGGTCGTTGCCGGTGGCAGCGGCCAGCGCTTTGGAAATCCCGGCGGCAAGCAGCTCGTTAACGTGGCGGGTCGTCCGCTCATGAGCTGGTCCATCCGCGCATTTGACCGTAGCGATAAGGTCGACCACATCGTCGTGGTTTGCCCTGCCGAGCGTCGTGCCGAGATGCGCCGCCTGGCCATCGACCCGTTTGACTATGACACGCCCATCAGTTTTGCCGATGCTGGCGATACCCGTCAGGATTCCACCCGAGCCGGTGTGCATGCGGTACCGGCAGGCTTTGAATACGTCGCCATTCACGACGGTGCTCGTCCGCTCATTACGACCGAGGCCATCGACCACGCTATCGACGTGCTCGTGAGCGACCGCGCCCTCGACGGTGTCGTGTGCGGCCAGCCCGCAATCGACACGCTCAAAATCGTCGATGGCGATAATATCGTTGAGACGCCGCCGCGCGAACTCTATTGGGCTGCACAGACGCCGCAGATCTTTAGCGTCGACGCCATGAAGCGCGCCCACACCGCAGCCATCGCCGAGGGGTTTATCGGGACCGACGATTCTTCGCTGGTCGAGCGCATGGGTGGGCGTGTCCGCTGCGTCCAGAGCCCACGCGACAACCTTAAGGTGACGGTACCCGAGGACTTGCGTCCCGTAACCGCGATTCTGCTCGGTCGCATGGCCGAGGGAGAGGACCTTCCCCATGTTCAGTAACCTGCGCATTGGCCATGGCTACGACGTCCACCGTCTGGTGGAGGGGCGTCGATGTATCATCGGCGGGGTCGACATTCCCTACGAGCGCGGCCTGCTGGGCCACTCGGATGCCGATGTGCTCGCGCACGCCTTGGCCGACGCCATTTTGGGCGCCTGCCGCGGGGGAGACATCGGCAAACTGTTCCCCGACACCGATCCTGCCTATGAGGGTGCCGATTCGATGGTGCTGCTTGCCCGTGTGATGGACTATGCGCGCGAGCTGGGCTTTGAGTTTGTCGATGCCGACTGCACCATTGCCTGCCAGCAGCCCAAAATCACCCCGCACCGCGATGCCATGCGCGCCAACCTTGCCCATGCTCTGGGCGTTGACATCGAAAACGTGGGCGTCGCCGCTACTACGACCGAAAAGCTCGGTTGGGAAGGCCAGGGCGAGGGGATCGGCGCCTGGGCCGTCTGCCTGCTACAGAAAACCGTTAAGGAGTAACGAATGCGTATCTACAACAGCGCTACCCATAAAAAGGAAGAGTTCCAGCCCATCGAGTCCGGCAAGGTCCGCATGTACGTGTGCGGCCCCACGGTCTACGACAACATCCACATCGGCAATGCCCGCACGTTCATCAGCTTTGACGTGATTCGTCGCTGGCTCATCGCGAGCGGCTACGAGGTCACGTTCGCCCAGAACCTCACCGATGTCGATGACAAGATCATCAAGCGTGCCAACGAGCAGGGCCGTACAGCCGCCGAGGTCGCGACGGAGTTCTCCGACAAGTTCATCGGCGTCATGCGCGCTGCCAACGTGCTCGATCCCGATGTGCGTCCCCGCGCCACCAAAGAGATCGGCCCCATGATCGCCATGATCAAGACGCTTATCGAGCAGGGCCATGCCTATGCCGCCGATAACGGCGACGTGTACTTTGCCGTGCGCAGCGACCCCAACTACGGCCAGGTCTCGGGCCGCAACATCGACGACCTTATGGTGGGCGCGCGCATCGAGGAGAACGAGGACAAGAACGACCCGCTCGACTTTGCCCTGTGGAAGGCCGCCAAGCCTGGCGAGCCCAGCTGGCCGAGCCCCTGGGGCGAGGGCCGTCCCGGCTGGCACACCGAGTGCGCCGCCATGGTGCACCGCTACCTGGGCACCCCGATTGACATCCACGGCGGCGGCTCCGACCTTGCCTTCCCGCATCACGAGAACGAGTGCGCCCAGGCAACCTGCGCCTGGCACCAGGGCTTCTCCAACACGTGGATGCACACGGGCATGCTGCTGGTAGACGGCGAGAAGATGTCCAAGTCGCTCGGTAACTTCTTTACGCTGGCCGAGGTGCTCGAGCAGCACTCTGCCGCGGCCCTTCGCCTGCTGATGCTGCAGACGAGCTATCGCTCGCCGCTCGACTTCTCCTGGGAGCGCCTGGAGGGTGCCGAGAACTCGCTCACGCGTATCGCCGGCACGGTCGAGAACCTGCGTTGGGCTGCGAACCACGCGACGGCCGACGCCGATGAGGCTGCCGCCGAGGCGTTTGTCGCTAAGGCCGCCGAGACTCGCGCCGCCTTTAAGGAGTGCATGGACGACGACTTTAACACCGCCGGTGCCATGGGCGCCGTCTTTGGCTTTGTCACCGAGTGCAATCAGTATCTGGAGCAGGCGGGCGATGCTGCCGACAAGGCCGCCGCGCTTGCTGCCGCCGACACGCTGGTCGAGCTGCTCGACACGTTTGGTGTTGAGCTCCCCGAGCCCAAGGTCGAGCTGCCGCTGGGTCTGCTGGGCGTTGCCGCCGGCCTAGTTGCCTACACGGGTGACGATGTGGACGAGGCAGCTGCCAAGATTCTCGAGGCTCGCGCCGAGGCCCGTGCCGCCAAGAACTGGGATCTGGCAGACGCCATCCGCGATCAGCTCAAGGACTTGGGCCTCACCATTGAGGATACGGCCGCGGGCACTCGTATCAAATCTCTCTAATCCCCGCGGTTTTCCCAAGCACCCGACCTTGCCGTTCAAACCGTCGCTCGCGTACTCAAGTACGCGTCGCTCCTCTTTCGCGGCAATCTCGGGCACTTGGAAAACCCGTACCGACCGCCCGAATTAATATTCATGGGCGGTCGTTTATTTTGTTTCGTTTGATAGTTGTATTTAGGAGGTCGCTTTATGGCCGACAATCGCAAGCGTGCGCCTCGTGGTGGCAAGCGGGCTGCTTCTGGCTCGCGTCCGATTCGCCGCAATGATCGCGCTGCCGCTCCCAAGGGCCAGCGCGATCGCACCCAGGCTGCGCGTCCGCAGCGCGATCGCAACCGCGACGCTGTCCAGGCTCCCAAGGGCGAGTTTATCGAAGGTCGTCGTGCTGCCGCCGAGGCGCTTCGCACTGGTTTTCCCATCAAGTGCGCGCTCATTGCCGAGGGCGGGGAGCGCGATGCCGCCTTGTCGCGCCTGGTCGACGACCTCAATGCCGCTGGTGTCCGCATTAAGTATGTGCCGCGTGCACAGCTCGACGCACTGTCGAGCCATGGCGCTCACCAGGGCATCGCGCTCGAGGTTGGCAACTTCCCCTATGCCGATGTCGCCGATATCCTCGACCGCGCGGGTGACGGTCCGGCGCTCGTCATCGTGCTCGACCATGTGACTGACGACGGTAACTTTGGCGCCATCGTGCGCTCCGCCGAGGTCGTGGGCGCTGCGGGCGTCGTCATCGCCAACAAGCGTGCCGCCGGCGTGACCGTGGGCAGCTACAAGACCTCAGCCGGCGCCGTCATGCATCTGCCTATCGCGCAGGTTCCCAATATCGCCCGTGCACTCGATGACCTCAAGGCCGCTGGCTTTTGGGTGGGCGGTGCCTCCGAGCACGCCGAAGACAGTTGCTGGGATGCTCCCTTCGAGGGTCGCGTGGCACTCGTCATGGGCTCCGAGGGCGATGGCATCTCGCGCCTGGTGCTCGAGAAATGCGACTTTTTGACCAAGCTTCCCCAGCGCGGCATGACCGAGAGCCTCAACGTTGCCCAGGCAACGACGGCGCTATGCTTTGAGTGGCTGCGCCGCAACGCCGGCGAGCTCATGGGGGAGGAGTAGCGCATGTCCAAGAAGAACCGTGCCAAGTCCAAGGCCAAGCGCTTTGGCGAAGGCTCGGCCAAGCCGATTGTCTCGGCCGCGACCTATGGCGTGGGCGGCAATGCGTTTGCGCAGGCCATCGCCGATCCGGTCTCGACGGTGCACTCCAACAAGCCCGAGCTGTTAGTGGTCGACGGCTACAACGTGATTCACTGCACGCCGCGCTACGAAAAACTCGTGTACGACCATTCCGACGACCCGTATTCCAGCGACGTTCACGATATGGCGCGCACCGCCCTCATCAACGACGTCGCCGCCTTTGCCCAGGGCCGCTACGAGGCCGTGATCGTGTTCGACGGCGCGGGCAATATCTCCAGCGAGCGCCCCAACCTGCCGGCCCGCGGCGTGCGCATCGAGTTTTCGCCGACGGGCGTCTCTGCCGATACCGTGGTGCAAAAGCTCTGTATCGAGGCACGCGAGGAAGGCCGTGCGTGCTCCGTGGTATCGAGCGACGGCACGATCCAGGCCGTCGTCATGGGCAAGGGTGTCACGCGCATCTCGAGCCGCATGCTGGTGGACGAGATCAAGCAGATCGATAACGACGTTCACGAGGCAGAGGAAGCTCCGCAGATCAAGATGACCCTGGGCAGCCGCCTGAGCCCCGAGGCACTGGCCAAGCTCAAGGCTCTGCGCGGGAGATAGGGGAGCTGACGGCGCGACGCTGTCTCGCTAACTCCATTCAGCGATGTCGATCATTCTACGGAGGCGCCATGTAAGCGCCTCTTTTAGATATGGCAGCCTTGCCGTGAGTACGTCGTTTCTGGACAGAATCTCGATTGCCTCGTCAACGAAGCCTTCGAGTTTGTCGCCGTCAAACCAGCCCATGTCCTCGACGAGCAACATTTGTTTGGCGGGGCTTGAATGAAATTGTGCGCTGGTAAAACTGTGCTCTCCCGCCCTAAGCTCCTCTAGTGATATGTTGCACCAGAGCGATGAGCCCGAATCGAAGATGGGGGCAGGTCTGCAAACTTGCGTGTTTACGTTTCGCACGAGGCCGAAGTTGCGCCAATGACGATCGTAGTTGGCAATGATGTCGTCACATACGATCATGCGGTCAAGGGCATCCTTGACGCCTGTCACCCCGAGCTCCTCGCAGTTTGCTACATATCGCTCGTAGTCGGTTAGCCGTTCATCTGCGTTTGCGTGCTGGTTTACATAGAACGCAGGGACATACTCTTCTTCATCAGTTAAGAAGACATCGCATGTGCTCAGGGCGGAAGTGCCCGTGCCCTCGAGCGAGTAAGGCACATAATCGCAGGCGTTTAGGATGCGACGGTGGAGTGCGGTCGCCACCAACTCGTTATAAGGTTCCTGGTCCAGGTGCGCTCCTGCCTTATGCAGAATTCGACGTTCGCCCTCGCACGTCCAGTACTTTTGAAGATTGCCGTCCGAGGTGTTATCGGGCTTTGCGGCAGCCGCTTTTCCCTCTGGGGCAAAGGGCGCAATGGACAGCGAGACGTCATCAAAGGCGTTATTGAAGAAATTGATATCTTCCCACGCGAGACCGGAGTCTTGGGGCCTAATCCAATACTGGTCGGATAAGGAGAGGCCAAGATTTCGCTGTACGAGTTCATCGGGAACATCGACTGCGGCTTCTGCAAGCAGGGAGGCTAGCCCAATGCGTGCGAGCGGGATACCGCGGCCGCGCCACCAGATGCGGAAGGAGTCGAGCGATATGGGGCTATTAGGGCCAAATACTCCAATAGGGGCGTGGGTGTAATCGATGTCGGCGCCGATGTGGGTAAAGTCTTTTCGCGATGTGCTGTAGACCAGCCGAGCGACTTCGTGCGTGCGGTTCATGAGAGTAAATGCGATTTCGCTTTTCCCATGCCCGCGACGAGGTCGTCCCCCTCTTTTGGTTGCGGAGCGGAGTCGCGTGTCTACGCTGTCTTTGTCGATAAGCCACACGCCAGAAGCCTTGCGGGCGGTCAGCGCGCCGTTCTTAATGAGCTCCTGCACCCTGCGCGGGGTGATGCCGAGCAGCTCGGCGGCTTCCTTGGTAGTAAGCATCGCGAAACCCTTCGCCAGAACGAATAGTTTTATCAGTTCCATTGTAATTAAAACTATTCGTTCTGACGAAGAGTTTTGAGATGTGGTCGGTCAAAGGGTCTGTTGCGCCTTGTGCTCAATTCCTTTATTCTTAACAGGCTTCGCGCGAAAGCGCCAAGTGTGCCAGTGTGGCGCAACGGTAGCGCAACTGATTTGTAATCAGTGGGTTGCAGGTTCGATTCCTGTCACTGGCTCCATGAGAGTTTCGGGCTCTGTTCCCTTGTGGGACAGGGCCCGTTTCTTATGTGTGCCGGAATCGAACCTGCGAGGGCGCGAGCGTCAAGCGAACGCGGAGCGTTCGTAGCGAGCGGGCAAGGATGCCGGCAGGCATCCGAAGCCGGAGCGGATTCGCGAAGCGAATACGCGGACTTCCTGTCACTGGCTCCATGAGAGTTTCGGGCTCTGTTCCCTTGTGGGACAGGGTCCGTTTCTTTTTAGGTAGGCGCCTACGTGGTCTGGCTCCATTTTCCCGTCACCTGCAATAACCAAGCAATGCTTGGTCGTTGGATATAGCTTTGTAAAAGAGAATGGAGTCAACAAAGCTAACGAAAGGAAATCGTTGGCATAGGGTCTACGGAAAGGAAAAAAGACCATGATTTACTCTCTTTGCGACATTGCCGGCAAGGACAGGGCAACAAATAAGCCGATCATCAGCATCCGTGCCATGGATATGGAGATGCAGCTACTGCGCTACTTTCGCGATTATGGCTTGGATAACGATCCGGATTGGCGCGAGTCCCTCGATGTCATTCTCGAGTCGCAACGAGAAGACGGTTGTTTTCCTCTGAGCAGCGATTGCCATATGCCCAGTGATGCACGTGTCGATTTTCTCTATCGACCTACGTACGCTTGCTGCCAGATCATGATGCGAGCTCTGCTGGGTGGAAAGCTATCGGACGAGCAGGGGCAACGCGTCAAAACTGCCCTGTCTCGCGGCCTTGCTTTTTCCTGCGGGCGCGGCCTTAATGGCCACGGTATCGAAGATCTTGAGCGGCAGTGCGAGGACGTTGCCGATTTTGGCCATGCGGGGATTACGGAAATAGCTGAGCGTTATCCCATGCTGTGCCCTGAGTTTTTCTCCCTTATTAATAAGATTGGAGACGAATACGTTGAGCGCATCGCCAATGGAGATGTGATTTACTACTTTGGATCAAATCTTGCACAGAAGATTTTGACGGCGGCAGAGTCCCTGGGCCGGACCAATTTGTCGCTCGACAAAATCCAACGCTATCTTGAGATGGACTCGAAGAGAAAAAATCGATAGGTTAAAGATTAGAAAGGCGGGCGCCGCCAATGCTGCTTGGACAGTACATAAAAAGAAACATGCCAGATGCGGTCGAGCTCAACGATATGATTTCCCGTCCAGGCGAGGGATATGCTATTAGCCAGATGGCGGTAGCGCCCGTCGACACGGGGGCCTTGCGGATGCATGTCAAGGCGTATGCAAATGGACCCGATGGTCCATATTTGGAGGGACGCCTAGCGCTCTACCATCAGGTGCACGAGCTTTTTGCGCTGCTTGCAGCTGAGCCGTCTAACAAAGGCATGAAGGGCTACGAACTCAAGGATTCCTTTATTGGCGGTGAAGAGGCGGACTTGATTATGCTCACCGTTTCCCACGAAGAGCGCTCGCAGGAAGACATCGCCTATAACGTTTTGCTGTGCAGCAAGAACGCGGTGGGGGAGCGCCGTGCCAGGATTCGCGATGGCGTGCGTATCGGCGGCATGTGCGTAGCCGAGGAGTTTGGATATCGCGGCGAATTCAGGTCCTCGGTACACCCGCTGGCGCTGCCGCTCAATTTGAGCGAGGTCTACGTGCTTATGGATGCGCTGGCTGCCTATGAGCGCGGGTGCAGCCGGTTTGATCCCCATGGTAGGACGGCTCGCCGTATTGCAGGCATGATCAAGCGCGAGCTGAGCGGTTACGCTAAGGAGAAACTTGGTTCGCGTTTGGAGGGGATGGGCTTTGCTCAACTGGAGGAGGTCGACCCCATGTTTGTTCCCGATATCCCAGGGGAAAGGATGCCTGGTGGCGAGTCTTCGCGGGTTGCCAATTGGCTCTTATATGAAAAGGCTGGTCGCTGGGCGCGTGTGTGTCTTGCGGATGGCAGGAGCGTGCAAGGGATTATCTTGCCGCGAGCTGAGCTTGAGCGCTTCTTTGCGGGTCGTCCTCAAGCGGCGAGGGACGATGCGGCCCAAGTGGATTCACGACCCAAGTGTGTCGTCTGGCGAAGCGATGATGACTACGACGTTATCGACTGGGCTGATGTCGTGGATGTAAGGCGAGAATAGATAAATGTCTTAATCTGTAACACGAAAGAGCGGAAAACCGTTCGTACTGTTACAGAATGAGACGTAAGCCAGAGTCTCTGCGAAACATCTCAATCTGTAACAGATAGGGGAGAAAGTGCTCTCTAAATGTTACAGATCGAGACAAAGGCGGGAGCGGACCCAGCTGCTTACCTTGAGCGTGGATTTCTGGACGTACAAGCGTGGAAAATCTCCCGCTTAATGAATGAGCGTGGATAATCTGCCACTTTGGGTTCGAAGCCGTGCTAAAAGAGGGAGATTATCCACGCTCGATTTCAAACAGGAGAAAATCCACGCTCGTTCGTGCCGGAAAAGTCCGATTGCGACCTATGTAATAGTGTAAGAGGGCCGTTATCGAAGGTCGATACTGCAGGCGTACTCCACTGCGCCAAAGTGTTCCCTTGGGAAATGTCACCAGCGTAGCGAAATCCACCGCCCTTCATATCTAAACTCAATAAAACTGCAGGTCAAAGGTATATAGATACGCCCGGCACCGTGTATCTAGAGGTTTTCGTTGACAGCCCCCAAGGTTGCATCGTATTATCTTTTTCGTTCGCGGGGGCGGCGGTCCAAAAGACCAAAGAACCAGCGGATACTTGAACGATTGGGAGTTTGCCCGAGTGGTTAATGGGGACGGGCTGTAAACCCGTTGGCTCTGCCTACATAGGTTCGAATCCTATAGCTCCCACCCGTCAAGTGCCTGTATAGCTCAGTCGGTAGAGCACTTCGTTGGTAACGAAGAGGTCACCAGTTCAAGTCTGGTTGCAGGCTCCATCCGGCGGTGTAGCTCAGTTGGTTAGAGCACACGGTTCATACCCGTGGCGTCACTGGTTCGAATCCAGTCACCGCTACCATAGGTAACACGGTGGCTTCTCAATAGTATGTTGAGAGGCCACTATGGTATAAAGGCAAAGTCCCGTCCGGGGACGACCTGTTAAGAGGAGGGCTTTATGGCCAAAGAGAAGTTTGAGCGCACTAAGCCGCATGTTAACATCGGCACCATTGGTCACGTCGACCACGGCAAGACCACGCTGACCGCCGCCATCACCAAGGTTCTCTCTGAGACCGAGGGCTGCAAGGCTGACTTCACTGCGTTCGAGAACATCGACAAGGCTCCCGAGGAGCGCGAGCGCGGCATCACGATCTCCGTCTCCCACGTCGAGTACGAGACTGCTGCCCGTCACTACGCTCACGTTGACTGCCCGGGCCACGCTGACTACGTCAAGAACATGATCTCTGGTGCTGCTCAGATGGACGGCGCTATCCTGGTCATCGCCGCTACCGACGGCCCCATGGCTCAGACTCGCGAGCACATCCTGCTCGCCCGTCAGGTCGGTGTTCCCTACATCGTCGTCTTCCTGAACAAGTGCGACATGGTCGACGATGACGAGCTCATCGACCTCGTCGAGATGGAGACCCGTGAGCTCCTCTCCGAGTACGATTTCCCCGGCGACGACATCCCTGTCATCCGCGGTTCCGCTCTGGGCGCTCTCGAGGGCGACGCCAAGTGGATGGACGCCATTCGCGAGCTCATGAAGGCCGTCGACGAGTACATCCCGACGCCTGCTCGTAACAACGACCTCCCGTTCCTGATGGCCGTTGAGGACGTTATGACCATCTCCGGCCGTGGTACCGTTGCTACCGGCCGTGTCGAGCGCGGTGAGCTCAAGCTCAACGAGCCCGTCGAGATCGTCGGCATCAAGGATACCCAGAACACCGTCGTTACCGGTATCGAGATGTTCCGTAAGTCCATGGACTTCTGCGAGGCTGGCGATAACGTCGGTCTGCTGCTCCGCGGCATCAAGCGCGAGGACATCGAGCGCGGCCAGGTTCTCTGCAAGCCCGGTTCGGTTACCCCGCACACCAAGTTCACCGGCGAGATCTACGTTCTGACCAAGGAGGAGGGCGGCCGTCACACCCCGTTCTTCGATGGTTATCGTCCTCAGTTCTACTTCCGTACCACCGACGTTACCGGTACGGTCAAGCTCCCCGAGGGCACCGAGATGGCTATGCCTGGTGACCACATCACCATCGAGGGCGACCTCATTCACCCGATCGCCATGGAGGAGGGCCTGCGCTTCGCTATCCGCGAGGGTGGCCACACCGTCGGTTCGGGCATCGTCTCCACGATCATTGAGTAAATTAGCTCTCTGATATAGCTGACTTAGAGAACCCGGCACTTATATGGGTGCCGGGTTCTTTTCTGCAATGGATATTGAGCCGTTGCTGGTGTCGAGAGGATCGATAATGGTCCTGAGTGCACCGTCGATTAGATCTCGCTGGCTTCATTGATGTGTTCCAAATATGAATGGATCCAGCGAGAACCAATTGATTCAAGGTTTTCATTGACAGCACTTACGTAGAGCTGATAAAGTAACAACTCGTGCCCGTACGGGGCGGATATGAAAGGTTCAGGATACATGCGTACTCTAGTTACTCTTGCGTGCACTGAGTGCAAGCGCCGCAACTATACGACCACCAAGAACAAGTCGACCATGCCTGATCGTATGGAGATCAAGAAGTATTGCCCCTGGTGCCGCCACCACACGCTGCACAAAGAGACTCGCTAGTCTCTAGTTACATACGCCAGTAGTTCAATTGGTAGAGCATCGGTCTCCAAAACCGAGTGTTGAGGGTTCGAGTCCTTCCTGGCGTGCCAGTCATTATTCCGTAAGCTCCCATTTGGGGGCTTACGGTTTACTCATGTATAAGCGCATTGCGCGGAGGTAACCCAAATGGCCAACAAGAAGAACAAGAAGAAGGCACAGCAGCAGGCGCCTGCCAACAACGCTGCCGCCAACTCCAAGGTTGAGGCCAAGAAGGCCGTTGCCAAGAAGAGCGAGAAGGCTGCGAAGTCCAAGAAGAACGAGAAGCCTGGCTTCTTCGCCCGCACCAAGAAGTATTTCGCTTCGGTGAAGTCCGAGATGAAGCGTGTCACGTGGCCCGATAAGAAGGAGCTCGTGAACTACTCGGTCGTCGTTTGCGCTTCTCTGGTCGTCGTCGGCGTCGTCATCGCTCTGCTCGATGCTGGCTTTGGCGAGGCTCTTGCTCTGTTCTCCGGATTGAGGGGCTAAACCATGTCTAAGCGTTGGTACGTCGTTCACACTTACTCTGGATACGAGAACCGCGTTAAGTCCGATCTCGAGCATCGCATCGAGACCATGGGCATGCAGGACCGTATCTTTGATATCGAGATTCCTATGGAGCGCGTCACCGAGATCAAAGAGGGTGGCAAGCGCGAGACCAAGGATTCTAAAATCTTCCCGGGTTATGTCCTGGTTCGCATGGAGATGGATGACGATGCGTGGACGTGTGTTCGCAACACGCCCGGTGTCACCGGTTTCCTGGGCGGCAACGGCAAGCCCGCTCCGCTTTCCCGCGACGAGTACAATAAGATGACTCGTCGTCCCGGTAAGGGCGATTCGCCCAAGCGTACGTCGGTTGATATTGAGGTCGGTACGTCCGTCCGCGTCACCGATGGCCCGCTTACCGACTTTGATGGCAAGGTCTCCGAGGTTAACACCGAGGCAGGCAAGCTCAAGGTCACGCTGATGATCTTTGGCCGCGATACGCCGGTCGAGCTCGACTTTAACCAGGTCGCCGTCATCGCTTAAGTTTTCGTCCGTTCGCGCGAGCGTGCTTCTTCTGTGACTGCTCATCTCAGGAGTGCTTCTAACACGTGCGTGCTTACGATATAGCAAGTACTTCACACTCGTGATTCGAAAGGAATGACCATGGCTGAGAAGAAGGTTACCAACGTCATTAAGCTCCAGATTCCTGCTGGTGCAGCTAACCCCGCTCCTCCCGTCGGCCCCGCCCTGGGCGCTGCTGGCGTGAACATCATGCAGTTCTGCCAGGCCTTTAACGCCGAGACGCAGGACAAGAAGGGCGACATCATCCCCGTTGAGATCACTGTCTACGAGGATAAGTCCTTCTCCTTCATCACCAAGACCCCGCCGGCGGCTCACCTCATCAAGAAGGAGCTGAACCTCAAGTCTGGTTCCGCTAAGCCCCAGGCCGACAAGGTTGGTCAGCTCTCCCAGGAGCAGCTCACCAAGATCGCCGAGATCAAGATGCCGGACCTCAATGCCAATGACATTGACGCCGCCAAGAAGATCATCGCCGGTACCGCCCGTTCCATGGGCGTCACCATCGCTGAGTAGCGATTTCTTTAGGTAACGACGGGTGCTCCAACCGGGGCGCCCGTTAAATGTGTGCAATAGGGCACACGATACGATGTGGGAGGGCTCGCGCCCGTTTAACCACAGGAGGTAATGCACATGGCTAAGCATGGTAAGAGCTATAACGCCGCTGCCGAGAAGATCGACCGCGCCGCGCTCTACACCCCCCTTCAGGCTGCCAAGCTCATCAAGGAGCTCGACACCGCCAAGTTCGACGAGACCGTCGAGGCCCACTTCCGTCTGGGCGTCGATACTCGTAAGGCCGACCAGAACATCCGCGGTTCCATCTCCCTGCCCCACGGTACCGGCAAGACCATTCGTGTTGCCGTCTTCGCCGAGGGCGAGAAGGCCCGCGAGGCCGAGGCTGCCGGCGCCGACATCATCGGTTCCGACGAGCTCGTCGCCCAGATCCAGAAGGGCGAGATCAACTTCGACGCCGCTATCGCTACGCCGAACATGATGGCCAAGGTTGGCCGCATCGGTAAGATCCTTGGTCCCCGTGGCCTCATGCCGAACCCTAAGCTCGGCACCGTGACCATGGACGTCGCCAAGATGGTCTCCGAGCTCAAGGCCGGTCGCGTTGAGTATCGCGCCGACCGCTACGGCATCTGCCACGTGCCCCTGGGCAAGAAGTCCTTCTCCGAGCAGCAGCTCGTCGAGAACTACGCTGCCCTGTACACCGAGATCCTGCGCGTCAAGCCCTCTTCTGCTAAGGGCAAGTACGTTAAGTCCATCTCCGTGTCTTCCACCATGGGCCCTGGCATCAAGGTTGATCCCGCTATCCAGCGCGACTTCCTGGCTGAGTAACTTTTAGTTACTGCCTGAGCAAAGCAAGCATTGCTAAAGAAACCCGTTTCTGTCTCGTGCAGGACCGGGTTTCTTGCTATCGCGTTAAAACCACCTTAAAGGGGACAGTGCCCCCTTTAAGGTGGTTACCAGGGTGTTCTAGCGGTTGAGGACTCGATAGCCTCGTGGCGCTTGAGTTCGCGACGCATGGTTTGCGAATTGAGCCAGGCTGCCTGCCAGCCACGGATGGGGTAGCGCGCTTCGTCCAGCTCAAACTGCGTATAGCCGCAGGCGTTGATGATCGTTGCCCCGCATGCGTGCTGACGCTCACGTTGAAAGTCGCGACCATAGCATTGGTGCACATGCCCGTGCACCATGTAGTCGGGATTCCAGGACTCGAGCGCTGTGTTAAAGCATTCGAATCCTCGATGTGGCAGATCGTCCAGATCGCCCACGCCGGCGGCGGGCGCATGGGTGAGCAATATGTCGCAGCCGCCGACCATCTTCACTTTGCGGGACAGCTTTCGCACGCGCTTGGCCATCTCGCGCTCGGTGTACATGTTGGCGCCATCTCGGTAGCGCATGGAGCCGCCAAGCCCCGCAATGCGGACGCCGCGATACACGTACACGGTGTCTTCGACACAGATACAGCCGCCCGGTGCATGACGTGCGTAGCGATCATCGTGATTGCCGCGTACGTAGATGAGCGGTTTGTTGATGACCGTGACCAAAAACTCAAGATAGTCCGGGTCCAGATCGCCAGCGGACAAAATCAGGTCGACACCCTCAAAGCGTTCTTTGCGAAAGCACTCCCAAAGGCATCGTTCTTCGGTATCGGCTATGGCAAGGATTTTCATAGGGCGCGGACCTTCGGCTCATCGTCGGGCTGCGGAATGGTGCCCACCACGTTGTCTGCCAGCCAGTCCATCTCGACGATTTGCGTGCTCGGCAGAGGGGGAAAGCCTTCGATCTGCACCACGCCGTCCTGACTGTGAAGCTCGCCGCCAAAGGGGTTGATAGAGCCCTCGACGATGCCGTTGCGGAGTAGCTGAACAAGTTTGCGCGTCTGATAGGGCAGGCCCGGAGCGTAGCGAATGTCGATGACGCCCGAGCTCATGCCATACCAGTAGTTGACGGCGCGGACCCGGCTGTCGTCACTGGTCTCGTCCCAGGTGCCATGCAGCAGACTTCGCACGATAAGCTCGTAATATCGGCCCCAGTTCCACACCGGCATGGCAATGCCGGCAACCTTGCCATCGATCAGGCGGTGAAGTCCGTAGGCCGTGGGATCTTCGAGCGACTTTGACATGTCGGCGCCGGTCATGACGCTCACGCCTTCGCGGCACATGGCCTCGGCAAGGCCACCGGCGGGCACATCGCCCCAGGTCAGGATAATTTGCGCACGGGGGTCGAGTAGCGAGGCTCCAATCGCAAAGGCGTTGATCTCGCTGAGTGCGCCCGAGGCGAAGACCGACGCGTGGTAACCGATGCGGTGGTTGTCCGCCATGCTGGCGGCAAGGGCGCCCAGGAGGAACTTGGCCTCGTACATCTTGCCAAAGTACGAACGGACGCTTTGGTGGGGAAGGCCGATAGAGCAGTTGAGGAACCGAACCTGGGGATACTCAACGGCAGCCCTGAGCGTGTATTCCATCAGGCGGTGCGAGGTCGAGAAGATGACGCTGTCTCCATGTTTGACAGCCGTTTCCACGGCGGCGTAGAACACGTCCGGATCGTGGCAGTCCTCGAACGCCTCGGTGCGCACGATACCGCCAAAGTGCTCATCGAGATACTGACGCCCTTGGTCGTGCAGGCTGTCCCAGCTCGACGTCGCACAGGGGAACTCATGGATAAAGGCGATGCGCAGGGGATTGGCCGCCGAATAGACGGTCTTGCCCATAAAGAAGTTGAGCACGCCGGAGGTGGACTTGGCGGGCGACTCTTCCTCATCGACGCTCGGTGCTTCGACAAGATCGACCTTGTCCTCGTTATTCTTGCCGGCAATGACCAGCTCACGCCAAATCTTACACAGGCGGTTTACGACGATATCCGTCGGCGTATCCAGCAGGCGGTCCTGGTTGTACACATTGAGGTAGACGAGCATGGCGTCTGCGGGCGTAATGTCCAGGTGGTCGCCGCCCGCGCGAAGGTAGGCGCGCTTAAAGAGTAGGAAGGTGTGGCGCAGGTAGTCGACCTTTTTCTGCGGCCATTTTTCGATAAGGTCCTGACCGAGCATCTTGGCGAGCGTCTCGTAGCTTCCCTCGCGCGAGAACTCGATCTCGTATAGGGGGCAGACGCGCCAAAACGCGCAGAACTCACCGTACAGGCGGCTTTCGACGGAATCCCATGTGCCGGGGTAGAGACGGGTGACCTTGGCCGAAACCGTCGGGGCGTCCAGGAATTTGAGGACACTGACGCGCTTGTTGCCCTCTTGGACGTAAAACCGATGCATGAACTCGGTGACGATGACGGGATCGCGATAGCCCTCGGTCACCTGGATGTCGTAGAGGTTGGACCACTTGTGGGCGAACTCCGTGCTAAACGGCAGCAAGGGCATAAAGTTGCATGAAAAGGCCGACTGACGGCCCTTGGTAACCGTGCCGACGACCATTTCGAGCGGAATGTCTCTCAGGCCGACATTCTCTCGCTGGCCCAAGGGGAGCTGGGCAACCAAGCTATCGAGGTCCGTAAGGTACGGATGCTCGCTTTGACTAATGGCGCGTCGACGTCCTTGCTCGCCGCGCTTGCGTGCTTGACGATAGGCCTCTTCCATAGTTTTGCTCCCTTAGTCGTTTAAACAACTATATGAACCATGGTACCACGAATGAAAACCACCACAAAGGTGCCTGTGAACTGCGCCCCGAAACTTGGACTGAATAAATAGCGACTACGCC
>URCO01000028.1:0-27107 GCA_900546375.1 uncultured Collinsella sp.
AAGACGGAAAGCACATTAAGTGCTTTCCTTTGCGTGCGGAACTCGCGACAAACTTAACCCCCGCCCCCAGCCCCGGAGACCCTCCCTGCCGTCACTTTGTTCGAAGACTTTGTTGCTCGCCGCTTCGCGGCTCGGGATCCCCGTGCTCCTCGGCGGGGTTGTCTGATGGTTGTTGTTGAACTTCGGCCTTTTGCTCAAAGAAAAACGGGGGATGCGTTGTGCATCCCCCGTTTTTGTTGCGGTTACTCTAAGTCAATAAATTTGGTGCTCAGGATCTTGCCATCTTTTACGAGCATTCTGGCCATGGTGGGGCCTCGGCTGCCTCGGGGGTAGCTGGCGCTGCCGGGGTTGAGGACCAGGCAGCGGCCTACTTGGGCCTCTTTAGTTACATGGGTGTGACCGTTGATGGCTACGTCTACGGATCCAACCGGGAGGTCTTCGCGGTAGTGGGCTACGGCAAACTTGAGGCCTTCGTAGGTAAAGAGCGCCAAGCGGTCCACATCGGGGCCGTAGTCGCGGTAGTAGTCGTTATTGCCCAGCACCGCTCGCACGGGGGCGATGGTGCGCAGGTGCTCGTAGTCCATCTCCGACGTAAGGTCACCGGCGTGGATAATCAGATCCGCACCCTTAAGCTCGTCTAGGAGCGCAGGCGAAAGATAGCCGTGGGTGTCCGAGATAATGTCGATACGCTTGGCGCTTGCACTGTTCATGGGATCCCTTCCGCAAAATGATTTGGTGCATTCATGCAAAAAGCCCCACGGCTCCGCAGACGATTTTGGTCTACAGGGCTGCGGGGCCAATGTACTAGAGGCTCAGGGCCTTTTTGAGCGGCACGACGCGACGGCGCGAAACCGGTACGCGTTCGTCGACGCCCGTAATACCCAGCTGGATAGCGCCCGAGGGAACCGTCTCGACGTCGGTGACACACGCCAAGTTAACGATATAGCGGCGGTGAACGCGGAAAAAGCCAAAATCGCAGAGCTTGGCCTCGAACTGTGCCAGCGAGGTCGTGGACAAAAAGCGGTCATCGACCGTATAAATACAGGAGTAATCGTCCTTGGCCATAATAAAGCGAATGTCGTCCACGGGAATGAGGACCTTGCGACCGCCCTTTTCCACCGGGATGCGCTCGATGGTCACCTTGCTGTCCGTGACAGGCTTGGCGCGTTGCATAACCTTATCGATAGCTCGATCCAGGCGAGCCTCCTCGACCGGCTTCATCAGATAGTCGACGGCATCCACATCAAACGCCTCGACCGCATGATCGCTGTACGCGGTCACAAACACGATCGCCGGCGGATTCTTGAGCTTATGCAGTGCCTCGGCAAGTTGCAGACCCGAAGCGCCAGGCATCGAGATATCGAGGAACACAACATCGACGCGGCTCTCCATAAGCATCTCTATGGCGGAGCGAACGCTCGACGCTTCTGTGATCGTGCCGATCTTGCCCGTCTGCTCGAGCAAGAAGCGAAGTTCCGAACGGGCCGGGGCCTCATCATCCACAATCATCGCACGCAGCATAGGGATAAAACCTTTCGTCAACTAACTACGTCGGGCATCCGCCAACTAGCGTTAAACCCGTAACCTATTATTCTACTCTTGAATGTCGAAGATGCTCTCCGACAAATCGAGATGCAGGAGCACTTTAGTACCCTTGCCCGGGGCCGATTCGACGCGTGTATAAGAGTGCGGTCCATAAAAGCGATGGATGCGCTCCGAAATATTGTGCATGGCCACACCGGCGCCGCCGCCCTGCGGGGAGCTGGCGTCGGGACGGGCGGAGCGTTCGTCAAACAGTCTGGCAGCGGTGCCTTCGTCCATGCCTACGCCGTTATCGGCGACCACAATCAAAATCGCATCTTCGCCATCCCTGTGGACCGACACGTCGATCCTCAGTGCATCGTCGTCGCCCATACCATGGCGCACGGCATTCTCGACGATTGGCTGGATTACAAATGCCGGCACCAACGTGTCCTCGATGTCCTCGGACACGTCGAAGGTCGCCAGCACGCGATCCTCGCCAAAGCGCGCCTTCTCAAACGTCAGGTAGCGCTTGGTCTGCGCGACCTCGCGCGACACGGGAATGAGCGAGCCCGAATTGTCGAGTGTGGCGCGATAGAACGAGGAGAACTCGCGCAGCAGCTCGCGGGCGCGCAGCGGATCGGTACGCGTAAACGACGCGATGGTGTTGAGCGTGTTGAACAGAAAATGCGGGTTGATCTGCGCCTGCAGGGCACGCACCTCGGCACGGGCCGTGAGCTCCTTTTGCACCTCGAGCTCGTGGATGGCGAGCTGTGTGGACAGGATCTCGGCAAAACCCGAGGCAAGCGCGTACTGAGTGCGGTCGACGGCACGCGGGGTCTTGTAGTAGAACTGGAGCGTACCGACGGTGCGGTCGCCCACCTTGATGGGTGCGATGATACCGGCAGGGACCTGGTTGTGCGAGCCATCCGAACCCACGACGTCCACCACGCGATTGAACGACTGGACGATACCGTGCTCGATGACGTAGCGCGTGGCAAGTGTGTGGATGGGCGAATCGGGCAGCAGCTTTTCCTCAAACTCGCCCGCGCAGGCCAGCACGTTGCTCTCGTCGGTGATGGCAACCGTCATGGCACGCGTCTCGGGCAAAATGCGCTGGCACACCAGACGCGCCGACTCCTGCGTCAGACCGCCTTTGATGTCCTCGAGCATGGCAGAGGCCACCGAGAGCGTCTCTTCGGTGTACTGCGAACGCACCGAATCGGGATTGAGCGTCAAATAGATAAAAATGCACAGAAAGATGCACAGCAGTGCGCAGGCGACCACGGTCGCGATCGGCTCGATTCCAGTCGCCAGGGCAAAAATAAAGTACACCAGCACGCAAATGGCGCAGACAACGGCGATCATGCGAAAGATTGATATTGAGTTATCGCGCTGGGCGCGGCGGTCGATCATTCAGTCCCCTCCAGGATGCTGGTCAGTTGTGCGTCGTGCCAGAGCCCGTCCATGATCTTGGGCCAGAAGCTCTGGAAACGCAGGTAGCTTGCGGCGTTTTGGCGCGCGTAGGTCTTGGCCTCGTCAATACCGTGACGCCAAATGCGCAGGTATCCCTCGTGCTCGCGGGTAAACATGCTGCGGACCATGGCGGTTTTGCGCACGCGGTCGTCGAGCTCGCGCGAAATCCACGGGCCCGGATAGGGCATGAGCGACGCGGCCGTGACGGGAACGAGCTCCTGCTGGTGCGCGGCAAACGTCAGCTTGGCACGCTCGTAGTACCAACGGTACACATCCTGCATAAAGCGCGGCGAGCGCTTCTCGGACTCGGGCGGCAGGTGACGAACGACCCACTCGTTGTCAAACCACACGTCGTAGCCAAACATGCGCATATTAAAGAGGTAATCTAGGTCCTCGCCTCGGGTGATAAACGGGTCAAACGCCACACGGGTAAAGGCGCGGGCATGAAGCGCCACAAGGCCGCCGCACACGTAGTTTGAACGAGAGATACGGGTGCCCGAGAGCGCCTTTTTCATCCAGCGATTAAACTCGATGCGTTTGGTCCACCAACGATGGCAAATGCCCACCTTGTCTGTGGGCGCCAACGGCGATCCGTCTCGATCGTAAAAGTAACCGCTCTTAACCAAAATCGGCAGGCCTTGACGCGTCTGCTGGCCCAGTGCATAGGTCGCGCGCTTCATAAAGTCGGCATCGATAACGGTCTCGTCGTCATCCAAAAAGACAACGGCATCGTGGCCGAGCACCGCAGCGCAGGCAAGCCCCATATTGCGAATGGCGCCATATCCGCGCAGACTCACGCACTCGCCCGAGCCCTTGGGAGCAATCTGCGCCACACGGTCGGCGATACGCGATGCCTGGTTGTTGGTAACCACGGTGACCTTGAGCGTAGGGTGCGCGTCGACGATTTCGTGGACACGCTTCGACACATCAGCCGTGGCCGAGATGGGACAGACCACCAAAAGGATAATCCTCGGAATGTCGCGCACCTGCTCGAGCGAGGCCAGGCAGCGGTCGAGCTCGGGATTGGTGGCGTTGAGCTTCGTCGAGTGGTCATAGACGCCGGGAGCGTTTGCACGGGCATCATCGCCCGCCCAGTATGTTGGAATCACAACCGTGGCGTTCATGCCTTCCCTCCCTGCAACACAAAAACGGGGCGCCGCCAAACACAGGCGACGCCCCGCGACCTAGCTGATTCCATCATACCCACTTGGGCAAATCATTGCTCGCAAGTCGCAATGTTTATTGCGGATAACCCCAAAAGAGTACCGCGGACAGGCACAATAGCCGCTCGCTTCTATGCGGCCCGCTCTGCCGCCTGAGTCATGCGAGACAGGCGGACCAGCAGCACAAAGCCAACGACCAGCAGCACGCCAATGGAAAGGACGCCTAGCGACGGGTTGCCGGTCAGCGAGGTGACGACCGACACTAGGAAGGTGCCCATGACGCTTGCATAACGACCAAAGATGTCAAAGAAGCCGTAGTACTCGTTGGATTTTTCCTTAGGGATAATGCGGCCAAAGTAGCTACGGCTGAGCGCCTGCACGCCGCCCTGGAACAGACCGACCATAATGGCAAGCACCCAGAACTCAAAGGCGGTCTTTAGGAAGAATGCGGCGAACAGCACAATGCCCATGTAGGCGGCGACCGCCACCAGGATCATATTGAGCGTGCCCACGCGTCCGGCGAGCTTGCCGTAGATGATGGCGGACGGAAAGGCCACGAACTGCGTAACGAGCAGCGCCAGCACCAGCTGGGTCGAGTCGATGCCTAAAGCCGAGCCGTAGCTGGTAGCCATGGAAATGACCGTGTGGACGCCATCGATATAGAAGAAGAACGCGATCATGTAGACCAGCACGGTCTTGTTGTGGGCGATCTCGCGCATGGTGTGTCCGACCTCGGAGAACACACCGCCCACGATGTGGCCGATGGTGTCCTCGGGACCGCGCTCGCGACCGTACTTTTGCTTATAGGTGCGAATGAGCGGCAGGGTAAAGATGAGCCACCAGGCACCAGTGATGATAAACGACAGACGCGTTGCCAGCATGGTGGGGACGCCAAGAGCGGGGCCACCCATGATGAGCGCCAGGCAGATGATGAACGGCACGGTGGAACCGATGTAGCCCCAGGCATAGCCCGAGCTAGACACGGCGTCCATGCGCTCGTCGGTGGTAATGTCGGGCAGCATGGCGTCGTAGAACGTCATAGAAGAGTTAAGGCCGATGGTGCACAGCACGTACACGGTCAAAAATGCCATGGCGGACATTGGGATAGCCTGCGCCAGGCAAAGCACCAGGCCCGTGAGGAAGAAGCCCAAGAAGAACTTGATCTTGTTGCCGGCGTAATCGGCAAGCGCGCCCAGAATGGGCATGAGCATAGCGATGACCAGCGAGGCGATCGTCTGCGCGTTGCCCCAGGCGACCACCAGGTCTGCCGAGGAAGCACCGGTATTGATGGCGTTAAAGTAGATGGGCACCACCGAGGTATTGAGCAACACGAGGGCCGAATTGCCCACATCGTACATAACCCAGTTACGCTCGAGCTTGGTGTATTTCATGGACAGGGCCCCTTCGTATTCGCCCAATATGCAGTTAGTTCATCGTACCCCAATTGCACAGAAGCGCTGGTAAGGATTCGGCAAAGGAACAGGAGCGGTCATACGGACACGCAGGGCGAAACGCCATCCCATCAACGCAGTTGCGGTGAAATAGTTCCCGCTTAGCCCTCCGGGGGCTTCATTCAGGAACTATTCCACCGCAACTTATTGAAACGGTTTGTTATTCCTCGCGGTCGAACTCCTCGTCGGCGTCGAGTACGCGGCCGCTATAGTTGATATGGCCGGTCACGGCATCCATGTCACCGGTCTCGATAAAGCGGGCAACGGTGAGCTCGTAATCGGTCAGCGCGCGCTCAAAGACCTCGGGGAAGCTCTCGGTCGAGACCTCATCGGTAAAGGGGTTCTTCCATGTCAGGTGACCCAGGTTACCGGTGCGCTCGGGCAGCTCTGTCGTCACGCGATGAGCAAGGCCGTCGAGCAGCGAGTAGTCATGCACCAAGCCCTCAACCAGGGCAATCGCGCGCGTCTTTACCGAGCCGGCAGGCTCAATGGTGCGATAGAGCATCTGCATGTCCGAGACGGCGCCGGCGTACTCCCCCGCCGGGATGTCGATACCGTACACGCGCCCGGCGATGTAGCTCATCAGCACGCCGGCCACACGGTTGATGCGGTCGGTGGTGACGATCTCGCCCGCCGGCGGATAATCCTCGACCGTGGCACCGTCGCGCTTGAGCTGTAGCATCAGCACGTCCAGATCGCTTTCGAGCACGGCGTGAACTTGGCTGCCCGAAGCCTCGAGCTCGGGGGCGGAATCTACGATGCCAAACTGCTGCTCGTAGACAAAGGGGTGGGCATTGCGGTCGAGCACATAGTGCGACAGCAGGCCCAGCGCAAAGGCGCGGCCCAGATTGGCATCGCGCGGCTGCAGGTGCGACACGCCGTCGCGCAGGCACGAGAACTGGCGCGACATGCGCGAGCGGTGCATGACTTGAGCAAGCGACGTGCAGTCAGAAACGCGCGGCGTGAGCATGTGGAAGAAAAACGGGTCGGGACCTTGGTTTCCCAGGATAAAGGCGATGCGCTCCTCGTCGGACGTAATAACGCCCTGCGGAAGACGGTCGATACTTTCCTCGCCAAACAGATGATGCGTAATGAGCGCAGGCATAATGATCCTTTCGATTTCATTCGATGTCACCCATTATGCCCACCGCACGGTCATGCCAAACCTGCGGCGGTAAACGATGGCATGCAGACTGCCTACGCAAGCCCCAAATGCGCCTTGACCTCGGCAGCGCGGCGACGGGACACAGGCACCGTCGAGGTTACGCGATCGAGCCTGAGCTCCATAAGACCCGTGGAGCCGATCTCGACATTGTGCACGTCTTCCAAATTAACCAGGTAGCTGCGGTGGACGCGGATAAAGCCCTCGGAGGCCAAGCGACGCTCGAGCGAGGAAATCGACTCATTGATCAGGTATGTTCCCTCGGCGCAGACGGCGTTGCAGAAATCGGCGCGCGCCTCAAAGTAGCAGACATCCGCCACGGGAATGAACACCTTTTTGCCCCCGCGGTCCACCGTCAGGCGCAAAGGCTGGCGCGGAGCATGGACGACACGGCGAGCGCCCAGGGCGGTCTCGATCTTGTCGAGTGCCTTTGACAAGCGGGCATCCTCGACCGGTTTGACGATGTAATCGACAGCATCAAGGTTATAGGCATCGGCCGCATACTCGGCAAATGCCGTCACAAACACCACGACTGGCGGCGTCTTTAGGTTCTGCAGCGTCTCGGCAAGCTCAATTCCCGAGCGACCGGGCATGGTAATGTCTAAAAACAGCACGTCGGGCTTGTTCGACAGAATCGACTCCACGGCTTCGGTGACATTGCCCGCCTCGGCAATCTGACCCACACGCGTATCCTTTTCCAACAGATAGCGTAGCTCAGCCCTAATGGGAGGCTCGTCATCAACCACCAAGATGTTCCAGCCTTCGGACATATGCGCTTCCCCTCTTTCTCTCAATCCAACCGCGTGCTACACCGTTAGCGGCGCCGGCTCATGCGGCTCGCCGTTCAACTCTACGATGACCTGCGTTCCCACGCCCTCCTGAGACTTCACGCGCATGCCAGAATCTTCTCCGTAAAAGAAATGGATGCGCTGAAGCACGTTGAAGAGCGCCAGACCGCAACCTCGCTTGATGGAGCCGTCGGCGGTAATGCTCTCGGGCTCCTCTCGGCGATGCTGCTCAAACAGATGCGCGCAGACTTCTTCGCTCATACCGATGCCGTCATCTTCGACGATGATCTCCAGGCCGTCATCGGTCTCAAAAGCCCTAACACGAATAGAAAGCGGCTCGGTCTCGCGCTGCGCATGCTTGATGCAGTTTTCGAGCAGCGGCTGCAAGATAAACGGCGGCACCAGGCTGTCGCGCACCTCAAAGTCGATGTCGACCGAAACGCGCAGACGGCCGTCGCCATACCGGGCCTGCATAAGATTGATATAACGGGCGCCCTGTTCCACCTCGTGCTCGAGCGTGGTGAGCGTATCGGAATCAGAAAGCGTCTGACGATAGTAGTTGGAAAAGTCGATCAGCAGCGATCGCGCCTTGTCGGGCTCGGTTCGAACGAGCGACACGATCGTGCTAATGGTATTGAATAGAAAATGCGGGTCGACCTGCGACTGCAGGGCGCGCAGCTCCACGCGGGCCGTGAGCTCGTCTTGGCGCTCGAGCTCAAAGCTGGCGAGCTGCGTGGAAATGAGATCGGCAAAACCCGAGGCCAACGCCGTCTGGCGCATATCGATGCTGCTCAGGCGGGGGTAGTACAGCTCGAGCGTACCCACGCAATGCCCGCGCACGGTAAGCGGCGCGACAATGCCGGCGCGCAGGCGGGGAAAATAACCGCCCGTCTCATGGGAGGTGTCACGCGAAAACACGCTCTGCTCGCCCGTCTCAATCACACTGAGCGTGGTCTTGAGCACGACCGGGGTGCCGGCAGGGCACTTTGCCGAGTCCTCGCCCCAGCTTGCCAACACCTGTTTGCCATCGGTAAAGCAGATGGCAGAGGCGATGGTCTCGGACAGGATGATTTTAGAGGCGCCCAGGGCCGCTTCGGGCGTAAGGCCGCGCGACGTGTAGGCGAATATTTTTGATGCGATGGCGAGCGTACGGTCGGTTGCGCTCGATGTGAGGTCGTCGGGGACCACAAAGACATATGAGAAAAAGAAGCACAGCATGACCAAGCCGGCAATAACGACAACGCCCGGAACGGGATTGGGATTATCGGTTAAATCCCAGATAAGCAGCAGGATAAGCGCCGGAACGACAACACCGAGCAGGATGGCCTGGACCACATGCTGGGCCGTACGAAAGACCTTGGTAGAGTTGTAGCTCTTGCCCAGAATCAGCCTGTTTAAATCCACCGTCATCCCCTTTTATCTATCGCACCCATAGCAATAAAGAGGGCCGCAAGCGACCCTCTCCATTGCATTATGCAATCAAATACTGTGTTTTACATCCAGCCATCGACAAACGGTATCTTAGGCGCTGTATTTGTTGGCCTCGCCAAAGGTGCCAGCCTCGACGATCCAGCCGTCCTTCATGATGACGTCCATGTTGTCGGTGTTGAGCACGTGGATGTCGGCGGCGACGTCACCGTTGACGACCAGCAGGTCGGCGCACTTGCCGGCCTCGATGGAACCGGTCTCGTCCTCGATGTGGCACATCTTGGCACCGTTGAGGGTGGCGCAGGTGATGGTCTCGACCGGGGTGAAGCCGATCTTGTCGACGAACTCGTACATCTCCTCGATGGAGCAGGTGCCGTACGGGGTGACGAAGGAGAAGGAGTCGGAGCCGATCGTCATGACGACGCCGCGCTTCTTGGCCTCGCGCAGGCAGTCGTAGTTGCGCTGCAGCTCCTTCTCGACCAGGGTGCCCTCGTACTTGTCGTGCAGCTCGGGGACGTAGACGGGCGGATAGGTGGCGTACCAGGTGGGCAGGAAGGCGATCGTCGGGGTGAAGAAGGTGCCCTGCTCGGCCATGAGGTCCATGGTGCGCTCATCGATATCGAAGCCGTGAATCAGCTGCTCGCAGCCAAAGCGGACGGAATCGTAGGCAGCGGCGTGGTTGTTGTAGCAGTGGCTCCACACGGGGATGCCGACCATCTTGGCCTCTTCGACCACGGCCTGAATCTCCTCGGAGCAATAGTGCTGGTCGCGACCGGAGTCCCAGCGCCAGATGCCGCCACCGGTAGCCCAGATCTTGATGGCATCGGGGTTCTCGCGCAGGCGACGACGGACGGCCTTGCGCAGATCCCAAGGACCGTCGACCTGGTCGCCCCAGGGATGGGATTCCTTGTTGAGCTCCTGGGTGCAGTGGTGGGAGTCACCGTGACCGGCAACGCGGCAGAAGCCCAGACCGGTGGCCAGAACGCGCGGGCCCTTAAAGACGCCCTTGTCGATGCAGTCGCGGATCTGGATACCAAAGCGGCCGATCTCGCAGACGGTGGTGAGGCCGTGGGTGAGGCAGTCGTAGGCCTGCTTGACGGCGACGGCCTGCTTCTCGAGGAGCGGCTGCATGACCCAATCGGTGTCATCGTCGGTCAGGTTGCCCGAGAAGTGCAGGTGAGTGTCGATCAGGCCGGGAAGGACGGTCTTGCCGGCGGCGTCGATGACCTCAACGCCCTCGGGAAGGTCCTGCATAACGCCGGCATACTCGATCTTGCCGTTGTCGTCGACGAGAACGAGGGAGTTCTCGACCGGCTCGGCACCGGTACCGTCGATGAGCTTACCGCCAACGATTGCATACTTAGTGGACATGGTTCCTCCTTATGGATCCATATAGTGGGCGAGGCCGTGTTGGGTCGCGGCCTCACAAAGCTACCCAAGTGATGCCGGGTTCGGTGCGCGGAAGAGAGGGTCCCGCGCACCTGGTCCGCCCCGGCTCGGCGTTACTTTTTGCGGGAATTGGTGAAAGCCATGAGGGCCAGGCCAACAGCCAACCAGCCGATCACGATGCTCCACTCCACCATGTTGAGGGAGGCGGGAGAGAACGGGATCACGAGCAGGCCGATGATGATGGCACAGGCAGCGATAGCGAGGCCGATGCCAAACTTACCGCCGGGTACCTCGTAGGGACGAGGCAGGTCGGGCTCGGTGAAGCGCATGCGCAGGCAAGCGAGGGCGACCATGCCGCAGGAGAAGATGAAGGCGAGAGCCGACACGTTGGTCAGAGGGATGAGCATGTTCTTGCCCAGGAACGGACCGACGACGGTGATGACGCCCAGAACGACGCAGGCGAGCTTGGGAGCGCCGGACTTGGGGTCGACCTCGGCGAACTGCTCGGGCAGCTGGCCCTTGCGGCCCATGGCGAGCATGACGCGGCTCGTGGCGCCGTAGAAGGAGTTCATCGGGCCCATGGGTCCAAGCGTGGCGATGACGAGCATGGCCAGGTACAGAAGCATGTTGATGCCCTTGAGGCAGGCAAGCGCGGGAACCGGGCTCTTAACAAACTCATGCCAGTCGAGGATGGTGCCGAACGAGTAGATGCAGACCATGTAGAAGCCGCCGGCGGCCAGCAGGGCCAGGGAGATGATCTTGCCGAACTTGTTCCAGTTGAGGCCCTCGGCTGCTTCCTCAGCCTGCTGAGGAATGGTGTCGAAACCGGCGTAGAAGAACGGAGTCAGAACCAGGACCGACACGATGCCGGCGAACAGGCTGGTGCTCTCGGTAGCGGCCTTGCCGCCGCCAGCGCCGGCGACCTGGGAGAACACGGGCATGGCGTTGTCCGGCGAGCCGGTGAACAGCGAGACGCCCATGGCGAGCAGCATGCCGCAGAGCAGGGCCTTGGTCAGGAAGGCCTGGAGTTTGGCAGCCGAGCTGGCGCCGCGGAAGTTGAGGAAGATGACGTAGACTGCAAAGCCGAGCGCGATCAGCGTCGGGAACAGGTAGACGTCGGCCCCCAGTATGGTGTAGAGCTTGACGGCGCGCAGCCACTCAAGGCCGGGCAGGCTGCCGAACATCTCGGACACGAGGGTCGAAATGGCGATGGCCTCCCACGGGCACAGGATGCCGTTGCCCAGGGCCAAAAGCCATCCGGTGATGTAGCTCAGCGTACGGCCAAAGCTACGATCGACATACTCGACGATGCCGCCCGAGATGGGGATAGCAGCCGTGAGCTCACCGAAAACAGCTCCGACGGGCACGAGGAAGATTGCACCCAAGAGGAATGCGATCATAGCGGGAACGGGACCGCCGCCCACGACCATCCAGTCGCCGACCTGCAGAACCCAACCGGTACCGATGATGGCACCGAAACCGATGGTGAAGAAGTTCCAGAGCGAAAGCGTTTTCTTCATGCCGCCGTTATCCTCGACTGCAACTTCTGCGTTCTTGTCCGCCATTGTTCCCCTCCTTTCCTGTTTGACGCCCTTGGCGTCACCCCTTGCGCGGTCCGTTTTGCCGCGCGCTTTTATTCCATGGCTTTAAGATACGGCCTTGGCGCAGCAGCGCCGCTCGCAGCTCGACCGAAGGCAGAACTGCAAAACGAGCGGCACCGTTTTTGGGACGAACGGCGGGAGACGTCATTCGTCTTGGACGCTTTCATCTTGTCTGCTTTTGAATACCTGTTGCCGTGGCGCTTGGCGCGCGGCGCGGCAACGTTCATACCATTTGTCAGGCTTTTGGCGCACATGCCCATGTGTCGTGCATCTTTTTATGTAGGATAGACAAGTTACACATGAGACAAGGTGATTCGAATGGCATACGGATACAATGACGGCGACCAACGGCCACAAAGCGTGCGCCTTGCCGGCCGCACCACGCCAACGCCCAGAAGCACCTCCGACAACGACAGCCCGCAGCGCCCCCAAGAGCAGCCCGGGGCTTCTTCGCGGCAACAAAGCCGTACCGTGCAGCAGTCACACCGCGTGAGTACGAGCACACGCCAACGCCAGACCGACACATCGCAGCCACGTCGCTACGATCGCCGTAAGACCGACTACTACGTCAAGCGCTCCTTTTCGCGACCTCAACGCGATCGCGGCAATTCCGCCCCTCACCCCGCGTCGCACACCACAAGCCACGCGCTTCCGGCCCGCCGCCTACGCCTTGCGCTTTGCTCCATCGCCGCCTGCCTCGTCTTTGTGTTTTTGGGATCCTGTATCTCCCACGGATCAGCCGGTCTTGAGCCCACTGCCGAGGACAAGCTGCTTAAAGCTCCCGTCGCGCCCGGCTACTCCTTTGCGTTCTCGACCCCACGCTCGCAATGGCAGGCCGGCACCATGCCCCACATCTACCAAATTGACCCCGCATGGTCGGAGCTGCCCTATGCCGGTGGCACTATTCGCGAAAACGCTTGCGGTCCTACCTGCCTCACCATGGTCTATATCTTTAAGACCGGCCATACCGATAGGACGCCGGTCGATATATGCGCACTGGCCGAAGCCGGCAACTACGCCCCCACTGGTGCCACCGAGTGGTCGTTTATGACAGGCGGTGCGTGGCAGCTGGGGCTCAACGGAACACAGCTCTATAACGATCGCGAATCGATTACCCAAGCACTTCGCTCGGGTGCGCCCGTCATCGCCGCAGTGCGCCCCGGTACGTTTACCAACGTAGGCCACTACATCGTGCTCTACGGCATCGACGATGCCAATCAGATTGGCGTCTACGACCCCAACTCGGCCAGCCGCAGCGCCCGCCGCTGGGGGCGTCGTAGAGGTCCTCAACGAAGTCGAAGCCATGTGGGCCTACTACTAGTCATTGGGGACAGACTTAAATGAGTGGTCATTGGGGACGCTCTTGTTTGACTAGTCATTTAAGAACGTCCCCAATGACTAGGTGAATAGCAAAAGCCCCGCAGTCGGAGCGGACTGCGGGGCTCATGAAGAGAGGCTAGTTTGTGGGCGCTTTGCCTGGCGCCCACGAGAGAGGCAACAGAGTAGAGACTACTCGTGGATGCGGGTACCGGAGAGGCCGGCCATGGTCTCGGCGGCCTTGTCCAGAGCGCCGATGATGCAGGTGCGGCCCTTGCGGGAACGGGCGAACTTGATGGCAGCGCGGACCTTGGGCTCCATGGAACCCTTGCCGAACTGGCCCTCGTCGGCCAGGCGCTCGGCCTCGTCGGCGGTGAGGTCCTCGAGCTCCTCCTGGTTGGGCTTGCCAAAGTTGATGGCGACATGCTCAACGGCGGTCAGCAGGAACAGAACGTCGGCATCGCAGTCCTCGGCCAGCAGCTCGCCGCCCAGGTCCTTGTCGATGACGGCGGGAACGCCCTTGTAGCAGCCCTTGTTCTCGTAGTCGCGGACGACGGGGATGCCGCCGCCACCGCAGGCGATGACGATGAACTCGTTGTCGAGCAGGTTGAGGATGGAGTCGGCCTCGACGATCTTCTTGGGATCGGGGGAGGCGACGACGCGACGCCAGCCGCGGCCGGAATCCTCGACGAAGACCTTGGAGGGATCCTCGGCCATGAACTCCTTGGCCTGCTCCTCGGTGTAGAAGGGGCCGATCGGCTTGGTCGGGTTCTTGAACGCGGGATCATCCGGGTCGCACTCAATCTGGGTGACGACGGTGGCGGCGTGCCAACGCTTATAGCGCTTGTGCATCTCGCGGCCGATGCCCTGCTGCAGGTGATAACCAATGTAGCCCTGGGACATGGCGCCGCACTCGGGCAGCGGCATCTCGGGGGTACCGATGGCATCGTGGGCAGCGGCGAAGGCGTTCTGGATCATGCCGACCTGCGGGCCGTTGCCGTGGGTGATGATGATCTCGTTGCCCTGCTCGATGAGGCCGAGGAGAGCGTGGGCGGTGTTGCTCACGGCCTCGATCTGCTCGACGGGGTTGTTGCCGAGGGCGTTGCCGCCGAGGGCGACGACAATACGATCGGGCTTGCCAAGAGGCTTAGACATTGCTGGAATCCTTTCTGTAAAAGGCCTACAACCCATTAATAACCCGCGTCCGTGCGATACGCGAGTTTATTAGGGTTTATATTCTCTTTATCGCTCATTTTATTCATTTTGAAAATACCTAAGCGGCGAACGGTCGATTTTACCCGCTCAGCGTAAAGAAGCCCAGTTCAGGTATATCTACGCCATTTACGTGCAACTTTATTTAAATAGAGCAGGGATTAGACCAGATTATGCAAACTATATCTTTGCTAAACACAAAACGGACAGCGCAATATCTTACTCGCACTATACGCGATTCTATACATTAATTTGACGAGTATGCATCCCTGCAAAAACATGGGGCTTTTCATCCAACATAAGGGATAGCCGATCGCGCTTCACCCCGCGGCAAGCGACTGCGAGTTCGCAGTATGGAACTTTACCGTCGGCTTCTGCATGAACGCTGCCGACGCCCTTTCGCTCCTGCGCGCCCAAGCAGCCGAGAACGCTAACGGCGCCACTGCCAACCTGGCCACCCTCAACAACGGCGCCGCCAGCCTTTTCGCAAAGTACCGTGCTGGCTCGCTGGCTTTGAGGCCTAAGCGAGCTTTGCTATTTGCCAATTTTTGTATGATTTGGGTCAAATCTATCTGCCAATTTTTGTATGATTAGGGTCAAATCTATTTGCCAATTTTTGTCATTGAGGGGTTTTAATGCTACGCCGTAAGGTCACTGACAGGCTTTTGAGCTGGAAGAACAAATCCAATAAAGCGTTGCTTGTTACTGGCGCGCGTCAGATTGGCAAGAGCTATGCAATTCGCGCGTTTGGAAAGAGCAACTACGCTTCGTATTATGAGGTCAATCTGCTACTCGATGCCGAGGCAAGAGACGTACTTGTTGGCGCTAAGAACTCCATTGACTTCATCAACCGTGTGGCCCTTCTTGCGGATGCACCGCTTGTTGAAGGAGACACGCTTATCTTCGTCGATGAGATTCAGGAGTATCCGCAGATCGTTACACTTATGAAGGCGCTGGTCGAGGACGGACGCTTTAGCTATGTCTTCTCGGGGTCTATGCTTGGGACTGAGTTTAAGGGGATCTCTTCTTTTCCGGTGGGGTATGTCGAGCACATTGTTATGCGACCGATGGATTTTGAAGAGTTCTGTTGGGCAAACAGCATCAGCGAGAATGTGCTTGCAGACATTCGCAGCTGCCTTGTCGAGAGACGTCCCGTCGAAAACTATATTCATGAGGCGATGCTCAAAAACTTTAGAGCCTATATCGTTTGCGGCGGCATGCCAGAGGTCGTTCAGAACTATATCGATTCGGGCTATTCGCTCGTGAGAACGCGTGAGCTTCAAATTCAGCTAGTCGATCAGTACAAAAGCGATATCTCTAAATATGCATCGACTCGAGCGTTTAACGTTCGCTCCATTTTCGAGCAAATTCCCGTTCAGCTTGAGGCGGAGTCCCATCGCTTTATCGTCTCGTCTCTAGGCGAGGGAGCTCGTCTTCAAAAATACGAGCAGGATTTCCTATGGCTGGTGAACGCAGGCGTTGGATTGATGGTCCCCCAGGTGACGGAGGCCCGGAGTCCTCTTAAGAGGACAGAGAAGGCAGCCGCCTTCAAACTATACGAGTCCGATACAGGAATGCTCGCATCGCGATATCCCGGTAGCACGGCACGCGCTGTATATCTAGATATGAAAACCCCCAACCTCGGCGGTCTCTATGAAAACGTGGTCGCGCAGGAGCTTGTTGCCCTCGGAGCAGATACGTGGTACTACCAAACACGTGAGGTCGGTGAAGTCGACTTTGTAATCGAAGGCGCCCGAGGACATGTTGTCCCAATCGAAGTCAAATCGGGCAAGAAAGTTCGAGCACATGCGGCCCTCGATCGCCTGATGAGTGTGGGCGAGTACAAGATTCCCGAGGCCGTTGTGCTGAGCCACGAAAACCTTAGCGAAGAGGGCAAGATCCTGTACGTTCCAATCTATATGACATTCTGCCTCGATGAGTTTATGGAAAAGGACGACCCCAACAACGATTTCTCATTTGCACCCATATCTCTCTAGATCATCTGAACCAACAACCAAGCCCCCTCCATAACCAAAGTAACGCGTGGTTTCGCGGCCGCGCCGCGAAACAGCGACGGGGACAAAAGGCCCCCACAACCACGTCCCTCATGCAGCCCCACAATCCAAGGACGTAGTCGTAGCAGGATCTGAGGGCTAACCTTCGCGGACACTCCGCAGGACGAAAGAACCCCCGCCGCACGTAGTGCGCAGCGGGGGTTCTTTCATGTCCGAGGACGTCCGCGAAGGTTAGCCCTCAGATCCTGCGGTGGGAGACCTAGGCCTCGTTGTACACCGTCTTGAGCTTCAGCAGGTGCTGATAGCGGTCCATAGCGGCCTGCTCATTCTCCTTGAAGAGCTCCTCGGCGCGCTCGGGGAAGGAACGCGTCAGCGAAGCGTAACGGGCCTCGTTCATCAGGAACTCCTGATAACCGCCCGCGGGCTCCTTGGAATCGAGCGAGAACTTCTTGCCGGCAGCAGCCTCGGGGTTGAAGCGGAAGAGGTTCCAGTAACCGCACTCGACAGCCTTCTTCATCTCGGCCTGGCAGTTCTGCATGCCACCCTTCTTGATGGAGTGCATCTCGCAGGGGCTGTAGCCGATGATGAGGGACGGACCGTCGTAGGCCTCGGCCTCGTGGATGGCCTTGAGGGTCTGAGCCGGGTTGGCGCCCATGGCGACCTGCGCCACGTAGACGTAGCCGTAGCTCATGGCAATCTCGGCCAGGGACTTCTTCTTGGTCACCTTACCGGCAGCGGCGAACTGAGCGACCTGGCCCAGGTTCGAGGCCTTGGAGGCCTGACCGCCGGTGTTGGAGTAGACCTCGGTGTCGAAGACGAAGACGTTGACGTTGTGGCCGGAAGCCAGGACGTGGTCCAGGCCACCGAAGCCGATGTCGTAGGCCCAGCCGTCGCCGCCGAAGATCCAGAAGGACTTCTTGGTGAGGTAAGCCTTGTCGGCGAGGATCGCCTTGGAAGCGTCGCAGCCGCACTTCTCGAGCTCGGCAACGTAGGCAGCGGCAGCGGTCTTGGAAGCCTCGGTGTCGTTGACGGAGTCGATCCAAGCCTGGCCGGCGGCCTTGAGCTCATCGGACGGACCATCGGCAGCGATGATGTCCTGGGTAGCGGCGATCAGCTTGTGCTGAACGGCCTCATAGCCAACGGCCATGCCCAGACCATGCTCGGCATTGTCCTCGAACAGGGAGTTGTTCCACGCCGGGCCGTGACCGTCCTTGTCCTTGCAGTAAGGAGCGGTGGCAGCGGGGTTACCCCAAATGGAGGAGCAGCCGGTGGCGTTGGAAATGAACATGCGGTCGCCGGCGACCTGGGTCACCAGACGTGCATAGGCGGTCTCGGCGCAGCCGGCGCAGGAACCCGAGAACTCCAGGTAGGGCTGCTTAAACTGGCTACCCTTGACGTTGGCCGCGATGAGCTCCTTCTTCTCGGAGACGTTCTCGACCATGTAGTCCCAAACGGGCTGCTGGTCCATCTCCTGCTCGGTGGGAACCATCTCGAGGGCGCCCTTGGGGCAAACCTTGACGCAGTTGGTGCAACCCATGCAGTCGAGCGGGGACACAGCCATGGTGAACTTCATGCCCTTGGCCTTGGGGCCCATGGCGTCGAGCGTGCGGGTAGCCTCGGGCGCGGCGGCAGCCTCGTCCTCGGTCATCGCGAACGGACGGATGGTGGCATGCGGGCACACGTAGGCGCACTGGTTGCACTGGATGCACTTGGTCTCGTCCCAGTGGGGAACGACCACGGCGACGCCGCGCTTCTCGTATGCGGAGGCGCCCAGCTCAAACTGGCCGTCGGCGCAATCGACGAAGGCGGAAACGGGCAGGCTGTCGCCGTCCATGCGATCGATGGGCTCGAGCAGGTTCTTGACCTGCTGGGCGATAGCGGACTTGGTCTCCTCGGAGAGCTCGACGGGAGCGGCATCCTCGGCAGTTGCCCAGTCGGCCGGAACCTCGAACTTACGGAAAGCGGTAGCGCCGGCATCGATGGCCTTGTGGTTGGCGTCGACGATGGCCTGGCCCTTCTTCATGTAGGACTTGGTAGCCGCGTCCTTCATGTACTGCAGGGCGTCCTCGGCGGGCAGGACCTTGGCCAGTGCGAAGAAGGCGGACTGGAGCACCGTGTTGGTGCGCTTGCCCATGCCGACCTTGGCCGCCAGGTCGATAGCGTCAATCAGGTAGACGTTGACGTTGTTGTTCGCGATGTAGCGCTTGGCCACGGCGGGCATGTGCTCGGCGAACTCCTCGTCGCTCCACTGGCAGTTGACCAGGAAGGTGCCGCCCGGCTTGACGTCGCGGACCATCTTGAAGCCCTTAACGATGTAGCTGGGGTTATGGCAGGCGACAAAGTCGGCCTTGGTCACGTAGTACGGCGAACGGATCGGGGAATCACCAAAGCGCAGGTGCGAGACGGTGACGCCGCCGGTCTTCTTGGAGTCGTACTGGAAGTAGGCCTGGACGTACTTGTCGGTGTGGTCGCCGATGATCTTGATCGAGTTCTTGTTGGCGCCGACGGTACCGTCGCCACCCAGACCCCAGAACTTGCACTCGATGGTGCCGGGGGCTGCGGTGTTGGGCGCATCCTCGGCCTCGGGCAGGCTCAGGTTGGTCACGTCATCGACAATGCCGATGGTGAACTCGCGCTTGGGCTCGTCCTTCTTGAGCTCCTCGAAGACAGCGAACGCGGACGCGGGAGGCGTGTCCTTGCTGCCCAGGCCATAGCGGCCGCCGACGACCTTGATGCCCGTCTTGCCGGCCTCGTAGAGAGCGGAGACGACGTCCTGGTAGAGCGGCTCGCCGATGGAACCCGGCTCCTTGGTGCGGTCCATGACGGCGATCTTCTGGACGGTCTCGGGGAGAACGTCGACGAAGTGCTTGATGGAGAACGGACGGAACAGGCGAACCTTGACCAGGCCGACCTTCTCGCCGTGAGCGTTGAGGTAGTCGATGACTTCCTCGAGCACGTCGCAGAAGGAGCCCATGCACACGACGACACGATCGGCATCGGGAGCGCCGTAGTAGTTGAACAGGCCGTAATCGGTGCCGAGCTTCTCGTTGATCTTCTTCATGTAGCCCTCGACGACGGCAGGGAGCTCGTCGTAGACCTTGTTGCAGGCCTCGCGGTTCTGGAAGAAGATGTCGCCGTTCTCGTGGCTGCCGCGGGTGTGCGGGTGCTCAGGGTTGAGCGCGTGATCGCGGAAAGCCTGGACGGCATCCATGTCGCACATCTCGGCAAGATCCTTGTAGTCCCACATGGCGACCTTCTGGATCTCGTGGCTGGTGCGGAAGCCGTCGAAGAAGTTAAGGAACGGGGTCTTACCCTCGATGGCGGCAAGGTGAGCCACCGGCGAGAGGTCCATGACCTCCTGGACGTTGCCCTCGGCGAGCATGGCGAAGCCGGTCTGACGACAGGCCATGACGTCGGAGTGATCGCCAAAAATGTTCAGGGCGTGGGAAGCGACGCAACGCGCGGAGACGTGGAAGACGCCCGGGAGCTGCTCGCCCGCGATCTTGTACATGTTCGGGATCATCAGGAGCAGACCCTGAGAAGCCGTGTAGGTGGTGGTCAGAGCACCGGCGCCCAGCGAACCGTGAACGGTACCGGCTGCACCTGCCTCGGACTCCATCTCGACGACCTTGACCGGGGTGCCGAAGATGTTCTTGCGACCCTGGGCCGCCCACTGGTCGACATGGTCGGCCATCGGGCTGGACGGCGTAATGGGATAGATTCCCGCTACCTCGGTGTACGCATACGAAACATATGCGGCCGCCTCGTTGCCGTCCATAGACTTAAACTTACGCGCCATATACCCCTCTCCTCTCATATAGGTATACAGGCCCCGGCGATCGCCGGGATGTTGGCGTGATGGGATTTACGCTGTTGCTTCCAATCATCTGGCAGGCAGGCTCAGCAGCAGGTACGTGGCGTGGAGAGAAGACATGCCGAGGCGAGGGGCAGCTGATGCGCCCCACAGACCCGACCGCCCGTCTTGCACATGACCGAGCGCCGCAAAGGCCGCATGCCGGATGCTCCCGGGCACGCCCCGGCGATGGGAAGCGCCCGCAACGGAAATCCGCATGCGGGTTTATTGTACCCCGCCGTTAAGTGTAATTTCGACAAATATAGGCGGGCGGTAAAGGTTTACCTCGGGTGACCGCCAAAGGCCAGAATGGTCCCTCCATCCCCGGACGACTGGCTCTGACGCGCCAAGGAGTGTCCCCAAGTACCGGCAGGAAAGGAACGTCCCTAACTGCCGGCTAGAGGGCGCCGAGCAGGATGGCGTAGGTGGTGGATTCGCCGAGTTTGAGCTCGTCGCCGGGGTTGAGCTGGGCGGAGCGGCCGGGCTCTACTTGAATACACACACTCGTGGCCCCGTTTACCACCACGGTGCCGTTAGTGGACGACAGGTCCTCGACAAACCATGCGCCAGACTCGTCGCACCAGATATGGGCATGGCGGGCCGAGACGTCGTCGGTGATGCCGCCCTCCCCCGTTGCCAGCGCGCCGATCTCAACGCCTTCCTCACTCGGCTGAATCCAGCGCGGGACGCTCACCACGTAGCCGTTTTGCACGTACAGCAGTCCCAGCGGATGCGCCGGCGCGACCTCGTGCTCGCCCGCGACCGAAGATGTGCTCAGCGAGCGCGGCGTCGACGTGTCGCCGCCACGGGTCGCATGAGCGCGGCGGCTCGCCCGACTTGGAACTAAGGCGGGCGTGAGAGCAAACGGCATAGGGAACGAATCTTGCGGATGTACTCCTCGACGTCAGGCAGGTAAGCCCCACGAAGTCACCGGGGAGGCCCAAGCGGCCCGGCACCACTTCCAGATTCTGACCAGGGCGAGTCGTTCGCCGGTGGCTGAAGGCTCGCTCCCACCCAAAAGGGGAGATTCGCGTTGTTCCCCAATCGCTCTCGCATCTTTCATTTTGCTCGAGGTGGGCTATAAAAACTTTCCTGGTGAAAGGCGGCGATTGGTTTCCTTTCTTTCCAGAGGAGCGCGCCTGTAATCTGTTTTCATCCTAAATCAAGTTAAGATCGGACCTTCCAGAGGCAAGTCGACTCAAACTGCGAGGCTCCATGTTGGAATAAAGAGCGCTGTCGAAGTGCCAACAACACAAAGCTTGCCAGTCTCAAATAGAACCTTTTGGGAGTCCGATTGGGCCGCACACCGAATCCCCGCTGGTGGTTTTTTATAGCTGCGCAACAATAAACAAGGTTAGTGCCAGTCCAGCATGAAATTGAGGAACGTATGCATTTTTTCTCAGTAAGTGATCGTCGTTACTGCTTCGATGAGGTCACTCGCAATTGCTTTCAGGTTGACCAAGCATCAGAAGATGCGCTTCGCATATTTGAAGCATCGGGAAGAACGGTCAACTCGAAGTTGCTAACAAAGTCACTTGCTGCGAAAGGCTACGACCAAACGACCATAGCAGAACTTGAAGACGACATTGATGAGTATCAACGATTGTCTGAGCGGACTTTCTTAACAAAAGACACGCCTCGAAAACTTAGATCCATCGAACTCCACGTTTCACATGCATGCAACCTTGGTTGTAGTTACTGTTTTGCCGGTAAAGGAGATTATGGAACGTCTCCTCTGCTGATGACAGACGAGATAGCCTTCAAGGCGGTCGACTACCTCGTCGCAAGTTCATCGGAAAACGAAACGCTTGCGATCGTCTTTTTTGGTGGGGAACCCATGATTAACGAGCCGCTGATATGGAAAACGGTCGACTATTCAAAAAGAATATACCCCAATAGAAACTTTACCTATTCTATTACGACCAACGGAACGCTTTTGAATGACACTGCTGTGAATTCTTTCAAGGAGCACGGGTTTTCTGTTCTGATTAGTCTCGATGGTACAGGATGCAAGCACGATGCATCGCGCCCGTACAAGACGGGAGGCGGCTCTTTCTCCGATATCGACAAAAACGTTCGTCGTTTTTCCGAGTCGTTCCCCTTCGGCGCAAGAGCGACCTTAACAAATAATAACTGTAACCTTGTTGAAGACTATCTTCAGTTTAAAGAGATGGGCTTCAGAAGGATTTACTTCTCGCCCGTGAGCTCATTCGATGAGAATATCAAACTCGACGAACACTCATTAAACAAAATCAGGGCGGGCCTAATAGATTTGACGGATCAATATCTCAAACAGATTGATCAAGGGGAAAAGCCCTTGTTTAGAACATTGAAAACTGCAGTTGATTTGATTATGAGCAACAGGATCGCCTTTGTCGGATGCGGGGCTGGCAGGCGTTTTATTTCCGTGACTCCCGAAGGGGACGTATACCCCTGTCACAGGTTTGTCGGGATGATGCGATTCAAAATGGGCAACATCGTCACCGGAATTGACGAAACTAGGTATATTGAAAACTGGAGTCAGGGTGTCGAAAAAAGAATTGACTGTACGGACTGTTGGGCTCGGTCTTTCTGTGGTGGGGGCTGTAGCTGGGAGGCTGCAGACGAGCACGGCTACTTGCCCAAGAGTCTACACCCTGCATCATGTGAATATAGAAAAATGTGCTACGAGATGGCTTTTGACCTTATTTCCCGCCACTCATCTTCGCAGGAGAAAAATCAACGAGAAGCTACTGTATCGGAATAAGCGGTTCAGCGCATTGCTGTCACCATTGTGGAGGTGTTCGTTCTTCTGATTACCGTCTGCGAAGCTTATTGCTACGTTCGCCGAAACCATTCTAGAAATATGGTGAACTAGACATCTTGGTTTGTTATACACAATATTGAGGTTTTTCTGCACTCAAAGGGAGGTAGTCGTGAAGCATATTCATCCGATTAATCCAGGAAGTGGCGACGAGGCAGGCGTGAAGCCGATGTCTTTTGACTGCCTCTTGGGCATTACTGACATCTGTACTGTTTATGATAAAGCAGATGGCTGTGGTGCATACGATTACTGCGACTATGACATGGATGGCGGCAGCATCTGCGTTGTAGATCACTGTGGCATTGATCAAACGTAGTCTCTAATTGGATTAAGGTGAGGAGCTGTTATGAAGCATATCCATCCTGTTGGTTCAAATGAACATCCTCCCGTTGAGCCTTGTTGTCTTGGAGTTGATATATGCAATTTTTACGACATCGCCGAGTGCCCTGTTGCGGATTGGTGCTATGTCGATAAAGAATCAAGCTGTGTTTTGCCAGCAGATTGGTGCGATCCAGTTGACGAGTAGTTTTGTGGCTAGGAACTATTTGGTCCAATTCAGAATAAGATGGGAACAAATACCAAAATCTCGTGTCTGGGAGGAGTTATGCCATTATTGCAAGGTCTCGTTGGATTAGCCTTTATACTTGCGTTATATCTGGCACCTTTTTTAATTCTATTCTTCATTATCCGACTCTTTCTTCGGAGAAAATAGGAGTGTCACGCAAACATTAGCGTAGCTTTCTTCCAATATGAGCCGAGCATTGGCAAGTGGAATAAGAAGCCCGACCGTTCGCCACATGAAAGTGATCGGACGGGCTTCTCTATTTAACCCGGGCCGCCACCCATAGCGGCTTTCCAAGCGTATTCTCAGTGCAAAGCAATCGTCAGTTTAATCCTATGCGCTGATACCGCATTTCATTTGTTCGGCTCGAATTCTACGGCCTGGCAACCCTCGCACTCTCCGGCAAATGGATTGAACGCGAAGGCAGAGATGATGTGTGCGTGGACATCGAGGCTGCTGTAGGCAACATACTGGGACATGGACCCCCGCTGCGCGTGGTATGCGGCCCGGCATATTCATTGCCGTCCAACCCCGTGTAGTTGCAGCAAAGGGTGGAACCTCAATGCTCAGCTCATGTTGTCCGTGGGACACGAGAATCGTAAGTACACTTTGGTGCGATTCTCACGCTGATACTGAGCCACCTGGAATAAGATACGTCGCGACAACACTTCGCTTCACCTCTGTCTCGACAAGATGACGTAGACTAAAGTTTCCTTTAGTAAGAGAACGAGAACTATATCTGAAAGCGTTGCGATGGCGTGAAGGCACCGAGTCCGAACCGCCTGAATGCTACGTGCATCTGCATCGCCTTTTTGTTATCTCTACCAGTTGGGTAGCACTACACTTGTCATCATTTACCCTGGTACATGCTGCCTAAATCCACTACCCCTTCTACCGCGCCGACCATCTCGTCATCGTGAGAGACAACGATGATCAGCTGGCTTTGCTTGTTGCGCTTAACATAGGCCGCAAGCTCGGCGCGGCTTACAGCGTCTAACCCAGTCGTGGGCTCGTCGAGTACCAAAACTGACGACTTGCGTGAAATCGCCGACCATAAGTACACTCGGCGCAGCTCACCGCCCGAAAGCGCGGAGCAACGTTTCCCGAGCAACTCCTTCACGCTGTTTTCCAGCGAAAGTAGGCCATCTACACCCCGGTGATAGGAAGAAAAGGGCGTGTCGAAATACTCTAACAGCTCTTTCACCGTTTCGTCCGGCGCGAAGCACGACTGTGGGCAGCACGATATCTCTCTCGCACGTATGTAATCCAAGTCGCATTCTTCGATTGGCACGCCGTTGTATTTTACTTTGCCTTTCGATGAGTATAGCCCGAGCATCAAGTAAAGAAGTGACGTCTTGCCTCTTCCGTTTTCCCCAACTATGCAATATGTACCAGGACCGGAAAACTTGAAAGAAAACCCGCCGAGGACCTCTCGGACAGATCCGTCTGGAAGGGCAACCGAGAATTCCAAATCAGATACCGAAATGTCATTTATTTCATCGAGTTTAGCTAAATCGGTCCGATTCCACCCCGATCTCTCCTTTTCTCTCGTCGCGATAGCCGTCCTATCCCATGATGCTTTGGCATCTTGATAGGATTTGAACAATGACATCATACTTTTCAAAGTCTTAAAGAGAACCGCGAAGTATGTACCGATGATAGTGTACTCGCCTATTGACATAGTTCCATTAATGATTCGTACTCCGGAAACAACAAGTATCACCGCTTGAAACAACGCTGCGAAAAGACCATCGAGCGATGTCAGAGAATATGATAGCTTTCCGGAGCGCAAAACTTTGGGAAAATAGCTCTTAAACCCAGCGTCGAGCGCTTGTTCGCTCTTGCCGTACGAAGATGACAGTTGAATGTTGAGAATCTGATTAAGCTGCGATGCAATTGCGGCGTAAAAGGCGCTGTCCGCCTCTTTCTTCTCATACGTGACCCTATACAAAAGTTTCCTCAACCCAGTAATTACACAGAAATACACGATGAGGAGAATGATGGAAAACACCGCGAGAGTTGAATCAATTGACCATATGATAAGCAATACGATGGGAATGGCTACAATGGACAGCGGCGCACTGATAAAATTCGCCAAAACGAAGGATGAGACCACGCTGGAGTCGGAAATAATCCGTTGCGTTGTATAGGCTGGATCGATGGTCCGACTCACCAAGTAATCGTCTCTTTCAAAACGCAAGACGGCCTCCCTGAGAAGATCAAAGGAAAGTCTCGTGGTTATGCGAATGGAAAGTGTTCCTGCAAAATAAGTAAAGAGGGTGGAGAAAACTCCTATTGACGCAACCAGGAGCGCGAAGAGTACGGCGTCTCTTTCGCTGCGGTTACCGAGAAGAAAATCTAAGAATTTCCCGTTCACGTATGGCATGGCATAGGAGAGAGCGGTTCCAATCACCGTGATAGCAATGAAGACGAAAGCCCCTTTTGCTCTGATGAACCTCGAGAGAACGCATCGAATCAAGGAAGGCCCCAATCTACCCGCCACAAAACATCAATCACTGATACCTTACACCTCAACACAACAGGAGCGAAGATTTGCCAATGAGACTGCTTTAAGATTGCCTTGGGCCAATACGATCTCAAGCTCTTCCTACAAGAGAGTCGGAATCGGTGTTAGCGCCGGGCGATTTTAGCCGCTAATAGTCAAACTATTTTGACCAATCCCGGTCACCGAATAATGGCCACCGCGCCTCCCCGCCGCCACTACGCTGGTGGTGCCAACACGCCGGCGTTAGGAGGACCATTGAGGTGAACGAGAGACACGATGACCTACAGGAGATTATAGACGCGGCGCTCCGGGAGATGGCCGCGGAGGAGGGCGACGGGTTCGACCCGCAGGCATGCAACCTCGCTGAGTTCTGCAGGAGGACGGGGCTCACCCGCTCCCGCGCGAGGACGGTCAGGGCACACGGGTTCAGGGCCCTGCCCCACGGGAACAGCGGGAGGAGGGCCGCGCCGGGCGTGCTCGCCGGCCACACCGGCCTGGTGGACGACCTCCTGCGGAAGGGCGTCACCAACTCGCAGGTGATATTCGAGCGGCTGCTCGGCCAGGGCTACGCCGGCGGCCTCACCACGGTGAAGACCTATATCGCCGCGCACCGGGACCTCGTGCCCGCGAAGAGGCGGCAGGCGGCCCCGCAGGGCTGCCGCGGCCAGCGCTTCAGGACGGCGCCCGGAGAGGCCTACCAGATGGACTGGGGCTTCGTCGCGGTCGAGCGCCCCGGCGGGGAGCGGGCGCGGATCGCCTGCTTCGCCATGGTCTGCCACCATTGCGGGGGCGCCCACGTCGAGTTTGTTAGCGCTACTGTAAAAACAACCAATTTCGCCATCGCACTTTAGCCGATTCCG
>URCO01000029.1:0-26926 GCA_900546375.1 uncultured Collinsella sp.
CTGGTGATCTCCGCCTTGAGAGGGCGGCGTCCTAAACCGCTAGACGAACGGGCCATATGTAGCAAATGCAATGGCTGGGATGGAGGGAGTCGAACCCCCATTGACGGAACCAGAATCCGCTGTCCTGCCATTAGACGACATCCCAATAACTGCATCGCTGCGCTCGGCTGTGCCTTTGCGCAAGAAAGAAATATACGGGAAGTCTCGCCGTGACGCAAGCCCCAATTTTGACTTTTTTGAAATTCAGTCAAATTGGCCTAATTTAGTCCAACCCGTGAAGGACCTGTGAAGCCAACCGCTGTACACGAAGGGCAAAACGCCGTGAGCGGTAGCCGTCAACCGTTGGCAGATTCTACCGCGAAAACGATAGCACCAGGCAACACAATCGAAGTATCAATGATCGCGTAGATATCGAGGCACCATGGACGAAGAGCTTGATTACCTATGGGAGACCCTGGGCCTCGAGATCACTGCCGACCTTTGGCCCGAATGGGACAAAATTCACCCCACGTTACGCCCCGCCATTACTGTGGTGCAGGCAAAATACCGCCGTGCATCCTTTTTGATCATGCGGATGTCATGGCACGCGGGACTCCCCGACCTTAAGCGAATCCAGGCAAGCCTCGTCGAGTTGTCCGGTATGCCGACCGTCATATCCGAGGCGCACCTGGAGCAGCGCCAGCGCGAGCGACTGCAACAGCAGCGGATTCCCTTTATCTGCCCCGGCGTTCAGGCATATCTGCCCTTTATGGACGAGGAGTACTGGAGCGGCAAGCCCAACAAACACGTAAAGGTCTACGATCCGCACGAATGGGCACAGCTGGCGGACTGACTGGGGCAGGCCCGCCGGCGGAAAGTGCGTCCCAGATTTCAAGCTCAAACTGGTCCCTACTTTCCCGTCGAGCCCTCAACCGGAAACCGTGTCCCGCAATCGAAGCTCAGAATGGGACGTGCTTTCCGCAACCGGCCACTTTGGGAAAGTGCATCCCATTCTGGAAGCGAATTCCGGGTCGCACTTTCCGCAGCCGCTACAGCAACGCCTCGGCCCAAGCCGATTCCCTAAAGCCGGGAATCGCAAAGTCGTCGCCCACCAGCAGCGGACGCTTGACCAGCATGCCGTCGGTCGCCAGCAGCTCATAGCACTCCCGATCCGTCATGCCCGCATCCAGACGCGCCTTCAGGCCCAGCTCTCGATATTTCATGCCCGACGAATTAAAGAAGCGCCGCACCGGCAGCCCCGAACGAGCAATCCAGGTCGCAAGCTCATCGGCCGTGGGGTTGTCCAAAACGATATCGCGGTCGATATACTCTACCCCATGTTCGTCCAGCCATGCCTTGGCCTTCTTACAGGTCGAGCACTTGGGATATTCAACAAACAGTACGGTCATGGGAATCCTCCGAATATAGATCGGCCAACGCAGGCACACGCCACACGAGGCGCCTTCGTATGATGGGCCAATTGTAGCCCGCGGGTCACACGTTAAACGAACCGTACCCCGAATCCGTGCTTGATAAACGGCAGCAGTTCCATTGCTTCGGGCGTGATATGGCCCGCAACGTTCATGCGCTCGTCACCGGGAAGATCAACCCGCGCAATCTCAAGCTCGCCTTCGTAGCGCCCATATCCGCTATTGCTCACAGCGATCGACCCCGCCTTTCGCGGCAGGCCGGCTCCGGAATCCGTCGGCACGGAATCCGGCTTAAGCGTCGTACGTGACTCCTGAGACCTAAAGATGAGGACGCTCGAGTCGGGCCGGTCGTGATGAATCTGCCCGCGCACATAGGCATAACCGGGCTCAAGCTCGCATTGCAGGTCCACGTATCCGGCGGAAACTTGAGCAAACTGCGCCCAGCCCGCATCGGATAGATCGGGGTCGCCGACCAACACAATATCGCAATCGGCGCCATGTGCAAGCTCAAGCATATTGAGAGCAACCTTTGACGCGCGACCGCGCTGCGCCTCGACCGTCGGCAGTCCCTCGAAAACCGGCCCGCGAACGTTAGCATCACCCGGCACAAAAGCCATGATTTCGAATCCAAGCGCCGCAAGACGAAGATTCGTCCGAGCAACATCTTCAAGAGCTAAACCGGTATAAGGCTTGGGGTAAAAATTGTGGCAAGCGGCAAAACGAGTCACATCGGCACCGGCCTCACGCCACGATGCGATTTCATCAGAACTCACCGTCGATGCATTGACCACAATGCGAAATACACCGGACAGCTCCGCGACCCGCTGGGCACTAAAGCCATAATCCAAGCGCAGGTACTCCAGTCCCAGATCACGCAAGTCCTCCATGCGCTCAAGGCCCAGCAAATCGCATGTGCGCGGCCCCACATCGGCAATGAGCGCAATACCGCGGGCGGAAAGCAGCAACAGCACCTGACGAACCTTATCGGCATACGCCGCTCCCCCATCCTCGGGAATATGCAGCGAGGTGAACGCGTAGCGCGCACCCGCCGCGGCGCCACGCTCAATCGTCCGCTCAATATCCTGCAAAGGGCTGGAAAGATAAATCGAAATACCCGTTTTCACGCTTCAACGCTCCTTTAAAAAAGGCCGGCGGAGCAGTTAGCCCCGCCGGCACAACCATAGCATCAAGAAATCTTCCGCGCGCCGCGAGCCCTGAGCAACACGGCTCGCGATATCAAACTACTCGCCAAAGAACTCGTTGATCTTCTGCTCGTCGACGCCAAAGAACCACGTCAGGACAAAGCCGGCGGCATAGGCAAGCAGCATTGCGGCAACGTAGCCGAGCTGCTGGCCGGGAACGACGATCAGCAGGCCAAACAGACCGGAAACGCCCTGAGAAACCGTGCCGATGTGAAGCAGTGCCGCGAGCGCACCGCCAAATCCGGCACCCAGGCAGGCCGTCACAAACGGGCGGACAAGCGGCAGCGTAACGGCATACATCAGAGGCTCGCCCACGCCCAGGATACCAACGGGGATGGACTCGGCGACGTACTTCTTGAGCTTGGCGTTCTTGGTCTTAAAGTACAGCGCCAGACCGGCACCGACCTGGCCGCCGCCAGCCATCATAAGGATGGGCAGCAGGTAGTTGATGCCCTTGGTAGCGCCGTCGGGATCGTTGAGCATAGCGTGGATCGGCGTAAGTGCCTGATGCAGGCCAACGGACACCAGCGGCAAGAAGCCTGCCGACAGGATATAGCCGCCCAGAACGCCCAGCTTCTCAAAGATAAAGGTGAGGACGCTAAAGATGGCAGTCGTCAGCCATGCGCCAACCGGCTGGATGACGAGCATCAGAGCGAAGGCGCCGATGATGAGCACCAGCAGCGGGGACAAGAACGTGTCGAGTGCGTTGGGCATAACCTTGCGAATCTGACGCTCCATCCAGGCAAAAAATGCGCCAGCGATGAGAGCCGCGATCATGCCGCCCGCTGCGGGGTTGTACTGCGCACTGGTGAGGGGCAGCAGAATGGCAGTGGCAGGATCAGCCGCGCCAGGCGCAAGCAGGGGCATGGCACTGTTGGCGATACACATCATGCCGGCGATGCCGCCCAGCGCAGCGGAGCCGCCAAACTCACGTGCCGCGTTATAGCCCACCAAGATGGGCAGATAGGCAAACAGGGCCCAGCCCATGGAACGAATGCCCTGGTACCACCACTCGCCCGCAAGCGCGCCTGCCGTCGAGACGTTAATGACGTTGCAGATACCGTTGATGAGGCCAGCCGCAATGATGCCGGGAAGCAGGGCGACGAAGACATTGGAAATCTTCTTGAGGAAGGCCTGAACCGGCTTAGACTCGTACTTGGCCTTCTGTGCGGCCTTGTTTGTGGCCGCAGCGTCAACCACGCTCTCGTCAGCAACGCCTTTCGCAAGGCCGGTGAGCTTGGAGAACTCCTCGAGCACCTTATTCACCTTGCCCGGACCCAGCACGATCTGCATCGTGTCATCCTCAACCAGGCCCATCACGCCGTCGAGCGCCTTAATGCCCTCCGTGTCGACGTTGCCCGCGTCTTTGACGGTCACGCGCAGGCGCGTCATGCACGCCGCGTTTGCGAGCACGTTGTCTTTACCGCCCAAAAGGTCCAGCAGCTTTTGAGCCAGCTCTTTGTTCGTCATAACTCCTCCTTGTATTGGGTATCTCGTCTAGATGTCATATCGGCTCACGCCGTGCACCTATTGGACATCGGCATTGCTCTTCTCATGGCCACTCACCGCAGCACGGACATGGCCGCGCGCCCGCTCAAGAGCTACCGCAGCCTGCTCGGCATCGCAGTCCAGCAGCACCGAGACAATAGCGGTTTTTACGTGACCGCCGGCATCCGCAAGCGCCTGAACGGCGCGCTCGCGTGTGCAGCCGGTCGCTTCCATCACGATGTTCTGGCCGCGCACCACCAGCTTCTCGTTCGTCTGCTGTACATCGACCATCAGGTTTTGGTACACCTTGCCGATCTTGACCATGGCACCGGTCGAAATCATATTGAGAATGAGCTTTTGGACCGTTCCCGCCTTGAGCCTCGTTGACCCGGTAAGCACCTCGGGGCCGGGCACGGGCTCTATGGCAAGGTCTGCGCTCTCCCCGATCTTCGACCCCTGGTTGCAGGCGATTGCAATGGTCTTGCACCCGGTTGCCTTGGCGTACGCGAGGCCGCCCACCACATAGGGGGTACGACCGCTTGCCGCCAAACCAACGACGAGATCCTTGACGGAGAGCCTATGTTCCCGCAGGTCACTCGCGCCAAGTTCCTCGCTATCCTCGGCACCTTCGACAGCCCTGGTAAACGCCGTCTCGCCTCCGGCAATGAGCCCGACAATCAGATCGGGCGATACGCCAAACGTGGGTGGGCACTCCGAAGCGTCGAGCACACCCAAACGACCGCTCGTGCCCGCGCCCATATAAAAGACGCGTCCGCCGCGCTCGAGCGCCTCGGCAGCCCAGTCGATTGCCGTGGCAACCTGTGGCAACACTTTCGTGACCGACTGGACGGCGCGAAGATCCTCATCGTTCATCGTCGTGACGATTTGCAGCGACGTCATCATGTCGAGGTCCATTGACTTTTGATTTCGCTGTTCTGTCGTGAATTTTGTTAAATCGAGCATTTTGTTCACCTCATCTTTCCTGTTTCTCGATGTAGTTTTGCTTGATGACATGCGTCGCCCGTTCGTAATCGCTCGCAACGTAAGCAGCGTAGAGGGCATCGACAACCATAAGCTGAGCCATACGCGAGGCCATGGCACCGCTGCGGACCAAGGGCTCGCTTGCAGCAACGCCGAGCACGGCATCGGCCATGGTGGCAAGCTTGGACGATCCATCTACTTTGGTCACGGCCACAACGGGACAGTTGTGGCGTTGGGCCTCGGCGGTGCAGTCCAGCACTTCTTGCGTTAAGCCCGAGTAGCTAAAAGCAATGCCGATATCGCCTTCGTGCATGTTCTTGGCGCACAAGAGTTGGTCGTGCCAGTCATCGTACAGATGGCATTCCTTGTCGACACGCATGAGCTTTTGTGCCAGATCGTGCGCAACCAAGCGAGAAGCACCAATACCGAACAGATTGACCATGCGCGCCCGCTTAAGATAGGCTGCACATCGTTCCAAAACGGTGTAATCGAGTGTTCGCGCCGTCGCCTCGATCGTGCGCACGTTGCTTTTCATCACCTTCCCCACGATACGTTCGACGCTGTCATCCACGGAGATGTCCTCGAGGGCAACGTCCTTTCTGTCGCCCAGGAGCGCAAGTTCGGCAATCAGTTCGCGCTGGAACTCCTTGTAGCCCGCAAAACCCAAGCGCTTGCAAAAGCGCAAAATGCTCGAGGGCGAGGAGAACGTGGCATCGGCAAGACCGCGGACGGACAGCCCGACCACCTCGTGCGGATGAGCACTCACGTATACGATGACATTGCGTTCCGCCGGACTCGCGCTGAGCTCACGCTCGCGAAGCCTTAAAAGCAATCCGTTTGCCATCTCAAACACCTCCGTTGAGAAGAATTAAAGACCAACGAACGATTCGTACCGGATATAAACAGCTTTTACGGTACATTGTGCCGCATCATGGCGCACAAAGGGCGGGCATTCTACCACTCGCCCCTCAAATCCGACCGCTCGGAAATACGCGCGACACAAAATGATTCATCAAGGTCGCATTATTCGTAACAGGGTTGTTAACAGCGTCTCGCGTGGGCGCCAATGGGACAGGTCGTGCGCTTATCCAAGCACACCGCCGCCAACGAGGCAAACAGCCCAACAAAGAAGAACTCTACGGTATGGGCGACACGACGGATGTTGGTGCCCATCCATATGCGAACGGGGGCAAGCGGGTCGGGGTGGGCGGCGGTAGTCACTGAGTCCGCATCCCCGGCACCCCTACTCCGTCTCGCGCATCCAGCGATCGAAGGTCCCCACGCACACACCTAGGCGCTTTGCCGCCTGACTCCGGGTAATATTGCCCGCCTCATAGATATCGCGCACTCGTTCAAATTGCGGAGGGCACGGCTTGCGGGGTCGACCAAAACGCACGCCGCGCGCCCGCGCCGCCGCGATTCCCTCCGCCTGACGACGGTGGATGTTCTCTCGTTCCACCTGCGCCACATAGCTCAACAGCTGTAAAACGATATCGGCGATCAGCGTGCTGGTCACATCCGATCCGCCGCAATCTCTCGCACGCGTATCGAGCAACGGCATGTCCAGCACAACGATGGCCGCACCAAGTTCCTTGGTTATACGACGCCATTCCTCGAGTATCTCGCTGTAGTTTCGACCCAGCCGATCGATGGAAAGCACCACCAACACGTCGCCGGAAGCCAAGGCATGAAGCAATTCCCGATACCGCGGACGATCAAAGTCCTTACCGCTCGCACAGTCGGCAAAGACATTCGCCGGCTCCACGCCATAGGCGCTCAGCGCATCCAACTGGCGATTCAAATTTTGATCACGCGTGCTCACCCGCGCATACCCATATACCGTTGCCACAACATCCCCGCTTTCTCGTAAACCTGCCAAAAAGGGACAGGTTTGTTTTGGTAGGTCCTATCTCCCAAAAGCATATGAAGAAGCGGTCGAGCCCATGGCAGGGCAATCAAGAGACGCGCAAAGAGGGCGGCCCCGAAAGACCGCCCTCTACGCTCTGCCGATACTCACTCCGTGCCGGTTAATGAATGAGCTTAAAGTCCAAATGTCCGCGAGTAGTGTTGACGCGCGAGACCTCGATAATCACGCGCTGGCCCAACTCAAAACGACGCCCCGTGTCGGCACCCGTCAACGTGAGCGCGTCCTCATCAAACTCAAACCACTCGTTACCCAAACTCTTAATAGAAACCAACCCCTCAACCTGCGTCAGATCGAGACGCACGAATAGTCCCATGCTGCTGACCCATGAGACCGTTCCGGCATAGCGCTCGCCCAGGCGATCCTCGTAGTACTGCGCAATCTTGATTTTTTGCGTCGCATGGCTGGCAGCGTCTGCCGCACGCTCGGCATCGCTGCACGCGCGGCAGATTTGCGGCAGGATGCGCGGAAGCGACTCTCTGCCTTTTCCGATCAACCTCGGCGTACGCGCTAAGGCGTCTTTTCCACCCAGCTGCTCGTATGCCAGCTGCAGCTTGAGCACGCGATGCACCACCAGATCGGGGTAGCGGCGAATGGGGCTTGTAAAGTGGCAGTAGCACGGCGCGGCGAGCGCAAAGTGGCCCTCGTTGCGAGGCTTATACAACGCACGCTGCATACTGCGCAGAAGAAGGGTGTTGACGAGCGGCGCGTTAGCCGTACCGGCAGCGGCGTCAACCGTCGCCTGCAACTCATCAGGACTTCCCAGGGCAATGCCCGCCGCACGGCGATCATCGATGATACCGAGCTGCGCCAGCGCCACAGCAGCACCGTGCAGACTGTCGGGGCTGGGGTCATCGTGCACGCGATAGCACGCCTCGATATCGCGGTCGGCCAGCCACTCGGCGACGCACTCGTTAGCCAGCAGCATCGCCTCCTCGATAAGCGAGGTTGCGCAGGAGCGCTCGCGTGACACAATCTGCACGGGCACGCCGTCCTCATCCAGCAGCGCGCGAATCTCGGCCGTGTCAAAGTCGACCGAACCGCGTGCGCGACGTATGCGACGCCGAAGCTCCGCGAGTTCGTTTGCGGCGACCAGGAAATCGGCCAGGTCAACGTTACAGCCGCGAGCGGTGTCCTCGCACGCAAGCCCGCGCTCAAGCGCTTCCTCGCGCGAGGCTTCAGCCGCAGCGACATCCTCCGCAGCGTCCTCCAACACGGAATACTCAACTGCGCCGGCACGCACCAGCAGCGCCTCGGCGCCGTCGTAGTCCATACGCACACGCGAACGAATCACACTGGGATAGGGGTCGTAATGGCGCACGCGGCCCTGCGCGTCAAGCTCGATGTCGACGGTAAACGCCAGACGATCCTCATCGGGGCGCAGGGAACACAGGTCACAGGACAGGCGCTCGGGCAGCATGGGAAGCACGCGATCGGCGAGGTACACCGACGTCGTGCGATGGCGGGCCTCCAGGTCGATATGCCCGTCCCAGGCAACATAATGCGAAACGTCGGCGATATGCACGCCCAGCTTATAGCCGCCCTCGGGCGAGCGCTCGAGCGAGATGGCATCGTCAAAGTCGCGCGCATCAACCGGGTCGATGGTGATGACAAAGCGATCGCGCAGGTCACGACGAAGCGGGTCTTTAAGTGCTGCGGTCACATCGAGCGTAAGCGCCTCGGCCTCGGCAAGTGCGGCCTCGGGATAGCTGTCGGTATAGCCATAACGCGCCATCACATACTGAACACCCAAATCGGGCGCGTCATCGCCGCCAATGCGGCGATCGATCGTCACCGTGCCCGATTCCAGACGCGTCGGATACGTTAGGATGCGCGCGACGACGACATCGCCAGGACGCACGCCCAGGCGCTCCGCCGAAGTGTCCTCGGGCAAAATAAAGAAATCGGCTTTGAGACGCGAATCGAGCGGCTCGATCACACCAAGCAGGCCGGCCGTCTGATACGTACCCACCACGCTGATGGCGGCACGCTCGATGACGCCCTCGATCACGGCACGACGATCCCCGCGCGGTCCCGCCTTGATGCTTACGGCCACGGTATCGCCGTCCATAATCTCACGCTTACCGCGGCCCATGACCTTGTAGTCGCCGTTTTCGGTTATGACATAGGCACTGTGCTCATGGAGCTGCACGCGGCCAGTCAGGCTCGGACGACGCTCGCTACGCACCGGCCCGCGCTTATTGCGTGCGCCACGCTTATGCTTGTTATTGCGCCCCATAGCGCCTCCTTGCTATCGATTGCCGTTTACATCCCAAGAGTCTACCCAAATGATCCCTAGGGGACGGCAGGATTGCGGATCACTCGAATCGACCGGCCCCCCTAGTGATCCGTTTTCCTCCGTCCCCAGGGGATCAAAAAACGGGCCGTCCCAAAAGGAACGACCCGTTGGAAGGAACGAATTCCAAGCATGCCTATACACGCAGATAACGGCGCATAGCGATGGCAGAGCCAAAGAGGCCGATGACCACGCCGACGAGAATCAGTGCGGCGTAGGTCACCAGATAGTACTGCATCGGCAGCGCAAACGACATCCAGCCGACGCTCGCCTGCAGGCGCGGAATCATCAGATTGCGCAGCAGCTCCAAAACACCGATGGAAAGCAGCGAGCCCAGAATGGCCTGCAACACGCCCTCGGTAATGAACGGCCCGCGAATGAAGCCGTTGCTGGCGCCCACCAGGCGCATAATCGCAATCTCGCGACGACGCGCCGTAATGGACAGGCGAATCGTGTTGTTGATAAAGATGAACGCGATAAAGGTCAGCAGACCAACGAGCACCACGGCGGCAATACGGATGTAGTTGGTCACCTGGAACAGGCGGCTCACTTCCTCCTGGCCATACAGCACGCTCGCGTTGACGTCGCCGTCGTCCGCGATCTTTTGGAAGTCGGCATTCTTCTTGAGCTTCTTGGCCGTGCTCTCGACCTGAGACGGATCGTCCATCTCAATCGCGAACGAGGCAGGAAGCGGGTTCTGGCCGTCGAGCGCGCTCATGGTGGCGTCGGCGTTGCCCGACATCTTGCTCGTGTACTCGGCCAGCGCGTCGTCCTTATCCTTATAGGTCACGGACTTGACGTTGCTCCACGTCTTGAGCTCGGCCTCAAAGGCCTGGACGTCTGCCTGATCGGCGTCATCGCTAATAAAGGCATTGATGACAACCTGATCCTCGACGGTACCGATCACGGAGTTCAGCATCGCGGAGCCCATGATGAACAGGCCGATGATAAACAGCGAAAGGAAGATCGTAATGACGGCGCCGAGCGAGGTAGTCCAGTTACGGAAGAAGTGGCTGATAGCCTCTTTGAGCGAATAGCCCACGTTAGTTGGTGCCATAGTTGCCGTAACCTCCCCTCTCCTGGTCGCGGATTACGTGGCCGCCCTCGAGGGCGATCACGCGACGGTGCATGCTATCGACCATCTCGCGGTCGTGCGTGGCGACGATCACGGTGGTGCCGGTACGGTTAATGCGCTCGAGCAGCTTCATAATACCCAACGAAATCGCGGGGTCGAGGTTGCCCGTGGGCTCGTCGCAGATAAGCAGCGGCGGACGGTTGACCATAGCGCGGGCAACGGCGACACGCTGCTGCTCGCCACCGGACAGCTGATCGGGCAGAGAGTCCATCTGATCGGCCAGACCGACCAGACGAAGCACCTCGGGCACCTGGCTGCGAATGACGCCCTTGGGCTTGCCAATGCACTGCAGGGCAAACGCCACGTTTTCGTAGGCGGTCTTCTGCGGCAGGAGCTTAAAGTCCTGGAACACGGCACCGATCTGGCGACGCAAGAACGGAACCTTGCGGTTCTTGATCTTCATGAGGTCCTGGCCGGCAACCAAAATGCGGCCGCTCGTCGGCTTGACGTCGCGGTTGAGCGTCGAAAGCAGCGTGGTCTTACCCGAGCCGGAGTGACCGACCAAGAAGACAAACTCGCCAGGATAGATCTCGATGTTGATGTCGTCGAGCGCGGGCTTGTTGGGCTGTGCCGGATAGATCTTGGTGACATGCTCCATGAGGATGACGGGCTCGACACCGGCCTGCTTGGCCATCTTCTTGCGGCTGGCCTGCGGATCGATGGGCGCAAACACCGACGTAAAGTCGGGGTTGTTGAGCGCATTGTCGAGGCTTGCGACCTCGGCGGCCTGATCGCTCTCGACCACCGGGGCAGCAGGCTGCGTGGGATCGGGAATAGCGGCAAAGAGACCGGACTGCGCAGGCTGAGGAGCCGGCGTCGCAGGGGCCATGGGGTCGGGAATGCCGGCCATGGTAGGCTGCGGCGTGGCGGCGCCAGCCTGAGGCTGATCCACGCGAGCGGTCACCTTCTGCACGGGCTCAAAACCCGCGGCCTCGGAAAGCTCGACATCATTGGTGGGATTGTAGGCAAAGGGATCTGATGCCGGCTGTGCCTGATCTGCCGGCTGTGCGGGGATCGGGCTAAACAGCCGATCCTCTGAATCCGGGGTGGCGAAACGAGTGCCCGCGGCGCCTGGCTGCGTCTTGGGGGCGTCATCGCCCGCACCGGAGGTACGGAAGTGGTTACCCACTGGTGCTCCTTATCGTCGTGCGTTTAAACTACATGAGCGCTTTGTATTTTAGCAGCATTAGCTTTGCTGCACATAAGAAGCATGGCGGGGTTTTGGTCTCACCGGCCGCGCACAGGGTTACCTCCCAAATCGTCCTCGGACATGTCGGAGTCCCCGCTGTGCGCTTCGCGCTGCGGGGACTTCTCCGTCCTGCGGAAAGATTTGGGAGGTAACCCTGTGCGTGGCCTGCGGCTACTAAGGAGTCGCCACGTTTCTATTAGGTGCAGCAAATGCATGCTTGGGAGGGTCTGAATTGCACTTTGTTGGGATGGGCCCGTTTCCCGGAGGAAGCTCTTGCTTGAAATTGGCTTGATTTGATTGTTGCGCAACTTGGATTTGGATTGTCGATTTACAGTGGCCTCGATAGGAACGCCTGTGGTTGTGGGGGCCAGTATGAATTGTCCTTATTGTGGAGCTGAGTTGCGCGATGGCGTGAGGTACTGCACGGCGTGCGGGGCTGCCGTCAATAGCATCTCTGCTGATTCTGAGCTTCGGGTAAAGCCTCGGAACCACGTTGCGGTCATCCTTGCCTGCATGCTGATGATTGGCATTGTCGGTGGTGGCTGTATGGGTCTTCATCTGCGGCAGGTGTTGTCGCACTTTGTATCCGCCCATTCGGAGCACGCCATTGTGCTGGATGTCGCGGCTGCGGGTTGGGACACCGATAACGGAGCATCGCGCGTTCCGATACACATTACGGGCAAGACCATCGGCGGAATAACGGTCGACAGGATTGAGTTCGTCGCCTCCGATGGCTCTGGCATCAATCTCATACAAGGTGTCTACACGCTCGAGGCAGCAGGTTCCCCTATCGCTGCGGATGGCACGATCTATCAAATTCCATGCACGAGTGCCACACTCGTCCTCGATGATGCCTTTGCCATGGGTGAAACGATCGATCTGGCCGAGCTTGCAGAACAGGATTCAATTCTCACCTTCTGCCCCATTGATGCCGCCGATGTGACCAATGACGAAATCTATGATGCCGCCTTGCTCGCCATGACATACCGAGGCAGCGATGCCCCCGATGTCGCCGCACTGTGCCAAGCCGCAATCAATCGTCGCGACGGAGCCAGCACACGCGGGAACGCCTTCGAAAGTTGCGGTGAAATACGGATTAATTGAGCCTTTAGGCTGGCAAAACAGTCCTTATTTCACCGCAACTGAAACAGGGGCGCCCTCCAAGAGAGCGCCCCTGCCGGGTTTCCATAGTACTGGCGAAGCAGTTTTATAGTTCTGGCGAAGCAGTCCTTGAGATCCGCCTTGCCTTATGCCAGGAACTCCTTGGTGGTCGCCACGATGTTGGCGGCATCCAGGCCGTACTTGTGCAGGAGCTCGGCACCCGGGCCGGACTCGCCGAACGTGTCGTTGACACCGATCTTCTTGAGCGGCGTCGGGCACTGCTCGCACAGGACATCGGCAACGGCGCTGCCCAGGCCGCCGATCACGGAGTGCTCCTCGACGGTCACGACGTGACCGGTCTTGGTGGCGCTCTTGACGATCAGGTCGGCGTCGATGGGCTTAATGGTGTGCATGTTGATGACCTCGGCGTCGATACCCTCGGCAGCAAGCTGCTCGGCGGCCTCGAGGGCCTCGCCGACCATCAGGCCGCAGGCAATGATGGTAACGTCGGCGCCCTCGCGCATAACGATGCCCTTGCCCAACTCGAACTTGTAGGTCTCGGGGTCGTTGATGACCGGCGAGGCCAGGCGGGCAAAGCGCATGTACACGGGACCGTCGCACTCGTAGGCGGCGCGCGTCACGGCGCGGGCCTCGACGTCGTCAGCGGGAACGATCACGGTCATGCCGGGGATAACGCGCATGAGGGCGATATCCTCGCAGCACTGGTGCGTGGCGCCGTCCTCGCCCACCGAGATACCGGCGTGCGTGGCACCGATCTTGACGTTGAGGTGCGGGTAGCCGATGGAATTGCGGACCTGCTCAAAGGCGCGGCCGGCGGCAAACATGGCAAAGCTGCTCGCGAAGGCAACGCGGCCGGTGGTTGCGATACCGGCGGCAACACCCATCAGGTTGCTCTCGGCAATGCCCACATCGAAGAAGCGGTCGGGGCAGGCTGCCTTAAACTTACCGGTCTGCGTGGCGGCGGCCAGATCGGCGTCGAGGACCACAAAGTCATCGTGCTCGTTGGCGAGCTCGACGAGAGCCTCGCCGTAGCTTACGCGCGTGGCGATTTTCTTGACGTCTGCCATCCTAGAGCTCCTCTCCGGCGGCCGTGAGCTCTGCCATGGCCTGCTCAAACTGTTCATCGTTGGGGGCCTTGCCGTGCCAACCAACCTGGTTCTCCATAAAGGAAACGCCCTTGCCCTTCATGGTCTCGGCGATAATGGCGGTCGGCTGACCCTTGGTGGCGCGAGCCTCGGCAAAGGCGGCGCGAATCTGATCGAAGTCGTTGCCGTCGGCGAGCTCCACCACGTGGAACTTAAAGGCGCGGAACTTGTCGGCGAGCGGCATGGGGTCGTTGACCTCCTCGACGGAGCCGTCGATCTGCAGGCCATTGTGGTCAACAATCACGCAGAGGTTGTCGAGCTGCTGGTTGCCGGCAAACATGGCGGCCTCCCAGACCTGGCCCTCCTCGCTCTCGCCATCGCCCAGCAGGGCGTACGTGCGGTAAGTATCGCCCCAGTGCTTGGCAGCGACGGCCATGCCCACGGCGGCGGAGATGCCCTGGCCCAGCGAGCCGGTGGACATATCGACACCCGGGGTGTCGTTCATGTTGGGGTGACCCTGCAGGTGGCTGCCGATATGGCGCAGCGTCTCGAGGTCCTCCTTGGGGAAGAACCCGCGCTCGGCGAGCACGGCGTACAGGCCCGGAGCGCAATGGCCCTTGGAAAGCACAAAGCGGTCGCGATCGGCCTTGCGGGGATCGGCCGGGTCGACGTTCATTTCCTCAAAGTACAGATAGGTCATGATGTCGGCAGCGCCGAGCGAACCGCCCGGATGGCCGGACTTGGCAGCGTGCACGCCGGTGACGATGCCCTTCCTTACCTCGTTGGCAACCTTTTTGAGCTCTTCGTCGCTCATTGTGCCTTCCTTTCATCCTCTTAAGACAAGATGCGCACGGCACAGAAGGTAATCCCAACACAGCCGCAATGCACGTACGTCATTCATTATGCTGGAAACTGAAGGCTTTACCAGAGTTTTTATCATTATTTGAACAATTTAGCAGACAGAACCGCTGATGAAACGGTTTATCAATGTGAACGTCTTTTGGATGGAACGCGGTCGACCCTACGCGCTAATGTCCTTGAATCCCTCGCCGAAGGCTTCCGTAACGTCAGCGACCGTCACAATGGCGTGAGGATCGCGCTCACGCACGATCGTCTTGAGGGTATTGAGCTCTCGACGGCTCACGATGACCATAACCACCGGCTTCTCGGCACCCGAATACATGCCAGTCGCCTTAAACTTGGTACAACCACGACCCAGGCCATACATGATATCGGCAGCGATATCAGGGAACTTGTCCGAGATGATGAGTACCATACGACGTTTGTTGCCACCATCGACCACGGCATCGATCACGTAGCCGCTAATGACCATCGAAAGGCCTGCATACAGTGCGTTTTCGATTGAAAAGACCGGAGCCGATAGCGCGCATACGGCAACATCGATCGCCATGACGGTCGAGCCCACCGGCAGCGAGGTATTACGCGAGATGATTTGGCCAATCGTGTCCGAGCCGCCGGTGTTGGCGCCGGCGCGCAACACCATGCCGTAACCGATGCCCGTAATAATGCCGCCCCACATGGCAGGGAGCATCAGGTCCGCATCCGCCAGAGGTGCTACAAACGGGGCGAACAGATCGGTAAAGAAGCCCAGCAGCACAAAGCCCGTCGCGGTCTGCACCACGTAGAACATGCCACCCTCGCGCATAACGACCAGCAGCAGCAAGGCGTTCATCACGATCGTCTGAATACCAACGGGAAGCGATAGGCCGCGCGATGCACCGACCGCCTGGATAATGGTGGCAAGGCCCGTAACGCCACCGGCGGCAAGACCGTTGGGAATCAAAAACAGGTCGGTCGCGATGGCGGCCAAGGCACACCCCAACATGATCTGGGGCAAATCGTGAAAGAAGTTCATCGAAAGAATGCGCTTGATGTCCAGACGATATGCCATGCTGCCTCCCTCAAAAAAGCGCACCCCATCGGATGCGCTTTGAACTTCTTCTTGTATTCGATTCTACCGATTCGCCGAACAAAAACCACCCCTGCGCAGGGTTTATTCTGGATACAAACCCGTCCAACCGTTGGGCTTGGCATCGGCTTGAAGCCGCCCGATTTTTTAGACCTCCGAGCCTTCTGCATCGGCGTTGCCGGTGGCCCAGCGATGGTAGCCAATAACAAACGGGTCCAGGTCGCCATCGTCAAGAACGGCCTCGACGTTGCTAGTCTCCACGCCCGTGCGCAGGTCCTTAACCATCTGGTACGGGTAGAGTACGTAGCTGCGAATCTGGTTGCCAAAACCAATTGTGGTCTTGGGTCCGCGAATCTCATCCAGGGCCTCGGCGCGCTTTTCGAGCTCAATCTCGTACAGACGCGCCTTGAGGATCTGCATGCACGCGGCCTTGTTTTGAATCTGGCTGCGCTCGTTTTGACACGTGACCACGATACCGCTGGGGAAATGCGTCACGCGCACGGCGGAGTCGGTGGTGTTGACGCCCTGACCGCCCGGGCCGCTTGCGTGGTATACGTCGACGCGAATGTCATCGGGATTAATCTCGATATCGATATCGTCGGGTAGCACCGGAATGACCTCGACGCCGGCAAACGTAGTCTGTCGGCGCTTCTTGTCGTCGGTGGGGCTAATGCGCACCAGGCGGTGAACTCCGGCCTCGGCACGAAGCATGCCAAAGGCGTCCTTGCCTTCGACAGTAAAGGTCGCGCGGTCGATGCCGATGACCTCGGCCGCGGGACAGTCGTTGATGGTGACCTTCCAGCCGCGACGCTGGCAGTACTTCATGTACATCTTAAAGAGCATGAAGGTCCAGTCCTGGGCCTCCAGACCACCCTGTCCGGGCTTGATGGTCACAATGGCATCGCCGTGATCGAACTCGCCGGTAAACCAGCTCGCAAGCTCAAGCTCGTCGATGGCGCGGGAAAGCCGCTCCGCCGTGGCAGCAGCCTCCTCACGCAGCGCAGCGGCATCGGGGTCATCGCCCATTTCCTCGGCAAGCTCCAGCGCGGCACGAGCATCGGAAAGCTCACCGCGCGCGGTATCCACGGCGGCGATGTCCTCCTTGGCGCGCGCAATCTCCTCCATCGTGGCGCGAGCGGCATCGGCGTCGTCCCAAAAGCCCGGGGCGACGCTTTTGGCCTCGAGCTCCGCCACGCGGGTGCGCTTCTCGTCCAAATGGAGATATGACTCGACCTCGCTGAGTCGGTCCGCAAACGCGTCCAACTCGGCGGGAGTTACCTCTAGAGCCTCGGCCATTAACGATTCCTGCCGTGGCAGTACTTAAACTTCTTACCGCTACCGCAAGGGCACAGGTCGTTGCGGCCCACGTTGACATAGGGGTCATCGCTCTCGGACTTGCGGTAGGTCGTCACCTTGCCACCGTTGTTAACGGCAGCCGGACCACCCTGGACGGCGGTACGGGCCTGCACCTGAGCCTGCTTGCGCAGTACCGAATCGCTGTTGTCGCCATCGACCTCGGCGGGACCAGAGAAGCGCGCACCCTTAAGGGCGGGCTCCTCCTTGTGCTCCACAGCCTGCGGGGCGGCCTTGATCTCAATGCGCAGAACAGTGCGCAGGTAATCCTCGTACATGGTATCGACGAGTATCTGGAACGCACCGTAGGCCTCGGTCTTGTACTCAACCAGCGGGTCGCGCTGGCCAAAGCCGCGCAGGCCGATACCGGTCTTGAGGTAGTCCATTTCCTGCAGGTAGTTCATCCAACGCGTATCGATGACGCGCAGCATGACCTGGGTATTGAGCTCGCGCATCAGGTCCTCGCCCAGACGCTCGGCCTTCATGTTGTAGCACTTCTCAACATAGGCCAAGACATCGGCGGCCAGGGCCTCAAAGTCCTCGTCGGGGAACTGAGGGGTATCGATATGCCCGGTCAGTTCGACGACCCATTTGCGCAGACCCTCAAGATCGCGCTCGCCCTCGTGGCTGTCCTTGGTGCAGAACTCCTGAACACAGCGGTACACGGTATCGTGCATGACCTCAGTGATGTGGTCGGTCAGGTCCTTGCCGTCCAGAATCTTGTTACGCTCGGCATAGATAACCTGGCGCTGCTTGTTCATGACGTCGTCATACTCAAGGACGCTCTTACGCATGGAGAAGTTGATGCTCTCGACCTTATGCTGGGCGCTCTCGACGGCCTTGGAAATGATCTTGTGCTGGATGGGCATGTCGTCGCCCATGTCGGCCGTGACCATCATCTTGGAGACGCGGTCCATCCTGTCGCCGCCAAACAGGCGCATCAAGTCGTCCTCGAGCGACAGGTAGAACTGGGTCTCGCCCGGGTCGCCCTGACGGCCGGAACGGCCACGCAGCTGGTTGTCGATACGGCGGGACTCATGGCGCTCGGTGCCGATAACGGTCAGGCCGCCGGCGGCAAGCACGCGCTCGCGCTCGGCCTTGCAGGTCTCCTTGGCCTCGGCGTTAAACTGCTCGAGCTGCTCGGGCGTCACGTCCTCCATGGTCAGGCCCTCGTACTCCAGGCGCTCGCGCACCAGCTCGTCGGGGTTGCCGCCCAGCAAAATGTCGGTACCACGGCCGGCCATGTTGGTAGCGATGGTCACGGCGCCATAGCGACCAGCCTGGGCCACGATATGGGCCTCGCGCTCGTGGTGCTTGGCGTTGAGGACCTCGTGCGCGATACCGCGCTTAGTGAGGGCGGCGGACAGCTTCTCGGAGCTCTCGATGGAGACGGTGCCCACCAGGACCGGCTGGCCCTTGGCGTGACGACGCTCAACGTCGTCGGCAACGGCGTTGTACTTGGCCTGGATGGTGCGGTAGACCAGGTCCTCGTGGTCAACACGTTGCACGGGCTTGTTGGGGGGAATGACCTCGACGGGCAGTTTGTAGATCTCGCGGAACTCGGCATCCTCGGTGAGCGCCGTACCGGTCATGCCGGAGAGCTTGTCATACAGGCGGAAGTAGTTCTGCAGGGTGATGGTGGCAAGGGTCTGGTTCTCCTCGCGCACGAGCACGCCCTCTTTGGCCTCGATGGCCTGGTGCAGGCCCTCGGAATAGCGGCGACCCTCCATGATACGACCGGTGAACTCGTCGACGATCTTGACCTCGCCGTTGGTGACCACGTACTGCTTGTCGCGGTGGAACATGTACTGGGCCTTCAGCGCCTGCTGCAGGTGGTTGACCAGCTGGCCGGAGAGATCGGCATAGATGTCATCGATACCCAGGCGGCGCTCAATCTTCTTAAGACCGCGCTCGGTGGCGGCGATGGTGTGCTTGGCCTCGTCCATGACGAAGTCGCCCGTGGGCTCCACGTCCTCGGTGGCGGTGAGCATGTCGTGCGAGACGTCCTCGCCGCGCTCAAGGCCGCGCACGGCGCGCGCGAAGTCCTTGTAGGTGCTGGCGGACTTGGTGCCGGCGCCCGAGATGATGAGCGGCGTTCTGGCCTCGTCGATCAGGATGGAGTCAACCTCGTCGACGATGGCGTAGTTGTGGCCGCGCTGTACACGCTGCTCGGGGCGGGTGACCATGTTATCGCGCAGGTAATCGAAACCGAACTCGGAGTTGGTGCCGTACGTGACGTCGGCCTGGTAGGCCGGGCGCTTGAGCTCGAGCGGCATGTTGTTCTGCAGCAGACCGACGGTCATGCCCAGGTACTTGTAGATGCGGCCCATCCACTCGGAGTCGCGCTTGGCCAGGTAGTCGTTGACGGTAACGACGTGCACGCCCTTACCGGCGATAGCGTTGAGATAGCCGGCCAGCGTGGAGACGAGGGTCTTGCCTTCGCCGGTCTTCATCTCGGCGATATGGCCCTCGTGCAGCGCCATGGCGCCGATGAGCTGTACATCAAAGTGACGCATGCCCATGGTGCGCTTGGAAGCTTCACGCACGGTGGCAAAGGCCTCGGGGAGCATGTCGTCGAGCGACTCGCCGTTGGCGTATCGCTCGCGGAACTTATCGGTCTGGGCGCGGAGCTCCTCCTCGGTCATCTTCTCAAACTGGGGCTCAAGACCGTTGATCTTGTCGACGATCTTGTAGTAGCGCTTGAGGTCCTTATCGGATCCAAAGGACAGCAGCTTTGACATGAATCCCATGTTGTTTTCCTTTTTGGCCATCGCCCGTGGCATGAAACCTTGGACGAGTTAAACACAGATATCTGTACTTTAGCCAAACAAGGCGCCGCCTATGCGGTCGACACGCTCGACCACGTAATAACTACGACAGCCTGCCAAAAAGGGACTGGTTTATTTTGTCAGGTTTTATCTGGGAAAACGCTGCCTCTCTCTGCCATTTGGTGCAAGCCAACCTGTCCCCTTCGCACCAACCTGGTGCAATGGGGACGGGCTAGCTTGCCCCAATAAAAAGATAAGGGCCGCGCACCCAAATGGATGCGCGGCCCTTATGCCATAAATGCGAGTGTTTCCGCGGCGAGCTATTTACTCAGCAGCCTCGGTGGTCTCGGCCTCGGCAGCGGCCTCCTCGACGGGAGCCTCTGCGGGAGCCTCGGCGGCCTGCTTGGCAGCCTCCTCGGCAAACTTAGCAGCACGCTTGGCCTTCTCGGCAGCCTTAGCCTCAGCGGCGGCCTTGCGAGCGGCCTCGGCCTCAGCAGCCTTGGCGGCCTTGGCAGCCTTGGCCTCCTCAGCCTTCTTGAGCTGGGCGGCAGCGGCGCCACCGAACTTGTCGGCGAAGCGCTGGACGCGTCCACCGGTGTCGACGAACTTCTGCTGGCCGGTGTAGAACGGGTGGCACTCGTTGCAAAGCTCGACCTTCATCTCGGACACGGTAGCGTGCGTCTTGAAGGTGTTGCCGCAGGAGCACGTCACCGTGCACTCGACATACTGGGGATGGATACCCTGCTTCATGGTAGGACTCCTTATTAGTCAGGCGCTGGTTACCGATCAGCGCATAAGGCGTCTTGGTTTCCGACCAAGACAACAAACTCGGCTATGGTACCACGGCGTCGAGCGTCCCACAAAAGGTTCACGGTCTTTGCGTTGTGCATCGCGCCCAAGGCACAGCAGACGACACGACGAATCGCGGCAAACGGGCGCCTTTGCCCCTTCTCCCATGTTGCAGACGTGTAACGCCGCAGCAAAGGTGCCCCTTTTGGCGCCAGACAGGTACAATGATGAACACTGTACCGTAGCGGAGCGCCCCGCGCGCGCCGCAATCACGCGAAAGGGTTTCCCATGGCCGAGATCTCGTCCTCCCGCATCGTCATCACCGTCCTTGGCAAGAACCGCCCCGGTATCGTCGCCGGCGTCACCCGTGTTCTGGGCGAGGCCAACGTCGACATCCGCGACATTACGCAGTCCATTATCGAGGACATCTTCACCATGACCATGCTGGCCGACACCGCCGAGTCCAAGCTCGACTTCGCCGAGCTGCAGAAGGCCCTGGCCGAGGCAGGCGAGCTTTCGGGCGTCAACGTGTCCATTCAGCGCGAGGACGTCTTTAACTTTATGTACCGTCTGTAGCGAACAAGCCGCTCGGGGCAGCTTGACGTCATATCGTCCAAGCGCGCGGCCCCAAAGCGGACCGGAGAGGAGCGCGCATGGCCTACGACGCCAAGAAAATCTACTACCGCTTCGACGATCACCTGAGCCGCCTGGTTCTGGATTACGAGGCGAGCCGTCAGATTTCGCCCGAAAGCGAAAACCTCTACCACGGCCTGCCGACCGCCCCGTACGACGAGGGCTTGTTCGTAGAGCACAACGTCAAGCGCGGTCTGCGCAATGCCGACGGCTCGGGCGTGGTCGCGGGCCTCACCCGCATCTCGGATGTGCATGGCTACAACAAGGTCGACGGTAAGGTCGTGCCCGATCAGGGCAAACTCACGCTTCGCGGCTACAGCATCGAGGATCTGGTCAATAACGCCCAGGCCGAGAACCGCTACGGCTACGAAGAGGTCGCCTACCTGCTCATTACGGGCTCTCTGCCCACCAAGGAAGAGCTTGACGGTTTTTGCGAGCGCCTGGGCGCCTTTAGACATCTGAGCGACGAGTACGTCAAAGAGTTCCCCATGACCACGGTGTCGTCGAGCATCATGAATGTGCTTCAGCGCGCCGTGCTGCTGCTCTACGCCTTCGACGCCGAGCCCGACGCCATTACACCCGAGCACGAAATCGACGTCGCCATCTCCATGCTCGCCCGTCTCCCCCGCATCGCCGCCTTCGCGCATATGGCCTCGGTCGCCAAGCGCCGCGGCTCCGAGGTTCATGTACCGCACCCCACACCCGGCCTCTCCACCGCCGAGACCATCCTGCAGGTGTTGCGCGGCGGCATGGCATTCACCCGCGACGAAGCCATGCTGCTCGACGTGATGCTCATGCTGCATGCCGAGCACGGCGGCGGCAACAACTCCACGTTCGCCTGCCGTGTGCTGTCCTCCTCGGCCACCGACCCGTATTCCGCCTACGCCGCGGCCATCGGCTCGCTCAAGGGCCCGCGCCACGGCGGCGCCAACGCCAAGGTCGTGTCCATGCACGAGGACATCCGCGCGCATGTCTCCAATTGGGAGGACGAGGACGAGGTCGCAGCCTACCTGGGCAAGATTCTCGACAAGCAGGCCTTCGACGGCACGGGCCTCATCTACGGTATGGGCCACGCCGTCTACACGCTGAGCGACCCGCGCGCCGAGGTGTGCCGCCGTTACGCGCGCACGCTTGCCGCCAAGAAGGACCTGGGCGATGAGTTCGCACTCATCGAGCGCATCGAGCGCCTGGCACCGCAAGTGATGCGCGATCACGGCATGACCAAGCCCATCTGCGCCAACATCGACCTGTACACGGGCTTTATCTACAAGATGCTCGGCGTGCCCGAGACGCTCTTTACGCCGCTGTTCGCCGTCGCCCGCATGGCCGGCTGGTCGGCGCACCGCATGGAAGAGCTCTTCTGCGCGCACCGCATCATCCGCCCGGCGTACCGTCCGGTTATCGAGCCGCTGGAGTACAAGCCGCTCGCCGACCGCTAGGATGCGGACCGTTATAGAACCCGAGCGTGGCCAGGGCATCACCGCCCTCGGCCACGCTTTTTATGCCAGTAGAAAGGATCGCAACGAATGATTGTGTTTTCCGATATGGATGGAACGCTGCTGACGACCGATAAGCAGATGAGCGACGCCACCTGGGCGATGCTCGACGAGCTTGCGCGCCGCGGTATTGAGTTTGTGCCCTGCACGGGACGTCCGCTGTCGGGCATCTTTGAGCCCATCCTCGCCCATCCCGCCGTGCACTATGCCGTCTGCGCCAATGGCGCCAGCGTCTGGCAGCTCGACGACGATGTGCCCAACGATGCCTCGCGCGCCACGCGCATATTGAGCCGTCCGCTCGATCGCGGCATTGCCCATCGCGTCCATCGCATCGCCGCCGGCCACGATGTGACCTTCGATGTCTTCGCGGACGGGCAGTGCTTCCTCCCCCGCTCGCTCTACACGCGCCTGGACGAATTCTGCGGCGGCGACCCCCACATCGCGGCTTCGCTCAAGCGCACACGAACACCAATCGACATGGATATCGACAGCAAGATCGACGAGGTCGAGACGCTCGAACGCATCGCCATGTACTGGCACGACCCGGCCGATCGCGACGCCATCGCGTCGGAGCTCGACACGCTCGGAGGCATTGAGGTCACGCGTTCGTACGCCATGAATATCGAGGTCATGGGCGAGGGCGCCACCAAGGGAACAGCCCTCACGTGGCTCTGCGAGCACCTGGGCGAGTCTCTCGCCGACGCCTGGGCGTTCGGCGACAACATCAACGACATCCCCATGCTGCAGGCAGCGGGCCACGGCATGGCCATGATCAACGGCGAACCCGAGGACCGCAAGGCCGCCGACGCCATCACCGAATACGACAACGACCACGACGGCGTCGCCCGCACCATCATGGCCGCCCTCGCCTAGCAGCATCAACCCGGCAGGGTAGCTAATTTGGGACGGGGCTATTTTAGCTACCCGCTTGTTAGGTAGCTAAAATAGCCCCGTCCCAAATTAGCTACCCCCGGAAAACCGCAAGGACTGTCCCCCACTGCTGGCAGAAAAGGAACGTCCCCATCTGCCGGATTAAGCGAGACTCTCCAGCACGCGACGGAGCTCCTGCTGGACGGCGTGGTCGCGATTACAACCCACCACGCGATCGGCCACCGCCTTGAGCGCGGGGCGCGCGTTTTCCATCGCGCAGCCCGTGCCGACAAAGCGAATGATCTCGTAGTCGTTCATCGAGTCGCCAAACGCCATGATCTCGTCGCGTCCAATGCCGTAATGCTCCGCGAGCTGTGCGATGCCCGAGGCCTTCGACACACCGGGCTGCATGGCATCGATCCACGCGTTGCCCGAAGGTGCAAAAGTAAAGAGCTGGCCAAGTTCACGCTGTAGCACGTAGGCGCTGTCCATAACGGCACCGTCATCGCAAAAGATACTCGCCTTGATGATATTTACGCTGGGATCGGGCAGCTCCCAAATACGCTCGGCATTGGGAAGGTCCTTATCGACCTCACGCACGAACTTGCACTCGTCATCGAGCAGGAAGGACTTGGTTCGGTCAAAGAGCGCAAGATGCAGATTGGGAAACGTCGCGACGGCTTGGGCGAGCTTTCGAATCGCCAGGTGCGAATACACCTCACGGTCTACCATTTTGCCGTCGGCGTAGACCTGGGCACCGTTAGCGGCGACAAAGTCCATCTTGTCGCGAACGGGCGCAAAGAACTCGCACAGGCGATCGTAGCGACGACCTGACGATGCGGCAAAATGCACACCATGCTCGTGTAGCGCCAGAATCAGTTCGTAGGTCTCGGGAGGCACCTGGCCGTTTTCGTCAAGCAGTGTGCCGTCCATATCGGATGCAATCAGTTTAAACATAGAAAAGCTCCCTTCGGGCTTGTTGGAATCGAACGTGTATCCAATTCCAACGTACCCAAAGGGAGCTCAGGTAAGACTCCGCGGGCGCAAACGGTACAAGGACCTGGCAAATAGCTCACACATGCCAGAGGTCCCACAATCGCAGCGTCAGGCGACACGCCACCCCGACGGCCAGTCGTTTAAAAACGTCCCCGATGACTAGTCGGCGTAGGTGAAGGTCGTGACGTCGAACATGCCCTCGGGGCGAATGCGGAGCGTCGGGATGACCGGCAGGGGCAGGAAGATGATGCCCATGATGGGGTCGAGCGGCGGCTCGATGCCCATGGCGCGCGCCTTGACCATAAAGTCGTCGTGCTGCGCGGCGACATCCTCGGCCGTGCCCTCGCTCATCAGGCCACCGAGCGCCAGCGGAATGCGCGCTACGACCTCACCATCGCATACCAGCACGTGACCGCCCTGCCCCACGGCTTCAACAGCCGCCATCATATCGGCCGCGTTATCGCCCACGACGCACACGTTGTGCGAATCGTGGCCAATCGTCGAGGCGATGGCACCGCCCGTGATGGTAAAGCCACGCACCCAGCCGCGACCGATGTGCTTGCCGACAAGACCCAGGCCCGCAGGACCATCGCCATCGGCGCCCTCGGCTTGCAGCGACACGCCGCGGCCGTGACGTTCGATCAGCATAATGCGGCGCAGACCCTCGGCGCTCTCGGGGCGAACCATACCCGTGATGGCCTTACCCGGCACCACGTCAATCACGGCCTCGCCCGGCTTAAAGGCATAGTCGAATACGTCGAGCGAAAGCTTCGGCAGCTTAACGGACGCGCGCAGCTCATCGGCAAGGGCCGCAACCTCGGCCATCTCGGGTGCAATCTCGCCCACAAAGGTGCCGTCCTGCGCCACGAGCGCGCCGGCGGCATAAACACGATGCGGAGCCTTGGCAAACGTCAGGTCATTGAGCACCAGCAGGTCAGCACGCTTGCCTGGGGCGATGGCGCCACGCAGCTCGTGCGGGTCGCGGCAACCGTGGTCCAGGCCAAACGCCTCGGCCGTGGACAGGGACGCCATAGAGATGGCAACCACGGGGTCAATACCGGCCTCGATAGCCACGCGACAGGCGTTGTCGATCATACCGGTCGAAAGCGCATCGGAGGGAGCACGGTCGTCGGTCGCAAAGCAGCAGCGACGGGCGCGCGCGGGATTCTCCAGCAGCATCGGCGACAGGTTGGCCAGATCATGGCTGCACGTACCCTCGCGCAGCATCACGTACATGCCGCGAGACAGTTTGTCGAGCGCCTCCTCGGGAATCGTCGACTCGTGGTCGGCGATAATGCCCGCCGCGGCATAGGCATTGAGGTCCTTGCCGGCAACGAGCGGGGCGTGACCGTCGACCTGCTTGGACGGCGTCTGGTTGGCAGCGTCGATACGAGCGCAGGTCTCGGGATCGGCCATAAAGACGCCCGGCAGGTTCATCATTTCGCCCAGACCAAAGACATCACCCGGATATTCGGCAAAAAACGCCTGCATATCGGCAGCAGTGATGACGGCACCAGCCTGCTCGTCGGGCAGTGCGGGCACGCACGAGGGCATCATGTACTTGATGGAAATAGGAGCACGACGACCGTCCTCGATCATAAAGCGCAGGCCATCGAGCCCCGCCACGTTGGCAATCTCGTGGCTGTCGGCAATAGCGGTGGTGGTACCGCGCGTCGCCGCCATGCGCGCATACTCGGCAGGGCGGATGTTCGAAGACTCGATATGCAAGTGTCCGTCAATAAAACCGGGGGCAAGATAGCGGCCCTGACAATCGATGACCTCGGCAGCCTCATACGTACCGGCGGCATCGTCGCGACCGTCGTAGAGCACACCGACGATCACGCCGTCCTTGACGGCAACGCTACCGGGCGCCACGCGCTGGCCGTACACATCGACAATCTGTGCGTTGGCAAACAGTGTGTCAACGGGCACACGACCCTCGGCGGCCTCGATCACAGATCTCATGACCTCAACGGACATACATACTCCTTTAACCGTAGAAAAAAGCTGCGGAGCGGACAGGCCTTCACCGCAGCAAACCAATAGCCATTGTATGCCCAAACGATGGCTCAGCAATACGCCTCCCCGCTTAACGGCACACGCCGCTTGGCGCAATGGGGGGCTGCCGCTGAGCACCAATACAAGGAGTGTCCCAAAGTGCCAACAGCGGGAGCGCCGATGTTTTGGCAACGACAGCGAGCGGGCCGCATTTGAGACAAGGTGACGTGAAACGAAAGGGCGCTGACCTTCTGGTCGCGCC
>URCO01000030.1:0-26706 GCA_900546375.1 uncultured Collinsella sp.
GTACTGCGTGGCGACCTGGCCGTTGGCGATGAGCTGGGCGAGCACCTCGTCGTTGGCGACAAAGCGGCCCTCGCCGTGGCTGATGGCGACGGTGTAGGGGTCGTCCAGGCTGCACTGCGATAGCCACGGGGACAGGTTGGACGAGATACGGGTGCGCACCAGACGGCTCTGATGGCGACCGATGGTGTTGAACGTCAGCGTGGGCGCATCGGGCGTGGCGTCGACGATGTCGCCGTAGGGCACCAGACCGAGCTTGATCAGGGCCTGGAAGCCGTTGCAGATGCCCAGCATCAGGCCGTCGCGGGCCTTGAGCAGGTCGCGGACTGCCTCGGTGACCTCGGGAGCGCGGAAGAACGCCGTGATGAACTTGGCGGAACCATCGGGCTCGTCGCCGCCCGAGAAGCCGCCGGGGATCATGACGATCTGGCTTGCACGGATGCGGCGGGCAAGCTCGTGGGTGCTTTCGGCGACGGCCTCGGGCGTGAGGTTGTTGATCACGAAGGTGTCGGCCTCGGCGCCGGCGGCGCGGAAAGCGCGGGCGCTATCGTACTCGCAGTTGTTGCCGGGGAACACGGGGATTACCACGCGCGGGCGGGCGATCTTGGCGCCGCTGTACACGTGGATATCCTTGGCACGGAAGTCGATGGTCTCGACCTTGGCAGTCTCGCCGGCGCTGCGGTAGGCAAAGACGCCCTCGATGCCGCTCTCCCAGGCCTCCTGGAGCTCGGAGAGCTCGATGACCTCGGAGCCGGTATCGATGACATAGCCCTCGACGGTGGTGCCCAGGGGCTCGACGACAACGCCGTCGGCGACCTCGGGCAGCTCGGCATCTTCGGCGAGCTCGACGATAAAGCTGCCATAGAGCGGGGTGAAGAGGCTCTCCACGTCCACGTCCTCGGCAAGCTCGATACCGATCTGGTTACCGACGCACATCTTAAAGAGGCTCTCGGCGCCGCAGCCGTAGCCGGGCGTGGAGACGGCCAGGGCGTCGCCGGTAGCAGTGAGCGCCTCGACGGCGTCAAACGCGGCGAGCAGCTGCTGGGCGTCGGGGCGGTAGTCCTGGCCATAGGTGGCGGGGGCGATGCGGACGACGCGGTGCGTCAGGCCCTTGAATTCGGGGGAGACGGCGCGCGCCGCGCGGCCCACGGCCACGGCGAAGCTGATGAGGGTCGGCGGAACGTTGAGCTCGCCGGCCTCGTCCTCAAACGAACCGCTCATGGAGTCCTTGCCGCCGATGGCGCCGGCACCCAGGTCGACCTGGGCCATAAGGGCGCCTAGGACGGCTGCCATGGGCTTGCCCCAGCGCTCAGCCTCGGTGCGCAGACGCTCGAAGTACTCCTGGAAGGAGAGGTAGGCGCGCTTGTGCTCAAAGCCTGCGGCCACGAGCTTGGCGATGGACTCGACCACGGACAGGTAGGCGCCCGCAAACTGGTCGGCCTCCATCAGATAGGGGTTAAAGCCCCATGCCATAGCGCTCGCCGTGGTGGTCTCACCGTCCACGGGGAACTTGGCGACCATGGCAGAGCTCGGGGTGAGCTGCGTCTTGCCGCCAAAGGGCATGAGCACGGTCGCGGCGCCGATGGTGGAGTCGAAGCGCTCGGAAAGGCCCTTGTTGGAGGCGACGTTAAGGTCGGTGACGAGCGAGGTCATGCGCTCGGCAAGCGTGGTGCCGGCCCAGCTGGGCTGCCACACGCTGCGGGCGCAGACGTGGGCGACCTGGTGCTTGGGCGCACCGTTGGAATTGAGGAACTCGCGGGACAGATCGACGATGGCGACGCCGTTCCAGGCCATGCGCATGCGCGGCTCGGCAGTAACCTCGGCGATGACGGTTGCCTCCAGGTTCTCCTCGGCGGCGTAGCGCATGAACTCCTCGACGTCACCGTCGGCGACGGCGCAGGCCATGCGCTCCTGGGACTCGGAAATGGCGAGCTCGGTGCCGTCCAAGCCGTCGTACTTCTTGGTCACGGTATCAAGGTCGACATACAGGCCGTCGGCAAGCTCGCCCACGGCGACCGAGACGCCGCCGGCGCCAAAGTCGTTGCAGCGCTTGATCAGACGGCAGGCATCGCCGCGGCGGAACAGACGCTGCAGTTTGCGCTCGACCGGGGCGTTGCCCTTCTGGACTTCGGCACCCGAGGTCTCGATGGACTCGGTGTTCTGGGTCTTGGAGGAACCGGTGGCGCCACCGATGCCGTCACGGCCGGTGCGGCCACCCAGCAGGATGATCTTGTCGGTGGGGGCGGGGCACTCGCGACGAACGTGGTTTGCCGGGGTAGCGCCCACGACAGCGCCAACCTCCATGCGCTTGGCCACGTAACCGGGGTGATAGAGCTCGTTGACCTGGCCGGTGGCAAGACCGATCTGGTTGCCGTAGCTGGAGTAGCCGGCGGCTGCAGTGGTCACGAGTTTGCGCTGCGGCAGCTTGCCCTCGAGCGTCTCGGAAACCGGGACGGTGGGGTCGCCGGCGCCGGTGACGCGCATAGCTTGGTACACATAGCTGCGGCCCGAGAGCGGGTCGCGGATGGCGCCGCCCACGCAGGTGGCGGCACCGCCGAAGGGCTCGATCTCGGTCGGGTGGTTATGGGTCTCGTTCTTAAAGAGGAACAGCCAGTCCTGGTCCTCACCATCGACATCGACCTTTACCTTGACGGTGCAGGCGTTGATCTCCTCGGACTCATCGACATCGGTCATGACGCCGGTCTTCTTGAGGTACTTGGCGCCGATGGTGCCCATGTCCATGAGGCAGACGGGCTTGGCGTCGCGACCGAGCTCGTGGCGCATCTCCATGTAGCGGTCGAAGGCCTGCTGCACCACGGCGTCGTCGATCGTCACGTCATCTAGGACGGTGCCGAAGGTGGTGTGGCGGCAGTGGTCGGACCAATAGGTGTCGATCACGCGGATCTCGGTGATGGTGGGGTCGCGATCCTCATCGCGGAAGTACTGCTGGCAGAAGGCGATGTCCGCCTCGTCCATGGCAAGGCCGCGATCGGCGATAAAGGCGGCAAGGCCGGCCTCGTCGAGCTCGCGGAAGCCGTCGAGCACCTCGACGGGTTGGGGCTCGGGGGTCTCCATGTACAGCGTCTCGGGCAGGTCGAGCGAGGCGATGCGCGCCTCGACGGGGTTCACCACGTAGTGCTTGATGGCCTCGATGGCGGCCTCGTCCAGGGCGCCCGAGATCATATAGACCTTGGCAGAACGCACGGCGGGGCGCTCGCCCTGGCTGATGAGCTGCACGCACTCGCTGGCGGAGTCGGCGCGCTGGTCAAACTGGCCAGGCAGGAATTCGACGGCAAAGACGGCGCCATCGCTTGCGGGGAGCTCGTCGTAGGTCACATCGACCTGGGGCTCGCTAAAGACGGTAGGCACGCAGGAGCGGAAAAGCTCATCGTCGATGCCCTCGACGTCGTAGCGGTTGATGATCCTCAGGGCCTCGATGCCCTTGATGCCGAGAATCTCGGTCAGCTCGCCCTTGAGCTGCTGAGCCTCGACGTCGAACCCGGGTTTCTTCTCCACGTAGATACGAGAGACCATTGGTTCCTGCCTTCCTGATCGGTTGGGCGTACGGTACGGTATGCGGCAGCGGTCGGTTTGCGGGGTCTGCCCTGCGGTCGCCTTGAGCCACATGTTTGTAAACCTCACTATGATACGACAGCTCGCGGCGCGTTGAGGACGGCGAGGGTGCTACAGTGATGCGCAAACAAGAGAAAGGCATCACATGGCATTCGTTTCACTCGCCATCATCGCGCTCGTGGCCTTTGCAAGCCCCTTCATCGCCTCGGCGATTCCCGGAAAGCCCGTTCCCGAAACGGTCTTTTTGCTCGTGTTCGGCGCGGTGCTGGGACCCCATATGCTCGGCGTCATCCATGTAGATGCCGAGGTCTCGCTCGTGTCAGAGCTCGGTCTGGCATTTTTGTTCCTGCTTGCCGGCTTTGAGATCGATCCCAAGAACATCACGGGCGTCGAGGGCCGCTACGGTATGGCCACGTGGGCTGTCACATTTTGTATCGCCTGGCTTGCCGTGCGCTTTACCCCGTGGTTCTCGGTCAGCCATTTCGACGGTATCGCCGTGACGCTCGCCCTTACTTCCACGGCGCTCGGCACGCTTGTGCCCATCATGCGTGAGCGCTCGCTCACCGGCACGCGCGTTGGCGACTCGATTCTCGCGTATGGCACCTGGGGCGAGCTCGGTCCCGTGCTCGCCATGTCGGTGCTGCTGTCTGCCCGCACCGGCATCCAGACGCTCGTGATTCTCGGCCTGTTTGCTGTGGTCTGCGTGCTGCTGGCCGTGGTCCCAAGTCGTTCCAGGCGCGTCGGCAGCCGCTTCTTTTCGTTTGTCGAGGAACGCGCCGACACCACGTCGCAGACCTTCGTGCGCCTGACGGTGCTCATCCTGGTCACGCTCGTGGCGTTCTCTGCCATCTTTGACCTCGATATCGTGTTGGGTTCATTTGCCGCCGGCTTTGTCTTGCGCTTTATCATCCCCGAGGGCAACCATACGCTCGAGACCAAGCTCGACGGTCTTGCCTACGGCTTTTTGATTCCGGTGTTCTTTACCGTATCGGGCGCAAAGATCGACTTGACGGCAGTGGCGTCGCGCCCGGGTCTGCTCGTGGGCTTTATCGTGGCGTTGTTGATTATTCGTGCCGTGCCCATTCTTATTTCTATGAGCATTTGTCCCGCGACGCGCGATGTGTCGGCGTATGGTCGCATTACCGTGGCGCTTTACTGCACTACGGCGCTGCCGATTATCGTCGCCGTGACGAGCGTTGCCGTCAACGCGGGCGCGCTATCGCAAGATATTGCGTCGGTCATGGTTGCCGCCGGCGCCATCACGGTGTTCTTGATGCCATTGCTCGCGCAGCTCTTCTACCGCGTGGTCGACGCCGCACCGGTCGCCGCCGTGGCAGAGGTTGCCGAGCATCCATCCGATGCGCTTGACATCCTGCGCGCCCATCACGATTTGGCGAGCCTGCTCGCGCGCGAGCACGAGCTGCTGACCTCGCATGGACACGGTCGCGTATTTGAGGGCCTGCCTACGCTCGATACGATTGCCGAGCGTCTTTCCGCCGAGGCAGCGAGCGGCCACATTGATGCCCGCATCGTGGACGCGGCGCATCTTCTTGCCGATAAGACCTATGGTGATGAGGTTGACCCGTCCGAGTTGACTCCGCGTGAGCGCCGCCGCCTGGAGCGCGCCAAGCTCGCCGTGCACGAATATCGCCGCCGCATGCTGGAACTCTATGCGAGCGATGAAGCCCAGGACGACGACGGCAAGTAGCAAGGAATGTCGGGATACGGGTTCCGTCCAAATAATAGAAGGCGCGCTGCCTGCGGTTGATGCGGACAGCGCGCCTTTTGCGTTGAACTCTGTTGATGTTCGAAGTAGTGGATTAGTTGGCCATGACGCCTTCGGTCCAAGCATCGACGTCCTCGATGCGCAGGACGTTGGCAACCTCGGCCACGCAGTCGACGCTGGCAAGCTCGGCGGCGGCAGCCTGGACGTCCTTCTCGAGCGCGCGGTGCGTTAGGAAGATGACCGAGCAGGCATCGCTGACGCCCGACTTGCCGTCCTCGACCTGGTTGATGAGCGAGATCGAGATGTTGTGCTTGGCAAAGATGTCGACCGTCTCGGACAGGGCGCCCACGCGGTCGGCGACCTTCAGGCGCACATAGTACTTGGTCTGGAGCTCGTCCATGGGCTTAAAGGCGAGGTTGTGACCATAGGGCTCAATCTCGGGCAGCGGAGCCACGCCGCGGCTGATCTGCTCGGAGAGCGACAGGATATCGCCCACGACGGCGCTCGCGGTGGGGAAGGAGCCTGCACCCGCGCCGTAGAACATGGTCTCGCCCACGGCGTCGCCTACCACGTAGACAGCGTTCATGGCGCCGTTGACCTTGGCAAGCATGTGATCGGCGGGGATCAGCGTGGGATGCACGCGGACGTCGACGCCGGCGTCGGTGTTGCGGGCGATGCCCAGCAGCTTGATGGTGTAGCCGAGCTCGCGGGCCTGGGCGATGTCCTCGGCGCCGATGGTGCGGATACCCTGCTGGTACACATCATCGGTGGTAACGCGGGTGCCAAAGCCGATGGAGGCGAGGATGGCCGTCTTGCTGGCGGCGTCGAAGCCGTCGACGTCGGCGGACGGGTCGGCCTCGGCATAGCCCTTGGCCTGCGCGTCGGCGAGCACGTCGGCGTAATCGGCGCCCTCGGCGTCCATGCGCGACAGGATATAGTTGGTGGTGCCGTTGAGGATGCCGGCGATGGTCAGGATCTTGTTGCCCACCAGGTCGTGCTCAAGCGTGCTCACGATGGGGATGCCGCCGCCGCAACTGGCCTCGCACTTAATCTGCACGCCGCACGCACGCGCCTTCTCGGCAAGCGTCTCGACGTGGCGGCCCAGCAGGGCCTTGTTGGCAGAGACGACGTGCTTGCCGTGCTCAAAGGCAGTGGTAAAGATCTCGGTTGCGGGATGCTCGCCGCCGATCAGCTCGACGACGATGTCGACGGCGGGGTCGGTGACGACGTCGTGCCAGTCACTCGTAAAGGCCTCGCGCTCAATGCCTGCCGACTCGGCCTGCTCCCAAGCAAGCGCGCAGGCGCGGGTCAGCTTAAGGTCGATGCCGTAGGCTGCCAGGTACTCATCGTGGTGGCTCTTGATCAGACGGGCCACGCCGCCGCCGACGGTTCCCAGACCGATGAGGCCGACGTTCACGGTGCGCAGGGGTTCGCTCATAGATAGCTCCTTCGTGCATCTTATGGATGGATTAACCGCTTAAAGGTTGAGTGCATTCTAGCGTGAACCGAGGGCGCGTGCTCGCCAGTTAACAGGAGTCGCACAAAACGGCACCACCGAAACGCTGCGGAAACATTGGAAACACGCTCGCTACAAACGAACTTCCGTAACAAACTGTCAACGTTTGCACCATAAGGTTTGCCCTGTGCGACTGGGGCATGCAGGCGCTCGTCGGCCCCGTCACCACCGGTGCCGCCGTCGCCGTCTCGGGCGAGATCGCCGATGCCTTTGCCGAGCAGGCCAAGGCATCCAAGCTCGACATCGTCGATACCGAGACCTTTAAGGACGACTCCTCCACGAGCTTTATCAACCAGCCGACCAAGGCCATGCGCAAGATCAAGATCGAGGGCCTGACGGGCGAGCTGACGTGGAACGACAAGGGCCAGGTTGAAAAGCCCGCTACGGCATATGTGATTCAGGGCGGCAAGTACATCGCCGCCTAGGTGCGTACAAAACGCGACCGGTGAGGCTGTTTTAATCAGGGCAGGGGCGCTTGTAACAGAATGGAAATATTACTTTCACACAATAAAGTGGCTAAACTGTATAAACCGATAGAAATACGCATAAATATGGATAAATGGACAAAGCAAAAGAAAAGTTGAAATAATCGCCACTTTTCTCAACTAAAGCGTCTACTATTTTGCGAACGCCGAACACGGCGAAGGATGGCCTGTCGGGTAACCGAAACCCGACGAGATTTGAGAGGAGAGCCGCATGTCGAGCCTCACCGGTAAGTCATTGAACCCTGTTATGAATCGCAGGAGCGTTATCGCGAGCGCAGCAGGTCTGGGGGCGATGTCCATTCTAGCTGGCTGCTCCTCCAACGGCGGCGACAGCGGTTCCGCTTCGGGCGATGCTTCGTTTAAGATCGGCACCATCGGCCCGCTGACCGGCGCCAACGCATCCTACGGCAAGTCCGTTACCCAGGGCGTCGAGCTTGGCTGCAAGGATTTCTCGACCAAGGAGCTGCCGCTTGCCAGCAAGGCCGAGGATGACCAGGCCGACGGCGAGAAGGCCGTCAACGCCTTCAACACCCTGCTCGACTGGGGCATGCAGGCCCTCGTCGGTCCGACCACCACGGGTGCGTCGGTTGCCGTTGCCGCAGAGTGTGGTAACGACCCCAAGACGTTCATGATCACCCCGTCCGCGTCCTCCGAGGACGTCACCGACGGCAAGGATTGCGTCTTCCAGGTTTGCTTCACCGACCCCAACCAGGGTGTCAACGCTGCCAAGTTCCTGGCGCAGAAGTATGCGGACGAGAAGTTCGTGCTGTTCTATAACTCCGGCGATGCCTATTCTTCGGGCATCGCAGATTCCTTTAAGGCCCAGGCCGCTGAGTCCAAGCTCGAGATTGTCGATGAGGAGACCTTTAAGGACGACTCCGCCACGAGCTTTACCAACCAGCTGACCAAGGCCAAGCAGGCCGGCGCCACCATGATCTTTGCGCCGATCTACTACACACCGGCGTCCGTCCTGCTCAAGAACGCCAAGGACATGGGCTACGACGTCAAGATGATGGGCTGCGACGGCATGGACGGCATCCTGGGCGTTGAGGGCTTCGACACCTCTCTTGCCGAGGGCCTGCTGCTCATGACCCCGTTCTCCGCCGATGACGAGAAGAACGCTGACTTCGTCAACGCCTATAAGGATAAGTACGGCGATACCCCCGACCAGTTTGCCGCCGACGCCTACGACGGCGTGCACGCGGTGGCCGAGGCCGTCAAGGAGGCCGGTCTTGGTGTCGACGCCGATCCGACCGAGGTCGCCGAGAAGCTGTCCAAGGCTATGCTCAAGATTACCGTTGACGGTCTGACCGGCAAGCTCACCTGGAACGATAAGGGCCAGGTTCAGAAGGAGCCCACGGCGTACGTCATCACCGACGGCAAGTACGTACAGGCCTAATTGGCCGCCTTACATAGAGCGGTTTTGATCCCAAGCAGGGGAGGTTTTGGCCTTCCCTGCTTGCTTGGTATCTAGGGACAGTGTAACGTCCCTGTTTCATACATTAACTGGAAACCTATTCGAAAGGGGGATGTGGAACATGACGGTTTTTATCCAATACCTGGTCAACGGCCTGTCCATGGGCAGCGTCTACGCCATCATCGCGTTGGGCTACACCATGGTCTACGGTATCGCCAAGATGCTCAACTTCGCTCACGGCGATGTCATCATGGTCGGTGCCTATGTCTCGTTCTGCGCCACGTCGTATCTCGGCCTCCCGGGCTGGGCATCTGTAGTTCTCTCTTGTGTGGTCTGCACGGTTCTCGGTGTTCTCATTGAGGGTCTGGCATACAAGCCGCTGCGTCAGGCGGGCCCGCTGGCCGTTCTGATCACGGCCATCGGCGTGTCTTACTTCCTGCAGAATGCCGCACAGCTTCTGTGGGGCGCCACGCCCAAGAACTTCACTTCGCTCGTCACCTTCCCGGTGCCGGAGTTCTTGGCCAAGTTTAACGTAAGCGCCGTCTCGCTCGTCACCATCGTCGCCTGCCTGGTTATCATGGCCGGCCTGATGTTCTTTACGGGTAAGACCAAGATGGGCAAGGCCATGCGCGCCGTGTCCGAGGACAAGGCCGCCGCTCAGCTCATGGGCATCAACGTCAACCGCACCATCTCGATGACGTTCGCCATCGGCTCCGCCCTCGCCGCCATCGCCGGCGTGCTCCTGTGCTCCTACTCGCCGGTGTTGCAGCCCACGACGGGCGCTATGCCTGGTATCAAGGCCTTCGATGCTGCCGTTTTCGGCGGCATCGGCTCCATCCCCGGTGCCTTTGTTGGCGGTATTCTCATCGGCATCATCGAGGCGATGGCGCAGGCTTACATTTCCACGAGCCTTGCCAACTCCATCGTCTTTGGCGTTTTGATCATCGTCCTGCTCGTCAAGCCTGCCGGCCTCTTGGGCAAGTACGTCCCCGAGAAGGTGTAGGTGAGCGTTATGAAGTTTCTTAAAGACAAGCAGACGCGTCACGACTTTGTTACGTACGCCATGTGCCTTGTGGCGTTCGCCATCGTGTTCTTTATGCAGTCCAACCACATGATCCCGCGCATGATTGCCGGCCAGCTGGTCCCCATTACGGCCTACATTGTTATGGCCATCTCCCTTAACCTCGTCGTTGGTATCGCGGGCGACTTGTCGCTGGGCCACGCAGGCTTTATGAGCGTCGGCGCCTATACGGGCATCGTCACTGCCGTCGCGCTGGAGAGCGCCGTTCCGTCCGATCCGATGCGTCTGATCATCAGCATTGTGGTCGGCGCTATCGCCGCTGCCATCTTGGGCTTCTTGATCGGTATCCCGGTCCTGCGCCTGAGCGGCGACTATCTGGCCATCGTGACCCTGGCTTTTGGCGAGATCATCAAAGAGATCGTTACCTGCCTTATCGTGGGCGTCGACTCCCGCGGCCTGCATGTGATCTTTAACATCACGGGTAACTCCACGATCAACGACCTGCACCTGCTCGAGGACGGCACCGCCATCATCAAGGGCGCGCAGGGAGCATCGGGCGTGTCGACCTATTCGACCTTCCTTGCCGGCGCCATCCTGGTTATGGTCGCGCTCGTGATTGTACTCAACCTGGTTCGCAGCCGTACCGGTCGTGCCATTATTGCCGTGCGCGACAACAAGATCGCTGCCGAGTCCGTGGGCATCTCCGTCACCCAGTACCGCATGATCGCCTTCGTGGTTTCCGCCGCCCTCGCCGGTGCTGCCGGAGCTTTGTTCGGCGGTAACTTCTCGCAGCTCTCCGCCACCAAGTTCGACTTCAACACGTCGATCCTCATTCTGGTGTTCGTGGTCCTGGGCGGCCTGGGCAACATGCGCGGTTCCGTTATCGCTGCGGCGCTGCTCACGGTGCTCCCCGAGTTGCTCCGTCAGTTCTCGGACTACCGCATGCTCATCTACGCCATCGTGTTGATCCTGGTCATGGTCTTTACTAACAACCCACAGCTCAAGGCATTCTTCGCACGCATTAAGGACCGCTTTGCTTCCAAGAAGGAGGTGGCAGCCGATGCCCAGTAAGTTTGAGTTCAACAAGGGCAAGATGGTCCCGTATCCTTCTGGCGCTATCGTTCCCGACCGCGACCTGGGTCAGCGCCCGGCGCTCGAGTGCATCCACTTGGGCATTGAGTTTGGCGGCCTTAAGGCAGTAGACGACTTTAGCCTGACCATCGGCAAGACCGAGATCGCCGGTCTCATCGGCCCCAACGGCGCTGGCAAGACCACGGTCTTCAACCTGCTCACCAAGGTGTACCAGCCCACGCACGGCACCATCCTGCTCGACGGTGAGGACACCTCGGGCAAGTCGGTCTATCAGGTCAACCGCATGGGTATTGCCCGTACGTTCCAGAACATTCGCCTGTTCAACACCATGACGGTGGAGGACAACGTTAAGGTCGGCCTGCACAACCAGGAGCGCTACTCCGGCTTTGAGGGCGTTCTGCGCCTGCCGACGTATTGGAAGCACGAGAAGGCCGCCCACGAGCGCGCCATGGAGCTGCTGTCAATTTTTGACATGGAGCACCTGGCAAATGAGCAGGCCGGATCGCTGCCTTACGGCGCCCAGCGTCGTCTGGAAATCGTCCGCGCGCTTGCCACCAACCCCAAGCTACTGCTGCTCGACGAGCCTGCCGCCGGAATGAACCCGTCCGAGACCGCAGAACTCATGGCGAACATCGTCAAGATTCGCGACACCTTCGGCATCGCCATCATGCTTATCGAGCATGATATGTCGCTCGTTATGAACATCTGCGAGGGCATCTGCGTGCTCAACTTTGGCAAGGTCATCGCCAAGGGCACGGCCGAGGAAATCCAGAATAACGATGCCGTTATCGAGGCGTATCTGGGCAAGCAGGATAAGGGGGAGAACTAAATGGCAGAGCCGATGCTTTCCGTCTACAACATCAACGTCTGGTACGGCGCTATCCACGCCATTAAGGACATCTCCTTTAACGTCAACGAGGGTGAGATCGTGGCCCTGATTGGCGCCAACGGTGCCGGCAAGTCCACGACGCTCAAGACCGTCTCGGGCCTGCTGCGCTCTAAGACCGGCTCCATCAAGTTTATGGGCGAGGACATTACCCATACGCCCGCCGACAAGCTGGTTGGTAAGGGCCTGGCTCAGGTGCCCGAGGGTCGTCGTGCCTTTTTGCAGATGACGGTCGAGGAGAACCTGGAAATGGGTGCCTATACGCAGCCCAAGTCAACGGTGGCTCCGGGCCTCGAGCGCGTCTACGAGCAGTTCCCGCGCCTGAAGGAGCGTCGTCGCCAGGTCGCCGGTACCCTTTCGGGCGGCGAGCAGCAGATGCTCGTTATGGGCCGCGCCCTTATGAGTAACCCTAAGCTGCTCATGCTCGACGAACCCTCCATGGGTCTGGCGCCGATTCTGATCGAACAGATCTTCCAAATTGTCGAGGACCTGCACAAGGCCGGCACCACGGTGCTCCTGGTCGAGCAAAACGCACAGATGGCTCTTTCCATCGCCACACGCGGCTACGTGCTCGAGACCGGCAAGATCACCATGACCGGCACCGGCCAAGAGCTGCTGCACGACGATAACGTGCGTAAAGCCTACCTGGGCGGCTAGATAGTTACGGCGTTTTGCCAAACGCCGTAACCAGCCGACGCTGCAAGCCCGCCAGAGCGGCAATCTGCCTTTCAACTTCGGCGGCATGACCAGAAGGTCAATGCCGCCTTGTTTCAAGGCACCTTGCTCGCTCTGGCGGGCTTTCGCTGTCGTTGCCAAAACATCGGCGTTGTGGCAGATGCCAACGACTACCCCCTTTAAGTTGCGGTGAAATAGGGACTAAATGGGAGCCTCAGAGGCCAAAACAGTCCCTATTCCACCGCAACTTCATGGGGGCGTGCGACAATGCCCATCGGAAAACGTTTGCCATCTGGGGGTCTATCTATGCTGTACGAGTTTTGTGCCGAGAACTTTGAGCGGGTGCCGGCGGCTATCGATGCCGGTGCAAAGCGCATCGAGCTGTGCGACAACCTTGACGTCGGTGGCACTACGCCCTCGGCTGGTGTTATCAGCGCTACGGTCAGCTATGCTCACGAGCATGACGCACGAGTGATGTGCATGATTCGCCCGCGTGGCGGTGACTTTCACTACAACCAGGACGAGCTGCGCATGATGGAGATGGACTTGGGTCTTGCCGTGAGCGCCGGCGCCGATGGCTTGGTCTTTGGCTGCTGCAAGCCTTGTGCCGGCGGCTGGGCGCTCGACGAGCTTACGTTGGGCGCCCTCGTGATGGCCGCGGGCTGCGCGACCGAGGAGTGCAAGCGCGAGTCCCTTGACATCACCTTCCACATGGCGTTTGACCAGCTCTCGCCCGAGGCTCAGCTCGATGCCGTCGACACACTCGCCGACTGCGGCATCACGCGTATCCTGACGCATGGTGGTGCTGCCGGAACGCCGATCGAGGACAATCTGGAGCACCTATCGCGTCTTGTCGAGTATGCGGGCGACCGCCTGACCATCCTTCCCGGCGGCGGCATTTCCACGGCCAACCGCGATACCGTGGCGGCGGCATTGGGCGTCTCCGAGCTCCATGGCACCAAGATCGTGCCGCTGGAGGCGTAACCCGTGGCGCTGGTATTTGACGTTCAGCAGGCGAGCGGCAAGCCCGACGACAACCGGCGCCCTGGCACCGCGTGCCCCTTTTGCGATACCGAGGGACTCGCCAATATCATCCGGCGCGACGGCGACTGCATCTGGCTCGAGAATAAGTTCAAAACCCTGCGCGCCACCCGTCAAACCGTGCTGATCGAGTCAGCCGATCACGATGCCGACCTGGTGACCTATGAGCCAGATGAACTCCACCATGTGATGAGGTTTGCCCTGGATTGCTGGCAGCAGATGATCGATTCACAGCAGTATCGAAGCGTGCTCATGTACAAGAACAAGGGTCCTCTCTCGGGCGGTAGTCTCGTTCATCCGCACATGCAGATTGTGGGTTTGGAGCAGGAAGACGGCTATGCTTCGTTGACTTCCGCCAATTTCGAAGGCATCAATGTCTGGCAACAGGGGAGAATCGCGGCCAACATCTCAACCGAACCGATCATGGGGTTCTTTGAGGTCAACGTTTCAGCCCCGCAGGGAATTGCCGCCAGCGATGACACAAGAGACCAAGCCGAGGCAGATCTCTTCGCCGATGCGATCCAGGTGGCTCTGCGCTATATCCTGAACGAGCACCACGGTGGTCGCGCAGAGTCGTACAACTTGTTCTTCTATCACCTGGGCGGTCGGACCATTGCCAAGGCGCTGCCGCGTTGGGTGGTTTCGCCCTACTTTGTCGGCTATCGTTTGGCCCAGGTCAATGCCGAGACAACGCTCGATATCGATGCTGAGCGCTTGCGTGCGCATCTGGAAACGCTCGTATAGCAAGATTAACACCCGTGTAATGCGGACAGTCTAGTGCGCCATGGCGTCGCGGCCGGCCTCGACACGCTTGCGCTGGGCGGCGCGCTCCTCGTCGGTCAGACGCTCAAAGAGATGCCCGATAAACGAGGCGAGTATCTGCTGAAACAGCGTTCCGCACATGACGGGAAACACGACTTCGCCTGGAAAGTACTGTGTGGCGATGACGGCGCCCGAAGAGATGTTACGCATGCCGCAGGTAAAGCACATGGTAGTCGTCTCGCTATATGGCAGATGCAGCGCACGGGCGACCAGAAAACCGACGACAAAGCCGCTGATGGCGAAGGTCAAAATAAAGAGGGCGACTTCCAGACGCATCGCGTTCATGTGCAGGACGTACTCGCTCATGGCGGTGGAGTTGGAGGCGATAATGCCCATCATCATGAACTTGCAGGCGGGCGAGAGCGCGGGGGAGAGCTTCTCGTGTCCCCATCCACGTGTGAGCTCGTTGATCACGATGCCGAGCACGGCGGGGATGGCGATCATAAAGGCCATGTCCTGCATCATGCTCAGCACATCGATCGAGACGGTGGCACCCAGCAAGAGCTTCAGCGTGAGCGGAATCGTCACAGGCGAGATAACCGAGGACGTCAGGATGATGGTGAGCGCGAGCGGGCCGTTGCCGCCGAACATGCTAATCCACATAAAGGCGGTGACCGCCACGGGTACGCTGTACTCGAGCACGATGCCGCAGACAAGGTTGGGATTGGAGCCAAAGAACAGCGATCCCATGGCATAGGCTGCTATGGGAATAAGCACCGCCGAGACGAGCAGCGCCAAAATCAGGTGCAGGGGACGGCGGAACACCTCAGCGACCTGGTGGAAGGTGTTGCTGAGCGCACCTTGGAACGTCATAAAGGCGAAGAGGGCGGGAACGATGGGCTTGAGTACGCCGATCTGCTGGGGAAAGAGCACGCCGAGCGTTACGCAAATCGGAACGATGACCTGCATGTGCCCCGCGAGGAACTTTCCCAGTCCAACCCATTGCTTCATATGCCCCGTGACTCCCTTTATCCGCGAACTCGTTTGAATGGATATGCTAGACGCTCGCATGAGTCCGTGCGTCAGAAACGCTCGATTATTTCGAGGCTATTACCGGCCTCGTTTACCGAAACCAGGGCGTGCCGCGAGGCTCTGCGTCCGTGCCGCACGGTATAATAAATCCGTTCAACAGATCTGCCTGCCGAAGCGGGCATACACAGAGGACTCATCGCTATGAACCGTGAGAGGTATCGCGGCGACCTGCTCCTATCGGGGGTGGGCGCCTATGTCATCGCTTAAGACGACACATCGCTGGGCGGTCGCTCAGCAAAATCCCGAGCTCGAAAAGGAGCTTTCGGCTGGTCTGGGCATACCCAGGCTGGTGGCGCGTATTATGGTTGCGCACGGTATTGCCTCGATTGAGGAAGGACAGCTATTTTTGACGCCTTCGCTCGATCGCGACTGGGCCGACCCACTCATTATCCCGGGCATGTCGGTCGTTGCCGACCGCGTCGAGCGTGCTATTCGCAACCACGAGCACATTGCGGTCTTCGGCGATTTTGACGTTGACGGTATTACGTCGACCTGCCTGTTGACCGAGGCGCTGCGAACGTTTGGCGCCAATGTCACACCGTTCATCCCGCATCGCTTTGACGAGGGCTACGGTCTTTCGCGCGCGGCGCTCGACCGCGTTAACGAGCTCGCTCGTCCCCAGCTGATCGTGACCGTCGATAACGGCATTGCCGCCAAAGAAGAGGTTTCCTATCTGGAGAGCCTGGGGATCGATTTAGTGGTCACGGACCATCACGAGCCCTCCGATCAGGTGCCGCAGGGCGTGCCCCTAACCGACCCTAAGCTCGAGGACGAGGGTCCTTCGCGTGAACTTGCCGGCGCCGGCGTGGCGCTCAAGCTGGTGCAGGTCCTGGGCGAGCGTTTGAGCAAGCCATCGTATTGGCGCTCGCTGATTGAGGTTGCGGCGCTGGGTACCGTGTCCGACATGATGCCGCTCACGCCCGAGAATCGCGCACTGGTCGCCGAGGGCATCCAACAGATGCGTGTGACGGCCCGTCCCGGCTATATCGCGCTTGCCGCACTTGCCAAGGCCGACCTTTCTACCATTACGGCCGACGGCCTGTCGTTTTCGCTCATTCCCCGCTTAAACGCCGCCGGCCGCATGGCCGATCCCAAGCTGGCGCTCGACCTGCTGCTTGCCCGTGATCCTATCGAGGCAAGCGCGCTGGCGGCCGAGCTCGAGGAGATCAACCGTCAGCGTCGCGAGATCGAGGCGGAGCTCACGCGCGATGCCATGGCAAAGGTCGAGGAGACCTATGATGGCGGGCGCGCGATTGTCGTGGGCGGCGAAGGTTGGCACGAGGGCGTTAAGGGCATCGTGGCGAGCCGCCTCACCAACCGATATCACGTACCGGCGCTGCTTTTCTCTATCGAGGACGGTATAGCACGTGGGTCGGGCCGCTCGGTAGGCAAAGTCAACCTGTTCGAGGCCGTAGAACGCTGCTCCGACCTGCTGATTCGCCGCGGCGGGCATGCCGGTGCGGTGGGCGTGACCATCGAGGCATCTAAGCTCGATGAGTTTCGTCGACGTCTTTCCGCCGTGTTGTCCGAGCTTCCCGCCGAGGACTTTGAGGACACCGACGAGGTTGCCGCCACGGTCGACCTTTCCGAATTGAATATCGAGACCATCGAGCAGATTTCCCGCCTTGAGCCGTTTGGCCAGGGTAATAAGGTGCCGCTGCTGGCTGCCGAGGGCGTGACGATGTGTGATCGCGCCGTGGTGGGTAAGACCGGCGAGCACATGCGCTTCGTGGCGACGGATGGAGCCGCGAGCGTGCCGGCAATCATGTTTCGCGTACCGCAGATCGACAGGCTTATCAATTGCGACAGCGCCGTCGACTTGGTGTTCGAGGCCGTTGCCGAGCATTGGCAGGGGCGCGTGAAGCCCAAACTCATGATCAAAGATGTCTTGGTGCGCGATGCCACGGCGCCCAATATCGACGATCCGGCATGTGAGCTTCGCCGCGGCGTACAACCGGCGGATTCTGGCCTGCGCCTGGAGTCGCGTAAACGCGAAACGCTCGCTCAGCTTTCCTATACCGAGCTCACGCGCTCGCTCATTCACAGCTTTATCGGATCGAACCAGCCGCACCGCGCACAGGTCGAGGCGCTTGACGCCCTGGCCGACCACCAGAGCGTTTTGGCCGTTATGGGAACGGGTCGCGGCAAGTCTCTGATTTTTCATGTACATGCCGCACGCGAGGCGGTCCTTCGCGGGCGTGCGAGCATCTTTGTCTATCCGCTGCGTGCACTCGTTGCCGACCAGGCCTATCACCTTTCCTCGACGATGGCCGCGCTCGGGATTGGCGTTGGCGTGCTGACCGGCGAGACCGTGGAGGCGGCGCGCGATGACGTGTTTGCCGGCCTGGCTTCGGGTCGCACCGGCATCGTTCTCACGACGCCGGAGTTCCTGTCTATCCATCGCGATCGCTTTGCGCGTTCGGGGCGTATCGGTTTTGTCGTTATCGATGAGGCACACCATGCCGGTCTTGCCAAAGGCGGCGACCGGAGCGCCTACCTCGACATGCCCGATATTCTCAAAGCCCTGGGCGATCCCGTTGTCATGGCGGCAACGGCTACCGCGACGGCCCCAGTCGTGGCGGAGCTTGCTCGTGTATTGCCGATTACCAGGACGGTGGTCGACGAGACCGTTCGCGAGAACCTACAACTCGAGGACGACCGTGACCTTGCGAGCCGCGAAAATCGCCTGGTGTCGATCGTGGCGACGGGGGAGAAGACCGTTATCTACGTGAACTCGCGCGACCAGTCCGTGGCGCTTGCCAAGACGTTGCGCAAACGCGTGCCCGACTGCGCGACCCATATTGCGTTCTATAACGCCGGGCTTGCGCGCTCCGATCGCCGCCGTGTCGAGGAAGCGTTTCGCGACGGAAGCCTCAGTTGCATCGTTTCGACCTCTGCCTTCGGTGAGGGCGTCAACCTGCCCGATATCCGTCATGTCGTGCTCTACCACATGCCGTTTGGTGCGATTGAGTTTAACCAGATGAGTGGTCGTGCCGGCCGCGATGGACAGCCCGCCGTGATTCACCTGCTCTATTCGTCGCGTGACGCTCGTATTAATGAGCGCCTGCTCGATTGTTACGCGCCCGAGCGCGATGAGCTTGTCACGCTCTATCGAGCGCTGCAGACCATGTGGCGCTCCAACCGTGGCAAGACGGGGGACGATTCATTCTGCGCGAGCGATATCGACATTGCGCAGATGTGTCTTGCCATCGATGCCCGCACGCCGGTCGACGAGCGCTCAGTGGAAAGCGGCCTGGGAATCTTCGAAGAACTCGGTTTCTGCCGCGTTTCGGGGTTTGACGATACGCGTCGCATCGCGATGGCGGAAAACCCCGGTCGCGTGCAATTAAGCAGGTCAATTCGCTATTTGGAGGGCTTGCGCTCGCGCATGGAGTTCACGGCTTTTCGGAGCTGGGCACTCGATTCGTGCGCTTCTGATATGCTAGCCAAAGTTAACCGCCCGATCGTACCGCGGGCCTAGGGGAAGGGGACCTCGATGGACGCCGCAGCCCGTACCGCCCATGATTCCACCCTCCAGCCGTTTTCGGAGATGGAGCACTATAAGCATGCCGATGAGCTGCCGCCCGAGATTATGGCGGACAGCTACGACAAGCTGGAGCGTCTGTGCCTCAAATATATGAACGAGGACGACTTCTCCAAGGTGGAGCAGGCCTACTGCTTTGCTGCCGAGAAGCACTGCAACCAAAAGCGGCGCTCGGGTGAGATGTACATTAACCATCCCGTCGAGGTAGCTATCATTCTGGCTGACCTCAAGATGGACTGCGATGTGGTGTGCGCCGCGTTGCTGCACGATACCGTCGAGGACACCGAGACCTCGCTTGCCGATGTTTCGGGTCTGTTTGGCGAAACCGTGGCGGGGCTCGTCGACGGCGTGACCAAGCTCACCAACATTGAAGTCGACAGCATGGACGAGAAGCAGGCGCTTACGCTGCGCAAGATGTTCCTCGCCATGTCCAAGGACATCCGCGTCATCATCGTCAAGCTCGCCGACCGCCTGCATAACATGCGCACGCTTGCCGCTCTGCGCGAGGACCGCCGCCTGTTTAAGGCACGCGAGACCATGGACGTGTACGCGCCTTTGGCCGACCGCCTGGGCATGAGTTCAATCAAGTGGGAGCTCGAGGATCTGTCCTTTTTCTACTTGGAGCCCGATGCCTACCAGCGCATCTCGCGCATGGTATCCGAGTCGCGCGAGGTTCGCGAGCGTTATCTGGCCGAGACCATCAAGACGCTCACCGATGAGCTCAATCGCATTGGTCTTGAGGGCTTCCAGATCAACGGTCGTTCCAAGCACTATTGGTCCATCTATCAAAAGATGAAGCGCAAGGGCAAGGAGTTCTCCGAGATTTACGACCTGGTGGCGCTGCGCGTCATCACTCATTCGGTGCGCGATTGCTATTCCACGCTTGGTGCCGTGCATACCCTGTGGCATCCCATGCCCGGTCGTTTTAAAGACTATATCGCCATGCCCAAGGTCAATAACTACCAATCGCTTCACACGACGGTTATCGGCCCCACGGCCCGTCCGCTCGAGATTCAGATTCGAACCTACGAAATGCACGAGCAGGCCGAGTACGGCATCGCTGCCCACTGGCTGTATAAGAAGTCGGGCGGATCGTCTGCCTCCAAGACTAACGATGCGCAGCGTCTGGACGACCAGATCAACTGGCTCAAGCACTCACTCGACTGGGCGGCGTCTGACGAGATCACCGATGCCAAGGAATACCTGCATTCGCTGAAGGTCGACTTGTTCGACCAGGAAATTTTTGTCTTTACGCCCAAGGGCGAGGTCATGGCGCTTCGTGCCGGCTCTACACCGCTCGACTTTGCCTACGCCGTTCATACCGAGGTCGGTAACCACTGTGTCGGCGCCAAGATCAACGGTGCGGTGGCGCCGCTCACGCACGAGATCAAGACGGGTGACCGTGTCGAGATTCTGACTAACAAGAGCTCTAAGCCGTCGCGCGATTGGCTCAAGATCGTCAAGACACCTTCGGCCAAGTCAAAGATTCGCCGTTATTTCGCCGCCGCGACCAAGGACGACGACGCTGCCGCCGGCCGCGATATACTGGCCAAGGACCTGCGTAAGCGCGGGTATGGCATCTCTACGCCACGATCCACGCGTGCGCTCAACGCCGTGGCGGAGCAGTTTAACTTCAAGCAGCTCGAGGACCTTTTTGCAGCCGTTGGCGCGGGCAAGGTTGCCCCGCGCGCTGTGGGCAATAAGGTCGAGCAAATCTTGGACCCCAAGCCCGAGGAACAGCTCACCAAGGCCGAGGCTATCGCCGAGGTCGTAAAGCAGCCTGCCCGCGGATCCAACCGCAAGCCGCAAAAGCGCGGTAAGAGCGCCAGTAACGGCATTATCGTCAAGGGCGAGAGCAACAGCGGCCTGCTGGTCCGTCTGGCTCATTGCTGTAACCCCGTGACGGGCGACGACATCGTTGGCTTCATCACGCGCGGTCGTGGCGTTTCGGTGCATCGCGCCAACTGCCCCAACGTCAAGGGCCTTATGGAACATCCCGAGCGCATGATTGACGTAGAGTGGGATGGTGCTGCCGATACGCTTTTCCAGGTCGAGATTGTGGTCGAGTGCCTGGACCGCATGGGCCTGCTCAAGGACGTCACCATCGCCATTGGCGATGCAGGCGGCAATATTCTTTCTGCCGCCACGTCGACCAACCGCGAGGGTATTGCAACCCTGCGCTTTATGGTCGAGATCTCGGACGCGAGTGGTCTGGATCCACTGCTGGCCTCCATCAGCAGCGTCGACTCGGTCTATGACGCACGCCGTTTGATGCCTGGCGAGGGTGGGGCTCAGCTCAAGCGTCGCGTATAGGCGTAACGAGCGCGCGACAGTAATGATATTGGCTACGTTCGAGGCATCGTTTGGTGCCTCGACGTTTATAGAAGGAGGGCGCACGCATGGACGCTGCGGCTTTGGACTTAACCCCTCGGGGCACGGCTTCGATTGAGGCGCTTGTAAACGGCCCCATCCAGACCAACAGTTACGCCGTTATTTCGAGTGGCGAATGCTTGATTATCGATCCCGCTTGGGAAGGCGAAGGCCTCGTTGCGCATATCCGAGCCGAACGCCCTGATGTGCAAGTGCTCGGTTCTGTCTGCACGCATGGTCATGCCGACCATGTTGGCGGTGTCGCTGGAGTTCGTGCCGCCGTTGGCGCTGACGCCCTGTACGAACTGTGCGGCAAGGACGCAGCTGTGCCGCATGCGAACATCGAGGAACAGCGAGCTATGTGGGGCATTGAGACGCCTGACCCCGGGGAGCCGACGCGCCTGCTCGCCGAAGGCGATGCTATCGAGGTGGGCGATATCTGCCTGCAGGTGATCGAGACGCCAGGTCATACGCCGGGCGGGATCGTCTTGTTTGCTGCCACCGAGCAGGGGAACATTGCCTTTGTGGGCGACACACTATTCCCGGGCAGCCACGGCCGCACCGATCTTTCTGGAGGAGACGAGGCGGCGATTCTGCGCTCGCTCTCCAAGCTCGCCCGGCTTCTCCCGCCCGATACCGTTTGCCTAACCGGCCATGGCGATTCGACCACCATGGCACGCGAGCTCATGCAGAACCCTTTCATGCAGGTGTAGCTTTATAGTCAGCTTCCGAAGCACGAGGAACGTCCAAACGTCAAGCTATTTTTCCCCAACGGGTCGATTCCGTAGGGCAAACGGTCAAAAAAAGTCTGTTTGGACGATATTCGTGAACAAACGAACGTTTATGCTCGGGTACGCCGTGGTAAAATCTCAGGCGTTATCGGAGCAACCTTACAGGAGGTTTCTTTTATGCTCGTCAACGCAGCAGACATGCTCAAGAAGGCCGAGGCCGGCAAGTACGCTCTCGGTGCCTTCAACACCAACAACCTCGAGTGGACCCTGGCTATTCTCCAGGCCGCCGAGGAGGCCAAGTCTCCGCTGATCCTTCAGTGCACCGCTGGTGCCGCTAAGTGGATGGGCGGTTTCAAGGTCTGCGCCGACATGGTCAAGGCTGCCGTCGAGGCCACGGGCGTTACCGTTCCCGTCGCCCTTCACCTCGATCACGGTTCTTACGAGGACTGCTTCAAGTGCATCGAGGCCGGCTTCACGTCCATCATGTATGACGGCTCTCACGAGGAGACCTTCCAGCTTAACCTCGACCGCACCAAGGAGCTCGTTGAGCTTGCCCACTCCAAGGGCATGTCCATCGAGGCCGAGGTCGGCGGCATCGGCGGCACCGAGGACGGCGTGACCTCCAACGGCGAGCTCGCTGACCCTGCTGAGTGCAAGCAGATTGCTGACCTGGGCGTCGACTTCCTCGCCTGCGGCATCGGCAACATCCACGGCGTGTATCCCGCCGACTGGGCTGGCCTTTCCTTCGAGCGTCTGGGCGAGATCAAGGCTCAGACCGGCGACCTGCCCCTCGTTCTGCACGGTGGTACCGGCATCCCCGAGGATCAGATCAAGAAGGCCATCTCCCTGGGCATCTCCAAGATCAACGTCAACACCGACCTGCAGCTCGTCTTCGCCAAGGGTGTCCGCGAGTACATCGAGGCTGGCAAGGATCAGCAGGGCAAGGGCTTCGACCCCCGCAAGCTCCTCAAGCCTGGTCGCGACAACATCGTTGCTCGCACCAAGGAGCTCATGGAGGAGTTTGGCTCCGTCAACAAGGCATAAGCGTCGCTAAACTTCCCGCCGGAAGCCCCGTCTCCCTACACTGTTTCCTTTGCGCTCACCTGGCTTCGCCAGAAGTCGCGCTAAGGAAACAGTTCCGGGGGACGGGGCTTCCTTCGTTTAACGCCGCAGAGTTACGAGTCTGAATTAAGATGGCTACTGGCTTTGCCAGAAGTCGCGCAATGGGGAAAAGCTTCGGGTGAACGGGGCCTCCTTTGTTAACTCGCTACAGGGTTACTGGGCTGAATTTATTTATTTATTTATTGACTACCGTTCAGCGGTGTTGATGGCTCCTTTGTTGGGGCTTTCTTTTTTATCTCGCTACAATGGGCTTCAAGGGTTCTAGTGACTTGGAGTTTTGGTATGGCTGTTATTAATGTGCTGCCTTCGGATGGGAAGGTTATTGACGAGGGTCCTGTTGGTTGCTCTGTTGATGTTTGCTGTGATGACTTTCGTTATCTCGATATTGGACTGCCGCCTGAGATTCTTCGTCTTAAGGATGCCGGGTATTTGACGCAGGCTGTTGCCGCCTGCGATCGCCTTTTGGAGCAGAACCCTGAGCCTTCGCTGGCTGCCTGCGTTCGCGCCGAGCGGTATCGCATGATCGAGACGCCGCTTCATTTTTCGGTGTCGCGTGATCGGGCTATCGAGATGATCCGCGAGGAGTGGCCTGAGTTTACCGAAGAGCAGTTTGACGACCTGATTGACCGCAAGCGTATCGATTGGCGCTTTATCGATGGCGAGCTGTTCGTTCTTGACAACTTCCTTGATTCTTTGCGCGTGTATCCCAAGGAGGTTCCGGGTCTGCGTCCCGATTCTGCGGATGGAATTGCGCTGCGCAACCAGATGCTCGAGGAGATGGAGTCGCAGGGCGGGCTGTCTCGCACCATTACGCTTAAGGCATGCGTGTCTGTCCCCGGTGCTTTGGAGGGGGAGACCGTTCGCGCGTGGCTTCCCGTTGCCGCCGCCTGCCGCCAGCAGTCCCAGGTCGAGATACTTGATATGACGCCGGAGGGGGCCATTGCTCCTGCGAGCGCCTCGGCGCGTACTGCCTCGTGGGTCTCCTCGACCGATCGCACATTCTCGGTGACCTATCGCTATCAAATCGATGCCGCTTATCGCGATATCTATGGGGGTGCACTTCCGGCGCATCCCTGTATGGACGCGCCGTTGCCCGAAGATATTTCCGAGGACCGTCCGCACACTGCATTCACGCCGTATCTGCAGCAGCTGACGGCCGGTGTTGTTGACGGACTCGAGGATCCGCTCGATCGCACCCGTGCTATCTATGATTATCTGACGCAGCATATCGACTATCGCTATCAGCCGCCGTACTTGCTTTTGGGATCTATTGCCGATGACTGCGCGCATTCGCTCCGCGGCGATTGCGGCGTTATGGCGCTCACGTTTATCACCATGTGCCGTATCGCGGGCGTGCCTGCCCGTTGGCAGAGCGGCCTGTACGTTGCGCCCGATTCGGTGGGGTCGCACGATTGGGCTGAGTTCTATACGCCGCAGACCGGTTGGCTCAACGCCGACGTGTCATTTGGATCTTCTGCTCGCAGGATGGGGGAGGAATGGCGCCGCCGTCACTACTTTGGCAATCTCGACCCGTGGCGCATGGTGGCCAACAATCGATTCCAGGCCGAGTTGGTGCCTGCTTTCGATGGCATGCGCGAGGATCCCTATGACAACCAGATGGGCGAAGTCTCGGTTAACGGACGCGGATGCCGTCGGCGCGAGATGCTCCGCACGGTCGAACTCATCGAAATGCTCGAAGTTCCATTTTCGGACTAATCGGTAGAAAGCTGTGATAAACTAACTCACGCATTACATGCCCGAGTGGCGGAATTGGCAGACGCAGTGGACTCAAAATCCACCGTTGGCAACAACGTGCGAGTTCGAGTCTCGCCTCGGGCACCATACATGCAAGCGAGCGTTCAAGGGGGTCGAGGCCCCCTTTTTCGTGTACGTAATGTGATAACGCGCGGTACGTGTTATTATTCGCAAGGCGTTGTTCCCGCAATGCCCTAAAGAGGAACCCGAGGGTTCCCACCTTTTGGCGCCAATGAGCAGCTGACTGGTCATACAACCTAGATTCCCTTCCTCATACCGAGGATGTCTATGTGTACGACCTGGTTGCAAAGAAGCGCCGGGTTATTTTTTTATGAATGGAGGTAGGGAAAATAGCTAAGTCTGATGACACCCGCATCAACGACGAGATCACTGCGTCTTCGTGCCGTTTGATTGGCGTCGATGGCTCTCAGCTCGGCCTGTTCGCCATCCGCGATGCCCAGCGCGTCGCTGACGATCAGGGTCTCGACCTGGTCGAGATCGCTCCCAACGCGGAGCCGCCGGTCTGCAAGGTCATGGACTACGGTAAGTTCAAGTACCAGCAGGCCATGAAAGCCAAGGCTGCTCGTAAGAATCAGTCCAAGGTCGAGGTCAAGGAAATGAAGTTCCGACCCAAGATCGACGTTGGCGATTACGAGACCAAGAAGGGCCACGTTCTGCGTTTCCTCAAGAAGGGCGCACGCGTTAAGATCACCATCATGTTCCGCGGCCGTGAGATGGCTCACCCGGAGCAGGGTCTTAACGTTCTCGAGCGTCTCGCCGAGGATCTCAAGCCTTACGCTACGGTCGAGTCCAAGCCTAAGATGGAAGGCCGTAACATGCTTATGCTGCTCGCCCCGATTAAGGGCGCCTTTGATGAGGATAAAGCGGCAAGCGATACCAAGTAACTAGTGTTCTGTAACCGATTAAGGAGTATTTCATGCCTAAGATGAAGTCCCACAGCGGCACCAAGAAGCGTTTCCGCAAGACTGGTACCGGCAAGCTTATGCGCGCCAAGGCTTTCAAGAGCCACATCCTGAGCAAGAAGTCCACCAAGCGTAAGCGTGGCTTCCGTCAGGAGACCGAGATCGCCGCTGCCGACCGCAAGGTCATCAAGTCGCGTCTCGCCTAAGTTCGCGTTCCCGTTTTTCGTTTTACCGTCTAGGAGTTGATAGAACATGGCACGTATTAAGCGCGCTGTTGCCGCCAAGAAGAAGCGCCGTACCGTTATGCACCGTGCGAAGGGTTACTACGGTGCCGCTTCGCGTACTTACAAGCATGCTAAAGAGCAGGTCCAGCACTCCCTGCAGTATCAGTATCGTGATCGCCGCAACAAGAAGCGCGAGATCCGCTCTCTCTGGATCACCCGCATCAACGCTGCCGCTCGCCTGAACGACATCTCTTACTCTCAGTTCATGCACGGCCTGAAGGTTGCCGGCATCGAGCTCGACCGCAAGGTCCTGGCTCAGATGGCCTACGAGGACATCGAGTCCTTCAACGAGCTGGCTGCCATTGCCAAGAAGGCTCTCGAGGCCTAATAGATTCTGTTGAATCGCCAGGGGAGTGTCGCACTGTGCGCGACACTCCCTCTTTTTATCTAAAGCGCTGGTTTATATAGCAAAAGCGCGGGTAGATAGACACTTACAGGTGACCGATCTTTATATATCTCTTAACCGAAGGGTCATCATCTGATACGTGCGGTCTTGCTGCACTCGACTTTCTACTTCCAATATAGAAAGCCATAGATTGTGTAGGACTTGTGAAGAGTGGAATTGACGTCCCACATCGCTTCGCGGTCTGGCAATATATCTCCTTGCCGCGTGGCCCGGTCGAACCGGATGAGCCGCAAGGCGTGCACCTTGAGAACCGGATACTGCGAGGATGGACACTTACTTCAGTGTCGC
>URCO01000031.1:0-25257 GCA_900546375.1 uncultured Collinsella sp.
GGTCGGAGGGGTGGCTTTGTAAAGCCGTTTGTCTCCACCCGCGTAGCGGGTGGTTTAAAGCTGGCCGCTGCGCGGCCAGCAGACTAAAGTCTTGAAACAAAAGGGCGGCCGAGAACGTGTCTCGGCCGCCCTTCGGCGGTATTCCCCGGTATATACAGCTGTTTTAGCTACTCGGACTGCCCGCCCTTTTTGGCGTGCTTGGACGGAGCGCTCAGAAAGCGACCCGTCAGATAGTTCGCCGGGCCGGAAATATCAATCCCCAGTAGCACGTGTCCCAGCCACAAAAACGCGGCGAGCACCAGCAGTGGAATCACGCACGAGGTCACGATCATCACGATGACGCCTTCGATCAGATCGGTCACCTGCTGCACAATTTCATCGGTCATCTGCTTGGCGCCGCTGGTCACCGACGTGACGAGACCCGAGGCACCGTCGGCAAGCTGCTCAAGCACGTTCTTGGACTCTGTGGACTCGGTCTTTTTCTTGCTTGTTTTGGAGCTATCGCTATCTGCCGCGCTCGCAGCGTCGGCCGCCTTTTGCTCGGCCGCCTCGATGCTAACGCGATACGTTTCGTCGACCTTTTGCGACACCCATACGCTTGCGGGCACCAACGCCATGCCAATTATGGCGACCACCAGCACACGCGTTGCCACGCGGCGCAAGACGGCGCTGGTGCTCCAGCGTCCGTGAATGCCAAGTGAGATCGCAAAGAGCACCAGCGCAAACGGGATCAGGATGCCCAGGCCAACCGACCACAAAATGGTCAGCAGATACTTCTCGAGGTAGAGCACGGCAAGCACGATACCCAAGTTTCCCGAAAGCTGCGCGAGCTGCTCGGCGACTGGCGTTCCCGTATCACCCGGCAGCGCGGTGATACCCGCAGATAGGGCGACGCACGAGGTCGTGAGCGCCAAAACATTGCCCTTCTTTTGATCGATGACCTCGATGGTGGAGTCCCAGGTCTTGGTATCGGCAAAATGCGGACGAGCTACAAAGCCCGACAACAGCGCCAGTACCACGAGCGCAACGATAAAGCCAATCTGCAGTTTTTTGTTTGCGCACACGACATCGGACAGGCTGGGCTGCAGCTCGGTTACCGTTGTGTGCTCGGTTATCTGGACAGGACGCCCATGAGTCATCTCGTGCGCGTCTCCCTTTTGAATCAATCCGTTGCCCGGCATTTGGATACCTCCTTATTCCGGCCTGTATTGCGGATGGAAGTATACCCACCCAGCGAAAAACCGAACGGGAGGACGAACGGAGCGCACCAAGACTGTCCCCAATGACTAGTCGTTTAAGAACGTCCCCAATGACTATCTCGGGATGAGTTGCGGTGGAATAGGGATTGTTTTGCGCCCGTCGGCCCCTATTCAGTCCCTATTCCACCGCAACTTGGAGGAGGACAGAAAAAGCCCTGCTGCGGGTAGCGGCAGAGCTTTTGGAAGGGGACTTGGTTGTGAGGGCTCGTTAGGCGAGCTTGGCCTCGAGCTCGGCGATGCGCTTGTAGGCATCGATGGTAAAGCGGGCCTGCTTCTCCAGAATCATAGTGGTCATGAGAGTGTCCTGAGCGTGAGCCATGATGAAGGTCATCTCCATCTCGCCGCCGCCGGCCTCCTGCGAAAGCAGCTTGGTCTGCGTGTCGTGGGCGCCGATAAGCGCATCGCTGGCATCCTTGTGCAGCTGTTCGGCCTTCTCAAAATCACCCTCGCGAGCAGCATCGAGCGCTGCAAGCAGATCGGTCTGGGCGTCACCTGCGTATGCGACAATCTCGAATCCAACCATCGAGATTTCTTCTTTGGTTGCCATATTGCGTTCCTTTCACATATGAACCAATGGAGAGCATCGCGTCCGGGCATACGCGCTGCGTTCTGTATGGCAGAAACATTAACATTCAAACAAAAAAGAACAATGCAAACCGTTATTTCGAGCTATGAACGGTTACTTTTCACCCGTGAACGGTTTTTAAACTGTTTTGAACAATATCAAACATGATTAGTGGAAGCCCAAACAGGACCGCACCCTAACGCAAATCGCGCACCGTATCGCCCTCTACGAGCACGCCGGGGATCAGCATGTGCTCCACGCCAGACGCAACCTCCTCGGCACCGGCGATCTTATCGACTGCCCACATGCCGACACGCTTGTTGTCAAAGCGCACGGTGGCCAGGCGACGATCGGGCACGATGTCACCCAGACTGTCATCTACACCCACCACGCTCACATCCTCGGGCACGTGCTTTCCGCGCGACTCGAGTCCGCGAATGCAACCGTAGGCCATGGCGTCGTTGGAGGCATAGATGGCAGTACAGGTCGGATCGTCCGCCAGAGCCTGGCCTGCGGCATATCCACTCTGAGCCGTCCAGTCGCCACGGATGAGTCGCGGTGGCTCAATACCATGCGCGCGCAATGTCTCGCGCCAGCCCTCCTCGCGCTGCATGCCCGAAAGCGAGCGCTCGGGACACGAGATAAAGTGCACGGTCTTGTGCCCCTGCCCCAGCAAGTACTCGACCACCTGGCGCGAGCAATCGAACTGGTCGTTATCGACCGTTGAACAGAGCGGGTGCTCCAACATCGTAACGAGCACCGTCTGCATGCCGGGCAGCGGCTCGAAAGTACCAAAATCCGCCGGCATGCGATTCATGATCACAACCATACCGTCCACTGGCAGTGCGCTCATGCGTGACGATGCGCTCTCGAGGGTATACGGATGCCCGTCTACTTTAGTGAGGGTGATGGCATAGCCGTGCTTATCGGCGGCGGCGGCAAAGCCCTCCATACGGTCGAGGTTGCCAGTACCGGTAATGTTGAACATGGCGACGCCGACGGTCTTAAACTTGCCGCGGCGCAGCGATCGACCGGCAAAATTGGGGCGATACCCCAGCTCGCGCATGGCGGCACGCACGCGTTCCTTGGTCTCGGGGCGCACGCTGGGCGAATCGTGCACGGTGCGCGAGACCGTCTGCTCCGAGACGCCCGCGAGGCGCGCTACGTCTTTGACGGATACCGATTTTTTAACAGCGGCCATAGGTCGATCTTTCTATGTCAACGATGCCATTGGTGGCACCTTGCGCAGTCATTTTTAACGCCTTCAAGTATATCCAACGCCTCCCCCACCATACGCTCACCACCCAAAACCTACCGTTCACCGACATTTTTGCTTCCCCGAACGGCTTTTGTCGACCAAATGTTAACGTTGCCATTGCGCAAACACAGAGCCACCGGGCGGCTCAAACGTTTACGCATAAGGAATCGACGGTTCGCAGGCACAGGAACCACCGGTTCGCGTCTTTTTTGTGTCGCAAAATGGCAACGTCAACATTTTGGCAACCGAACGCCAAAAGCTACCATCGTTGCTAACCCACCGACTCTTAGGAGCATTGCATGGAGCAACTCATCGCCATCATCGAAAAGGGCCAGCCCTTTTTCAACGCGATCGCCCGCAACAAGTACCTCAAGGCGATCCGCGACGGCTTTATCTCCGTCATCCCCATCATCATCTTCTCGTCCATCTTCTGCCTGGTAGCCTCGGTCCCCAACATCTGGGGTTTCTACTGGCCCGATGACATCAACAACGCCCTGTGGAAGTGCTACAACTACTCCATGGGCATCCTGGCCATCGCCTGCGCCGCCACCACGGCCAAGCACTTCGCCGACGCCCAGAACCGCGATCTGCCCAAGAACAACCAGATCAACTTCATCTCGTGCATGTGCGCGGCCATCATCGGCTTCTTGCTCCTTTCGAGCGACACCATCGCCACGGACGCCGCCAGCGGCTTCAACACCACCTACCTTGGTTCCAAGGGCCTGCTGACCGCTTTCATCGCTGCGTTTGTGACTGGCATCATCTACAAGTTCTTCATTAAGCGCAACATCACCGTCAAGATGCCCGAGCAGGTTCCGCCCAACATCTCGCAGACCTTCAAGGACATCATCCCCTTCTCCGTCTGCATTACCGTCTTTTGGGTCTTTGACATCGTCTTCCGCGCTGCTTTTGGCTTCTGCTTTGCCCAGGGCGTCATCCAGGTGTTCCAGCCCCTGTTCACCGCTGCCGACGGCTACATCGGCCTCGCTGTGATCTACGGCGCCATGAGCCTCTTCTGGTTCGTGGGCGTCCACGGCCCCTCAATCGTCGAGCCCGCCATCGCCGCCGCCCTCGTTGCCAACATGACCGACAACCTGGCTGCGTTCCAGGCTGGCCAGCACGCTTCTGCTGTCCTGACCCAGGGTGCCCAGTACTTCGTCGTCTGCATGGGCGGCACCGGCGCCACGCTCGTCCTGGTCTTTATGTTCTGCTTCCTGGCCAAGTCTCAGGAGATGCGCGCCGTCGGTAAGGCCGCCATCGTCCCCGTCTGCTTTGCCGTCAACGAGCCGCTGCTGTTCGCCGCGCCCATCGTGCTCAACCCCGTCTTCTTTGTCCCGTTTGTCTTTGCCCCGATCGCCAACATCTGGATCCTCAAGATCTTTATCGACTTCTTGGGCATGAACGGCTTTATGTACACCCTGCCTTGGACCGTCCCCGGCCCCATCGGCACCATCATGGGCCTGGGCTTCCAGCCGCTCGCCTTTGTGATGCTCGCCCTTATCCTGGTCGTCGACTTCGTTCTGTACTATCCGTTCTTCCGTGCCTACGACGCCCAGAAGTGCGCCGAGGAGGCCAAGATCTCCCAGGAGGAGCTCGCCGCCAAGAACGCCGAGAAAGCCGCCAAACTCAACGATGCCTTCCAGGGCAAGGCTGACGCCAAGAGCGTTGCCGCCGGCGCCGCTGCCGAGGCTGTAAAGACCGATGCCGCTCCCGCCTCTACCCCCGCTGCCGAGGCTACGGCCGCCAGCGACCTCAGCCAGCGACCTCAACGGCAAGCGCGTGCTCGTGCTCTGCCAGGGCGGCGGAACCTCGGGCCTGCTCGCCAACGCGCTGGCCAAGGCCGCCAAGGAGCGCGGCATTGATCTTGAGACCGCTGCCGAGGCCTATGGCAACCACGTGGACATGCTCCCCGACTTTGACCTGGTCGTCCTGGCCCCGCAGGCCGCAAGCTACCTGACCGACCTGCAGAAGGACTGCGAGCGCGTGGGCAACAAGTGCGTCGCCTGCCGTGGCAAGCAGTACATCGAGCTCTCCCAGAACGGTGACAAGTCTCTCGCCTTCGTGAGTGAGCAGCTTTCGAAGTAAGTAACGCTCAGGGCCAGCCGACCATCCAAGACCGGCTGGCCCTTCGATTTAGACGATTGGATCATCATGTCCGTTAACCCTGCTAGCGTCACCAACCCGCCCGCACAGTTTCCCGAGGACTTTGTCTTTGGCGGCGCCACCGCTGCCTACCAGGTAGAGGGCGAGACCCGCACTCACGGTAAGGGCAAGGTTGCCTGGGACGACTTCCTGGAGGCCCAGGGGCGCTTTTCCCCCGATCCCGCTTCGGACTTCTACAACCAGTACCCCGTCGACTTGGAGCTGTGCGAGGAGTTTGGCATCAACGGCATTCGCCTCTCCATCGCCTGGAGCCGTATCTTCCCCAACGGTACCGGCGAGATTAACCCCGAGGGCGTTCAGTTCTACCATGACCTCTTCGCCGAGTGCCACAAGCACCACGTTGAGCCGTTCGTCACGCTGCACCACTTTGACACGCCGCTGACTCTCTTTGAGAAGGGCGACTTCCTCAACCGCGAGACCATCGACGCTTTTGTGGACTTTGCCACCTTCTGCTTTAAGGAGTACGCCGACCAGGTAACCTACTGGTTCACCTTTAACGAGATCTGGGCCGACGCCTCCAACACCTACATTGAGGGCACCTTCCCCGGTGGCGTCAAGGCGCATCTGGCCGAGGCCTTCCAGTGCGAGCACAACATGATGCTCGCCCACGCCAAGGCCGTGCTGGCCTTCCACAACGGCGGCTTTAAGGGCAAGATCGGCGTCATTCAGTCGCTGGAGTTTAAGTATCCGCTCAACGAGAACGACCCCGCCGACATCAAAGCCGCCAACAACGAGCACGTGCTGCAGAACCAGTTTCTGCTCGACGCCACCTTCCGCGGCGACTATGCCCCCGACACCCTCGAGTGCGCCAACCGCCTGGCTGCCGTCTCGGGCGGCACCATCGAGATCCTGGACGAGGACCTCGAGATTATGCGCGAGGCCGCGCTCTACAACGACTACTTGGGCGTTAACAACTACCAGTGCCGCTTCTTGAAGGCTTACGATGGCGAGAACGACCTGCACCACAACGGTACGGGCGAGAAGGGCACCGGCCGCTGGCGCGTTAAGGGTATTGGCGAGCATGTGAACAAGCCTGGTATCCCCACCACCGACTGGGACTGGATCATCTATCCCGAGGGTCTGTTCGACCTGCTCGTCTACATTAAGCAGCGCTACCCCAACTACAAGCAGATCTTCATCACCGAGAACGGCATGGGCTACAAGGACCCCTACAAGGACGGTTTTGTGGACGACCAGCCGCGCATCGACTACATCGAGCAGCACCTGCGCTGGTTGCTCAAGGCCATGGAGGTGGGCGTCAACGTGGGCGGCTACTTCCTGTGGAGCCTGCAGGATCAGTTCTCCTGGACCAATGGCTACAACAAGCGTTACGGCTTCTTCTACGTTGACTTTGAAACCCAGAAGCGCACGCCCAAGGCAAGCGCATACTGGTATAAGCACGTGGCGCAGACCCGTCGTCTGGACTAGTGACTGGCGGGGTTGCCCGCCCACATAACCTGTCCCCATTTCTCAGCCGGGGGCGGCACGTCACACGGCGAGCCGCCCCCGACCTTTTTGTTCAGGTCGGAAGCCGTTCGTCTCAATCTGTAACATCTAGCTGAGTTTTTTTGGTCCTAGCTGTTACAGATTGAGACGAACAGGATTGCTCTTTCCGAAGAATCTAAATCTGTAACACGTAGCCCGCTTTTGACCGTCTACCTGTTACAAATCGAGACAAACGGAGTAGGACCTAACCCCGTATGTCCCTAACAGTCGAGCGTTCGACCAGCGTACTCGGCACATGAATCGCCTCGATAGACGAGCTCTCTCCAATCGCCGCCTCAAACGCAAGCTTACCGACACCGCGCAAATCAAATCGCAGCGTCGTCAGCCGATTGTGAGGAACAAGTCCCTCGAGTGCGTCGTCGATACCAACCACGCTCACGTCGTCGGGCACGGACAGGCCCGCGTTCTCGAGCGCGGCGATAACGCCCAGCGCCATCTGGTCATTTGCCGCAAGCACGGCAGTCGGCGCCTGCGACCCGCCGGCAAGCACCTCGGCCGCAATCCGCTCGCCCATGGCGTACCCACTGTCCGCACTCCAATCGCCACGCAGCATCGGAGCGGCATCGACATGAGCACGACCCAGCGTATCGCGCCAACCGGCCTCACGAAAACGCGAGGAAATCGAGTTTTCCGGACCCGCCACAAACCGCATATTCGAGTGACCATGTTCCAGCAGATAATTGGTCAACAGCTCGCACGAACCATACTGGTCGGAGTCGATCGTCGTGCAGCGCGGATGCGCATACATGGACAGGATGACCGTTCGCACTCCCGGCTGGGGAACAAACTCCTCAAAATCGGGAGCCATGCGGTTCATGTTGAGAATCATGCCGTCGACGGGTCGCTCGACCATGCGGCGCGAGGCATCGGCAAGTGCATAGGGCTTGTCGCCGCCCATCTCGATCATAGTGACGGCAAAATCGTGCTCGCGCGCCGCTTGCATGATACCCTCGAGCGTCGCCAGGTTACCGACACGTGTGATGTTGTACATGCACAGGCCAATAGAACGATACGACCCGCCGCGCAACGCCGCTCCAGCAAAATTGGGACGAAAGCCCAGCTCTTCCATGGCGGCCAGCACACGCTTGCGCGTCTTTTCCGTCACGTTGGGCATACCGTTGACCACGCGAGACACAGTCTGGCGGCTCACGCCAGCGAGCGCCGCAACCTCTGCCGCGCTCGCCGAACGACCATTCCTTGTCTGCTGATCCATGCCTTCCACGCTAACCTGCTTCCCAACTATTCCCCGCGCCCATGGCGCATCGTACATACATTGATAACGTGCTCATGATACCCGAGCCACATACCACAACATGAAAACTTCTGTCAATCAAAACCGCTTACCGAACAAATACAACCGTTCGCGGCTGTTTGAAGTTGTTTTGTTTCTATACATCCCAGCCGGATGTTAACGTGCTCATTGTCAAATGTTCACGTGCTCATTTTGGTTCTAATCATTTTAAGATAGTGTTTATCGGGCTTTTTCACCGCTGAACGCTAACCAGGGAGCCTCCTGAGCGCAAACGCACAATATCGAACAGCGAGACGAGAGGGTGTATGCATATGTCTTTGCTAAACCGCGTACAGCAGCTGCCGAAGGGCTTTGTTTGGGGCGCCGCAACCGCCGCGTACCAAACGGAAGGTTCCACGAAGGTGGCAGGCAAGGGTAAGACCATGTGGGACGATTACCTTGTCGCCCAGGGTCGCTTTTTGCCCGACCCGGCCAGTGATTTCTACAACCGCTACGAGGAGGATATCCGCCTTTCTGCCGAGCATGGACTCAACGCCATTCGTGTGTCCATCGCCTGGACCCGCATCTTCCCCAACGGCGACGATGCCGAACCCCTCGCCGAGGGCGTTAAGCACTACCACGAGCTGTTCGCCTGCTGCAAAAAGTATGGCGTCGAGCCCTATGTGTCCCTGCATCACTTTGACTCCCCCGCCGCCCTGTTCAACCAGGGCGACTGGCTCAACCGCAAGACCGTCGACGCCTATGTGCGCTATGCCGAGTTCTGCTTCCGCGAGTTCCGCGAGGTCAAGAATTGGTTCACCATCAACGAGCTCATCAGCCTCTCGCACTCCCAATACATCCAAGGCAACTTCCCGCCCAACCATCACTTTGATGTGACGAGCGGCATCCAGAGCCAGCACAACGAGCTCGTTGCCCACGCCCGCGCCGTCAACCTGTATAAGGATCTTGACGAGACCGAGCACCTGGGCGGACGCATTGGCATGGTCAACGTCCTGACGCCGGCATATCCTGCTACCGACTCGCCCGCCGACCAGCACGCCGCCGACCTGTACAACGCCTTCTACACCGACTTCATCATGGACGGCGCCTTCCTGGGTCACTACTCCGCGCGCACCCTCTCACTCATCAACGAGATTCTGCGTGCCAACAACGCCACACTTACGGTTGAGGACAGCGACATGGAGGAGCTCGCCAAGGCGGCGCCCCGCAACGATATGTTCGGCCTCAACTACTATCAGTCGGCGTTTATCGCCGCCTACGATGGCGAGTCCACCAACAGCTTTAACGGCACCGGAGACAAGGGCACCTCGTGCTTTAAGTTTAAGGGCGTCGGGCAGCAGGTCGATATGCCGGGTATCCCCACCACCGACTGGGATTGGCTCATCTACCCGCAAGGCCTCTACGACACGCTCAAGCACATCAGCGCCACCTATCCCAACCTCCCCGTCATCTATATCACCGAAAACGGCCTGGGCCACAAGGACCCCGAGCCCGATGCGCTCGGCATCGTCGCCGATCCCGAGCGCATCGACTTTGTCGACCAGCACATGGAGAAGGTGCTCCAGGCGCGTGCCGAGGGCGTCGACGTCCAGGGCTACTTTATCTGGAGCCTGCAGGACCAGTTCTCGTGGGCCAATGGCTATAACAAGCGCTACGGCCTGTTCTACATCGACTTCGACACGCAAAAACGCTACATCAAGCAGTCGGCACTCTGGTACAAGGAGCTCGCCGACACTATGGCGGACGCGCAGTAGCGCATCGCCTCGCTTTCCCCCGAGGGGGAGCGGCCCCATGCGATACAAACCCAGCCGCTCCCCTCTCTCCCCCTGGGACCGACCCCGCCTGCACCCGGGCTTTTAGCAAGCGGGAGACCATATAGGTTTTCAACGTCCATGCCATTAAGATTTCATGCAAAGAGAAGCGTGAACTATGGAATCGATCGTTAAGTTCTTGGAGAAAGGTCAGCCGTACTTCGACAAGGTCTCTAAGAACATCTACCTTCAGGCCATTAAAGACGGCTTTTTGGCAGCAATGCCCATCATCCTGTCTTCTTCTGTCTTCCTGCTTATTTCAACCCTGCCGGGCGTTGTCGCCACGGTCGGCGGCTTTACGCTGCCCGACTGGTGGAACGTCGACGTCGTGAACTTCTGCAACAAGGTTTACAACTTCACGATGGGCGTCGTGGGCATCATGGTCGCCGGCACCACCGCAAGCGCGCTGACCGGCTCCAAGAACCGCCGCATGCCTGCCGGCAAGGCCATCAACGCCACGAGCACCATGGTCGCCGCCATGTGCGCTATGCTCATCTTGGCCGTTACCCAGACGAGTGCCAAGATCGACGGCGCCGATGTCTCGGTGTTCTTTACCGACAACATGGGCACCAAGGGCCTGCTGAGCTCCTTTGTCGCCGCATTTGCCACGGTCAACATCTATGCCTTCTGCATTAAGCGAGACATCACCATCAAGCTGCCCAAAGAAGTCCCCGGCGCCATCGCCCAGAACTTCCGCGACATCTTCGCCTTCAGCTTCTCCATCCTGTTTGTCGCCGTCATCGACGTTATCTGCCGCACCTGCTTGGCCGTCCCGTTTGCCAACGTCATCTCCACGCTGGTGAGCCCGCTGTTCGCCGCTGCCGATTCCTACGCCGGCCTCGCCCTCATCTGGTTCATGATCCCGCTGTTCTGGTTCATGGGCATCCACGGCCCCTCGGTCGTTAAGCCTGCCCTCAACGCCGCGCTGTTTGGCAACATCACCACCAACCTCGCCACGCTGCAGGCCGGCGGTCACCCCGCCCTCGCCCTGACCGAGAACTTCGGTAACTACATCGGCGAACTCGGCGGCACCGGCGCCACGTTCATTGTCCCGATCATCTTCCTGCTCTTTATGCGCTCCAAGCAGCTCAAGGCCGTCGGCAAAGCCTCTGTCGTACCCGTGATGTTCGCCGTCAACGAGCCGCTGCTGTTCGCCGCGCCCATCATCCTCAACCCGTACTTCCTGATCCCGTTCCTGTTTGCCCCCGTGGCCAACGTCCTCATTGGTAAGTTCTTCATCGACTTTTTGGGCATGAACGGCTTTATCTATGCCATGCCGTGGGCACTCCCCGGACCGATCGGCACCTTCATCGACACCAACTTCCAGCCGATCTCTCTGGTCCTGGTTGTCGTCCTGCTGGTCGTTGACTTCTTGATCTACTACCCGTTCTGCAAGGCCTACGACAACGTCCTGTGCAAGCAGGAGGCCGAGACCCTGGCCGAAGAAGAGGCCGAGGAGACCAAGGCCGTCAAGACCGCTGCCGCCCCCGCCGTTGAGGCTCCTGTTGTCGAGACCGCTTCTGCCACCGAGGCCTCCGCAGCTCCGTCCGCCCTTAAGGGCAAGGATCTGAGGGTTCTGGTTCTGTGCGCTGGCGCCGGCACCTCTGCACTGCTCGCCAACGCGCTTAAGGAAGGCGCCGACGAGCTGGGCATCGACATTACCGCCAACGCCGGTGCCTACGGCAGCCACTACGCCATCATGGACCAGTACAACGTCATCGTCCTGGCTCCGCAGGTTCGCACCTATTACAACGAGATGAAGGCCGACACCGACCGCCTGGGCATCACGCTGCTGTCGCCCAAGGGCAAACAGTACATCGACCTCACTAAGGATCCCAAGGGTGCCGTCGCCTGGATCGAGGAAAACCTCGAGGCATAAGACGCTGACACCACCTGCCGCTCGCAGACAATAAATGGCCCGTGCATCGATGTGTGATGCGCGGGCCATTTTGTTTAGACCGCACCCGTCCTCCTGTTCATCTCAATCTGTAACATCTAGCCGAGTTTTTCGGTCCAAGCTGTTACAGATTTAGACGAACGGGCGGCCCGGGCCGAACAATCTCGATTTGTAACATGTAGACCACTTTTGACCGTCTAGTTGTTACAGATCGAGACAAACGGAATAAGCTGGACCGAATTGTCTAAATCTGTAACATCTAGCTGAGATTTTCGGCCCTACCTATTACAGATTGAGACAAACAGGCCGAGCACGTCTACGCCCGCAGGTCCCTTACGCTGGAACGCTCGACCAGCACACCCGACACAAGCGTGCGGCTTCTGGAGCTCGGGGCTTCTAGGCCCGCGACGACCTCGTTGAGCGCACGGACGCCCAGCTCGCGGTGGCGAAACTTCACCGACGTCAGAATCGAGTTGGGAATCGTCTTGTAGAGCTCATCGTCGAAGCCGATCACGGACACGTCGTCGGGCACACTGAGCCCTTTGTCACGTAGAGCCATCATCACGCCGTTTGCCATGCAGTCGTTAGCAGCGAGGACCGCCGTGCAATCGGGTTTATCGGCAAGCACAAGGCCCGCGGCATAGCCACTATCCGCATTCCAATCGCCTTGCAGAGGCCCGGGCGGCTCAATGCCACGCGCCTCGAGTGCCGCACGCCAACCTTTCATACGACACTGGCTCGACAGCGACTCTTTCTTACCAGAGACGAAGTACACATTCTTGTGCCCGCGATTCAAGAAGTACTCGCATGCCATGCGCGCGCCGCCCTCTTGGTCGTCACTGACGGTGGAGCAGGTAGGATGTTCCATCGGTGTGATAATCACCGTCTTGAGGTCCTTCGGTGCCTCAAAGGTATCAAAGTCATCGACCATCTGACGCAGGTTGAAGATCATGCCATCAACAGGCAGCTGCGACATCCTGCGCGCCGCTTCGGCAAGGGTCATCTTCTCCCCCGCGCGCTTCTTAATCATCGTGAGCGCAAAGCCTCGCTCTGCGGCGGCATCGGCGATACCGTCAATCATGTCCACGTTGCCGCCCGACAAGTGGAACAGCACCACGCCGATGCACCCGTAACGGCCCAACTTGAGTGAACGCGCGGCAAAGTTCGCCCGGAACCCAAGCGCTTCCATGGCAGCATGGACCCTATCGCGTGTCGACTCTCGCACGCTATCGGGCTCGTTGATCACACGCGACACCGTCTTGAGAGAAACACCCGCGGCAATCGCCACATCGTTCATTGAGACATTTTTCTTGTCCATCGTTGCCACTACTTCTCCAGTCGGTTTTGCATCGCTTGTTTTTTGCGTTCTAGCATACACTACCTGCCCGACTGACAAATCAACCGTTTACCGGACAATATCGACCGCTCACCCGTAAATCCTTGTTGCTCTTCCAAAAATATCTTACGTTGTCATTAACGAAATGACAACGTTGTCATTTCGCAATGCCTTCCTTAAGCAGGAAGGTTTCCGGGCAGTCCTGACCATCCATCGACGACCAGTTCCATCCACATGCATCGCGCATCAAGTAGCAAAGGAGCTCTATGGACGCCATCGTAAAGATGCTCGAAAAGCACCAGCCGTTCTTTGAGAAGATCTCGAGGAACATCTACCTCCAGGCTATTAAGGACGGATTCCTTGGGTGCATGCCCATCGTCCTCACCTCTTCGATTTTCCTGCTCATTGCCACCCTTCCCGGCGTAGTCGGCATCACGCTGCCCCAGCCGCTCACCGACTGGTGCAACAAGCTGTACAACTTCACCATGGGCGTCATGGGCATCATGGTTGCCGGCACCACTGCCAAGAACTTTACGGCTTCCATGAACCGTCGCATGCCCGCCGGCAAAGTGCTCAACGACGGCTCCACCATGGTGGCCGCCCAGTGCAGTATGCTTTTGCTCGCCGTTACGCAGTTCACCACCAAGTTCAACGGCTCCGAGCTTTCGGTCTTCGACTGCACCAGCATGGGCACGCGCGGTCTGTTCTCGGCCTATATCGCCGCGTTCATCACCGTGTGGGTCTACAAATTCTGCGTCTCGCGCGATTTGACCATTAAGCTGCCCAAGGAGGTCCCGGGCGCCATCGCTCAGAACTTCCGCGACATCATCCCCTTTGGCGGCGCCGTCATTATCTGCGGCATCATCGATGTCGTCGTGCGCAACCTCATGGGCGTTCCGTTCTCCGAGCTGCTCATCAAGCTGCTCTCCCCGCTCTTCACTGCAGCAGAGACCTACCCCGGACTCATCCTTATTCAGGCAGCCACCGCGTTCTTCTGGTTCATCGGCGTCCACGGCCCCTCGATTGTCCAGCCGGGCATCGACCCCATCCGTCTTGCCAACCAGGCCGAGAACCTGCAGGTTCTGCTGGCAGGCGGCCACCCCGCACACTCCCTCACCTTTAACATGTCGCTCGTGGGTGAGTTCGGCGGCACCGGCGCCACGTTCATCGTGCCGCTTCTGCTGATTCTCTTTATGAAGTCCAAGCAGCTCAAAGCCGTCGGTAAGGCCTCGATTGTTCCTGTTGCCTTCGCCGTCAACGAACCGCTGCTCTTTGGCGCGCCGATGATCCTTAACCCTTACATGCTCATCCCCTTTGTTGCCGCCGGCTGCGTCAACGTAAGCGTTGCCAAGTTCTTTATCGACAATGTGGGCATGAACGGCTTCTCCTTCGTGGTGCCTTGGGCCACCCCTGCCCCCATCGGCATCTTCATCACCACGAACTTCCAGCTTATCGCCCTGGTGTTTGTCGCAATCATCATCTTGCTGGACGCCATCATCTACCTGCCGTTCTTGAAGGCGTACGATAAGCTGCTCTGCGACCAGGAGGCCGAGCGTGCCGCCGAGCTGGGTCTCGAGTCCGATGGTGCTGCCACCATCGCCGCCAGCACCTCTGCGCCCGCTGTCGAGCAGACCACCGCTTCCGTCGAGCCGACCGCCGCTGCCGCCGACAGCAAGCCTGTCGCCGATCAGCCCGAGCCCGCTGCCGATGCATCCGCCAAGAAGGATGTCGATGGCCTGAAGGTCCTCGTCCTGTGCGCCGGCGCCGGCACCTCTGCCATGCTCGCCAACGCCATCAAGGAAGGTGCCGCACAGACCGGAGAGAACATCGCTTCCTCCGCAGGCGCCTATGGTCAGCACACTGCCATCATGGATCAGTACGACGTCATCGTGCTCGCCCCGCAGGTTCGTAGCTACTACAACGACATGAAGGCCGACACCGATCGTCTGGGCATTAAGCTGCTCGCCCCGCGTGGTAAGGAATATATCGACCTTACTCGCGACCCCGCTGGCGCCATCAAGTGGCTCCGCGAGAACCTCGACTAGTTCCTCCCTCTGTTGGTGCCCGGATCCCCAGTTCGGGCACCTGTCCCTATTCGTATCCCACAGAAAGGATGACTCATGACCAACCCCATGCAGTTCCCCGACGGCTTTGTGTTTGGCGGCGCCACCGCTGCTTACCAGGTTGAGGGCGAGACCCGCACACACGGCAAGGGCAAAGTGCCCTGGGACGATTTCCTGGCAGCCCAGGGTCGCTTCTCCCCCGATCCCGCAAGCGATTTCTACAACAAGTATCCGGTCGATATCGACTTGTGCCAGCGCTTCGGCATCAACGGCATCCGTGTCTCCATCGCTTGGAGCCGTATCTTCCCCAGTGGCACCGGCGAGATTAACCCCGAGGGCGTCGCTTTCTATCACGAGCTTTTCGCCACCTGCAACAAAGCTGGCGTTATCCCCTATGTCACGCTCGATCACTTCGATACGCCCGAGGCCTTTTACCAGAACGGCGGCGAGGGTTTCCTGACGCGCACGACAATTGACGCCTTTGTCGAGTACGCCAAGTTCTGTTTTGCCGAGTTCACCGAGGTCAAGCACTGGTTCACGTTTAACGAGATTCCCGCAACCGCCGAGGGCAGCTTTATCGTCGGCAACTGGCCGCACGGCGAGAAGTACCGCCTGGACAAGGCCTTCCAGCTCATGCACAACATGATGGTGGCTCACGCCAAGGCTGTCGTCGCCTTCCATGAGGGCGGCTTTGAGGGCGAGATCGGCATTGTCCAGAACCTGGAGCCCAAGTATCCCCTCGACCCCAACAACGCCGCCGATTGCGAGGCAGCTCGCATGGCCGACGTCATCAACAACCGCTGGGTGCTCGACGCCACTTTCCGCGGCCACTACGCAGCCGACACCATGGAGGCTGCGACCAAGCTGGCCCATATCGCCGGCGGCGAGCTCGACGTCCGCGACGAGGACATCGCCGCGCTGACCGCCGCGCTCCCCTACAACGATTGCCTGGGCGTCAACACCTACAAGTGCCAGTTCCTGCGTGCCGCCGAGGGCGAAAACGACATCAACCACAATGGCACCGGCGACAAGGGCTCCTCGCGCTGGTTCCTCAAGGGCGTGGGCGAGTCATGCGTGCGCGAAGGCGTTCCCACCACCGATTGGGACTGGATTATCTATCCCGAGGGCCTGTACGACCTACTGCTCCGCATTAAGAACGATTACCCCAACTACAAGAAGATATACATCACCGAGAACGGCATGGGCTATAAGGACGACTTTGAGGACGGCTTTATCGACGACGCCCCTCGCATCGACTATATGCGTCAGCATCTCGCATGGGTCCTCAAGGCAATCGACGGCGGCGTAAACGTCGACGGTTACTTTGTGTGGTCGCTGCAGGACCAGTTCTCCTGGACCAACGGCTACAACAAGCGCTACGGCCTGTTCTACATCGACTTTGAGACCCAGAAGCGCTATCCCAAGGCGAGCGCGTACTGGTACAAGAACGTCGCGGAGACCGGCCTGCTCATGGCCTAACTTTTGCCGCATACCCCCTGTCGGCCGCATACGAATCCCTCCACGGGTTCGCATGCGGCCTTTTTGTTTTGGTTCGGCCCGTGCAGGCCGTTTGTCTCGATCTGTAACATCTAGTCGAGTATTTCGGCCCTAGCTGTTACAGATCAAGACAAACAGAACGCCCGAGCAGAAATATCTCAATCTGTAACACGTAGCCCACTTTCGACCGTCTAACTGTTACAGATCGAGACAAACGCCACAGGTCAATCCCTTTAATCTCAATCTGTAACATCTAGCCGAGTTTTTTGATCCCAACTGTTACAGATTGAGACGATTCGACGGTATCGTCCGCATGGACACACCGTGGTACAATTGTGTCCCAACGCAAAGGAGGTACCCATGTCAGTTTGTGTGCCCGTCCGAGACATGAAGGACACTGCTGCATTCACTACGCTTGTTGAGTCTGAGCGCGACGTCACCGTAACTAAGAACGGCTACGAGGCCATGCACTGCATCAGCAGCGACCAGTATCGCCTCATGCAAGAAGAAATCGCCAAGGCAAAACTGCTGTCTCGTATGATGTTGGCAGAAGACGAAATATCGCAAGGCGACTACAGCGATTACGAATCCTTCGCGGCTTCGATACGAGACAAATATGACCTATAACGTCGTAATCCTCAAAAGCGCGCGATATGAGTACGAGAGTATTGTCGGATACCTTGCTCAAATCCTCAAGAATCCGCGTGCAGCAGGCAATTTTGTCGCTGAGTTTGAATATCAGCTTGATCCGCTTCGCGAGCAGCCGCTCCTACGCCCCCTCTCGCACATGCAAGAGCTGGCGGCACGTAATTACCGATCGTTTCCCGTCAACAACTACGTGTGCCTTTACAAGTTTGAGCACGAAACAATCTATATCGCCCACATCTTTCATCAGTCACAGGACTACGTCCGCCTGGTCTAGCCCACAAGCTGAATACTTGGCCCGAGCGCATTTGCGTGTCAACGTGAAGCGGTAATCCCCGCGCCAACAGGGGCAGAAGTATCGCCTGCTGCGCTAGCTAGCAGATGACCTGCGTGTGCTCCTCGATGGCGGCGCGATTCCCGGCAGCGATACCCGGCTCGCACACCACGGCGTCCAGGCTGTCCAAGCGACAGAAGGTGTAGAAGTCGCGCTTGCCAATTTTGCTGGAATCGGCAATCAGATAGCGCGAGTCGGCCTTGCTAAAGGCGAGCTGCTGGATACGGCCCTCATCCATATTGGACGTGGACACGTCGCCGTCCAGAATGCCGTTGGCACCGACAAACGCCGTGTCAATCCCTAGTGCGCGCAGGGTATCCTCGGCCGTGGGCCCCACAAAGGCGGCGGTGCGGCGGCGGTACATGCCGCCCACCAGGCACAGCTCGCAATCCTCGCGCGCCTCGAGCAGGTTAAAGACCGAAAGCGAATTGGGCACATAGATGGAAGGCAGCTTGTCAGTGACTCGGAGAGCGCCAATGCAATCTCACGACGGTTGCGCTCATTGTCTCAATTAGATACTCAACGAAATACGGCCCCGCAGCTCAATAAGCTGCGGGGCCGTACTATACACCGACGAATCAACGACGGAGTGCATCCACTATTTGGCCAGCTCCTGAACGATCCAGTCAATTGCACCTTCGGGATCGTTGGTAAGGTCGATATACTCCTTGCCCCTTGTGGTGAGCAGTTTAATTCCAAGGCGATCGGTATCGGCCTTCATAGCGTCATAGTACATGCGTGCCTGGGGCGCCAGAACAATCACGTTGTACTGATCCATCGTCTCATAGTGGCTTCCGTACGCACCGGACTGAGAAACCAGATCGATACCCTTAGCAGCGGCACCTTCGCGAAGAGCATTTGCCAAGAGAGTCGAAGTGCCGGCACCCTGGCAAAGCACAAGCACGCGGATCTGCTCCGCCTTGTCCTTTACCGCCTCGAGAGCTTTTGCGACATTTTCCTGTGCGGCAATAGCATCTGCATCCGAGGTTCCTGCAGTCTCCTTTGCAGACTCTTCCAAACAAAGCTGATGGTCATACGCCTTGCAGAACGGATAGTAAATCACAAAGTCAACGACCAACAGCACTGCCATCAATACGAGAGAACGCAGATCGAGACCCGTGGTGAGGAACGCACCAATTGGGCCGGGAAGCGCCCACGGCATGGTATACATGGGGGCGTTCATTCCAATGACGTCAATGAAGAACTTACCGATTATGGCGTTGACCATAGGAGCCACTAGGAAGGGCACGAACATATAGGGATTGAGAACAATCGGCATACCGAAGATAACGGGCTCGTTAACTCCAAAAATCACCGGGATAATCGATGCCTTGCCCATGGCTTTAAGCTGCTTGGAGCGCATAAACATGATCAGGATAATAGGAACGATGAACGTGCAGCCAGAACCGCCCAGACCGCCGATGAAGCTTGTAAAGTCCTGCGTGAGAGCAATTGACGGGTGTCCACCTGCTTGGAAAACCTCAAGATTGGTAACGGTATTGCCGTAGAGCGCAGCATTGATCGGACTCATGACAACCGAAGCACCGTGGATACCCATAAATTGGAAAAGTGCGACCGCGCCTTCGATAAGCGCCATGCCAGGATAGGTGTCGACCGCGGAGAACAGCGGCGAGATGAGAGCGGATACCAAATTGGCGAACGGCACAGCAAGCAGCTTGCGGCTCGCAAGATCGATAAAAGCGCACGCAAGGATCGAAAACCCAAATGCAAAGATATCGCGAAAACTCTGCGCAATAGAGCCAGGGACCTCTTTGGGGAGCTTGATCGTCACATTATGGCTAATGCACACCTTATAGATATTAACGGTCAAGAATGCGGCTACGAACGCAGCGAGAAAACCCTTGGTTCCCATATAGCCGGTTTCAAAAACAGACGTATCTGCTCCGCCAATCGAGACGACATCGTTCGTCACCGATAGCAAGAGCATGCCGCACATGGCGCAAACCATGCACGAGGTGGGGTTGAGAGATTTACCCGAAGGCATGCGACGGTTCATCGACATGGCAAGTGAGCTCGCCGTGGTGCCGGCCACCATAATGCCAAGAAGTCCCATGGTATATGCATAGATTTTATTGAAGAAATCCAGCACCTCAGACGGAAGCGTGATGCCTACATAGGCAGGGAGCGTCGAAAGAAGAAGGAACAGGCTCGAGAACAGCACAATTGGCATATTCGAGAGAAAGCCATCCTTGATCGCCACCAGATAAATGTTCCTCGAGATTTTGTCGAAGAGGGGCTGGTGTTTTTCAAGGAATTTGACGATAGCGTCCATAACACATCCTTTCATGATTCCCGGGCACGTAACGATTTATCCGGACTCAACCGTCGTCGTCCCCGTTTGTATCCACTTATGTAAGTGAATACGTTCTTGTGCGAAATGTAATATCATTTGCGCGATTTGTCATAACAAATTCTTTTTCCGCTTTGTCGATATGTCAAGAATTCAAATACTTATTCGGTGAACGGTAGTTGATTAATATAAGGTTTTCCCAGCTAAAGGCTATTTTTTCTGAGCAGTACAATAAGCTTGCAACCGTTCACCGATTGGATATAACATATTGAATATATTGTTGTAACAATATTAGAGACAATGTCACAAGCCTGTCGTTCTAGTCAAAGGAAGTAACAATGCCCAAACGATTACTGAACATGTCCGCATCCGATTTTGCCGCCACGTCACCCATGGATCTAAAGCAGGCAATTCTGGCTTCCGAGGGACGTACCATCATGGCGGAAAACGTACCCTCTTCCCAATTTCTCGGCGGCGTTACTAATGCAGAAATCGAACGTGCCGCAGGTGCCGACCTGCTTCTGTTTAACGCGCTCGATGTGTTCGATCCAGTTATTGCCGGTATTCCAGATGATCTCAATGAAAACCCGGTCACTTGGGTGAAGCGAGCATGCGGAAGGCCCATTGGCGTCAATCTGGAGCCAGTTGATAACGAGGCAGAGATGTCTGAATCCCGAACGGAAATCCCCATGGGTCGTCGCGTCTCTCCCAAGACCTTAGAAAAGGCTAACGAACTCGGATTTGATTTTATCTGCCTGACGGGCAACCCTGGAACCGGCGTCTCCAACGATGCAATCGCCCATTCGATTAAACTCTCCAAAGAGCATTTCAATGGCCTGGTCATAGCCGGAAAAATGCATGGAGCGGGCGTTGCGGAACCTGTCATGACGCTCGAAATTGCGCGCAAGTTTGTTGACCTCGGCGTCGATATTCTTCTCGTGCCAGCCCCCTACACCGTCCCTTGCTTCCAAGAAGCAGACCTGCGTGCCATCGTAGACTTTGTACGATCCCACAACGTTGGCAAGTCAATTGAAGAGAAGGTTCTCGTCATGGCGGCGAACGGAACGAGTCAAGACTCCTGCGACAGCGAGACCATTAAGAAAATAGGCCTTGCAGCAAAAGCAGCCGGCGCCGACCTCCAACATATCGGGGACTCCATGAACGGGATTTGCCTGCCCCAGAATATCTTCACGCTCGGACAAGCCCTTCGTGGATACAGGCATCAGATCGTCATGCTGAGCCGCTCTGTGATACGTTAAGGTTACCTTGCCCACGTTACATCCCGACTGAGGCAACCATCAGGTATAACCAACATGCAAACTGAGGCTCTAATGCTCGATACACACGAAAAACGGCCACTCTATTTACAGCTCACCGACGCGCTGCTCAAGCAGATCGTCGATGAATATCAAGCAGACGATAAACTTCCAACAGAAATGGAACTCTGCGACGAATACGCCGTAAGCAGAACAACCGTCCGACTTGCCATGAGTGAGCTGGAGCGTCGTGGAAGTATCTATCGAATCCAAGGTAAGGGATCGTTTGTTGCACCGAAACGCGTTAGCGAGCTCAATTCACTTTTAGACTTTGACTTTGCAAGCCATTGCGATGGCGTTGATCCGGATGCCATCACCAAACATTTCGGCGGCCTCACATCAGGTCGTCCAATTTCCGTAATGATGCTCCAACAATTTGGATGTCAAAGTCGCGATGAAATTCAGCGTCTTGAATTGACCTATGAACTTGAAGGCAGCTTCATAGGCGCTGATACGTTCTTCATTTCAAAGTCGCGCGTTCCGAATAACCAGTTAGATTTTCAGGCATTTAGCAGAATCATGGACGACTTGTCCAAGTCTATCCAATCTGTTAGGGAAAGCTATAGAGCACGTCTGCTTAGCGATTCCGAAGCCAGTAATTATGGTGTTGCAAAACTTCCGGTCATCGAACTGACTCATTATGCTTACGACTCCGGAGGCAAACTAATCTCAATTGTCTGCCGCACCGTCTTAACTGGGCGAATCCCTTATCAAAACTTTATTTTCAAGTCCTAATGTTCTTTTTCTTTTGTCTCGATCTGTAACACGTAGCCGAGTTTTTAAGTCCTAACCGTTACAGATCGAGACAAACAAGGTAGACCCCGCCGAATTGTCTCAATCTGTAACACTAAGACCGGTTTTGGACGTCTAGATGTTACAGGTTGAGACGATTTGATTATGGGGTCCTCATTTGCGCGTCATATTGCGTAGCGCTGACGCGCTGGTTTCCACAATGACAGGAGGTAAAATTCCTCCCGCATCGCCTGTTGGCAATCCCGTAGCGTTAGCTAGCAGATGACCTGCGTGTGCTCCTCGATGGCGACACGATCCTCGGCGGCGATACCCGGCTCGCACACCACAGCGTCCAAATTGTCCAGGCGGCAGAAGGTGTAGAAGTCGCGCTTGCCGATCTTGCTGGAGTCGGCGATGAGGTAGCGTGAATCGGCCTTGCTAAAGGCGAGCTGTTGGATGCGGCCCTCTTCCATGTTGGACGTGGACACGTCGCCGTCCAAAATGCCGTTGGCGCCGATAAAGGCTGCGTCGATCCCCAGTGCGCGCAGGGTATCCTCGGCCGTGGGGCCCACAAAGGCGGCAGTGCGGCGGCGGTACATGCCGCCCACCAGGCACAGCTCGCAATCCTCGCGCGCCTCGAGCAGGTTAAACACCGAAAGCGAATTAGTTACGATGCGCAGGCGGCACGCCGGCAGCATCGAGGCCATCTGCTCAACCGTAGTGCCCGTACCCAAAAAGATGGTCGAGCCCTCCTCGATGAGCTCAACGGCGCGGCGCGCGATCTGCAGCTTTTCCTCGGCATGCTTCGTGCGCTTTTCGCTGTGCGAATACTCATGGCGCAACATAGCGTGGGGACGTCCCTGTGCACTACGGGCGCCGCCGTGCACGCGCTCGATCTCGCCCAGGCTCGCAAGTTCCTCAAGGTCGCGGCGAATCGTCATATCCGAAACGCCCAGCGCATCCGAAATCTCCTTGACCGAGACCGTGCCCTGCTCTTCGAGCAGCTGACGAACCTTATCCTGTCGTTCTGCCTTAATCACGATGAATCCTCGCCGTTCTTTGCGCGCATATCATGAAAACAGTAACGAACAAATTGTATCAGACTCGCGCGCGTCAAAAATCAACGCCCGCACAGCTCCAATCATCACTTTTTTGGGAAAAATACCCCCTGCTTTAGTGGGGTGTAGTGATAATCTCGCCTGTTCGCGCTACAGTTTGTCCGAAATACCTCGATGTTAGGAACCAAATGATCACTTCCGAGCTTTTCGGCACCGCGCCGTGCGGTACCTCCGTTCATCGTTACACCCTCAACGGGCCCGAGATCTGCGTTCGCATTATGGACTATGGCGCCACCGTGCTGGGTATCGATGTGCCCGATATTCCCGGCAACGTGCGCGATGTTGTGCTGGGTTTCGATAAGCTCGAGGATTACTTTGACAACCCCGCCTGCTTTGGCGCGACCATCGGTCCCGTGGCAAACCGCACCGCGGGTGCCACGATCACCATCGACGGCACGGACTGGCACATGCCGGCCAACGAAGGCGTCAACAACCTGCACAGCGATCTTGAGCATGGTCTGCACAAGCGCGTATGGGACGTTGAGCTCGACGAGACTCACAACGCCGTGCGCATGACCACCTCGCTTAAGGATGGCGAGCTGAGCCTGCCCGGCAACCGAATCTTTACGGCTGTGTTTACCGTTACGCGCACCGGCGTCTTCCGCATCGAGTATGGTTGCGAGAGCGACCGCGCCACCTACGTGTCCATGACCAACCACACGTACTTTAACCTTGCCGGCCATAACGCCGGCATGGACTGTGAGCACTTCTTTATCGCCAACGCTGCCCACTACTTGCCCATTAACGAGCAGAACATCCCCACCGGCGAAATCGCTCCGGTCGAGGGAACACCGTTTGACTTTCGCGAGCTGCGCCCCGTCGCACCCGGCATGGAGGCCGACGACCCGCAGATTAAGCAGGCCCGTGGCTACGATCACTGCCTGTGCATCGATGGCTATCAGTACGGCCGCAACCTGCGTCGCGCCCTACATGTCGAGGAGATGTGGACCGGTCGTGAGCTGGACTACTACACCACCGCCCCGGGCGTGCAACTCTACACCGGCAACTGGCTGGGCGACGAGCACGCCAAGGACGATGCCAACTATGGCTGGGGCGCCGGCTTTGCCCTCGAGGCCGAGATGTACCCCGACACGCCGCACCAGCCGCTGTTCCCGCAGGGCATTGTGGGTCCGGGTCACCCCTACAGCAATATGATCGAATACCACTTTATGAGGCACTAGGCCCACAACGCGACATCTCGCACAGCAACGCCCGCCGGCACACCGCCGACGGGCGCTGCTTCATGCCTAAATCCTTCTTTTCGATGCCACCGAATTGGTGACATAACAAAACTATGCCGAATTACTACGATGAACCCACTATGTCCGACCACGCGCTGGTTTATAAAAAATTAGCAACTCGTCTACCTGCGGTTTTATTCTCTGCAAATTTGGCATGCTCGGCGATAAGCAATTCATCGTAGTAAACCGGCATAGTTTGGCGGACAGCGCCACACAGATCCCCTTCGAAGGCAAAATGATCCGTTTTCCTCCGTCCCCAAGGGATCAGTTGAACAGATTGCCGATGGGGTCGGGGGCGGAACTGGGAAGATAGCGGATTTCTAGTTCTATGCCGAGCTTTTGCAGCTCTTTGAAGGTGGCGATGTCCGTATCGTCTACGGCAACGGCAGGCGTTACAGAGCGCTTGCCCTCCCCCGCCCGCATATGGCCGATGCTGATCTTGGTGATCGGCACACCGCCCTTAACCAGCACGAGCACATCGGCGGGTGAGGACACCATGATCAGAATCAATTGACGCGGCGTTGCGGTATGAATGATATCGATGGTCCTTTGCACCGAGAAAAACCGTGTCCAAACGCCTTCTGGCGCCGCCACCCTCATGGGTGCCCATTGGCGCGAATCCGCCGCGATCTCATCGTTGACGATTAGGACAAGGTTGGAACCAGTCGCCTCGTTCCACAGCTCAATGTCTTGCCCGCAAATAAACCGGTCGTCGATGCGTGTGAGAAGAATCTTGGGTTGAGCCATCGCCACCCCATTCTGTTTGAGACCCGTAAGAGCAAGACATCGCGTCTCCAATATTAGTGCATTTAAAGTGAGAAAAGCCGTCAGAACACTTGCGCGGATGTGCGATGTCCCGTATCATAGACAGCCGTTGACGCCTCAGTTGCGTCATCATATGGCCGCCAGCGTAGCTCAGTTGGTAGAGCACCGCTCTCGTAAAGCGGGGGTCA
>URCO01000032.1:0-19143 GCA_900546375.1 uncultured Collinsella sp.
CGCCGAATGCTCGCCATCGAAATTTATCGGTGGCCCACTTCAGACTGTAATGGGCAAATAAGCTCTGCTGTTACAGATTGAGACAGTCTGCTGCAGAATACTTTCGATAACTAGCCGTTCACGTTCTGACTGATGAATTTGTCCTGATAGGCGCCCTAGAGCGGGATTTCGCGGCTACAATAGTGCGGTTACAACGACGTAATGCACTCAATGCAAGAAAGGATCCGCATGGCAAGCCTGTCGGATGAAATCTCGTCGCGCCGCACATTCGCGATCATCAGCCACCCGGACGCCGGTAAGACCACGCTTACCGAGAAGCTGCTGCTCTATACCGGCAGCATCCAGACCGCCGGCTCGGTCAAGGGCAAGAGCTCGGCCAAGCATGCCGTTTCGGACTGGATGGACATCGAGAAGGAGCGCGGTATCTCCGTTACCTCCTCGGTGCTGCAGTTCACCTACAACGGTGCCTGCGTCAACATCCTCGATACCCCCGGCCACCAGGACTTCTCGGAGGATACCTACCGTACCCTTATGGCCGCCGACGCCGCGGTCATGGTCATCGACGGCGCTAAGGGCGTCGAGGCCCAGACCAAAAAGCTCTTTAAGGTCTGTACGCTGCGCCACATCCCCATCTTTACCTTTGTGAACAAGCTCGACCACGAGGCTCGCGATCCGTTTGAGCTCATGGAAGAGATCGAGAACGTCCTGGGTATCAATACGTATCCCATGAACTGGCCGATCGGCAGTGGCCGCAACTTCCGCGGCGTGTTCGACCGTCAGACCCGTCGCGTCATTGCCTTTGAGGGCGACGGTCATGCCAACGCCACCAAGAAGGTCGCCGAGGTCGAGGCCGAGCTGGGCGATCCTTCCATGGATGAGCTCATCGGCGAGGAAAACCATAAGAACCTGATGGACGACATCGAGCTGCTCGACGGCGCCGGCGACGAGCTCGACTTGGATGCCGTGGCCTGCGGCAAGCTGAGCCCGGCGTTCTTTGGCTCGGCACTTACCAACTTTGGCGTGGAGCCCTTCCTCAAGGAGTTCCTGCGTCTGGCCCCGACGCCGCGCGCCTATACCGATACGCTTACCAGCGAACCGGTCGATCCCTGCCGCGACGACTTTAGCGGCTTTGTGTTTAAGATCCAGGCCAACATGGACAAGAACCACCGCGACCGCATCGCTTTTGTGCGCATTTGCTCGGGCAAATTCGAGCGCGGCATGGATGCCTTCCACATGCAGGGCAACCGCAAACTCAAGCTTGCCACGGGTACCTCGATGATGGCCGATGATCGCGCCATCGTGGACGAGGCGTACGCGGGCGATATCGTAGGCCTGTTCGACCCGGGTATCTTTAGCATCGGCGACACCGTGTGCTCCGACAAGCGCCACGTGCAGTATCCGCAGATCCCGACGTTTGCCCCCGAGATGTTCGCTCGCATTACGCAGGTCGACACACTCAAGCGCAAGCAGTTCGTCAAGGGTATGGAGGAGCTTGCCCAGGAGGGCGCCATCCAGATCTTCCGCGAGCTGGGTGCCGGCATGGAGAGCGTCATTGTGGGCGTGGTTGGCGTGCTGCAGTTTGAGGTGCTCGAGCGCCGCCTCAAGGCCGAGTACCGTGTTGAGGTTCGTCGCCAGCCGCTGCCCTATACGGACATCCGCTGGATCCAGAACGATCCCGATACCATCGATATCCCGGCTCTTTCGCTCACGCGCGACACCCTGCGCGTCGAGGACATGCGCGGCGGTAAGTTGCTGCTGTTTACGAGCCCGTGGAACGTGGATTGGGCAACCGACCACAATCCCGACCTTATCCTGTCGGAGTTTGGCAACGTAGCCTTTTAACGCACCAGTGCGGTGGCCCTGCGGGGCCGCCGCGCCGATTGCTTGCCTGATGCCGCGTGAGCGGCTATCATACCCACCGTCGTCTCAAGACCGAGACGTTCGAGCAGTTCGGGTCCGATATCCTGCTCGTTAAACCTAAAACCAAAGGAGTACATAATGATCAAGAAGGTCATGGAGGACTACAAGGTCCTGTTGCGGAGCATTCCCGCGGCAACGGTTTCGCTGTTTTTCGTGAGCGTTATCATGATGAACCTGCTGGCTAACAAAGAGCTTATCAGCCTGCCGTATCTGGCACTCGACTGCGGCTTTGTGGTGAGCTGGGTTTCGTTTTTGTGCCAGGACATGATCTGCAAGCGCTTTGGCGCCAAGGCATCCATCAAAATCTCTATCCTCGCGCTGCTGGTCAACCTGGCCGTGAGCCTGTGCTTTTGGGCATGCTCGCTCACGCCCGGCATGTGGGGCGCCTACTACGACAGGGGCATGATCGAGGTCAACACTGCCCTTAACGCCACCATTGGCGGCACCTGGTACGTGGTGCTGGGCTCTTCGCTGGCAATGCTCGTTTCTGCTGTGGTTAATTCCACACTCAACCAGTCGCTCGGTCGTATGCTCAAAAAGAATAATTTTGCGAGCTTCGCCTTCCGCTCCTATGTGTCTACGGGTGTTGGCCAGTTTATCGACAACCTGGTCTTTGCCATTGTGGTGAGCCACACGTTCTTTGGTTGGACCTGGGTGCAGGTCCTTATGTGCTCGCTGACGGGTGCCATCGCCGAGCTGATGTGTGAGGTCTTCCTAAGCCCCGTTGGCTACAAGGTCGTGCGCGGCTGGGAGCGCGAGAATGTGGGCTCCGAGTACCTCGAGCGCCACGCAACCGCCTAAGGAGCAAGTATGCGGGTTTTGATCACGGGTGCTTCGGGCGGTATCGGAGCCGCATGCGTGCAGCGCTTTTTGGACGAGGGCCACGAGGTCGTGGGCTTTGATCTGCTGCCGGCGGCGATCGAACACGAGCGCTACCGCCATCTGATTGTTGATGTCCGCGAGCCGGGCTCGTTTCCAGGCGACCTTGAACCCCAAGTGATCGTGAACGTTGCCGGCACGCAGGATTCGGCCGATGACATTGCCGCCAACCTGTGTGGCACCATCAACGTGACCGAGCGCTACGCCTTTGTGGGGGAGGGGCTTGCCGCCAAGCCGGCGCCGGCTATCAAATCCGTGGTCAATGTGGGGTCGGCGAGCGGCCATACGGGTTCGGAGTTTCCCGTCTATGCCGCCAGCAAAGGCGGCGTTATCGCCTACACCAAGAACCTTGCAAACCGCCTGGCACCGCGGGCCATCGCCAACAGTGTGGACCCGGGCGGCGTTATCACGCCGCTCAACCGTTGCGTGATGGAAGACGAACACCTGTGGAGCCAGATTATGGAGCTCACGCCGCTTAAACGCTGGGCCACTGCCCAAGAGATCGCCGAGTGGATTTACTTTTTGGGCGTGACCAACCGGTTTATGACCGGACAGAGTCTGCTCATTGACGGTGGCGAGGCCGGCCGCACACAATTTATATGGCCCGAATAGAAAACGCGCCCGGCGGAAAGCCATCGGGCGCGTTTTTTGATGTATCGATTTTTAGTCGAGGCAAGTCCAGTTGACGGGGGTCGAGCAGTGCTGTTCGAGTAGTCGATTGGCGGCGGAGAAGGGGTGCGACCCCATAAAGGCGGGGAGTTCTGCCGTGGCACGGTTGGCCGAAAGCGGCGAGGGGTGCGTGGAGGCCAGGCAGAACTTGCCGGTTGCCTTGCCCGCGCCGGTAGTGGCGAGCTTGCCTTCGACCATCTGCTGGGCAAAGCGGCCCCATGCCAAAAAGACGACCGGCTGGGGCAGCTGGCAGCAGCGTTCGATAACGTAGTCGGTGAGCGCGCTCCAGCCCAGCTTGGCGTGCGAGTTCGCGGCATGCTCGCGCACGGTGAGCGTAGTGTTGAGGAGCAGGACGCCCTGCAGTGCCCATGGGGTTAGGTCTCCCGTGGCGGGGATGGGGCAGCCCAGATCGGCTTTGAGCTCCTTATAGATGTTGCGCAGGCTTGGCGGCAACTTGGTTTGCGTCGCTGGGACCGAGAACGACAGTCCCATGGCCTGGTTGGGTCCGTGATAGGGGTCTTGACCCAAGATGACAACCTTGACCTGGTCGGCCGGCGTGTAGGCGAGGGCATTGAGGATGTCGTCTTGTGCCGGGTAGATGGTTTGCTCGGCACGCAAAAGGGCGATGCGCTCGAGCAGTTGGTTCGTAGTGTCACGTACCGGCTGCGGCGCATCGCCCAACCAAGTTGCTATGTTGCGGTCGCGGGTCGCGGCGTCCATGGGGCTCCTTTACGTCAGATGCTCTGTTGACATCTATTGTAAAGGCGCACCGGTTGCCTTTATGCCACGGCTGTATGAGGAGTGGGGTCTACGAGACGTGCTCGGGCGCTCCTGCCATGCGAGCCTGTCCATGTGCGCGAAGGTGCGGAAGTTCGACGGTTGCCACCATGACGCCGGTGAGGATGAGGGCGGCGCCAAAGAAGGCGATGGGGCTGAGGACCTCGCCGACCAGGAAGAACGAGAAGACGGCGGAGCATACCGGCTCGAGCGAGAAGGCGAAGCCGGTGGTCTCGGCGGGCACGTGGGGCTGCACGAGCGTCTGGGTGATAAAGCCGTAGGCAGAGCAGATGAGTGCGAGCGCGACGACAACGACGATCTCGCTCGGCGTGCTGGGAAGCGTGAAGCCGCCAAAGACGCATGCGGCAATGCCCGAGAACAGGCCGCCGAAGCCCAGCTGCCAAACGCCCAGAGCCAGCGGGTCGACATCTTCGACAAAGCGCTTCGCCACAATGATGTGGCCGGCATAGACAAAAGCGGAGAGCAGCATGATGATTGCGCCGGGATTCAGGCTGGTAAAGTCGGCGCCCGAGAGCAGCAGCATGCCGCAGGTGACGATGGCGGTGCCGACGAGCACCTTGCGCTCGGGGGCGCGACGCAGCAGGGCTGCGTTGGCAAACGGCACGATTACGACTGTCAGGCTCTGCAAAAAGCCGGCGGTGGAGGCGGAGGTGAGGCTGGAGCCCAGGCACATGCACGTGAGCTCGGTTGCCATGATGGCACCGATGATGGCGGCGCGAACCATAAGGTCGCGGTTGATGCGAAACGCGTGCTTGTGGAAGAGCAGCAGACAGGCCGCAAAGGCGATGATGCAGCGCAGCGCAACGATGCTCGTGGCGTTCATGCTGTCCATGCCGATCTTCATGAGGGGGTACGAAAAGCCCCATGCGACGGGAACAGAAAATGAGAGCGCGATTGCTTTTTTGCGATCCATGGGACTCCTTTTGTTACAGAACGGTTTCGCAAAAAGGATTCTGCTCCCAGATGTGGATGTAGTAAAGCGAATGTATCTTCAGTATGATTAAGAAATGCTAATGTTGGCGGGAAAAGTCCTGGCAAAACGTTTTACAGCTACATCGATGTGGAGGCACGATGGCATCGCGGTATCAGATTGTATGTATGGTGGTCGATTGCGGCAGTCTTAAGGGCGCGGCGGACGAGCTGGGCTATACGCAAAGTGCGGTGAGCCAGGCCGTCAAGGCACTCGAGCGCGAGCTGGGCACCACGATTATCGAGCGCGGAAAGCAGGGCGTTTCGCTTACGCGCGACGGTAAGCAATATCTGCCGTACCTGCGCCAGATCGTGACCGCCGAGGCCGAGCTCGAGGGCAAGCGCCAGGAACTGCTGGGGCTTTCGTCGACCGATATTCGCATTGCAACGTTTACCAACGTGAGTCGAACCGTGTTGCCGCGCGTGATCCGCGACTTTGGGGCGCTGCACCCGGGCGTACGCTTTACCCTCAAGCAGGGCGATTACACGCGCAACGCCCAGTGGGTGCACGATGGCGTGGTTGACTTTTGCTTTACGGCGCGTGGGTTTACCGCAGGGCTCGAGAAGCGCGTGGTCTATCACGACGAACTGGTGGCGCTGTTACCGACTGCGCACCCGCTGACAGCAAAGGAAAAGGTGACGCTTGCCGACCTAGCGTCCGAGCCGTTTGTGCTGCTGGATGAGGGCGAACAGAGCCTGGTGCTCGATGCATTTGCGGCGCATGGCTTGTCGCCGCACGTGACGAGCGAGGTCACCGACGACTACACCATCATGGCGATGGTGGAGGAGGGTCTAGGCGTGAGCATGCTCTACCGTCGTACTGTGGAGGGCATGCGAGCCGATATTCGCGTGCGGCCCATCGTGCACGCTCCCTCGCGTGACGTAGTGGCAGCCTGGCGCAGCTGGGATACCATGCCCATCGCTACGAGGCGCTTTATCGACTATATGAGCTCGCATATTGTCAATTAATGACTGGCGTGGCTTTGAGTGCGGTGTTTAGCGGGCTGTCGCTTTGGCTTGGGTGGCGCGATAGGTGCGTGCCGGGTGGCAAAGTAGTACCGCCACGACCATAAAGAACGCCGTGGTGCCCAGGCTGATGGGGTAGACCATCATGATGTTCGCAAAGGTGCGGAAGTGCGGGAACACGCAGAACACCCAATAGAAGCGGATGCCGCAGACGCAGATCATGGTGATGAGGGCGGGCGTGAGCGAGATACCAAAGCCGCGCAGGTAGCCGGACATGTTTTCGTAGAACATGCTAAAGGCGTACGCCGGGAAGATCGAACACACGCGGATATAGCCGATCGAGACGATGTTGGGATCGCTGTTGAACAGCGACAAGATCTCGCGTCCCAGGCCGACAATAACGATGATCGTGGTGAGTGCAACGATACCGCCTTCGACCAGGCAGACCTTGAGCGTTTTGGTGCAGCGGTCGATCTGGCGGGCACCGTGGTTTTGTCCCACAAAGGTGGTGCAAGCCTGGCTAAAGCTGTTGAGCAGGTTGTAGCATACGTACTCCAAGCTCATAGCGGCGCTCGATGCCGCCATGACCTCGGTGCCCAGGCTGTTGATAGCAGACTGGATGATGATGTTGGCGACGGCAAAGACGGCGCTCTGGATGCCGGCGGGCAGGCCGATCTTGACGATGCGCTTGAGGGCGACGGGGTCGATAGCCAGGTCGCGCGGGGTGACGCGGACGACGGAGTCGGTCTTGAGCAGGCGGATAAAGAGCGTGGCGGCGCTGACAGTGTAGGCGATAGCGGTGGCGATGGCGACGCCCGCGACGCCCCAGTGGAGTATGGGGACAAAGATGAGATCCAGGCCAATGTTGAGGACGGTGGACACGGCAAGTGCCTGCAGCGGCATGCGGGTGATGCCGACGGAGCGGAAGATCGCGGCCTCAAAGTTGTAGAGCAAGATCGAGGGCATGCTGAGCAAAAAGACGCGCAGGTAGAGCGAAGCGAGCGGCATGGTTTCGGCGGGAACATTGAGCGCGGCGAGCATGGGCTCGGCAAAGATCTCGCCCAGCGCAATGACGACAAAGCCCACGAGCGCCATTAAAATCGAGGTATGAACGGCGCGTTTGACCATGTTCTGATCGTTGCGGCCGATAGCGTTGGCGATGACCACGTTGGAGCCAAGCGACATGCCAATAAACAGGTTGAGCATAAGACTGGTAAGCGGAACATTGGAGCCGACCGCCGCCATGGCGAGGGTTCCCTGGTCGCCCGAGAAGTTACCGATGATGACCGTGGCGATGAGGTTCGACAGTTGCTCCAAGATGCTCGTGGCGGCCACAGGGAAGGCGAACAGGGGAACATTGCGCCACAGCGATCCGGTGGTCATGTCAATGTGCTTAGATACGGTGTCAGCCATACGCTCTCAATCTCTAACATGCTCTTTTGTGCTTATTTGCGCAGACGATGATACTCCCAATCGCCTAGTCATTGGGGACGTTCTAAAACGATTACTCATTCAAGAACGTCCCCAATGACTAGGCGGGGAAGGCGTGCGACAATGGTGGGCGTTGTGTTGTTCGCGCTAAGGAGTTGCCATGTTGTTGTGTCCCGTTTGCCATGAGCCGCTGGTGGATGACGAACGCGGTGCTGCATGCGCGGGCGGACACCGGTTTGACCGTGCGCGCGAGGGCTATCTATATCTATTGCGCTCGTCCAAGAGCGGCGACTCCATGGGCGATCCCAAGTCACAGGCGCGCAGCCGTCGTGACTTTCTGAACCGTGGATACTACGCGCCGTTGCGCGATGCGATGGTCGAGCTGGTGCGCAAGCAGGTGTCTGGGCGTGCTGCGTCTACGAGCGGTCCCATGACGCTGCTCGATATTTGCTGCGGCGAGGGCTATTACACCAGCGCCATGGGCGCGGTGCCGGGCGTGGATGCTTACGGTTTCGACCTGGGCAAAGAGATGGTGCGCCTTGCCGCCAAGCGCGACGATGCGACCTATTTCGTAGCCAACATGAAGGACATCCCTGTGGCCGATGGCGCCTTCGATATGGTGACCGAGCTCTTCGCTCCCTTTAACGAGCGCGAGTTTGCCCGCGTGCTGGCGCCGGAGGGCTCGCTCTACACCGTGGTGCCGGGTGCCCGTCATCTGTTTGGGCTTAAGGAAGTGCTCTACGATACGCCGTACCTTAACGACGAGAAGCTGCCGAAGACTACCGAGCTCGAGTTGGTCGGAACGCAGCGGGTATCTGCGAATATTACGCTCCAGACCCAGGCCGACATCGAGGCGGTGTTCCAGATGACGCCGTACTACTACCGCACGCGCCCTGCCGACAAAGAGCGCTTGGCAAACCTGGATACCCTTCAAACCGACATCGACTTCATCATCGCCGAGTACCGCCACAGCTAACAACCTGCCAAAAAGGGACAGGTTTGTTTTGGTAGGTTTTGTCTGGGCAAACGTAAAGGGCCGACCGCGGAGATGCGCGATCGGCCCTTTTTAGTTGCTTGGCTGCAGAGGTTATGAGAAGCGAGCGCTTACAGGCGGTCCTTGTTCTCGGCCTTAACGGCGTGTGCCTGCTGAACAAAGAACAGGTCGTAGACCACGATGACAAAGGCGACGATATTGACGGAGCTGCCGCCGAGCGCGGGAAGCGTGAGCGCGGCCTGCGCAATCGTGGCGATTGCGGCAACGATGCCGAGCTTAAACGCACCATCCACCTGCGAAGGCTTGTTGGCGCCCTTGATGCCCGCAACGCCCGCGGCGAGATCGATGAGGCCCTTGGCGACCAGCACGACCGCGGCGAGCATGGCGTTCGACCCGTACGTGGAATCGAGGTTGCCGGTCGCGATGCCGACGCCGGCGATGACGAGGCTGGCGATGCCCAAAACAAAGTAGACGAGGGCAAGGATTTTGAGAGTCTTGCGAGCGGAACTCATGGCTGGTCCTTTCGATACGAGTACGTCAATCTGACGTACCCCATGTGCTGCACATATGGTGAAGCACATTGTAGTTCAACGCGGCGATGCATGCGCCTGAAAGCGCTTTGACCCCGCGCAGCCCACCCCAACCTTTCAAAAAGGAAAGCTGGACGTAAGCCAAATCGATGGCAGCCCATGTGCGGCGCTGCGATGATGAGGCCGTAACAAGGAGCTGGTCTCAAGGAGGAGTCATGATGTACGGAGCAGGGCAAGTGCGTGAGCCGCGGTCGTTGGGAAGGCGCATGGGTGATTCTGTGATCGCTGCCGTGTGCACGGGATTGATGGCGGTGCTTTGCATTGGGATGCTGTGGGCCATGTCGCATGTGGGACAATAGCGGACGGTTGGGTGCTGGCATGAACGGCGCTCACGTATTCGTTTAGCTTGTTAAGGAGTACCCATGGGTGTCGTCGATCCCTTTTCTGTTGCTCGGGCCGCGGGGCTTGAGCTGACCGGGAAGTCCGAGGGCCTCACGCTCACCGACGGCACGATGGAGCTGCGTGCCGATTTTGACCGCATGCTTCCGCGGCTCAAGCAGGGCCGTCTGCAGCAAGAGCTGTTGGTAAAGGCTGCGCGCGCAAAAGGCATCGAGTGCCCATGGGCGATTGATGCCACGGCAGGCTTTGGCGAGGATTCGCTGCTGTTGGCGGCCGCGGGCTTTACCGTCGATCTGTATGAGCAGGATTGCGTGATCGCGGCGCTCCTCAAGGATGCTTTGAATCGCGCGGCAGATGATCCGGCGCTTGCGGCTGCCGTGGCGCGCATGCGCTTACATGCGGGCGAGGACAGCATTGCCGGCCTTCGCCATGTAGCTGAGCTGATCGGGCGGGGCGAGCTTGCCGCTCCCGACGTGGTGTATCTGGACCCCATGTTTCCCGAGCGCACCAAGAGCGCGGCGGTGAAAAAGAAGTTCCAACTCTTGCACCATCTGGAACAGCCGTGTGCCGATGAGGAGACGCTGGTCGAAGCTGCGCTTGCGGTGCACCCGCGCAAGGTCGTTATCAAGCGGCCGGTGAAGGGACCGCTGCTTGCCGGCGTTAAGCCGAGCTATCAGCTTGCGGGCAAGGCCGTTCGCTACGATGTTTTGGTGCCGCCGCGTTCGTAGCTTGTGTGCGATGGCCGGCATTGCGCCGGCGCCGCGCCGATGCGGGACCTATTTCCAAGGGTGCGACGTCAGGTGCCATCCGCCGCAGTATTCGCATTTGTAGCAGGCCAAACCACGCCGCCCGCGGTTTTCGCAGTCGGCCATAACTGCCTCGGCCTCGGCACGCGTGTCGTAACGGTTTTTGCGCTCGCACGACTTGTAGCGCCAGGCTTCATCGCGCTCGGCGTCCAGGGCGTCGCGACGCTCGTCCTCGTGTGCAAACAGGTCGCTCATATCGCCGCCGGTGGCAGCGCCCAAAAACTCGCTTTTGGCCTTTGACCAGGCGGCTCGCTTTTTGCTTCCCATCTGCTTCGCGCCCCTCTTCAAACGTTGGTATCATTGCTCAATCAAAGTGATACCAATAAACGTGAGGTCGCCGCGTGATGATCAGGAAAACCCTCGATACCGACATTCCCGCCGTCATGGCTATCTATGACGCCGCCCGCGCCTTTATGCGCGCGCATGGCAACGCCACGCAGTGGCCCGAGGGCACGCCTTCGGCCGAGCAACTGGCTGCCGATATTGCCGCTGGTGGCAGTTACGTGTGCGAAGTCGACGGCCGCGTGGTGGCGACGTTTGCCTTTTTACCGGGCCCGGACGAGTGCTATGACGCAATTGAGGACGGTCAATGGCGCAGCGACACTCCGTACGCCGTGCTGCACCGTGTGGCGTCCGATGGCACCGCGCACGGCATCGCGGCTGCGATGTTTGCCTTTGCCAAGGAGCGCGCCAACCACCTGCGTATCGACACGCATCAGGATAACCTGCCCATGCAGGGTGCGAGTATTAAGGCGGGGTTCGAGCGTGCCGGCGTCGTGTATGTGTCGGACGGCACGCCGCGTGTTGCGTTTGACTGGCTGCGCGAGGCATAAGAGCGAGGGCTCATATCAATAATTCGTGCGAACGAAAATGGCCCCGGGTGGGGCTATTTTCGTTCGCTGCACTGTTTTGCAAGCCGGCTTTCGCAAGGCGCGAACCTACGAAAATCGCCGCGCGGCAACGCAGGGCGATGAGCTCGGTCGGGGGATAGGGCCCACTTCGCCCGCCGGCCCGTAAATTGTATCATCCAGTGTGGAACGAGGATGCCCGTTGTCGCGTGCGATGGGCTTGCAATAAGAGGAGAGCCATGTCGAAGCAAGTGGTCGTTGGAATCTTGGCGCATGTCGATGCTGGCAAGACCACGCTGGCCGAGGCCATGCTGTTCAATGCGGGTCGCATCCGCAAGCGCGGCCGCGTGGACGATGGCGATTCGCATCTGGACACTAACGCGATCGAGCGCGAGCGCGGCATCACGATCTTCTCGTCGCAGGCCGTGCTCGACCATGGCGATACCCACGTCATGCTCGTGGATGCGCCGGGGCATGTCGATTTTTCTGCCGAGGCGGAGCGCACGCTGCGCGCACTCGACTACGCGATTTTGGTTGTGGGCGCCAACGACGGCGTGCAAGGGCACACCGAAACCCTATGGCGCCTGCTTGCGCGCTATGACATCCCGACGTTCATCTTCATCAACAAAATCGATTTGGAGAATCCCGGCCGCGATGTTTTGCTGGCACAACTTAGGCAACGTCTTTCCGAGGCTGCCTGGATGCCAACGAACTGCTGGCGGGCGGCGCCGTTCAGGAGGACGCTGCTGCGTTGGACGAGGCGGCGCTCGAGGAGTTTTTTGAAGCGGGCGAGCTTTCTGTCGCAACGCTGTCGCGCATGGTTGCCGAGCGCAAGCTCTTTCCCTGCTTTGCCGGCTCGGCGCTCAAGGACCAAGGCGTGGACGAGCTGCTGGATGGCATATGCGCGCTGATGCGCGAACAGGCGTGGCTCCCGGAGTTTGCCGCGCGCGTCTATCGTGTCAGCCGCGGGGATCACGGCGAGCGTTTGGCTTGGGTTAAAGTGACCGGCGGCACGTTGCATGCCAAGCAGATGATTGACGGACGTTCCGGTGCCGAGGCATGGGAGCAAAAGATCGACCAGGTGCGCATCTATAACGGCGAGAAGTATGAGCTTGCCCAAGAAGTTGCTGCTGGCGGTATTTGTGCCGTGACGGGTCTTGCGCACGTTCGCCCGGGGGACGCCCTGGGCGCGGAGCCCGCGGGCGATGCGCCCGTCATTGCGCCGGTCCTCACCTATACGGTGCTGCCGGGCGAATACGACGTCCATGCGGTGTTCAAGGCGTTGACTGAGCTGGCGGACGAAGATCCCATGCGCGGCGTAAGCTGGAATACGCATCTCGAGCAGATTCACTTGCAGTTGATGGGCGCCGTGCAGCTCGAGGTCGTGCAGCGGGTGCTGGCCGATCGCTTCGGTCTTTCGATTGCGTTTGAGCCCGGCGGCATTCTCTATAAGGAGACCATTTCGCAGCCGGTCGAGGGTGTGGGCCACTTTGAGCCACTGCGCCACTATGCCGAGGTGCATCTGCGTCTGGAGCCGTTGCCGGCGGGTTCGGGCGTGCAGTTTGGCACCGTGACCTCGACCGACGAGCTCGATCTTAACTGGCAGCGTCTGGCACTCACCAACGCCATGGAGCGCGATCACCTGGGCGTGCTGACCGGCTCGCCCATCACCGATGTGCGCATTACGCTCACGGGCGGCCGTGCGCATGCCAAACACACCGAGGGCGGCGATTTTCGCCAGGCCACGTACCGCGCGATTCGTCAGGGGCTCATGCAGGCGCGTGAGGCTGGCGCGGCGGTGCTGTTGGAGCCGTGGTACCACTTTGAGGTTGAGGTGCCGGGGGAGTGCGTGGGCCGGGCGCTCTCGGATGCCACGCGCATGGGTGCCGAGTACGAGCCACCGGCGATGGCGGGAGACCGGGCGAAGCTTGTGGGTCGCGTGCCGGCATCCGAGGTGCAGGATTACGCGCTGGAGGTGGCTGCCTACACGAGCGGTCGCGGGCATCTGTACCTGGAGTTCGCCGGTTATGCGGCCTGTCATGATGCCGAGCGCGTTATAGAGGCGGCCGCCTATGAGCCCGAGGCCGATCTGCCCAACACGCCCGACTCGGTCTTTTGCTCTCACGGCGCCGGTTACACGGTCAAATGGTACGACGTACCCGCCGCGGCACACGTAAAGGTCGATCCCGCCACCTTCCGCCCCTGGCGTGCAGCAGACGCGGAGTTTTTCGGCCACATGTGACAAAGGGACAACCCCTTTGTCACATGCTATTGGTATAACTCGGTATAAGTTGGTATAACTATTACCAGGGTTTGCCAATCCGAGGAGGCCGACATGAATCCGAATCCCTTTAAGCCAACGGCAGGCAAGCGGCCTCCGATACTCATCGGTCGCGAGTCGGTCATCGAAGATTTCGAGGAAGGGCTCGATAACGGCGCTGGAGCGCCGGGCAGGCTCATGCTTATTACGGGAAACCGCGGCTGCGGCAAGACGGTTCTCCTGCGGGAGCTGCAACGTCTGGCCAGCGAGCGCGGATGGGCGGTTGTCTCCGATTCCGCTTCGCTTGGCTTATGCGACCGCTTGGCCGACGCGCTTCGCTCGAATAGGCCCGTTGTGACGTCAATGGAATTCGGTCCGTCGTTTGGCCGGATGTCGGTCGAGGCGGCGCGAGCAAAGGGCGAAACGTTACGAGGGCTGGTCAACGAGCGCCTCAAGAAGCTCGGTCCAGGCAAGGGCATACTGTTTGCGATTGACGAGGCACAGTCTGCGTCAATCGAGGAACTGGCGGCTCTTGCCGTTCTCTATCAGCAGGTGCTCGGAGACCAGGATGCCACGGGCTTGTCCGATAGCGACCAGCGCGGTCTTGCGCTTGTTTTTGCCGGCTTACCCAGTATGGTTGACGATCTGCTCGAAGAGCCGAGCGTGACGTTTTTGCGGCGTGCCCAGCAGCGTACATTGGGGGCGATCTCTTTGCCCAGGGTGCGCGATTCATATATCCAGACGGTCGAGAGTGCCGGTCTTTGCATCGATGTGGAGACGGCGGACCTTGCGGCGCATAAGAGTATGGGTCACCCTTATATGATCCAGCTGGTGGGCTATTACATGTGGCGGTCTGCTGTCCGGCGTAGCTCGCAGGTCATTGAAGTGTGCGATGTCGAGGCTGGCTACGCCGATGCCGTCTCCGAGTTCTATGAAGCGGTTGACGCGCCCCTGTATTACGGGCTGCGCAGTCCGCAGCGCCTTTTTATCGAGGCCATGGCGGCTGACGGGGGCAAGCCGGCGCGCATGGCGGACATCATTGAGCGTTGCGACCGCACCCAAAGCTGGGCGAGTAAATATCGCACAAGCCTGATTCGCGAGCGCGTTATCGAGGCTGCCGGATACGGTCTCGTCCGGTTTACCGTGCCCATGCTGGGCGAGTACATCCGCGATCGAGTTTTATGGCATGAGTAGGGTGATAAAGGTGACGGAACAGAAGATGAGCCCGCAGGCTATCGAGGTACGTGGCGCGCGCGTCCATAACCTCAAGGACATCGATATCGATATTCCGCTGGGAAAGCTGGTGGGTATTGCCGGCGTGTCGGGTTCGGGTAAGAGTTCGCTGGCGCTGGGAGTTCTTTATGCCGAGGGCTCGCGCCGCTACCTGGAGGCGCTCAGCACTTATACCCGCCGCCGTCTGACGCAGGCCGAACACGCCCAGGTGGACGAGGTACTGCACGTGCCGGCCGCGCTCGCATTGCATCAGCGCCCCAGCGTGCCGGGCGTGCGGTCCACTTTTGGCACCATGACCGAGCTCAACAACAGCCTGCGTCTGCTCTTTAGCCGTTGCGCCCATCACGTGTGCCCGCATTGCGGGGCACGCGTGGAGCCGAGCCTTAACGTGGCTGCGGGCCTGTCGCTCACGTGTTCGACATGCGGTCGCGAGTTCTATGCGCCGAGTGCCGAGGATTTGGCTTTCAATAGCGGCGGTGCATGCCCCACCTGTGGCGGCACTGGTGTCATGCGCGAGGTGGACGAAGCGAGCCTGGTGCCCGACGAGTCAAAGACTATCAACGAGGGCGCGGTGCTTCCCTGGGGTACGCTCATGTGGGATCTGATGAAGCAGGTGGCAGGTGAGATGGGCGTGCGCACCGACGTGCCGTTTAACCAGCTCACGCCTCAAGAGCGCGATATCGTGTTCCACGGCCCGGCGGTCAAGAAGCACATTCTCTACGTTCCCAAAAACGGCGAGGGCGCCACGTCGCTCGACTTCACCTATTACAACGCCGTCTATACCGTCGAGAATGCGCTCGCCAAGGTTAAGGACGACAAGGGCCTCAAACGCGTTGCGCGCTTTTTGCGCGAGGGCCCATGCCGCGACTGCAGCGGCACGCGTCTCTCCGAGGCGGCACGCCAGCCCCAGGTGCGCGGTATCAATCTGGCGCAGGCGGCGGCCATGACGCTGGGCGAGGCGATTGAGTGGGTGCGCGGGGTGCCCGCATCCTTGCCGCCCGAGATGCGGCCCATGGCGACGGATATCTGCGATTCGTTTTTGAGCACGGCCCGTCGTCTGGTCGACCTGGGTCTCGATTACCTTTCACTCGATCGCGCCGGTGCCACGCTTTCCACGGGTGAGCGCCAGCGCGTGCAGCTTGCTCGCGTGGTGCGCAATCGATCGACGGGCGTGCTCTATGTGCTGGACGAGCCCTCGATCGGCTTGCATCCTGCCAATGTCGACGGCTTGGTGGGTGTGATGCGCGATCTGGTGGATGACGGCAACACCGTGGTTGTTGTCGACCACGATACGCGCGTACTGGCGGAAGCCGACTATCTGGTCGAGATGGGCCCCGTTGCCGGAGCAGGCGGCGGTAATGTGATTGCCGCTGGCACGGTGGATGAGCTCGAACAATCGCAGGGCAGCCGCATCGCCCCGTTTTTGCGCTCGGACCCCAAGCGCTTGCGTCCGCAGGTGACTGACGACGAAATGTTCGACCAGGGCCACATCCGCATGGCAACCGATGCCATCCATACCGTCAAGCCGCTCGAAGCCGATATCCCGCGCGGCCGCCTTGTCGCGGTGACGGGCGTTTCGGGCTCGGGCAAGACGACGTTGGTGCTCGAGACGCTCATCCCGGCGCTTAAGGCGCAGGCAGCCGGCGAGCGCCTGCCAAAACATGTGCGCTGGGTCGATGCCGAAGGCATTGCCCGCGCAAACCTGATTGACGCTACGCCTATCGGCGCCAACGTGCGCTCGACAGTGGCGACTTATGCCGACATTCATGACGAGCTGCGTCGCGCCTTCGCCCGTACGTCCGAGGCCAAAGCAGCCGGCTACAAGGCGGGTGCCTTTAGCTACAACACTGGCGCCTTGCGCTGCCCTACGTGCGATGGCACGGGCTCGATATCGCTCGACGTGCAGTTTTTGCCCGACGTCGAGATCGTCTGCCCGGCATGTCGTGGATCACGTTATGCAGACGCGGCTTCGCATATCCATCGCGAGGGCAAGGACGGGAGCCTGCTTACGTTGCCGCAGCTCATGGACATGAGTGTGGACGAGGCTATCGACGCCACGCTGGGACTCAAGAAAGTTCAGACGCGCTTGCAGACCTTGCACGACCTGGGATTGGGCTATCTCACGCTTGGTGAGCCCACGCCGGCGCTTTCGGGCGGCGAGGCACAGCGTCTTAAGCTTGCGAGCGAGATGGGCCGCGTGCAGGATGATGCCGTATTCGTGTTCGACGAGCCCACGATTGGACTACATCCGCTCGATGTTCAGGTGCTGCTGAACGTGTTTGACGGTCTCGTTGCCAAGGGCGCCACGGTTATCGTGATCGAGCACGATCTCGACCTTATCCGTAACGCCGATTACGTGATCGACATGGGCCCGGGCGGTGGTGGCGCCGGCGGGCAAATCGTCTGCGCCGGTACGCCAGGCGACATCGCGGCCTGCTTCAAGAGCATTACCGGTCGCTACCTATAGACAATGAGGCAAAGGGACAGCCCCTTTGCCTCATTGATGCCTATTTCACGCACTGAGCGGCGAGATAGTCGCGGAAGAATGGCAATTCAAAAGCGACGATTCCGCGCCCGCGTTCTCCAATGATGCCGGCATCTATCATGCGGCGTCGGTAGCGGGAGACCTGCTGCGGCGAACGCTTAAGGCGCTCGACAAGGTCAGCGGTGGTGGACTCTTCCTCGTCATCGAGCATGGCGATGAGGAATCGCTTGTCCTCTGCAGTGAGTTCCCGATAGGTTGCCGCAAGGATTCGGTCGTCCATCTCGTCACGCGCGATTTTGATTCCCAGGTCAAAGTCGCGTGACGAGATTTCCTTCGAATCGCTTGTGAGATCCCAGGCACGGTAGCCTACGAGTTGCAATAGGAAGGGAAAACCAGAGATCGAGCGAACGGCTCTATCGATTCCCTCAGCATCTGCCAGGCGATCGTTTTCCTGAATTGTGCGAATCAAGGCCTCGCGTACGTCATAGTCGGCAATGCGACCCAGATGATATTGTTGGGCGCGGCGAAGGAACGAGACCGTCTTGTGGTTCAGCAACGTCGAGACGTTGTTGGGAAGTCCCGCCATGAGCAGGGCGACGCGTTTCCCATCGGTCACAAAGTGCTGATACGTCGCTGCAAGCTGAATCATCTCGTCGAGTGTCGGGTCCACCTCGTCAACCGTGACGAGCAGACCGGTGCCCGCCTCGTTGAGCTGGTCGATGATGTCGCTCATGCGATAACGCCAGGTTGAGGCATCGTGAACGCGATTGACCTCGATGCTGCCGAGCGGTGCAATTCCGAGGCCGGTGACTTCGAAGTGGGTGGACGAGTCGATGAGATGGGCTGCGGCACGTTTCGTCCCGAGCTCGATTTCCTCAAGCATTCCCGGGAGCGCGGTCGTCTTTACGGCTATCCAGCCGTGGGATTCCGCCCTTGTCGTGAGCGACGACATGAGAGCGGTTTTACCGGTTCCACGCGCGCCCGAGAAGATCGAGGTCAATTCTGGGCGCCTGCGCTGGCTCAAGAAGGCACGGTCCAAATCCCGAATAATCTGTTGTCTGCCAGCGAGATGGGCAGGAACCTCACCAAAACTAGGGGTAAACGGGTTTTCGAGGTATTTCACAAGGCTCTCCTTTCACACCGCCGTTTAACTTCATTTTACTTTAGTTAATTCTGATTAAAAATGAGGGCTCTTTATCTAGAGCATCAATTAGGCGTGCGTGCCATCGGCGTGGCGCTTGAATGTAACAAAGGGAAAGTTCCTTTGTCACATTCCCGGAAAGCCTGTTTGGCGCAGAGCCTCGTAGAGGACGATGGCGGCGCTGTTGGAGAGGTTGAGTGCGCTGATGCGGTAGTCGTTCGGATTGACGAAGTTGCCGCAGATGTCCTGTTGAAGGATGGCCTCGTGGCTGTCCTCGGTATGCCCCAGCGATTCCTCGTGGGTTTCCCAGGCCTCGGCGTTGTCAAGCGAATCGCAATCGCGCAGCATCGGGATACGCTCGCAGCACGTGGGCGCTGCAGCGAGTAGCTCCTCGGGAATGCCCGAGCTCTCGCTGCCAAAGACCAAGTAGTCGCCATCGCGGTAGGTACTCTGCGCATAGGTGCGGCGTGCCTTTTTGGTCAGCAGATGCAGGCGTTCGTCGGCAGGGGAGAGGTCATTGCGCGCAAGGAAGTCCTCCCAGCCGGCATAGGTCGTCACGTCCAAGTTTTGCCAGTAGCCCAGGCCGGCGCGACGTACCGTCTTGTCGTCGAGCGAAAACCCCAGCGGCTCCACCAGATGCAGGCGGGTGCCGGTAACCACGCAGGTGCGGCCGATATTGCCCGTATTGGCCGGAATCTCGGGTGCATACAGCACAATGTTGAACATGAATCTCCTTGGCTCAGAACGAAAAACCACCACGAAGGGGACAGTGAACTGCCTCCCATTTCTTGGACATCGGGAAATGGGAGGTTTTC
>URCO01000033.1:0-18503 GCA_900546375.1 uncultured Collinsella sp.
TCGTCGGTCGCGTACCGAAGTACGCTTCCCTCCTCTTTCACGTCACCTTGCTCGCTTAGGGGAGTTTTCGCTGACTTATGCTCAACCTGCGGCGCCTTAGAGGTAGTCATTGGGGACGTACTTAAATGACTGGGTTGGGTACATTGCTTTGAGATGTTATTCAATCCGTCTTGATGACCTTTAGGCTGTTTGCCTGCTTAAAGCAATTAACGACATGCATCTGCTATCGAAAATATTGCTCGAAAAATCGTCCAAGAAGTCGCGGGGTGAATTTTGACGCGTCGCGCGTCAAGCGATGTGGCAAGCGTTTGGTTAGATATTGGTTAGTTTTGGGGCAACCTTGCCAAAAGCTTGACGAATGCAAATCTAGACGTCGGCGAATGAACACTTTGAGCGAGCCCGGTGCAAAATTCTGGGCTGATTCTCGATAATCGCCTTCAATCGTCTCTTGCCAAGCGCTGGCCTCGCGTACAATCTGCTCCGACATTCGCGCGCCGCCCGGCGCTTAAGAGGGGAGGACCCCATGGCAAACGAGATCTGGACCATCAAGCGTTGTCTCGAGTGGACCAAGGAGTACCTGGCCGAGCGCGGCGAGGAACACCCCCGACTTTCTGCCGAGTGGCTGCTCTGCGCTGCCACGGGTCTGGCGCGCATTGACTTATATATGCGTATGGACGAGACGCTCGATGCGGCGCAGCTCGAGACCATGCACGCGGCGGTCGTCCGCCGCGCCAAGGGCGAGCCGCTGCAGTACATCACCGGCAGCACGCAGTTCCGCATGATCGACGTCGCGTGCGCCCCCGGCGTACTCATTCCGCGTCCCGAGACCGAGATGCTCGTCGAGGAAGTCCTCAATTATCTGGATGCCGAGGTGCTGAGCCCCGAGGCTGCCGCCCGTCAGCGCGTTGAGCTGCCCTGGAACGACGAGGTCGAGCAAGCGCGCAAAGTCGAAGCCGCATTGGCCGACGAGCGAGCGACGGCCGAGCGCCGTGCCGCTAACCTCACGGCTGCCGATGAGGCTGCGCTGGGTGGCGACGTACTGGGCAGCCGTGCCTATGCCGAGGAACTGGCCGACCGCGAGGCCGAGGAAGCCGCCACGCAGATAGCAGAAGCCGAAGCCGCGGAAGCCGCCGAGCCCGAGCTCGACGAATACGGCATCGCCATCGAAGGCGCCGACCACGAGGCGTCTCTGACGGAGGATGCCGCCGCGCCCGCTCCGGTCGAGCCCCGTATCGCCCGCGTTCTCGAGGTCGGCTGCGGCACGGGCTGCATCTCGCTTTCCCTTGCCTGGGAGCGCCGCGGCCATGTCACCTGCACCGCTACCGATATCGAACCGCGTGCCATTGACCTGGCCACCAAAAACCGCGACGCGCTCGGGCTTACGTCCGATGAGGTCGCCTTCAGCCTCACAAACCTGGTGAGCTCTATCCCCCGCGAGGAATGGGGCACCTTCGACGTGCTCGTCTCCAACCCGCCTTACATTCCGACTGACGTCATGCGCTCGCTGCCGCACGAGGTCAAGGACTTCGAGCCCGATTTAGCGCTCGAGGGCGGCGCCGACGGCCTCGATATCTTCCGCCGCCTGCTCAATGCGGCGCCCTATATGCTGCGCGCCGGCGGCCTGTTTGCCTGCGAGCTCTACGAGGGCGCCCTCGATGCCGCGGCCGAGCTCTGTCGCCAGGCGGGTCTCTCGGACGTGCGCATCGTCCGCGACCTCACCGATCGTCCCCGCATCGTCCGAGCCGTCGTCACCGAGCCCAAACAGCGCCAGTAATATTTATTAACTGGTTAGCAAAAATTATAAATTAGTTTATAATTAGGACGGCTGAAAGAGGTCGGCCCATGCAACCTCCTACCTTTCGGGAAATCATTGCCCTACTCAAGCACGATGGATTCGTGGAGGTCGCGCAAGTCGGTAGTCATGCTAAGCATGTTTCTGGTGACCGTGTTGTCACCGCGAACGGCTCTGGTGGTGATCGACCAAAGAAGGGCACGTGGGCAAGTATTCGTCGCCAAGCTGGATGGTAGCTGGAGGCAAAATGAGGCAGCGATTTACCTATGACTGCGTTCTCATAAAAGAAGACGACGGTTACTGCGCTAGCTTCCCGCAGATTCCTGGCACCTTTGCCGATGGCGACACGCGCGAAGAAGCGATTGCCCATGCCACCGAGGCACTGATGGCGTTTTTGGCCGACGACCTCAACAACGGTTTGACTCCGGCAGGGTACGAACGCTCGGCCGAGGTCGTGGCCCTTTCAGTCGAAATCGACCACGATGACGCTCGGGAAGCGGCGTGCCGAACATTTAAAGACGCAGCGCTGGACCTCAAAGTCTCCGCTTCGCGGATTACCGCGCTGGTCAAAGCAGGAAAGCTCGATGTTGAACTCGTCGACGGCCGTCGGATGATAACGATAGACAGCATCGAGCGCTACGCCGCCCAAGAACGCCACGCCGGCAGGCCAAAGAAGTTCGTCGCAGTCCAATAACCCCCTCACTTTCACCGACTACTAGAGCCGCTCACCAAACCAACATGCGCTCTGGGCAAATAGGTTGAACGTTTCGTGCGAGAATGCCCCTCAGTAAACAAACTTTCACCAGAGCGTAAGGGGCTGGCATACACATGCAGACGGTCTATCGGGTATTCGAGGGAGCGCGTGAGCCGCATCGGCTCGCCGTCGAGCGTACGGCCGAGGTACTCCGCTGTGGCGGCTTGGCCCTGATCCCGACCGAGACCGTCTATGGTGTCGCCGTGGCAGTCAACGCCTTCTCGGACGCCGTGCCCCAAGATACAAGTGAATTCCCATCGTGGCCGCGCGATCCGCAGGCTGCCGTCAACGGCGCCGCAGTCCCTGCGCTCGGCACCGGCTATCGCCGTATCTTCACTCTCAAGCAACGTGAACTCACGCAAACCGTCGCTTGGCTGGTCGATGGCGTCGAAGCACTCGACCGCTATGGCGTGGATATCCCGGAAGATGCCCGCGTACTCGCGCGACGATGCTGGCCGGGAGCCCTGACTATCGTGGTCAAGGCGGCCACCTGCGTGCCGACCTTTATGCGTGCCGCCGACGACACGGTGGCACTTCGCGCTTCGGCCTCGCCCGTGGTGCAAGCGCTCATCCGCGCCTGCGGCAGCCCTCTTGCCTGCACCAGCGCCAACACGCATGGCGCGCCCGCGCCGGCAAGTTTTGTCACGGTGGAGGAGCGCATCCTGGAGGGGGTCGATGTGGTCGTCGACGCCGGTGAGACCCCGTGTCGCGACGCCTCAACCATCGTGTCGTTTCAGCACGGCGAGCTCCAGATCCTGCGCCAAGGCGCGCTTCCCGCATCAGAGATCGAACGGGTCCTGTCCGACCCGATGCAATAGAAAGGTTTAAGCGATGTCGTTGAATCTAGGTAGCCTGGGTATGGAAGACGCCTCGTTTAGCTTTGGCGGTTCCTACATCATGGCGCTCGACTGCGGCACTACCTCGGTACTCGCGACCATCGTCGACGAGTACGGCTGCATCGTCGCCCAGGCGCGTCGTAGCGTCAAAACCAGCTTCCCGCGTCCCGGCTGGGTGGAGCAGGATCCCACGGAGGTGCTTGCCAGCCAGATCGGCGTGATGATGGAGGTTCAGTTTAAGAGCGGTATCCATTCTGACCGCATCGCCGCCATCGGTATCTCCAACCAGCGCGAGACCACGGTGGTCTGGGACCGCGTGAGCGGCCAGCCCATCTACAACGCCATCGTATGGCAGTGCCGTCGTACCGCGCCGGTAATCGATGCGTTGGTTGAACAGGGTTGCGAGGAGCTGGTGCGCTCCCGCACGGGACTCACGCTCGACCCGTATTTCTCAGCCTCCAAGGTGCAGTGGATTCTCGACAACGTCGACGGCGCGCGCGAGAGCGCGGCGGCGGGCGACCTCATGTTTGGCACCATCGATACCTGGCTCATCTATAACCTCACCGGCGGCCAAACCTTCGCCACCGACTACACCAACGCCAGTCGCACGGCACTCTTCAATATTCATACGTTGGACTGGGACGATGACCTGCTGTCTCTCTTCGACATCCCGCGTGCCATGATGCCCGAGGTCCGTTGGAGCTCCGGTGACTACGGTCGCGTCGCGAGCGACATCATGACCAACATGCCGCCCATCATGGGTGTGGCGGGCGACCAGCAGGCGTCGCTGTTCGGACACTGCTGTTTCCATCCCGGCCAGACCAAAAACACCTATGGCACGGGCTGCTTTATGCTCATGAACACCGGCGACGAGATCGTCGAATCCAAGAATGGCCTGGTCTCCACCATCGGTATCGCTGCGGACGGCAAGGTCAGCTATGCGCTCGAGGGCTCTATTTTTGCCGCCGGTTCCACCATGAACTGGCTTCGCAACAACATGGGCATCATCTCGAGCGTGAGCGAGTCGGCACAGCTCGCCGCTTCGATTAGCGACAACGAGGGCTGCTACTTCGTTCCCGCCTTTGCGGGTCTGGGCGCTCCCTGGTGGGACCCGCATGCCCGCGGTATCGTGTGCGGTCTGACCGGCGCCTCGAGCCGTGCGACTATCGTACGTGCCGCCTGCGAATCCATGGCATATCAGAGCTACGACGTGCTGCGCGCCATGGAGCAGGACGTGGGGCTTTCGATCGAGCGCCTGTCTGTCGATGGCGGTGCCTCGCGCAACGAGTTCATCATGCAATTCCAGGCCGACCTGCTGGATATCCCCGTGCTGCAATGCGAGACGGTGGAGACCACGGCAATCGGTGCCGCGTACTTGGCGGGTCTTGCCGTCGGCTATTGGGAAGACCTGGAAGAGCTGGAGCAAAATGCCCAGATCGTTAGGACCTTCCTTCCCCACATGTCCGCCGAGCGCCGCGAACAAAACCTTGCGGGCTGGTGTGATGCAGTCAGGCGCTCGCTCAGTACCGCACAGTAGGGCTGCGATGGGCTGCTTGATACAACAAACCGCTAAACTAATGCATGGCGTGCGGCGGCAACGTTGCTGCGTGCCTTGTCAGCAAGGCCATCTTCCGGCCGCAACGAAAGGGGCAATCAACCCATGACCGTCACCTACGATACGTCCCGTGTGACGCTTGTCGATCACCCGCTCGTCCAGCACAAGCTGTCGATCCTGCGCGACAAAAACACCGGCACCAACCAGTTCCGCCAGCTCGTGCGCGAGCTCGCACTTTTTGACGGCTACGAGGCCATGCGCGACCTGCCCATGGAAGACGTCGAAGTCGAGACCCCCATCACCACCGCAACGTTTAAGCAGCTCGCCGGCAAAAAGCTCGCCATCGTGCCCATCCTGCGTGCGGGCCTTGGCATGGTCGACGGCATCCTCGACCTGGTGCCCTCCGCTCGCGTGGGCCACATCGGCATGGAGCGCGACGAGGTTACCCACGAGCCGCATGAGTATTACTGCAAGATGCCCAAGGATATCGACCAGCGCATCTGCCTGGTCGTCGACCCCATGCTCGCCACGGGCGGTTCGGCCGAGATGGCCATCAGCTACCTGCGCGAGCGCGGTGTCAAGGACATCCGCATGCTGTGCATCGTCGCGGCCCCCGAGGGCCTCAAGTCACTGACCGAAAAGGACCCCGACGTACATATTTATACCTGCGCCATCGACGACCATCTCAACGAAGCTGCCTACATCGTTCCCGGCCTGGGCGACGCCGGCGACCGCATCTACGGCACGCTGTAATCTCTGGGGCATACCGGCTAACGTCGAAAATACGAAGAAATGGTGCGCGCGGTCGAACAAAAGACGACCGCGCGCACTCCTGTTAACGGACGTTTTGCCCTGCAGGGTTCGAGAAAAACGTATTACCGTACCTGCGGCATAAAGAAGGTCTTAAGAAAACGAACAGGTGCGTATTAACCGATGCTTTTTCGGTTGTACTTTAGCGATTGGCTCGTACAATAGTCACCAATGTTTGGCGGGAACTGTCCTGTGAGGCGATAAAAAAGGAAAGTGAGGACGCCAGTGTTTCAGATAGCCGATCTGCTCGCTATCGTTGCAGGTGCCATCGCGGGCGCGATTGCCTTCCTTCCCTTTGTCTTTACGCTCAAGCCGGTTCTTGACGATAAGCAGAATGCGGACATGCTCAAGGGTATGGTGAGTCTGGCGGTCTCGGCAATCGCGTTGCTTGTCTTTACCTTGGTTGTGTTTGTGTTGTTCGGAGAGGCATTTCGCATGTTCCTCCTGGGCGAGGCGATCGGCTTCGTGGCCTTTATGGCCGCCTGCGCGGTTCGCGTCGCCAAGGCGCTGCGAGATCCTCATGAGGTCGAAAGGTAAGTCGTGGAAATTTTTGAAAAGCTGCCTGATGAGATTAATCATCTGGTCAGCGAGTTCAGCTCCACCCCTGTCGTGGGCGATCTGAGCTGCGGCATCACGCAGTACTCGTTTTGGCTGATCGTCTCCACGATCGTGCTCCTGATCGTCCTGGCCGTGTTCAAGAAGAAGCAGACCCTGGTTCCCAAGGGCTTCTTCGTCAACGGTTTCGAGTACATCATCGAGTACGTCGAGAACGATATCGGCAAGGGTGTCGTGGGTGAGAACTGGAAGAAGCACTTCCCGTTCCTGTGCTCGCTTTTCCTGTTCATCCTGATCAATAACATGATCGGCCTGATCCCGGGAATGAAGCCCGGCACCGGCGCAATCGGCTCCACCGCCGCACTCGCCATTTTCGCCTTCGTGTACTTCATCTACTACGGATGCAAGGCTCACGGCGTGATCGGCTACATCAAGAGCCTCGCCCCGCAGGGCGTGAGCTTCCCGATGAACGTGCTCGTGTGGGTCGTCGAGCTTTTCTCGACCTTCCTGCGCCTCATCACGCTCGCCGTCCGTCTGTTCTGCAACATGTTCGCAGGACACGTGGTCATGGGCTCGTTCGCCATCATGGCGAGCATGTTCATGCAGCCGCTGCTTCAGCAGGTTTCCGCGGCCCACGCCGTCGGCGCCCTGCCTTCGCTGGCCTGGCTTGCCATCCTCATCCTGATTTATGCGATCGAGCTTGTGGTCGGCGCCATCCAGGCTTACGTCTTCACGGTCCTTACCGCCGTGTATGTCTCCGAGGCAGAGGAGGTCGCGGAGGAGGAGTAATCTTCCGTTCGTGCCTTAAAGGTAAGGCAATTCGTTAAACCGCCGGTGCCCGTACCCATGGAGCCCGGCAGTTATAAAAAGGTTATCCTGCGTGAAATAAGACACGCACGACAAAGGAGGAATCGTGGGAGTTATCGGTTACGGTCTCGGTGTTATCGGCGCTGGTCTTGCTATCGGCCTGTCTGCTCTGGGTGCTACGGGTGCTATGGCCCGTCAGCCTGAGGTCCAGGGCCGCGTGTTCACCGTCTTCATCATGGGCTCCGCCTTCGGCGAGGCTCTGGCTCTGATCGGCTTCGTTGTCGCGCTGATCGTTAAATAGCACGGAGCGTCAAGTATGAATCTTTCATCCCAGAAGAGCGCGATCGCACTCTCCGCGTCCGCGGCCGCGCTGCTTATGCCGGTTTCCGCGTTCGCCGAGGACGGCGCTGCCGGTGCGGACATCCTCATCCCTAAGATGGCGGAGTTCATCCCGGCGCTTATCGCCTTCCTGATCATCTGGATCGTGCTGGCAAAGGTCGCCCTGCCGGGCATCATGAAAACCATGGAGGAGCGCGGCAAGAAGATCGAGGAGAGCCTCGACGAGGCCGAGAAGACCAAGCAGGAGGCCATCGCCAAGCGCGCTGAGTCCGACTCGATCGTCACCGACGCCCGTCGTCAGGCTGCCGACATCGTTCTCGAGGCCCGTAAGGACGCCGAGTCCGAGCGCGCCCGTATCATCGAGGCTGCTCACAAGGAGGCCGAGGAGATCATCGCCAAGGCCCATACGACCGTCGAGGACGAGCGCAAGTCCATCTACGCCGGTGCCGCGAGCTCCATCGCCGACCTGTCCGTTGCCGTCGCCACCAAGATCGTGGGCGAGGCACTCGAGGACGAGTCCGAGCAGAAGAAGCTCATCGAGCGCTACATCCAGGAAGCAGGTAGCCTGAATGCCGACTAGCCGCTATCAGGACAAGGTACTCGAGACCTACGCGCGCTCCCTTTTGGAAGCCGCCAAGGCCGAGAACCATGTGTTCGAGGACCTCGAGATGATCGAGCGCCTGGCTAGCGCCAGCCCTGAGATCGTCGCCGTGCTCGACACCATGTCCAAGCGCGACCAGCTCGACCTTCTTCCCAAGGTGGCAGCTGCCTTTAAGTATGTTGCCGAGGAAGACGAGGATGTAGTGGGCGTGACCGTCACCACGGCGATCCCGCTCGACGACGAGCTGCGTCAAACCATCACTAAGAAATGCGAGCAGGACTTCGGCCGCAAGGTATTCCTTATCGAGCAGGTCGACCCGTCTATCGTGGGCGGCCTGGTGCTCGAGGCCCGCGGCGAGCGTCGTGACATCTCCGTCAAGACGCAGCTGCGCATCGCGCAGGAGACCCTCGCAAACTCTGCTAATTCGTACGGAGGTGAAGCCTAATGTCCGAAACCCTCAATGCCCAGGATATCGCCAAGAAACTGCAGGAGCAGCTCACGAGCCTCTCCGCGACGGTCGATACGCATGAGGTTTCAACGGTCGACGAGGTAGGCGACGGCATCGCGCGCGTCTCCGGCCTCAAGAGCGCCATGGCAGGCGAGCTTCTGGAGTTCAAGAGCTCCGATACCGGTGAGACCGTCTTCGGCCTTGCCCAGAACCTTGACCGTGACGAGGTCGGCGCCGTTCTGTTTGGTGCCGTCGACTCCATCAAGGAAGGCGACGAGTGCCGCACCACTGGCCGCATTATGGATATCCCCGTGAGCCGCGCCATGCTCGGCCGCGTCGTCAATCCGCTCGGCCAGCCTATCGACGGCCTGGGTGACATCGTCGCCACGCACCGTCGCCCCATCGAGTTCAAGGCCCCCGGCGTCATCGATCGTACCCCGGTGTGCGAGCCGGTTCAGACCGGCCTGTTGGCCATCGACTCCATGGTGCCTATCGGCCGTGGTCAGCGTGAGCTCATCATCGGCGACCGTAAGACCGGTAAGACCGCTATCGCCATCGACGCTATCCTCAACCAGCGCGGCAAGGGCATGGTCTGCATCTATGTCGCCATCGGCCAGAAGGCCTCCACGGTTGCCAACATCCGCGAGACCCTCGCTCAGCACGGTGCGCTCGATTACACCATCATCGTTTCGGCCACCGCTGCCGATTCCGCCCCTATGCAGTACATCGCGCCTATGGCCGGTGCCGCTATCGGCGAGTTCTTCATGTACAACGGCGAGGACGGCAAGCCCGCCAGCGAGACCAACCCCGGCGGCCACGTGCTCGTCATCTACGACGACCTGTCCAAGCAGGCTGTGGCCTACCGTCAGATGTCGCTGACGCTGCATCGTCCGCCCGGACGCGAGGCCTATCCTGGCGACATCTTCTACCTGCACTCTCGTCTGCTCGAGCGTGCCGTCAAGATGTCCAAGAAGAACGGTTATGGCTCCATGACGGCTCTTCCGATCATCGAGACCCAGGACGGCGACGTCTCGGCCTACATTCCGACCAACGTCATTTCCATTACCGATGGTCAGATCTACCTGCAGTCCGAGCTCTTCTTCCAGGGCCAGCGCCCGGCAGTCGACGTGGGCATTTCCGTGTCCCGCGTCGGTGGCGACGCGCAGACCAAGGCTATGAAGCAGGTCGCCGGCAACCTCCGTCTGGACCTCGCTTCGTACCAGGAGCTCGCCGGCTTTACGCAGTTCGGCTCCGACCTCGACGAGGCTACTCAGAAGCAGCTGACCCATGGTGCCCGCATGACAGAGCTCCTGAAGCAGCCGCGTTACAAGCCGTTTGAGGTTGGCGAGCAGATCGTTACGCTGTTCGCTGGCAACGAGGGCTTCCTGGATGACCTGGAGATCGCCGACGTGCTGCCCTTCCGTGCCGAGCTCATCGAGTACATGGACAATGGCTTTGGCTCGCTGCTCGACAAGGTTCGCGCCAAGAAGATCGATGATGACACCAAGGCTGAGCTCTTGCGCGTCATCGGCGACTTCAAGCAGCAGTTCATGGCCAAGCACCATTCGGATGTTTCTGGATCAGAGGAGAACTAAGCCCCATGGCCAACCTTCGCGACATTAAGAAGCGAATCTCCTCGGTTACCACGACCAAGCAGATCACGCGCACGATGGAGATGGTCTCTACGGCCAAGATCCGTCGTGCCCTCGATCGCTCCAAGCAGGCCGAGCCCTATAAGGAGGCGCTGACCGACGTCATGTTGACGGTCGCCGGCGACGCCTCCTGTTCGGGCACCGATCCCATGCTGCAGAAGCATGAGAGCGTCAAGCATGGCCTGATTGTCGTTATTGCCTCGGACCGCGGCCTTGCCGGCGGTTTCAATACGACGGTGGAGCGCACGGCCGAAAAGCTCGCCGCTTCTTGGGCGAACGACGGCATCGAGTGCGAGATCATCGCGTGCGGGCGTAAACCGGCCACGTATTTCCGTGACCGCGCAAACGTCGTCATGCACTTTGAGGGCAACTCCTCTGAGCCCGATTTTAATCAGGCCCGCATGATCTCCTCTCATATCTGCGATGCGTATCGTGCCGGTGAGCTTGACCGTGTCGAGCTTGTCTACCACCACGCCAAGAACCGCGTGGATCAGGAGCTTCGCGTCGAGCATCTGTTGCCGCTCGACCCCGAGATGATCGCTATGGCCCACGGTCCGCGTAAGAACGAGACCGACGCCCCTAAGCGCATCTCGTCCACGTTCGAGTTCGTGCCCTCTCCCGAGCATGTTCTCGGCAAGCTTGTGCCGTCTTATATCCTGACGGTCATCTACCAGGCCCTGATCGATTCGGCGGCTGCCGAGCAGGGTGCACGCCGCAAGGCCATGCACTCCGCGACGGAAAACGCCACCGCGATCATCTCGACCCTTACCCGCACGTATAGTCGCGTGCGCCAGGCTTCGATCACGACCGAGATTAACGAGATCGTCGGCGGAGCCTCAGCATTGGAGGAACAGTAATGGCTAATAACACCGTAAAGCTTGCGGTCGAGGAAGCCACCAAGAAGACGACTGCCGGTGATGGTCGCATCGTGCGAATCATCGGCCCTGTCGTCGACGTCAAGTTTGACGGCGCGGTGCCCCCGATCTACAACGCGCTCACGGTCGAGGCCGAGACCCCGATCGGTCATCTGAGCACGATCCTCGAGGTCGAGAACCAGCTTCCGGGCGGCGTCGTCCGCACGGTCGCCATGTCCTCGACCGACGGCCTGCAGCGCGGCCTCATCGCCACCGATACCGGTGAGCCCATGAAGATGCCGGTCGGCCCCAAGACGCTTGGCCGCATCTGGAACGTCATGGGCAAGCCCGTCGACGGCAAGCCGATGCCCGAGGTGGAGGAGTTCTACCCCATCCACCACGCGGCGCCCCGCTTTGACGAGCTCACCACCAAGACCGAGATCTTCGAGACCGGTATTAAGGCCGTCGACCTGCTCGAGCCCTACATCCGTGGCGGCAAAACGGGTCTGTTCGGTGGCGCCGGCGTTGGCAAGACCGTTCTGATTCAGGAGCTCATCAACAACCTCGCCCAGGAGCACGGCGGCACCTCGGTGTTCACCGGCGTCGGCGAGCGTACCCGTGAGGGTACCGACCTTTATCTCGAGATGAGCGAGTCGGGCGTTATCGACAAGACTTGCTTGGTCTATGGTCAGATGAACGAGCCGCCTGGAGCGCGTCTGCGCATCGGTCTGGCCGGCCTTACCACCGCTGAGTACTTCCGCGATCGTGGCCAGGACGTTCTGCTGTTCATCGATAACATCTTCCGCTTCTCCCAGGCCGGTTCCGAGGTTTCCGCACTGCTGGGTCGTATGCCGTCCGCCGTTGGTTACCAGCCCACGCTGGCTACCGAGATGGGTGACCTCCAGGAGCGCATCACCTCGACCAAGACGGGCTCCATTACCTCCGTCCAGGCCGTTTACGTCCCTGCAGACGACCTGACCGACCCGGCGCCTGCCACGACGTTTACGCACCTCGACGCCACCACGGTTCTTTCGCGTAGCATTTCGTCGCTCGGTCTGTTCCCGGCTATCGACCCGCTCGCGTCTTCTTCGGACGCTCTCGATCCCTCGATCGTTGGCGAGGAGCACTACCGTGTCGCCGTCAAGGTCCAGGAGCTCCTGCAGGAGTACTCCGACCTTCAGGACATCATCGCCATTCTGGGTATGGACGAGCTGTCCGAGGAGCAGCGCCTTACGGTCAACCGTGCCCGTAAGATCCAGCAGTTCCTCTCCCAGTCCTTCCACGTCGCCGAGAAGTTCACCGGCAACCCCGGTGTCTACGTCCGCGTCGAGGATACCGTCCGCTCCTTCGCCGAGATTGTCGACGGCAAGGCCGATGACCTGCCCGAGCAGGCATTCCGCTATGCCTCCACGATTGAGGACGTGCGTGAGCGCGCCCGCAAGATGGAGGAGAAGTAGGTTATGCGTATCCGCATCGTGTGCCCCGTGAGCCTCGCCTATGAGGGTGACGCTGCGTTTGTGTCGATTCCGTCTACGGATGGCGAGTTTGGCGTTTTACCTGCTCACTCCAGCGAAATCTGCACGATCGACCGCGGTTACGTTCGCGTTTCCGATAAGGCCATGGGCACTGTCGACCACACGTTTGCCGTGGCCGGCGGCTATGCCCAGGTTGCGGACGATGTCGTGACCGTCCTCGCCGAGCGCGCTTGCGATTTGGCGACCGTCGACGCCGACAAGGTTAAAGCTGATATTCAAGGTTTTGAAGAGAAGCTGGGTAATTTGTCGGAGGATGATGCACGCCGCGCCTACCTCTATAATGAAATCGCATGGTGTAAGCTCAAGCTTGCCCAATAGTCAAACGTTTTGGCGTTCGACCATTTGCGAACACATCATGCCCGGGATGGCTCAGCCACCCCGGGCATGCTTTTTGAAAGGGTAGACCTTGGATATTATCCGCGTTGAGGGTGGCCACGCCATCGGAGGCTCCGTGCCCGTCTCGGGTGCAAAGAATTCCGCACTCAAACTCATGGCTGCAACGCTTCTGGCGCCGGGCAAGACAACGCTTCAGAACGTGCCCGATATTTCCGATGTCCACGTTATGGGCAAGGTACTCAAGGGCATGGGCGCCACAATCGAAGTTCTCGATGAGCACACGCTCGAAATCGATACTTCCCAGGTTGATTCTTGGGAGGCTCCCTACGAGCTCGTCGCCAAGATGCGCGCCTCCACGGCTGTGATGGGCCCCCTGCTGGGTCGTTTCCATCGCGCCAAGATCGCCATGCCGGGCGGCTGCAACCTGGGTGCCCGCAAGATCGATATGCATATCCTGGGTCTCGAGGCTCTGGGCGTCGAGTTCGACACCGCCCATGGCTACATCAACGCCAGTGCTCCCCAGGGCCTGCGCGGCACCACCGTCACGCTCGAGTTCGCGAGCGTGGGTGCTACCGAGAACCTCATCATGGCTGCCGTGCGCGCGCAGGGCACCACGGTTATCGACAACGCTGCCCGCGAGCCCGAGATCGTCGACCTTGCCAACATGCTCAACGAGATGGGTGCCAAGATCGTCGGCGCGGGCACGCCCGTCGTGACCATCGAGGGCGTGGAGGAGCTGCACCCCGTTACCCATTGCGTGGTGGGTGACCGCATCGAGGCCGGCACCTTTATCGTCGCCGGCGCCCTCATGGCCGATGAACGCGGCGTCGATGTTACGGGCTTCTGCCCCATCCACCTGGGCATGGTGCTCAAAAAGATGGAACTTATGGGTATCGAGTGCGAGCGTATCGAGAACGGTGTCCACGTCAATCGCGCCGAGCGCATCAAGCCGGTCGATATCCAGACGCTTCCGTTCCCGGGTTTCCCGACCGACATGCAGGCGCAGATCATGGTGCTTTCGGCCCTTGCCGACGGAAGTTCCGTGATTACCGAGAATATCTTCGAGAACCGCTTTATGTTCGCCTCCGAGCTCGTGCGTATGGGTGCTGATATTCGCATTGAGAGCCATCACGCCATGATTCACGGCGTTAAGGGGTTCTCAGGCGCACAGGTCACCTCGCCCGACCTTCGTGGCGGCGCGGCGCTTGTGGTTGCCGGTCTTATCGCCGACGGCGTTACCGAGGTCTCTGCCATCCATCACATCAAACGTGGCTACGAGCAGTTTGTCGAAAAGCTGCAGGCGCTTGGCGCGCATGTCGAACATGCCACCGTCCCCGATCCCGTCATCTACTAATGCAGGTTGCCTATGTTTAACAAGAAGCCCCTGGCGGATAACACCCGAAGACCCTCGACTGGTGCGCAGGCCAAGATCTACAGCCGCGACAACGTCGCTCGCTATTCCGAGCGCGCCCGTCAGCGCCGTCGCGGGCGCACGGTTCGCCGCGTAGCTCTCATCGCCGTGCTCGGCGTACTGCTGAGCGCCACGACCGCTGCAGGTCTGTGGTTTGCCACCATCATGGGCAAGCTTGGCGACTCCAATGTCATTACCAACAACTTGCGCCAGATTCTGGTCGATACCGATGAGGCAAAAGATCCGTTCTACGTGCTGCTTCTTGGTACCGATGGTCGTCCGGGCGAGGATACGTACCGTGCCGACTCGATTATCCTGGCTCGCATTGACCCTACGCAAAAGCAGGCAACGCTCATCTCCATTCCGCGCGATACCAAGGTTGTCTACAAAGGCTCGACCATGAAGATTAACGCCTGCCATACCTATGGCGGCGCCGAGGCCATGGTCCAAGCGGTCAACGAGCTGTGCGGCGTTCAGATTGCTCACTATGCCGAGGTCAGCTTTGACGGCATGCAGTCGCTTATTGATTCGGTTGGCGGTATCGACATTAACGCGACCGACGACGTCGACGATCCCGAGCACCTGGATATTAAGATTACTGCCGGCCAGCAGCACATGGATGGCGCCACCGCCCTTACCTACGCCCGTTGCCGTTACACCTATGCCGACGGCGACTATACGCGCATGCGCCATCAGCGTCAGGTACTTGGCGCCCTCGCCAACCAGATCCTCAACAACTTTGATGCCACCAAGATCTTTGATCTGGTCAACTCGCTGTCCGACATGCTCGTAACCGATATGAGCGTTCAGGATATCGTCTCTACGGTCAATGCCATGCGCGGCATGGATGTCGATGGCATCTACTCGGCCAACCTGCCCTCGTATGCCGACGGCAGCACTATGATCGACGGTGTGAGCTATGTCTTTGTCTACGAAGACGAGCTTAAGGAAATGATGGCCCGTGTCGAAGCCGGTGAGGATCCCAAGGGTCCCAACACCATGGGCCTTTCCGACGGCTCCAGCTCCACGATCGGTGACCTCAACAACAATACGTCCGAGGAGTACGCATATGGCACGGCGACCTCGTCGGGTGGCTCGGACGATTCCGACGATTCGGGCGACGGCTCCGATAACTACGAAGAGCCCACCGGCGACGGCAACGGCTACGAAGCCAACTATTAGAGTTACGCGGGCTTACCAGCCCGCGTAACGGCTCGACGCTGCGCGCCGCCCAGAGCGACAATTTGTCATTCAAAAGGCAGGGCATGACCAGAAGGTCAATGCCCTGCCTTTTTCATGCCAACTTGTTCGCTCTGGGCAGCGCTCGCTGACGTTGGCTCAACCTGCGATGCCGACTACTTTTCTTGCACCAAAAATCGCCCCGTTCTCGGTTTTGAGGACGAGGCGATTTTTCTTACCTAGATTATGCGAGTTCCTTATGCGAAGCGGGCGACGAGTTCCTGGAGGACGTCGGTCATCTTGACGAGTGAGCTGACCGGGACAAACTCGTTGACGCCGTGGTAGCAGTAACCGCCTGTCGAGAGGTTGGGGCAGGGCAGGCCACGGAACGACAGCTGGGCGCCGTCAGTGCCGCCGCGAATCGGCAGCACCTGGGGCTCGACGTCGCAGGCAAGGAAGGCATCCTTGGCGACATCGATCAGCTCCGGGTAGTCGCGGACGATCTCGGCCATGTTGCGGTACTGGTGCTTAATCTCGACCGTTACGCGCTCCTCGCCCAGTCGCTGGTTGAGCAGTGCGGCGGCGGCATCCATCAGCTCGAGCTTCTGCTGGAACTTGGCGGCATCGTGATCACGGACGATATAGCGCGCCGTGGCATGGTCGACCGTTGCCGAGACGCCCTCAAGGTGATAGAAGCCCTCGTAGCCCTCGGTGTATTCCGGACGCTGCTCGTAGGGGAGCAGGGCATTGAAGTCGCAGAACAGGTTGCTCGCGTTGACCATGCGGCCCTTGGCGTCGCCGGGGTGAATGGACTGGCCCTCAAAGCGAACGGTTGCCTCGGCGGCATTGAAGCACTCCCACTCAAGCTCGCCAACCGGACCGCCGTCTACCGTGTAGGCGTACTTGCAGCCGAAGGCCTCGATATCCAACAGCTCAGCACCGTGACCGATTTCCTCGTCCGGGCAGAAGCAAATGCCGAGCGCGGGGTGGGGCAGGGAGGGATCCTGCGCGATGCGAGCGACGAGTGCCATGATTTCGGAGACACCCGCCTTGTCGTCGGCTCCCAGCAGCGTAGTTCCGTCGGAGCAGACAAGGTCCTCACCCACCAGATCGTTGAGGGCGGGAAGCTTGGCGGTGCTCATGGACACGGGCTTGCCGTCAACGATGCCACAAACCAGGTCGCCGCCCTCGTAGTGCACGATGTGCGGCGCTACGCCGGCGCCCGGCGCGACCTCGGTGGTATCGAGGTGCGCGATCAGGCCCAGGGCGGGCTTATTCTCGGAACCGGCGCTAGCGGGAATGTGCGCGCAGACATAGGCGTTTTCGGTTACATGGGCATCGGTCGCACCCAGCTCGCGCAGCTCCTCGGCAAGCACGTTGGCAAGGTCAAACTGGACGGTGCTCGACGGCACCTGGTCGCAGTTGGCATCCTCGGACTGCGTGTTGATCTGGACATAGCGCAAAAAACGCTCGAGGACGTCGGGGTTCGTGGTGGTGTTTTCCATAAAGACCGCTCCAATCTTGGTCGTCGTGTGCAACAAGAACTCTAGCACGGTATGCCGCGGCATACCGCGACGCTTGGATGGGGTAGAATCAGCCATTGAATGCAGAAGGGACGGATGTTCATGGATACGACAAATAGCTCGCGCGAGCTACGCCTAACGGTGGCGAACGAAGACTACTTGGAGTGCATGGTTCGCATCGAAAGCGAAGATGGGGAGACCAATGGCGTGCGATCGGTCGATATCGCACAGCGCCTTGGCGTCTCGAAGGCATCGGTCAACAAGGCGGTTTCGGCTCTCAAGGCATCCGAGCTTGTCGAGCAGTCTCACTACGGTAAAGTTATCCTGACTGACCGTGGACGCGAGGTCGGCTCGGCTATCTGGTATCGCCATCGCCTGATCCGCACGTTTTTGGTCCAGGAGCTCGGCGTCGACTTTGAGTGTGCCGATACCGAGGCCTGCATGATGGAGCATGCGCTTTCCGAGGACACGATGAACCGCTGGCTCGCCTATCTCGAAAAGCAGGGAATCAGCGTCGAGGAATAGCGAAATACATATATGGACACGAGTTATTACAATCGTTTTGGCGGCGAGGAGCTTATGCGCCGACTTGCCAGCGAGACATTGCTGGCACAGGGCCCCATGGGCAGCGTGTTGCTGAGCGAGTGCGGTGCCGCCGATATTCCGCCGGCATTTTGGAACCTCGCCGAACCGCAGACGGTTTCCCGTATCCATCGACTGTACGTCGCCGCTGGCGCGCAGGTTCTCATCACAAACACGTTTCAGGCGTCGGGCCACGCGCTCGATCAAGATGAAATCGCCCCATCCATGGCGGAGGTCAATCGCGGGGCGGTCGACGATGCCCGCCAGGCAAATCCTCAGCTCCTGTTGGGGTCCATGGGCCCTATTGCCATTGAGTGGTTCGTCGAGGATTCTCTCGAGTATCGAGAGATCCGCGCAAACGCTCGTGAGCAGGCGTCCGCCTTGCTCAACGCCGGCGTCGACGGTCTCCTGATCGAGACAGTCACGTCGATCCGCAATCTGCAGCCCGTGCTCGCCGGTGCCCATGATGCCGCTGACGGCATGCCCGTTCTGGTGAGTTTTGCTATTGATGACAAGGGCGACCTGCTGGGCGATGGCCTAAACATCGAAGGTGCCATCTTGTATGCCGAGAAGCACGGTGCGAACTCGGTCGGGGTCAATTGCTGCTCCCTGACAGCGGCTACTGCCGCGGTGCCAAGGATGGTCGCCACGGCCACCACTCCCGTTACGGTTCGGCCCAACGCGGGAAATCCGGTTCAGACACAGGATGGGCCCGTGTGGCACGAGGATCCCGAAGCCTTCGCTCGCGCATGCGTCGAGTGGGCGCGGGCAGGCGCCGCAATGGTAGGCAGCTGCTGCGGAACCACGGCGGTTACGACGGCCGCTATGGCAGATGCGCTCGATATATAGAGCCCCAAAAATAGGAGTATCGAATCACCGCCCATTACAGTCTGAAGTGGGCCACCGATAAATTTCGATGGCGAGCATTCGGCGC
>URCO01000034.1:0-17950 GCA_900546375.1 uncultured Collinsella sp.
GAGATGTCTTAGGGTCTCGTGGGCTCGGAGATGTGTATAAGAGACAGAGTCAAGGGGGTAGCCAAGGGGCTAACCAACAGGGTAGCCAACAGAAGGAGAAGGAGAAGGAGAAGGAGATAACCCTTGCGGGTTATGGCGCGTCCCGCCAAGCCCCCGACGACTTCGACCCGCCCTCGATGGAGGACGTCGAGGCCTACTTCGCCGCCAACTGCCTGCGCGGCGACCCCCGCCAGTTCTTCGACCACTACGCCGCACAGGGCTGGACGCTGCCGAGCGGCCTGCCCGTGACCGACGTGTGGGCGCTCGCCCGCAACTGGAGCCGCAAGCAGGTCGGCTTCGACGCGGGTCGCAAGGCACGGGGCGGGCAGACCTCCCAGGAGGTCGAGCGGGCAGCCGTTTGGAAGCCCGTGAAGACAGATGCGGAGCGCATAGCCGAACTCAGGCGCGAGCTGGGTGAGGCGTCATGATCACCCTTTGGGAGATGCTCGAGAACGAGAAGGCCGACCCCGCCCACGGCCGCCCACTCGACCTGACGCGGATCTACATGGCAAACGTCATGTCGCACGGGGATGCCGACCGGCTGACCAAGGAGCAGGAGCTCCACGACACGGAGGCGCGCGAGGCGCAGCGCGCCGACCTGTATGAGAGGGTCGCCGCCATCGCGGGCGGCAAAAAGCCGGATGGCGAGGAGCCGGAGGGCGAGGACCCGGAGCGCAGGCGTGCCAAAAGTGAGCCAACGGGCGCGAAGGAGTTGGGGCAGCAGGCACTGGGGTTTCCGCCGCTAGACGGCACAGGCGGCACGGCCGAAGAGGCCGAGGCTGCAATTAATGCCATATTGTCCGAGGAGAGAAAGCGAGAGACGTTTTGACCGAGATCTCAGCGGTGATGATGGCCTACCGCGATGCCCTCGACAGGCACCAGATACCCTGGGCCGATGACACGTACGACACCGAGAGGGTGGGCGGCTACAGGTTTCGCGTGGAGCGCACCGAGACCATCCTGGACGAGCACAGGGTGAGCGTGGCCTGGGGCTACCAGCTCCTTCCGGGGCGCGAGCCCACAGGCGTGACGATCGGCTACCCGGGCTACCTCGAGGTGACTTACGACCCAATCAGCCCCGAGCCGTTCGTGGCATCGCCGGGCGACATCCTGGCCGACATCTTCGGCGTGAGGGGTGAGTCGCGATGAGCTACAGGTGCGGCCCCTCCGATTGGATTGACCTCGCCATCGGCAGGCTCGAGGACGCAAAGAGGTCGCTCAGGGAGTGCGACAGGCTGCGACAGGAGTGCGACACCTGCGAGGAGCTGCGCCAGGCGAGGCGATGCCTCAACAAGGCGCTGATCATGGTCGCGGAGGAGAAGGAGATCGTGAAGGAGTGGAGCGAGAAATGAGACAGATAAGCGATGAGGACCGCCGAGAAATTGCCAAGGAGCTACGCGAGCAGTTTTACTGCTGCCGGTATGCAGAGGAGTTCACCGAGGGCCTTTACGACGTCTTCAGCCCCGTCCATTACGAGCTGAATCGAGGCTGCTATCCGGATCTTGCGGAGTGCCTTGCGGACTACGTTGAGCCGGCACCCGTCACGGGCTCCACATCGGACGGGTACCACACGTTCGACGAGCTCTACCACCACCGGGCGGTGCTGTTCTCGGTAATCGTGGCCATGTTCCGCGGACGCTCATGGAAGTCGCTCCACCACCATGACGGGACGATGTACGACGGTATGTTCATCGTGGGCATCGACACGCCCGCCGGCCCCGCCACGTACCACTACGACGTCGAGCCGTATTGGGACATGTTCCCGTGCGAGGTGCTCGACCGCGCGCCCGAGTGGGACGGCCACACGCCGGACGACGCCATCGAGCGTATCGGCACCCTGCGGGACCTCCTGCAGGCGGAGATCAAGAAGGATGGGAGCGAGAAATGAGTGAGCGTCTTGTGGCCGATAGCATCATGACTGCGGACGGGGAGTTGGTGCCGCTTGGCCCCGTCGACAAGGACGGGCACCGCGTGCCGTTGGATACCGGGGAGCTGTACGGCGAGGATGGTAAGTGCATTAATGTCGGGTACTTCCTGTACTTCCCTTTTACGAACGAGTGGTTCATCGAGGAGATGCTTAGCCGAAGTCGTTTCGGCGTGAGCGAGCTGCATCTCAAAGCGCCCGACAGCTGGGAGAAGATGCTGTTGGACCTTGGCAAGGCCCTGCAACAAGGCGGGCGCAGCGGGAATTCGGTTTGCGCTTACCTCGCCGCCAGAGGCTTGTGCCGCGGCCACATGGACGCAGAAGGAAAGTGCAAGCTCTCTGATGTTAGCTTCTGTGCGAACGGGATGGTCAGCAACATCAGGGGACGCATCAAGCGTCTATGCGCGGGTGATGGCGAATGAGCTGCTATTTCTGCGGTGGGTCGCGCATCGCGTCCATCCACTCTGCGCCCGACCGAGGCACCCACAACCGGTCCGTTGGTTCCATGACCCTGACGCGCCGATATGACGGCGAGCCGATCGTCAGGCTTGAGCTGGATACCAGCGTGGTGCTCGACGTCTCGGTCAACGGCTCGTGTGGCGACTGTGTCAGCGCCGACGTGACGGCGGACGCCTACATCGAGGACATCAAGTACTGCCCGTTCTGCGGAGAGGAGCTTTAAGTGATGAAGCGAGCGATGATTTCCCAGCCGATGGCTGGGAAGACAGACGAGGAGATCGTAGAGGCGAGGGACAAGGCGTGCGCCGCACTGAGCGAGATGGGCTACGAGTTCGTGAACACCCTGTTCACCGACGAGTGGTACAGCGACGTGGCCATGAAGGAGCGTGGCGTCGTGCAGATACCGCTCTGCTACCTCGCCAAGTCGCTTGAGAACATGAGCCTGTGCCACGCGGCTTACTTCTGCAAAGGCTGGGAGAACGCGCGTGGATGCCGCATCGAGCACGATGCCGCCGTGGCGTACGGTCTGGAGGTGCTGTATGAGGATTGACGACAATGAGCGCCGCGAGGTAGCTAAGAAGCTGCGCAATTTGGACGTCAGAAAATATGACGCATATCGCCTGATCCATCCATATGACGTCGAAGTCGCCCTCGGCCTCGTGCCTGATGATGAGTATTGGTTCACGGCAGATTCCGTCTATCGCCTGGCCGACCTCATCGACCGACCGATCGCAAACGAGATAGGAGAGAGCTGTGACCTTTAACGATGCCGAGTTCAAGGCGTGCCCCAGGTGCGGGGCCGAGCCTAAGGTGGAGGACGTGCGTGAGCGTTCCCTGGACCGGCCCAATGTGATGAGCGTGACGTGTCCCTCCTGCGGGATGTCGAACAGCGTCGCGTGGGGGAGCATGGACCTGCCGCCGTTCCGCCAGGCGGTGGCCATGCTCCAGGACAGCTGGAACAGCCGGTGATTCGCTCGGCGACCGACTTGTTCCGCGCAACCGCCTGGCGCACGGTGCCCGATCTGGTGTCGGGTCCCGCGCGCCGTGCGCTCGTGCATGGACGGGCCGACGCGCCGCGGGTGACGTCTGCGCAGATCGGGGAGACGGAGCGGAGGGCGCGTGCGCTGGAACGCGACCGGGCCCGCGCGCTCAAGAGGTCGAGGAAGGCTAAGCGATGAGGCTGTTTGAGAGGTTGTGGCGGATGATCATCGAGAACCGCCGAGTGCGCAAGAGCATCGAGGCGCGGCGCGCCCGCAGGTGCAGGAGGTCGATGAGATGACCGTGATGTGGGACGTGCAGGAGAGGAACTGCGCAGTCTGCGGAAGGATTTTCATCCCGCAGGCGCCGAAGGCCAAGTACTGCTCGGAGGACTGCCGGCGCAAGCACGAGCAGGACCGCGCGAAGGAGGCCCGCCGCAAGGGTACCAAGCCGAAGCGCGACAAGGTCGACCGCTATCTCGCTGGCAGCGGGCTGGTCCATGACGAGATTATGGCCATGCGCCGCGAAGTCGCGTCGAGATATTGAGTTTCCGTAGGTAGACATAGGTAGATATATAGTTAAGGCCGCTGGCGTTGGAGCGCCGGCGGCCTTTGGCAAAGACGCCTCCCGGCATCCTCTATGTGGCGTAAAGCATGGTACCACGCGGGAGGTCACATGGACGCAAGGGAATACTTCGATACCGTACGGGCCGCCCAGCGCGGCATCGACCGCCGCCTGGCGGTCATCGAGTCGATGCAGGCGCGCGAGCAGGTCCGCGCCCAGCGCTACGACGCCGTGGGCAAGGGCGCGCACGGGACGGATTTCATGCGCTCGACGGATGACAGGATCGACTATGAGCGCCGCAGCGGCGCGGAGCTGTCGGAGCTGCGGCGCGAGGTGGAGCGGGCCCGCGAGCTGTGTGCGGGCGTGCGCTCCGCCAACCCGGGCAAGCGCTGGGGCGACGTGCTGGAGCTGCGCTACTGCGAGGACCGCACACTGCAGGAGATCGCGGGGACGCTGGGCGTATCGGTGAGGTCGGTCCATTCAGATATGTCATCGGCCCTGGACTGGGTCGATATGGTGGGCATCGCCACCGCAAGGGCTGGCGTTGGCCGTGCGGCAATATGAATGGATAGCTGGTTCGCGTCAGCATGTCGGCCCCGATCGCCATGTGCGGTCGGGGCCTTCTGCCTTTATGGGGCTGCAGACAATTGCAGACGATTGCACGCTTCTGCAGACAATTGCAGATAGTTGCAGACAATTGCACACAATTGCAGACCGTTGCAGGTTTCTTCTGGGATATAACTAGGGTGTCGATTCGCAGCGCCGCCCGCGCGGTGCGCTAGTCGGATGTGCGTGGAAGCACAGATGAGTGGCCGGGGTTCCCTTCAGCAGTTCAGGGACTCCGGCCTTTCCATTACGTTCAATTCAATAGGGGATGATGCCCGTGGTCAGCCGAGAGTACATCGCGCGATCCTCCCGCCGCCACGACACGGTCATGGCGTGGGCGTTCCGCCGCGCCCTGGGGGTCACGGCGGCGCCACGCCGCCGACCTGGGGGTGCCGGGGGCGTGCGCCTGGAGGCGCTGCGCTACGGGGGCATCGAGGCGTGCATGTCCAACCGAGGGCGCTCCCCGGTGGAGTGGTAGGGGATGGGCAACCCGCGCAAGGCCAACGGAGCCCGCCGCCGCCATGTCGTGCGGTGGCTCCGCTCGCAGGGCAGGCCCTGCTGGATATGTGGGCTACCCATAGACTACGGGGTGCCGCCGGGCAACCCCGGGGCCTTCGAGTGCGACGAGCTCGTCCCGGTCAGCCGCGGCGGATCGCCCTTCGACCGCGACAACGTCGCCGCCGCGCACCGCTGCTGCAACAACTGGCGCCGCGCCCGCAGCGTCGCCGAGGTCTCGGCCGTCCGGTCCGCGCTCGCCGCGCGCCGCGCCGCCTGGAACTCGCCCGAGACGTTCGTCGCGCTGTGCAAGGCGCTCAAGGACGATCGCGCCTCGGTTATTGGCCTCCCGTCCGTGCCCGACAAACAGCCTCGGGCAACGACCTCGTGGTAGGGGACGCGCCTCGGCGCTCGACCCCACGGGGGTCTTTTGCCGGATGGTGACAGGCCACCATCCCGCGCCAGGGCCGCAATACCCCCGAATACGCTTTTTTACGGAAGTCAAGCCGAAACAGCAGCTAAACCGAGAAAAACTAGGCGGGTGTGTACGTGAAGATACACGACATCGTCCCATATGAGCGCAACGCCCGGCACAACGCCTCCGCCGTCCCCGTGGTCGCCGACTCCATCAAGGAGTTCGGGCTGCGCGGGACCATCGGCCTGGAGAGCCGCGAGCGCCCGGTTATTGTATGGGGGCACACGCGCGTCGAGGCGTGCAGGAGCCTGGGGTGGGACGAGATTCCCGACTCCAAGATCGAGTACTGCGACGACCTGACGGACGAGCAGATCAAGGCCTTCCGCATCGCCGACAACAAGACCGGCGAGGTGGCGACCTGGAACAAGTCGATGCTGCGCGAGGAGGTCCGCAGCCTCAAGGACTTCGACATGTCGAGGTTCGGGCTGGACTTCAAGAGCAAGCGGCTCGATTACGGCCACGAGCGCCTGAGGACGGACGACGCGTACAACCTGCGCCTCGTCAGCCGGTCCGACTGCGGCCGCGACGGCATGCCCCGCATGAAGCGGTGCATGGCCAGGCCGGCGGACATGATCGGGTTCAACTACGCCAAGAGCACGCCCGAGGCCGACAAGGCCGACCGCTGCTGCCACTTCTTCATCGACGACTACCAGTTCGAGCGCGTGTGGGCCCGCCCCGCGGCCTACCTCGAGTGCCTGCGCGGCTTCGACTGCGTGCTCACGCCCGACTTCTCGCTCTACCTCGACATGCCCGACGCCATGCAGCGGTGGAACCGCTACCGCTCCCAGGCGCTCGGCCACTGGTGGCAGGAGCAGGGCCTCCGTGTAGTCCCCACCCTCTCGTGGGCTCAGCGCCGGAGCTTCCGCTTCGCGTTCGACGGCGTCCCGCGCCGCTCGACCGTCGCCGTCTCGACCGTCGGCGTGAAGGGGGACGAGGGCGCCCTGGCCGTCTGGCGCGAGGGCATGGCGGAGGCCATGAACCGCCTGGAGCCCGCGCGCGTGCTGCTCTACGGCGGCGACATAGGTTTCGATTTCGGCACCTGCGAGGTCGTCGAGTACAAGGGAGGCGGTTTCCGTGGGAGGCAGGGGCGCCAGCAGCGGGTGGAGCGTGGATAAGCGCGGAAACCCGAAGAATCCGTACGGCAGCCAGTACCATTCGGTACTGACCGTCGGGAACGTTAGGTACGTTCAGAAAAACAGCAAGAGCTCTGAGACCCTCATGGAAACGATGACGAACGGAAGGGTATATGCCGTCGTTGATCGTGGCGAGGTGAAGTCGGTCGTATACTTCGACGATCAGAACAAGCGCAGCAAGCAGATAGACCTAGCTGACCACCACGGGATGTCTCCCCATACGCATGTCGGCTACCTGCACAACGAGGGCTCCCCCAACGGCAAGCCGGTTCGTCTGTCGGCTGACGAGCGAAAAATGGTTGACAGGGTTCTGTCTGATTGGGAACAATACAAGCAAGGTAAGACATAGCACAGCCTGGAGTGCCCTTGATGGAGGAGACCCCGGTTCAAATCCGGGTGCTTACCGACGGCCGTCCTTCTGGGCGGCTTTTTCATGCCGATTGGAGGTGGCGGATGCCCCTCGAGAAACCTGCCGCTGTAGCCGCCGACCCCGTGAAGAGCGCCAAATGGGACGAGCTCACCGCCGGCCGCTCGTTCACCCAGGCCGACGCGCCGACGCTCGCGCTGCTTTGCCAGTGGTACAAGATCGTCGAGCTCGCCCAGGACGAGCTCGACAGCTTCGGCGAGCAGACCGCCTACCAGAACGACATGGGGGACCTGAAGTCCTTCCCCCAGATAGCGACCCTGAAGACCGCGTCGGCGGAGATCAGGCAGCTCAACAAGCAGCTCGGCATAACCGACGGCCACGAGGGGGCGCCAGATGTCCGGAACGTCCAGACCAAGCTCTTCTCGATCGCCGAGCGCCACGAGGCGCGGAAGGCAAGAGCCGCGGTATAGGGTCGCCGTGGGCGAGGTCGCCTACTCTGAGGGCGAGGACGCCGCCGAGCTCGGCGGGGACCTGGGCATGGAGCCCATCGAGTGGCAGTCCCTGGTTCTGTCCGACTGGTGCGCGTGCGACGCCGAGGGCCGCCCCGCCTACGTCACGTGCGGCCTGGACGTGCCCCGCCAGAACGGCAAGAACGCCGTCATCGAGATATACGAGGTGTTCCGCCTGGCGGTCTGCGGCTGGCACATCCTCCACACCGCGCACCGCGTGAAGACCGCCAAGAAGGCGTTCAACCGACTCGTTCGCTACTTCACGGACAAGGAGCACCCCGAGCTCTCGTGCCTCGTCGAGAGGATCCGCCGCACGAACGGCGAGGAGGCCATCTACCTCACCAACGGCGGCTCCATCGAGTTCTCGGCGCGCACCAACGGAAGCGCGCGAGGATTCGATGACATCCAGCTCGTCGTGTTCGACGAGGCGCAGGAGCTCACCGACTCCCAGTACGACGCCATCATGTACACGCTCGCCGCGTCCGCGACCGGAGAGCGCCAGATCATCTACACGGGCACGCCGCCCAACGAGGACTGCCCCGGCACCGTGTTCGCGCGCACGCGCGCGGCCATCCTAGCCGGCGACATCCCGAGCACCGAGTGGTGCTCGTGGGCCACGGACGAGTGCCCGCGCCAGGACGCCACGTTCGATGACGTGGTGGACCTCATCTATGAATCGAACCCGAGCATGGGCATCATCCTGTCGCTCGACTTCACCCGCACGGAGTTCGCCGGCGGCTCGATTACCGGCTTCGCCCACGAGCGCCTGGGCTGGTTCAGCCCAGGCGCCATGATCACGAGGGCCATCCCGCGGGAATCGTGGAGCGCCGCCCTCATCGATGTCATCGGCGACCGGTACCGCGGCAAGAAGGCCTTCGGGGTGAAGTTCTCGAGGGACGGGTCGACCTACGCGCTGTCGGGCTGCAAGCTCGGCCAGCGCGCGCTCAAGGGCAAGGCCGCCGTCGAGCTCATCAGGGTCGGAACGACGGCGGGCGGCGCCCGCGAGCTCGCCGAGTGGCTCTACGACCGCCGCACGACCGCGTCGGTCGTCGTCATCGACGGCATGTCGGGCGCCGACGCGCTCATCGACCGCCTCGCCGAGATGAAGCCGCCGCGCGGCTACGTCGTGAGACCGCAGACGCGCGACGTGGTCGCCGCCGCCGTCGGCTTCGTGGACGCGCTCAACGACGGCACGCTCGCGCACACCTACGACCCGACGCTCGAGGATTCGGCGAGGAAGTGCGTGCGCAGGAAGATCGGGTCCCGCGGCGGGTGGGGCTTCGGCTCCCCCGAGGACGCGACCGTGTCGCCCGAGCCACTCGAATCTTGCTCGCTCGCGCTGTGGGGCGCGAGGAACACCAAGCGCAACCCGCGCAGGAAGCAGAGGACACTGTGATCCAGAGAATTGGGCAGGGGGCCTCCGTCGAGACGCCGAACCTCGACGCCGTCCCCGAGCCGTACCGAGCCGCCGTGGAGGACATGTTCGACACCTGGGGCGACATGTCGGCGCGCAACACCGTCCTCAAGCGCTACTACGACATGAAGAACGAGATGAAGAGCCTCGGCATCTCCATCCCGCCCATGCTCGAGATGGTCAACTGCGTCACCGGGTGGTGCGCCAAGGCCATCAAGGCGCACTCCGTGCGCTCCGTCTTCGACGGCTTCGTCTTCGACGGCGCGGAAAACCAGGACCTCAAGCGCCTCGTGCGCGAGAACCGCCTGAGGTCGCTCTACCGGCAGGCGTGCGCGAGCGCCCTCACCTACGGCGTGTCGGCCATGACCGTCATGAGGGGCGGCCCCGGACAGCCCGAGGCGATGGTCCGCGTGTTCAGCGCGAACCAGTTCTGCTGCCTGTGGGACAAGGACGCCCGCCGCATCCGCTGCGGCGTCGTCCTCGCCGACGTCGACAGGTCGGGCAACGCCTCCCGCTACGTGTGCCACTTCCCGGACGCGGTCCTCACGCTGGTGCGCATCGGCTCGGGCGGCGGCCCATACGAGTGGGGCTGCGAGACGGAGCCGAACCCCATGGGGCGCCCGCTCATGGAGGTGTTCACCTACGACCCCGACCCGGACCGCCCGCTCGGCCACTCCATGCTCACGCCCGAGATCCTGGGCATCGTCGACAAGGCCATGCGCGACGTGCTGCGCATGGAGGTCGGCGCGGAGTTCTTCACGTTCCCCCAGCGATACATCCTCGGCGCCAAGGACGACCTCTTCTCCGTGAAGGACGGGGACGGCGGAGAGGGCGATGACGATGACGGGGACGAGGACGGCACCGCCGCCCCGCCGTCGCCCATCGCCAAGTTCAACGCGTACGTCGGGTCGTTCCTCGCCATCACCAAGGACGAGGACGGCGATGTCCCGACCGTGGGGCAGTTCGCCGCACCGACCGCGGACAACTTCACGCGCGTCTTCGAGAACGACGCGCAGCGGTTCTCCGGCGCGACCAACGTCCCGCTGGCGCAGCTGGGCGTGCTGTCGAACACCTACACGTCCTCGGACGCCCTGGGCGCGGCGAACGACCCGCTCATCCTCGAGGTGGAGCAGATCAACGAGCACAACGCCGAGGCGCTCGAGACGGTCGCGCAGATGATGATGGCGGTCAAGGACGGCGTCCCGATAACCGGGCTCACCGACGAGCAGCGCGCCGTCCAGGCGTACTTCAAGGACCCCTCGATGCCCACCATCGCCGCGCGCGCCGACGCGTGGACGAAGCTCGCCGCCGCGGACGAGAGCATGCTGGGCACCCGCGTCTACTACGAGGGCGTGGGTCTGTCCCAGCCGACCATCGACCGCCTGGAGCGCGAGAAGCAGCAGAGCGGAGCCATCGCGTCGCTCAACGCCATGGCAGAGACGATGGCCGTACAGGCCGCGAAGGCCGCGGCCCTGCCGCCCGCCGGCGGTGAGGCGGAGTGATACCGCGCGATGACTTCGACCGCTATGCCCGCGCGCTCGGCATCAACGCCGACCTGCTGCAGGCGGCGGTCGCGCAGGTGATAGACGAGTTCGCCGGACTCTACGGCGAGGAGCTCTACCGGGCGCTGGCGCGCACCTACGCGGCGCTCGTGGCCAAGTTCGGATCTTTCGCCGCCGCGGCAGCCGTCGAGTTCTACGCCGCCATGCGCTCGGGCGCCGGCCCGACGCAGGGATACGAGCCGCGGCAGTTCGACCCCGGCCACGGCGGGCTCCTCGCGAGCGACGTCGACGAGGCGCTGCGGGCTTCCGCGCCCGCCTCGGCCCTCGCGGCGAGGTCCGTGCAGCGCGCCATGGGCTACGCGGACGCCACGATCCAGGGCAACGCCATGGCCGACCCCGCGCACCCGCGCTGGGCGCTGGTGCCGCACGCGGGCGCGTGCGACTGGTGCCGGATGATCGGCTCGCGCGGCTTCGTGTTCAAGAGCTCGGCGACAGCCGGCGCCGAGCGCCACCCGAGCTGCAGATGCATACCGGTCGCCGACTTCTCCGACAGCCCCGCGCTCGACGGCTACGACCCGGCGGCGCTCTACGACGAGTACCACGGGAAGCACCCCGAATGGGGGTCCAGGCGCTCGGGGTCCCGCGGCCACCGCAGGGGCGGCAAGGTAGTCGCCGCGTTCGTGGACGGGAAGAGGTTCGGGAGCATCGGCGACATCCAGAGGTACATGGAGGGGGCATCGTCCCCAGATGACCTCAAGGCCCGCATGGCCACCGCGAACAGGGCGGGTCTGGCCATGGGCTTCAAGCCCGGGAGCCCCTATGCCAAGTCGCTCGCGCAGACCGCGGCGAGCGTGAGCAAGAGGCTCTCGGCCAAGTGAGGACGCCCCGTGGGAGGGCAGGCGCGACGCGCCATCAAGCGTCGCCGGCGAAGACACGCAACGCGCCGGCAGGAAAACGAGGCCGCAGCCCGCACGGGAGGCGGCCTTTTCCATGCCAAAACACCGCCAGCGCCGCCGCATGGCGGCGAGAAGCGAGCCCCGCACGGGGCGGAAGGAGTGCAAGATGCCGACCCAGCAGAGCACCGTCACCGAGACCAATCCCGTCGAGCCCCCGCAGCCGGCCGCGCCCGCGCAGCCCGGCGCCGGCCAGGAGCCCGGCGCGCCGCAGGAGCCGCCGGCGATCGACTGGAAGGCCGAGGCCGAGCGATTCAAGAAGGAGTCCCGCAAGTGGGAGGCCCGGGCCAAGGAGAACAAAGGCAAGGCCGACCTGTGGGACGCGCAGGGCGCGCAGGCGCCCACCGTCGAGTCCCTCAACGACGAGGTCAACGAACTGAAGGGCCGCCTCGCCGCGTCCGAGGCCGAGCGAGAGCGCGAGCGCACGCTGGCGCGCGTGTCCCAGGCCACCGGCGTGCCGGCCGCGCTCATCCACGGCGACGACGAGGAGTCGATGACGGCTTCGGCCAAGGCCGTCGCCGACTTCGCCGAGTCGCGCCAGCCCGGATACCCGCTCGACAAGGGCGGCTCCGGCGGAGGCAAGAAAGTGAACAGGGAGTCCATCGAGTCCATCAAGGACCCCGCCAAGCGCATCATGGCCCGCGCCGCGCACATGGACCTCTACAAGTAGAAAGGGGCAAGCATGCCCGTACCCGCAAACATCTCCGACTCCGCGGCCATCAACGCCTCGATGGACCAGGAGTTCATCCGCAACTTCGAGGGCGACCTCGACCGACTGCTCGAGGTCCTCGGCATCTTCGGCGCCGAGACCATCGCCGCCGGCACCACGCTCAAGATGCTCAAGGTGACCGGCGAGCTCAACAACTCCAAGACCGCCGGCTCCAAGGAGTCCGCCACCGGCGATACCGCCGTCCAGCTGGGCTCCAGCTCCGGCACCGCCTACGTCGAGGGCGACGAGGTCGCGCTGTCCAAGTTCAGCGCCACCTACGAGCCCGTCGGCGAGGCCGAGGCCTTCCCGTACCGCCGCATGACCACGCACAAGGCGATCCAGCAGTCCGGCTACGTCAACGCCGTGCTCAAGACCGACAAGCACATGGCCTCGCTCGTGCGCCGCAGCATCGTCTCGCAGTTCTTCTCCTTCCTGCTCAAGGGAACGGGCACGGCGACCGGCAAGGGCCTGCAGGCCTGCGCCGCGGCCGTCGACGCCAAGCTCGGCAACACCCTCGAGACCAACGGCGACGCCGCCGAGCGCGTCGTCCACTTCATCAACCGAGACGACGCCGCCGACTACCTCGGCACCGCCACCATCACCGACCAGAACCTGTTCGGCCTCACCTACCTCGAGAACTTCCTGGGCCTCTCGGGCGTCTTCCTGACCAACCAGGTCGCCAAGGGAACCATGATCGCCACCCCCGCCGACAACATCCGCATCTTCGGCGTGGACTTCGGCGAGCTCGCGACCTCCGGCCTCACGTACACGGTCTCCGACTCCGGCCTGATCGGCGTCGCACACACCCCGGCGTACGACCACGTGTCCGTCGAGACGAACGTGCTCGCCGGCGCGACGTTCTTCCCGGAGGTGAAGGACTACATCGTGAAGGGAACCATCACGACCAAGTAAGGAGGCCGACGTGGACGACTACGCGTTCGCTACGGTCGGCGAGTACCGCATCGACACGGGGGACGCGGCAACCGACGAGGAACGCGTCGCGGCCGAGCTGTCGCGGCAGAGCGCGAAGCTCCGCGCGACCCTCGGTATGCCGCGCTACCGCTCCCTGACGGGCGACGCCCGCGAGCTTGCCCGCGACCTGGTGACCGACGCGGCCCGCAAGAAGCTGGTCCAGCCGGCCTGCGCGCCCATGGGCGTGGAGGACCTCACCGGCGTCTCGCAGTCGAGCTTCACGGCCAACGGGTTCCAGGGGAGCTTCACCTACCAGAACCCGAGCGGGACGGCCTACTTCGACCGCTCGACGCTCATCGCGCTCAAGAGGCTCCTCGGGCGCGGCCAACGCATCGGCACCGTGTGCCCGAGCTACGGGCGCAGGCCGTGATGGGCGAGGAGGTGACGGTGCTGTCGAGCACGGAGACGGGCAGGGACGCCATGGACGAGCCTGTCGTCGAGTGGGAGGCCACCGTCGTCACGGGGTGCCTCGTACGGCCCCTGGCGGGATCTGATGTGGGGGATGCCGTCCGGCCGGACGGCATCGAGGCGAGCTACTCCATCGCGTTCCCCAAGACGTACGCTGGGCCGCCGCTGGCGCGCTGCCGCATCGCCCTGACGGGGCGCGGCATGCCAGCCGACCCCGACACCGCGCTGCTGGTCGTCGGTTCCCCCGACATCACGAACCCCTGCCCCACAGCGTGGAACATGACGGCGACGGCGGGGAGGGTCCATGGCTGACAAGATCAAGTTCGGGCGCTTCGTCCACAGCGGCGCGGGCGTCATCGCCGTCACGAAGGGCGCGGGCGTCCGCACCTGGGTGGCGGTCGAGACCGCCCGCCTCACGGCGAAGGCCAACGCCGCGGCCGCGTCGCACCACGTGCCGTCGGGTTACCGCAAGTCCCTCGAGAGGCTCCATCCCGGGGCCTTCGACGGCGCCCCCTACGTGGGCGTCGTCAAGTCGGGCTCCTGCGACACCCTCGGCGTCGTTCGCGCCGCGACCCCTGCCGGCGCATTCGACCAAAACCGCAACCACACCCTCGACCACCTGCTCTAAGGAGGGAACGTGCCGAGACTCAACGTGATGGGCGAGCTCAGGGCGATCCTCGAGTCCGCCCTGGGCGGCGTGCCCGTTCAGGTCTGCCTGCCCGGGGAACGGCCGGGGACCGTCGTGGTGGTCCGCCGGTGCGGGGGCGCGCGGCAGGACGCACTCGTGGACTCGCCGCAGGTCGAGGTCATCATGTGGGCCCCGACAGAGGCCAGGGCCGAGAATCTCGCCGAGCGCGTAGGCGACGCCATGTCGCGCCTGCCGTTCGAGCGGGGCTTCTGCGCCTGCGAGGAGCTCGAGATGCGGACCGACTACGACTACCTCGCCCGGTCCCCGCGCTGGTACGCGCTGTACCGACTGAAGACATACCAACCGAAAGAAGGATAAATGGCATCCAACAACGAAGAGGCCAAGATCGCCCTCGCGTCCGAGGACGCGACCCCGGCAGCCGACATCGACCCCTCGCTCGTAACCACCGGCTCACCCGTCGAGGGCGGCTGCGTGTACACGAGCTTCAAGGCCAAGCCGACGCTCCCGGCCGACGCCACGACCAAGATCTCCACGCTCACCGACCTCGTGTCGCTGGGCGACCTGTCGCCCGACGGCTTCACGGCCTCCAAGGGCGTGACGGTCAACGAGTTCAAGGGCTGGCACCAGTCCATCGTGCTCACCAAGGTCTCCGAGGAGAAGCACCAGTACAAGATGGTCTTCATCGAGTCCGTCCGCTCCTCCGTCGCCAAGCTGCGCTACGGCGCCGACAACGTCGAGACGAACGAGGACGGAACGTTCAGCCACATCAAGGCCGTCGCCAACTCCGACGTGCGCGTCCCGCTCGTCATCGACGAGCTCGAGGACACGGGTAACCTCCGTCGCACCGTCATCCCGCGCGTCTCCATCGACTCCTATGACGACGTCGAGCACAAGCCCGGCGGGCTGGTGCAGTACGGCTTCACCTTCACGGTCCTCAAGACCGCGGACAAGCCGCTGTTCGACATCTACCGCGCAAAGCCCGCCGCGTAGGCAGGGCCATAACGAGAACGCCGCCCCGGCACTGCCGGGGCGGCCCTTTATCTGGGAGGAAAGATGAACAAGGACTACCTGGCAATGATGGACGAGGGCGAGCTCGAGGCTTACGCCAAGGTCCTCGGCTTCACGACCGCCGCCGCGCAGACGGCATCCGACAAGGTGAAGCTCATCGAGCAGAAGCGCGGCCGCTGCGCCGAGCTGACCGTGCTCGGCATCGCCATGAGCATCCCCGTCAAGCGCGCGCACGACCGCCGCTTCATCGATGTCATGAACAAGGAGGACCGCACGACCGAGGAGCTCGACGGGGCGTTCCGCTTCCTCCTCGGCGACGAGCAGTACGCGAGCCTCATGGAGGCCGTGACCGAGGACGACGGCACGCAGGACGACGACGCCTTGGGCTACGCATACAACAAGCTGCTCTACTCGGCCGAACTAAAAAACTTCTAGAGCTCGCCGACCTCGAGGATCGTCACCTGCCCCTGCTCAGGCACGACTTCAGGGCCTACTACGGCTGCTGCTACGACGAGGTCGGTGCCGCCGAGGCGTACGACCTCGTGAGGACGCTGCCCGACGGCTCGCTCACCGTGGCGGCCCTCCACCCGGAGCGCAGCTGGACCCGGGAGCAGCACCTGGCGGCGGACATCGTGGACAGCGTCTACGCGGCGGCGACCGCGCTGTGCGGCGGCAAGGCATCGGAAGCCCCGAGGGTGCCCCGCCCGCGGGACGTGGCCGCCGCCGGCGCCGCGGCAGAGCGCGCGGCATCGGTCCGCGCCCGCATCGAGAACACCGAGTGGGTGGAGGTGACGGATGGCTGAGATCGGACGCGCGGACCTGCTGATCGTCCCCAGGTTCGACAACCTTACCAAGTCGGTCGAGTCCGCGCTCGGCAAGTGCGAGGGGCAGGCGAGCAAGTCCGGCTCCAGCCTCGGCAAGAGCACGGGCTCCGGGTTCGGGAAGGGGCTGGCCGGCTCCGGCGCGATGATAGGCGCCTTCTCGACGCTCACGTCGAAGGCCATGGACTCCATCTCGTCCCATGTCGGGTCGGCGATCAGCCGCTTCGACACGCTCAACAACTACCCGAAGGTCATGCAGTCCCTCGGGTACTCAGCTGATTCCGCCAACGCGTCGATCGGCAAGATGTCCGACCGCCTGTCGACCCTGCCCACCAGGCTCGACGACATGGTCTCGGTCGTCCAGGGCATCACCGCCACGGTCGGGGACCTCGACAAGGCCACCGACGTCGGCCTCGCGCTCAACGACATGCTCATCGCCTCGGGCAGCTCGACCCAGCTGTGCTCGGCGGCGATGGAGCAGTTCCGCCAGATCCTCTCCAAGGGCAAGCCCGAGATGGAGGACTGGCGCTCGCTGACGACGGCCGCGCCGGGCCAGATGGACCAGCTGGCGAAATCCATGCTCGGCCCCACGGCAAACGCCAACGACCTGTACGCAGCCCTCGGCGGCGGGGGCAAGGACCCGACCGTCACGCTCGACCAGCTCATGGACAAGATGGTCGAGCTCGACACGCAGGGCGGCGCGAGCTTCGCGTCCTTCAAGGACCAGGCCGAGACCGCGGCCGGCGGCGTCCAGACGAGCATCCAGAACATGTCGAACTCCGTGACCAAGGGCGTCACCGGGACGCTCGAGGCGATCGGCAGGAACAACATCGCCGGGGTGCTCGACGACGCGAAGGGCGCCGTGAACGGCTTCTTCAAGGTCGTCAACGGAGGCGTCTCGGCGTCGATGCCGATGGTCAAGCAGCTCTACGGCGGGTTCAAGGGCCTGGCGCCCGAGATTATCTCTGGGGCGGCAGGCATCGCGGCGTGGCAGAAGGCGGTACCGGTCCTCTCCGGCGTCGCGAGCGGCGTGGGCAAGGCCACCGAGGCCTTCAAGCTCGCCCGCGGGGGCGCCGGAACCTTCGCCGAGTCGCTCGAGGCGGTGGGCATCGGCTTCAACCCGGTCGCGATCGGCTGCACCGTCGCGGCCGCCGGCATCGGCATACTCATCGAGAAGCAGGTCGAGTGGCAGGCCCGCACGGACGCCCTGAACAAGGCCACGACCGGCCTGGTCGACGCGGCCTCAAACACCGTGGCGCTCGAGTCCTACGCCGGCAGGGTCGAGAATGTAGGCAAGAAGTCATCATTCTCGGCGATGTCCGTCGACGAGCTCGCAGAATCGATCGGCAAGCACGTCGACGCCATGAACGAGAACACGAGGGCGGCCGAGTCGCAGATCGCGCAGCTCAACACCGCGCAGCAGATCATCGACAACTACGCCGGCAAGACCGACCTGTCCACCGACGCACAGGGCAGGCTCACATGGGCGCTGCAGCTGCTCAACGACCAGCTCGGGCTCAACATCTCGGCGCAGGACGTGGCGAACGGGAAGTACGTCGACGCGGACGGCAACGTCAAGAACCTCAAGCAGTCCATCGACGAGCTCGTCGCCTCCAAGAAGAAGGACGCCGAGGTGAGTGCCCTCACGGCGAACCTCACCGAGGCGTACCAGGCCCAGTCCGAGGCGGCCGACACGCTCGCCTCCAAGACGAAGCCCTACCAGGACCGCCTGAAGGAGCTCGCTAAGACCTACCCGGAGCTCTCAAAGGGAGAGCTCGAGGCGCTCGCCTGCACCGAGAAGGTCGGCAGGGAGTACAACGAGGCGAAGAAGCAGTTCGACTCCGCCTCGGAGAGCATCGACGTCCTCAACGGCAAGCTCGGCGACGCGAGCCTGACCACGCAGGAGGCCGGTGTTAGCGCTACTGTAAAAACAACCAATTTCGCCATCGCACTTTAGCCGATTCC
>URCO01000035.1:0-17620 GCA_900546375.1 uncultured Collinsella sp.
CTGCGCTGGAAAACGCTTCGCGTTTCCTCAGCTCCGCACCCTTGCGGGTTCGAATCCCTCCGCATGCCCACGAAAAAGCGCTCCAGGTTCATAAGAGCCTGGAGCGCTATGTTCTTTGGGGCTGGGACGGAGGGATTCGAACCCCCAACAGCCGGCACCAAAAACCGGAGTTCTACCGTTGAACTACGTCCCAATGTGTGGTGTTGCCCAAAAGCAACTCGTCTAGTTTACCTAATCTGCGAGGGCATCGCAAACGCCATCGAGCAGGCGTACGGCGAGTGTCTGCGCATCACTTGCGGTGAAGGTTCCGTTGTAACGCGTCATGCCCGTGAGCTCAATGCGGATGCGCGCAGGTTTTTGTTGCGCGGCGACATTGGCGGTGCGGATGCGCTGTGCCAGGTTGTGACACTCGGCAAGGGCGATCGTGGCGCGCGGCGCTGCACCTGCGGGCAGCTCATCGCTTGCGATCTCGAGTACCAGATCAACGTCGGTCGGAACCTCGGAATCGCAAAGCATCATGCCGCTGCTGTCGGTCGTCGCCGTGGCGATGTTCCACATGCGCGATGCAACGCTACGCGCGATGGGGTCCTCGCCAATGACGGCAATCTGGAAACGCTCGAGTACGTTGGCCGCGCGGGCAAAACCGATGCGCGACTCGGCCTCGATAACCGAGGGCTTGCCCTCCCACACGTGATGCAGGCGGTTGATATAGGCGTAGGTATCCTGGAATGCCATGCCATCGGCAAACAGGCCGACATTTTCCTGGAACTGCTGCAGAGCGGCCTCGGTGTGCGGGCCAAAATAGCCGTCGTCCTCACCGCAGGCAAAGCCCAAAACGTTGAGCGCTCGCTGCAGGGCCTGAACGTCGGCGCCATGGAAATTGGGCATGCGCAGATAGAGCGTGCGGTCGCCCAGCTTATACGAGGCGTCTACCAGGGCGCTCCAACAGGGGATATCGACGGCACAGCCAGCGGCAAGGCCGCTATCGAGCCTAAAGGTGCCAACAGCCTGCTCGGTGGTGGTGCCAAAGCACTTGTCGGAGATCTCGGCGTCATCGATTGTATAGCCGAGCTGCAGAAGGCGGGACTGGACGTCCTCGACGGCTGCTCCCTGCATGCCCGTTGTAATAGGTTCCATGAGCGAACCCCTTTCGGCGTACCATTCGTACTATTTGAGCGTGTGTCGGATAGACAACGCAAAGGGATGCATAAACATGCACTCAACAGTGTAGCAAGTTGTACCCAAATACGCTGCTGACAGGTTTTATAACCCCGCTAGTTAAGGCGCTCCACAAAGAAATCTGCCATGGAGTCGAACAGCTGGCGCGCATGCGGGTCGAGCTCAACATTCTCGATGGCCGCTTTCGCCTTGGCGGTCAGGTCGAGCGCGTAAGTGTGGGCGTAATCGATGGAGCCGGTCTCCTGGAAGATCTCCACGGCGCGTGCAAGTTGCGCGGGGTCCTCGGTGCCCGAGGAAAGGATTGCCTCGACCTCGTCGTGATAACGCTCGTCTGACAGGGCGTGCACGGCGACGAGGGTGCGCTTGCCCTCGGTGATATCGGTGCGGAAGTCCTTGTTGGCGGCCTCTTTGGTGCCGATCAAGTTGAGCAGATCGTCCTGAATCTGGAAGGCAAGGCCCGTGTGCAGGCCAAAGGCGCGCAGTGCCTCGACCTGCTGTTCGCTGCCTCCGCCAATGATGGCTCCGGCGGCAAGTGGCGTAGCTCCGCTGTAGTACGCGGTCTTGTGCGTCGCCATGTTCAGATAATCGTCGACCGAGATGTCAAAGCGCTCGTCGCGGACCCAGCCCAAGTCGAGCGCCTGGCCCTCGATGGTGCGAACGATCATCTCGGTGAGCTCGTGGAGCACGCGGAGTTTCACGTCTGCCTCGAGCGTGGGGTCGTCGAGAACCGTCTTGGTGACCATGGTGAGCGCCAGATCGCCGCAGTTGATGGCAAGGCCAGTGCCCTCGGTAAGGTGCATGCAAGGCTTGCCGCGACGCAGCTGGCCGTTGTCGGCTATGTCGTCATGGATAAGCGCTCCCGACTGAAAGTGCTCGATAGCTGCCGCCGCGCTGCGGGCGCTCTCAAAGCTGCCACCTACCGCGGTGGCGGCGAGCATGCAGATGAGCGGGCGGTGGCGCTTGCCGGCATTGGCCGTAAATGTCGAGAGCGGGGTATACAGGTAGCGCTCGATATCGGCAGAGGTCGCCTGTCCGTCAAAGAACGTGGCCAGATAGTCGTTGATCTGGTCAAAGTGCTGGGCTAAAAAGCTGGTAAACGGACTGGACACGGGTTCTCGCATTCTTTCTTAGGTTGCATCGTTGCGGTGTGCAGATACCATATTGCCACATTGGAGTTGCCGGCGCGTCTGTTTTGGCGATTTGGGGAAACGGGACGCGTGCGCGTGCCGGCTGCTTATATAAGCCTAAAGTGCTCGAGCGCCTTGACGACGCCATCTTTGTCGACCGAGTCGGTGATGTAGTCGGCGCGCTTTTTGAGATAGTCCGGCGCATTGCCCATGGCGATACCGACATCGACGGCGTTCATCAGCGAGACGTCATTGCTGGCGTCGCCGATGCCGTATACGGTTCCGTGGTGGGGATCGAGGGCGTCGAGTACAGACTGGATGCCCCCGCGCTTCGTGCATTCGCGGGGCGAGATTTCGGTTACCTCGAGTTCGAGCTCGTTAAAGCACAGCAGCGGCTCAAGTGCCTTATCTTGAGCGATGCGGCTGGCGAGCGATGTAGACATCAAGATCTTGTAGGCACTGTAATGTTGCAGCTGCGTGACTGCGTCGCCCAGGGTGCGCGCGTATCCGGGGGCATCGGGGGCATCGGCACTCATGCGCACGACGCCGTTGAGGCCCTCAAAGCGGATGACCTCGCTCGACTGCTCAAGATAGGGGGCAAGGCGCTGCAGCATGCCGGGCGTCATCGACAGATCGCGAATTGCGTGTCCGTTGATCTCGGCGTAACCGCCCGCAAGACAGACGATGCCGGTCCAGGGCAGCTCAAGAAGTTTGGGGTGGATGCAGCTGAGGGTGCGCCCTGTGCAGATAAAGGCCATGTTGCCATTTGCAACGAAATCGCGGATGGCCTGCGAGACCGCCTCGTTGGGATAGGGGGACAGGTCTCGCTCGCTCTCGGGAAGCTCTTGTGCCACTCGAGGGTCTTGCCGCGCGAGCGTGCCGTCAATGTCGAAGAAGCAGATATCGCCGTGCTTGTGGGTTGGGCTGGCGACAGGGGAGGCCGAGGCGGTGGGCACAAATCCCGGCTCGAGGCCCATGATCTGGTCAAAATGCTCTTTAACGCGGGGAACGGAGATGCCGATGACCACCTGGGCGGTCTTGCCCGTAATGATGAGGCCTTTGGCGCCCGCCGCGACAAACGACGCGTTATCTGCAACGATGGAAGGGTCTGCGACCTCGACGCGCAGGCGCGTGGCGCAGTTGGTTGCGCCCGCAATATTGCCAACGCCACCTAAAAGCTGAATTACCCGCTCAGCGAGGACGTGATCTTGATCGGATTGACTATTGACCTCGTCATTGGGAGATTGCTCTTTGGCAAAGCCGCTTCCCGTTAAATGATCGATTGCCGCGCGATTGGCGACATGATCCTCGCGGCCCGGCGTCTTAAGGTCATAGATCAAGATGAGTGCTCGAAAACTCACAAAAAAGATGAGGCTAAAGGCAAGGCCGATACCGAGCGCCAAAAGATAGGCACCGGCATGCATGCGCATGAGCGGAATAAAGTTGAAGGCTGCCATCTCCATGAGGCCGCCCGAGAAGATGCCGACGATGCCAAAGAGATTCATGGTTGTGGCAAGGCAAGACGATAAGACGGCGTAGAGAAAAAAGAGTCCGGGGTGGGTGAACATAAAGAGAAACTCGAGTGGCTCGGTAACGCCGCAAACCACCGAGGCGATGATGGCGGGAACAAGGATGACCCTGAGGCCGGCGCGGCGCTCGGGTTTTGCGGTGGAGTAGAACGCGGCTGCGATGGCAGGAAGGCCAAAGAGCTTGACCCAGCCAGTGGCGGTAAAACCGGCCCACGGCGCAAGCTCATTAAGGGGGCGCGTGCTATGGGAGAGGATGGGGAGCAAGTTGCTCCACGTGGCGTAGATGCCGTCGTTAATGACCAGGTTGTCGTAGTAGATCGGCATGTAGAGCAGGTGGTGCAACCCCATGGGCTCGAGTGCTCGCTCCAAAAACACAAAGATGCCTACGCCAAAGGGACCGACGCCCGCAAGCGCGTGGCGCAGCGTTTCGGTCGCTGCGTATACGAAGGGCACGATGACGGCCGAGATAGCGGCAAGGGCGAACACGGCAAAAAAGCTGATGAGGTAGACCAGCGAGGAACCCGAGAAAGTGCCGAGCCAATCGGGAACCTTGGCATCGTAGAAGCGGTCATGGATGGCGACGACGATTGCCGATACCGCTAGCGGGCCGATAATGCCGGTGTCGAGCGTCTTGATGCCGTCGATGATGGTGATACCGCTAGCGGGGGTCAAAGACGCCGGGTACTTAAGTCCAAGGTTGTCTCCGCTCAGCTTGATGATCTCGCTCAAAAAGAAGCAATAGGCAAAATAGGCCACGAGCGCCTCGAGGCAGCAACGTGCCGGTTGTTTTTGGGCGAGGCCGATGGGCAGTGCGATGGCAAACAGGAGCGGAAGTCGTTTAAAGACCGTCCACGAGCCGCGCTGGATGATGGTCCAAAAAACATACCAAGGGGTTCCGTATACGGCGAGGTCGCCGACGATGTCCGCAGACGTTGCGAGGGCGGAGACGCCGACCATAAGGCCCGATATGGAAAACAGCATGGCGGGCGCGAACATTGCCCCGCCAAAACGTTGGATTTTTTGCAGCATGTTCTGCCTCCCGAATATCGAGGCGCGTTGCGCGTGGTGAAACGTTTAAACAATGGATTCATTGTAGAGGACCAGACGATTGTCGTACCGGCAGTTTTGAGCGAAACCGGTTTGGGCACGACAGAAACCGTCAACGGTTAAATCCTGTCGCTTTGCCGATAATCGGTTTAAACAACTTTAAAAAATGCTATCGTGCCTAGCCATACATATTCATTAGAGGTGAAGTCATGCCAAAAGCGATTTACGAAGGAATCTACCGCGAGATCCGTTCGCGCATCATTAATGGGACCTATGCGTTTCAGGAGATGCTGCCAACCGAAGCCGAGCTGACCGCGGAGTTTGGCTGCACGCGCAATACCGTTCGACGCGCCTTGAGCATGCTGGCCGACCAGATGTTTGTGCAGCCCATACACGGCAAGGGCGTGCGCGTCATATGGCTCAAGGGCGAAACCGACATGCTGGGCGCGCTCGAGGAAGTCGAGTCGTTTGGCGAATTTGCAAAGCGCAACAATGCTGTTGCATCGACGGACGTTAAGTCCTTTGAACATTTGATTTGCACTGAGCAGCTCTCTCGTCGCTTGGGCTTTAAGGTGGGCGAGGAGCTGATTCGCGTAGTGCGTGTTCGAAGCCTTAACGGCAGCGCGCGCCAAGTGGACCATGGCTATTTTTTGGCGTCGATCGCCAAGGGTCTGACCCCAGAGATCGCGACGGATTCTATCTACGCCTATCTGGAGCACAAGTGCGGCGTCAAGGTGATGGCGAGCCGTCGTACGGTGAGTGTCGAGCTCGCCAACGATGAGGACTGCAGCTACTTGGACCTTGGCAAGTACAATTGTGTCGCCGTTATGGAGAGCCAATCGTACACCTCGGACGGTATCTTGTTCGAGGTCACGCACGCCCGTACGCACCCCGAGATCTTCCATTACCGCGTCAATTCCAAGCGATAGACGGTGAGCTCGCAGTCCGGCGAGCCTTATGCCCTCAAAGCGAAAACGCCCGGTCAAACCGACGATGCATCGGCTTGACCGGGCGTTTTCTCTGCATTCAATAACAAATAATTGTTTATACAAAACTTGTCAAGTATCAAGTTGAAATTACCGTTCACCGAAGGTTATCTACCGCTCTAGTAATACTTGTTCAAACAATTAGCCAAATAGCGTATTGTACAAATCAGCAAAAGGGGCAAAGTCCCCGAGCCAATCTCCGAAGGCGGCGGCAAAGGGTGCCGCCACGGTGTGAAAGGGTGGATTGTAATGAAGAACGAAATGAGCAGAAGGCAGTTCCTGGGCTTTGCTGGTTCCGCGGCTGCGGTTCTTGGTCTGGGACTCGTGGGCTGCGGTGGCTCCGCCGGCTCCGGCTCCTCTGCTTCTGGTGACGCTGCCGAGGTCTACTTCCTTCAGTTCAAGCCCGAGGTCGACAAGGAGTGGAAGGAGATCGCCAAGGCGTACAAGGAGGAGAAGGGCGTCGAGGTCAAGATCGTGACCGCTGCCTCCAACACCTACGAGGAGAAGCTCAAGTCCGAGATGTCCAAGAGCTCCGCTCCGACGCTGTTCCAGGTCAACGGCCCCACTGGTCTTAAGAACTGGAAGGATTACTGCGCCGACCTGTCCGATACCAAGGTCCGCGGTGAGCTCATTGACGACTCCCTGGCTCTGCAGTCCGACGGCAAGGATGTGTGCATCGACTGGGTTCAGGAGAGCTTCGGCATCATCTACAACAAGCAGCTGCTCGAGAAGGCTGGCTACAAGGCCGAGGACATCAACTCCTTCGACAAGCTGAAGGCTTGTGCCGACGACATCCAGGCCCGTAAGGACGAGCTTGGTGTCGAGGGTGCCTTCACTTCCGCCGGCATGGACGACTCCTCCAGCTGGCGCTACACCACCCACCTCGCCAACATGCCGCTCTACTACGAGTTCGAGAAGGAGCACAACCAGGAGGACGACGAGATCAAGGGCGAGTTCCTCGACAACTACAAGCAGATCTTCGACCTGTACATCACCGACTCCACCTGCGATCCTTCGCAGCTTGCTTCCAAGACCGGCGACGACGCCACCAACGAGTTCGCAACCGGCAAGGCCGTCTTCTATCAGAACGGCTCTTGGGCCTACTCTGACCTCATCAAGGCCGGCATGACCGACGATCAGATTGGCATGATGCCCATCTACATCGGTGTCGACGGCGAGGAGAACCAGGGCCTGTGCTCCGGCGGCGAGAACTACTGGTGCGTTAGCTCCCAGGCTTCCGAGGATGCCCAGAAGGCCACCGAGGACTTCATGTATTGGTGCGTCACTTCTGACACCGCCACCAGCATCATCGCTGACAAGATGGGTCTGACCGCCCCGTTCAAGAGCGCCAAGGAAACCACCAACGTCTTCTCGCAGCAGGCCGTTGCCATGGCCAAGGACGGCAAGAAGACCGTCGCTTGGGACTTCGTCTACATCCCCTCCGAGGAGTGGAAGAAGAACCTCAAGCAGGCTCTGATTGCCTACGCTGCCGATAACAGCAAGTGGGACGGCGTCAAGAACGCTTTCGTGGATGGCTGGAAGACCGAGAAGGCCGCTTCCGAGTAAGCAGTTGCTGCCCAAGCTATCTGATTAGCGACAGGGGGCGGGCAGACGTTGGTTTGCCCGCCCCCTGCATATTGAAAGGACCCTTCTATGGGCAAAGCACTCAAGCGCTGGTGGCCGCTCTTTATGCTGCCCACGTGCCTGGCGTTTATGATCGGGTTCGTGATCCCTTTTATCCAGGGCTTCTATCTCTCGTTCTGCCAGTTTATTACCATTAACAACACGCACTTCGTCGGTATCGAGAACTACGTGCGCGCATTGTCCGATCCGCAGTTTGCCACGTCGTTCTTCTTTACGGTGGCGTTTGCCTTCCTGTCGACGGTGCTTATCAACGTGATCGCCCTCGCCATCGCGCAGGCGCTCACCCGCAAGGCGCTCAAGGGCACCAACATCTTCCGTACGATTTTCTTTATGCCTAACCTGATCGGCGGCATCGTGCTGGGCTACATTTGGCAGATTCTGATCAACTGCCTGCTCTCCAACGTGGGCGCCCAGCTCATCGCCCTTAACTCTGCTGCTGGCTTCTGGGGCCTTATCATCCTGACCCTGTGGCAGCAGGTCGGCTACATGATGATCATCTACATCGCTGGTCTGCAGTCCATTCCGTCCGACTACATCGAGGCCGCCAAGGTCGACGGCGCTACGGCATGGCAGACGTTTTGGAAGGTTAAGATCCCTAACCTGATGCCGACCATCACCATCTGCCTGTTCCTGTCCATCACCAACGGCTTTAAGCTGTTCGACCAGAACCTCGCCCTTACCGGCGGCGCCCCCGCGCACTCCACCGAGATGCTCGCCCTGAACATCTACAACACGTTCTATTCGCGTGCCGGTATCGCATGGCAGGGCATTGGTCAGGCCAAGGCGGTTATCTTCTGCATCCTGGTCGTGGCCATCTCCATGATCCAGCTTAAGGCCACGAGGTCCAAGGAGGTGCAGCAGTAATGAAACGCGATAAGGTTATCAACCGCGCGCTCTCGATTTTCTTTACGATCCTGTCGCTCGCGTGGATCTACCCTGTGTTTATGATCGCGCTCAATTCCTTTAAGAAAGCGACCGCAATCAGCACCACCACGGCGTTCGATCTGCTCACGCCCGAGACGTTCAACGGCCTTGCAAACTACCTGCACGCTCTTAACGAGCAGGGCTTTGCTTCGGCGTTCATGTACTCGCTCATCATCACGGTCACGTCGGTCGTGCTGATCTTGGTGTGCTGCTCCATGTGCGCTTGGTACGTGGTTCGTGTCAACAGCAAGATCTCGAACTTCTTCTATTACCTGTTCGTGTTCTCGATGGTTGTACCGTTCCAGATGCTCATGTTCACGCTGTCCAATTTGGCGGACCGCATCGGCTTCAACACGCCGTTCAACATCTGCTTCATCTATCTGGGCTTTGGTGCGGGCCTGGCGGTCTTTATGTTCGCCGGCTTTGTAAAGAACATTCCGCTCGAGATTGAGGAGGCGGCCATGATTGACGGCTGCAACCCGGTCCAGGTGTTCTTTAAGATCGTCCTTCCCATCATGAAGCCCACCTATCTTTCGGTCGGCATCCTCGAGACCATGTGGGTCTGGAACGACTATCTGCTGCCCTACCTCACCCTCGACTCCACCAAGTACAAGACCATTCCTATCTTGATCCAGTACTTCCGCGGCGGCTACGGCCACGTCGAGCTCGGTCCCATGATGGCCTGCATCATGATGGTTGTTATCCCCATCGTCATCATGTACATCCTCTGCCAGAAGTACATCATCGACGGCGTGGTGGCAGGTGCCGTCAAGGGCTGATGCCGTAACTGTTTTGCAAGTTTCTGCGGCGCCCTCAACATGGCGCCGCATATCGAAAGGTAAAGACATGGCCGAGATCGTTCTCAAGCATGTTCAGAAGGTGTATCCCAACACCGAGTCCAAAAAGAAGGGCTTCTTTGGCAAAAAGAAGAAGACCGAGGAGAAGAAGCACAACCTCAAGGTTACCGAGGACGGCGTGCTCGCTGTTGAGGACTTCAACCTCACCGTTCACGACCAGGAGTTCATCGTCCTCGTTGGCCCGTCTGGCTGCGGTAAGTCCACGACGATGCGCATGGTCGCCGGCCTGGAGGACATTACCTCGGGCGACGTGCTCATCGATGGTAAGCGCGTCAACGACGTGGCGCCCAAGGACCGCGACATCGCCATGGTGTTCCAGAGCTACGCTCTGTACCCCAACATGACGGTGTACGAGAACATGGCGTTTACGCTTGAGCTCAAGAAGGTCCCCAAAGACGAGATCGACCGCAAGGTTCGCTCCGCTGCTGAGATCTTGGGTATCACCGAGTACCTCGACCGTAAGCCTAAGGCGCTTTCGGGCGGTCAGCGCCAGCGCGTCGCCATCGGCCGCGCCATCGTGCGTGACCCCAAGGTCTTCCTGATGGACGAGCCGCTGTCCAACCTGGACGCCAAGCTGCGTAACCAGATGCGTGCCGAGCTCATCAAGCTGCGCCACGAGATCAAGGGCACGTTCATCTACGTCACCCACGACCAGACCGAGGCTATGACCCTTGGTGACCGTATCGTGGTCATGAAGGACGGCGTCGTCCAGCAGATCGCCACGCCGCAGGAGGTCTTCAACCATCCCGCGAACATCTTCGTCGCCGGCTTTATCGGCGTGCCGCAGATGAACTTCTTCGATGCCCAGCTGGTGCGCTCGGGCGACGGCTTTACCGTCAAGACCGAGGATATGAACGTGGCGCTCGCTCCCGAGACCTGCGCTCAGCTTGCCCTCAACTGGGACGGCGGCGACGTGAAGGAGATCACGGCCGGCGTGCGCCCCGAGCAGATTCTGCTTGCCGACAAGGACGAGGAGGGTGCACTCCAGGGCACCGTCGAGGTGACCGAGCTCATGGGCTCGACCGAGCATGTCCACGTGACCGCTCCCGATGGCCAGTTTGTCCTGATCATTCCCGTTGTCGACCTTGAGGCCAAGGGTGCGCTCAAGGCGGGCGACACCATCTGGTTCAAGTTTGAGAAGAACGCGACCCATCTCTTCGATAAGGTGTCTGGCAAGAACCTTATCTAGGCCCGATCCAATCAGGCCCTCCTTTTGGGCGACTGCGGCTTTGCCATCCTTTTGCCGTGGTCACATATAAGGCTCCCCTTCCGTCCACTAGGCGAGAGGGGAGCCTTTCTTTGTGCTGGGGCCGTTGATCTGCCGGTTTGTCTTGATCTGTAACAGGAGAAGGGCCAAATTGGGTCTAGATGTTACAGATTGAGACAGCATCGAGCTGCCTATCCTTTCATCTCGATCTGTAACACGGGAGGCTGATTTCGGCAGCTACCTGTTACAGAACGAGATTGTTTGGTCGAGACAAATCGCGGGCCGGCGTATCGGCACAAAAAGCGGAGCCGCGTTGCCGCGACTCCGCTTTCAAGAGGATGGGTAAAGGAAACGAAATTAGCTCAGGTGCCAGATCTCGTCGTTGTACTGGGAGATGGTGCGGTCGGACGAGAAGGTGCCGGCGTTGGCGATGTTGATGAGCGCCTTGCGCATCCAGGCGTCCTGGTCCTCGTAGTCTGCCAGCACGCGCTCCTTGGTCTGGATGTACTCCTCAATGTCGAGCAGGGCCATAAACCAGTCCTTGCCCTTGATGTCGTCGTGCAGGCGCTGTAGACGCTCGGCGTTGCCGGTCGCCATAAAGGCGGGGTTGGTGATAAAGTCCACCAGCAGCTTGATACCGGGTTTGCGGTAGAGTGCGCCGGCGTTATAGCTGCCGTCGGCGTAGAGCTGCTCGACCTGCTTGGAAGAGGCACCAAAGGTGTAGATGTTCTCGTCGCCCACGAGCTCGGCGATCTCGACATTGGCGCCGTCAAGCGTGCACAGGGTCAAGGCGCCGTTGAGCATGAATTTCATGTTGGAGGTGCCGCTCGCCTCCTTGGAGGCCAGGCTGATCTGCTCGGAGATGTCGGCGGCGGGGATCACGCGCTCAGCAGCAGTGACGTTGTAGTTCTCGATCATGACAACCTGCAGGTAGGGGGCCACATCGGGATCATTTGCAATCCACTGCGACAGTGTCAGGATCAAATGGATGATGTCCTGGGCGATGGTGTAGGCAGGTGCCGCCTTGCCGCCAAAGATGATGGTGACGGGGTGCTCGGGTTTATTGCCGTTCTTGATGTCGAGATACTTCCAGATGATGTAGAGCGCGAGCATTTGCTGGCGCTTGTACTCGTGGATACGCTTGACCTGAACATCGATGATGGCGTTGGAGGGAATGGTCACACCCTGCTCGAGCGCCATGAACTGGCGCATGATGGTCTTGGCCTCGGCCTTGGTGGCGGCCAGGCGCTCAAGAACATCCTTGTCGTTAGCGAATTCGGCGAGCTTGCTCAGGTCGCCGGTGCTGCGCCAGTCGGTGCCGATCACATCGTCGAGCAAACTGGCAAGCGCGGGGTTGGCGCCATGGATCCAGCGGCGGAAGGTGATGCCGTTGGTCTTGTTGGAGAACTTCTCGGGATAGATCTCGTAGAACGGGTGAAGCTCGGTGTCCTCCAGAATCTTGGTGTGGAGTGCGGCGACGCCGTTGATGGAGAAGCCAAAGTGAATGTCCATGTGAGCCATGTGGACGGTGTCGTATTCGTCGATGATGGCGACACGCGGGTCATCGTGCTCGGCCTTCGCGATCTCATCGAGCTTGACGATAATGTCGGCGATGGCAGGGGAGACCTTCTGCAGGCTGGCGAGCGGCCACTTCTCGAGCGCCTCGGCAAGGATCGTGTGGTTGGTGTAGGCGACCATGGAGCGCACGATGGTAACGGCTTCGTCAAACTCGATGTCGTGCTCGGTGGTGAGTAGGCGGATGAGCTCGGGAATGACCATGGTGGGGTGCGTGTCGTTGATCTGGACCACGGCGTAGTCGGCCAGATCGTGCAGGTTGCTGCCGCGCTCGACGGCCTCGTCGATCAGGAGCTGGGCGGCGTTGCTCACCATGAAGTACTCCTGGTAGATGCGAAGCAGGCGGCCCTGCTCATCGGAATCATCCGGATAGAGAAACAAGGTGAGGTTCTTGGCGATCTCGGTCTTGTCGAAGTCGATGGAGCTGCCGGGGACCAGGCCGTCGTCGACACTTGCCAGGTCAAACAGACGCAGCCGGTTCTTGGTGGGCTGGCCGTAACCGGGCACATCGATGTTGACGAGCTTGGAGGTGACGGCAAAATCGCCAAACTCGACGGTGTAGGAGCGGTCGTCATCGATCAGGATGTCCTGTTCGCCAAGCCACTCGTCGGGGACGGCCTTTTGCTGGTTGTCGGCAAAGCGCTGACGGAACAGGCCGTAATGGTAATTGAGGCCCACACCGTCACCGGTAAGGCCCAGTGTGGCAATGGAATCCAGGAAGCACGCGGCCAGACGACCGAGGCCGCCGTTGCCCAGCGACGGTTCGACCTCAAATTCCTCAATCTTGTTGAGGTCGTGGCCGGCAGCGGTGAGCTGGTCTTTGACCTCGGCATAGATGCCAAGGTCGATCATGTTGTTGATCAGCAGTTTGCCAATCAAAAACTCAGCAGAGATGTAATAGAGCTTTTTCTTGCCATTGTTGAGCGGGCAGGCGGCGGAGCGCTCCTGTACGAGCTTGACCAGCAGTTTGTAAATGCGGCGGTCATCGAGTTGCTCGAGCGAAGTTCCAAAGGACTGCTCGGCAAGATCCGCAAGATCGATACGGGGCATGTTTCCTCCTGTGGTGAGTTGACGACATGTCAGAAATTCAAAAGAAGCCCGCGCGAGGGGATTGGGGTGGCCTCGCGCGGGAAAAGCGGTCGCGTCCGCACGGTGGGGTGGGGTCGGGCGCGGTAGCTCCTATTGAGGAAGCTCGATTTCGGCTTCCGACGGGATGCGGAAGTAGGTCTCGGTCCAGTCGGTGAGTTTGTGCTCGAGCTCGCGGGTGATGGCGCCGTCGAGCATGCGCCAGGTCCAGTTGCCGCCCAGCGTGGCAGGGGTGTTGATGCGCGCCTCGTTGCCCAAGTTGAGCAGGTCCTGCATGGTGTAGATGCACGTGTCGCTCACGCTGGCGGCGATGGTGCGATTGAGTGCATCTGCCATGGGTTCGCCGGCCTGCTGATGGGTGTACAGGGCTGCCTGCTCGCGCTGACGCGGGGTGGCCGTTCCCTCAAACCAACCACGCGCCGTTTCGTTGTCGTGGGTGCCCACATAGGCGACGGTGTTGGCGATGTAGTTATGCGGCAGGTAGTACGAGTTAGTGCCCTCAAAGGCAAACTGCAGGATCTTCATGCCGGGGAAGCCCGAGTTGTCGCGCATGTCGATGACGCCGGGGGTGAGGAAGCCCAGGTCCTCGGCGATAATGGGCAGCGTGCCGAGCTTTTCCTCGAGTGTCTTGAAGAACTTGAGGCCGGGACCCTGCGTCCACGAACCGTAGGACGAATCGGGCGAGGAGAACGGCACCTCCCAATAGGCTTCGAAGCCGCGGAAGTGATCCAGGCGGATGACGTCGTACATGTCGAGTGCGGCGCGAATGCGGCCCTCCCACCAGGAGAAGCCGTCGGACTCCATGGCGTCCCAGTCGTAGATGGGGTTGCCCCAGTACTGGCCGGTGGCCGAGAACTGGTCGGGCGGCGTGCCGGCGACGCTCGCGGGATTGCCGGCGGCGTCGATCTTAAAGAACTCAGGTGTCGCCCACATCTCGACGGAGTCACGCGAGACATAAATGGGCAAATCTCCGATGATGAGAATGTCGCGCTCGTTGGCATAGGCCTTGAGGCGGCTCCACTGGCGATCGAAGAAGTACTGCGTCATCTGGTGGTAGAGCATGCGCTCGGGATGGGCGGCGCAGATCTTGCTGGATGCCTCGCCGCGGCGGCGGAGCTCCTCGGGCCACTCCCAAAAGGCCTTGAGCCCGCACTCCTCTTTGACGGTCATGAACTCGCAGTAGGGGATGAGCCAGTCCTCGTTGGCTTGGATAAAGTCATCAAAATCGACCGGCTTGTCGGCAGCAAAGCGCTCAGCGGCGCGGTCGAGAATCTGACGGCGGCCGCCAAAGATAGCACCGTAGTCGACATTGCTGGGATCGGAGCCCAGGTACACGCCGTCGATATCGTGCTGCTCCAGATAGCCGGCCTCGATAAGCTCGGCAAAGTCGATAAAGTTGGGGTTGCCTGCGCGGGCCGAGAACGACTGATAGGGCGAATCGCCATAGCTGGTCGTCGTAAGGGGCAGAATCTGCCAGTAATGTTGTTTGCACGAGGCGAGAAAATCGACGAAGTCGTAGGCATTCCAGCCAAAGCCGCCGATTCCGTATGGTCCGGGCAGAGATGAGACGGGCATGAGGACGCCGCTTGCACGCTCCATGAATGCGCTCACCAACCTTCTTGTTGTGGGGTCGGCCTGCCGATGGGTGTGCAGTCCGCCTCCGATGTTCTGATTCGATACGCTTATTGTAAAACATGTTGTTTAAACATGTACAGGCAAGATAAAAAAGTTGGTCGATTTTCGGCGAATGGTTACATGCCATGAAAAAGCCCCGACTTCACAACGTGAGATCGGGGCATGAGCGGTATGTAGGTTTTTGCTACTCGGCGTCGGCGAAGCCGTTGGGGTTGTGGCTCTGCCAGTTCCAGCTATCGCGGCACATGTCCGCGATATCGTACTGGGCCTTCCAACCCATCATGCGCTCGGCCTTGGAGGCATCGCACCAGTTGGCGGCGATGTCGCCGGCGCGGCGCTCGCGGATCACGTAGGGCAGCTCCTTGCCGCACGCCTTGGAGAAGGCAGCGACGACCTCGAGCACCGAGGTACCGGTGCCGGTGCCCAGGTTAAAGATCTCGACGCCGGTCTTGCCGTTCATCCAGTTAAGGGCGGCAACGTGACCAGAGGCCAGATCGCACACGTGGATGTAGTCGCGCACACCGGTGCCGTCGGGTGTGGGGTAGTCGTTGCCAAAGACCTGAACGGCCTCGAGCTTGCCCACGGCAACCTGCGCAACATAGGGCACCAGGTTGTTGGGGATGCCCTTGGGGTCCTCGCCGATCAGGCCCGACGGATGGGCGCCGATGGGGTTGAAGTAGCGGAGCAGCACAACGTCCCACTCGGGGTCGGCGGTGTGAACGTCCATAAGGATCTGCTCAATCATCCACTTGGTCCAGCCATAGGGGTTGGTTGCGGGCTTCTTGGGGTCTTCCTCGGTGACGGGCGGGTTGTCCGGGTCGCCGTAGACGGTCGAGGAGCTCGAGAAGATGATGGACTTGCAGCCATGGTTGCGCATGACGTCGATGAGCACCAGGGTGTTCTCGATGTTGTTGTGGTAGTACTCGACGGGCTTGCTCACCGACTCGCCGACGGCCTTAAAGCCGGCGAAGTGGATGACGCGGTCGATCTGATGGGTGTCGAAGATCTTGTTCATGGCCTCGCGGTCGAGCACGTTGGCCTCGTAGAAGGTGAGGTTCTTGGCAGCCTCTTCGCCCACGATGGTCTTGACGCGGTCGACGGCGACGGCGCTGGAGTTGGAAAGGTCATCGACGATGACGACCTGGTAGCCGCCCTCGAGCAGCTGAACGACGGTGTGCGAGCCGATAAAGCCGGCGCCACCGGTTACGAGGACGCAGGTGTCTTTGGGGTCGAGTGCTTTGGACATGTAGTCTCCTATCGAATCAGGAACACTTCTTCAGGGGAGTATAGCGCAGGCAGGGGCACCCAAAACGTGCAGGGCAGGAAAAGCAGATGAACATGCTAACGTACTCATTGAAATGATTGGCGTGGGCGTAACCTTGACTTTGACGTTTGCATACGAGCCGCCGACCATACGGTTTGCTGCCGTTCGTGGAAATCGTTGGGATGCGCCGGATGTACGCTAATATGTATGAGTTGAGCGACATATAAATAAACATGTAACGGAGTAGATATGTCACCAAACAGCGATTCCATCCTTTCCCAGGAGCTTTCGCGTCGCACTGCCCTCAAGGCCCTGTTCGGCGCAGCTTCTGCAGCCGTTCTTTTTGGTCTGCCCGCTCGCGCCCATGCTGCGGAGGCCACCAAGGAAACCACCGACAAGCTCAATGCGGCCCAGGCTCAGCTTGACGAGGTCCAGGCCCAGCTCGACAGCATCGCAAATGAATACGCGGCGCTGGCCAACAAGAACGCCCAGACCCTCAACGATATCGAGGGCGTACAGGGCCAGATTGACAGCACGCAGGCGCAGATTGACGAAAAGAAGGCCGAGCTCAAAAAGAAGCGCGACGATCTTTCCGATCGCGTTTCCGCCAGCTATAAGTCGGGCGGCACCAACATCCTGTCGCTGCTGCTCGCCTCGGGTTCGTTTGAGGAACTCGTCGCCAATGCGCACTATGTTGAGAAGATCAACAAGAGCGACCGCGACGCCATCGAGGACATTCAGACCATCCAGGAAGAGCTCGATGCGCAAAAGACCGAGCTCGAGTCGCAGAAGGCCGACTTAGAGAAGCTCAAGGACCAGCAGACTGCCCAGATGCAGGACATGCAGGCCAAGCAGCAAGAGGTCCAGACCGTGCTGAGCGGTCTTTCCGACGACGTCAAGGAGCTCATGGCTCAGCGCGATTCAGAGATTCTCGCTGCCGCCCAGGCCGAGGAGGCTGCCAGGAAGGCCGCCGCTGCCGCGGCCGCCGCGAACAAGAACAATTCCTACTCGGGTGGTTCGAGCTCGGGCGGTGGATCGTATGCGCCCGGAACTCCGCAGCAGAATGCCGGCTCGGGCAAGCAGCAGGCCGTCGTCAACGCGTGCTACTCCACGCCTTCGCCGGGTCAGAACTGGTGCGCGGCGTGGGTTACCAATGTCTTCCGTAACGCCGGCGTTGGCTACTTTGGCGGTAACGCGTGCGATATGTTTAACGCCTGGTGCTATAGCTCCGACCGCTCGGCGCTGCAGGTGGGCATGATTGTTGCCGACTCATCGCATAGCGGTACCGGCATACCGGGCCTGATCTATGGCCACGTGGGCATCTACGTTGGCGGCGGCATCGTTATGAGTAACGAGGGCGCCATCACGTCGAGGTCGCTTGACTCGTTCATTGGGTTCTACGGCACTGGCTCTGGCGTGCGCTGGGGCTGGCTTGGCGGTATTGCGCTGTCGTAACTGCGGCTTGGTCCGGGACAGTCCGAGAGGCATAAGGTTGCCTGCTCGGGCAGTCCTGCTCGCACGGAGAGCACATTAAGTGCTCTCCGGCTCGTGCGGAACTCG
>URCO01000036.1:0-15551 GCA_900546375.1 uncultured Collinsella sp.
ACGAGATGTCTTAGGGTCTCGTGGGCTCGGAGATGTGTATAAGAGACAGCTCCCGCTCACCATGGCGTCGATGCGCCCCCTTGCGAAGCTGAACGCCGCCATGGTCGCCGGCTTCAGCTTGGGCTCGACCCCCTCGTAGCCGTAGCGCAGCATCGCCCAGGCGAGTGCCATGCCCTCCCTGTCGCCGAGCGCGCGGCAGCCCTCGTAGAAGTCCCTGTTGAAGTTGAACTTATCCATGTATCTCACCTCCGTAAATCGAATCGGTGAAGGCCTCGGCGGCCTCCCTGTCGCGGCCCGGCATGACCGAGCCGTACGCCTCGAGCGTCGTCTTGACGTTCGCGTGACCCAGACGCTCCTGCACCAGGCGCATGTCCCACCCGTGAGTGAGAAGCCACGTGGCGTGCGTGTGCCGGAGCGTATGGAACACGGTCTCCTCGGGCAGCTCGAGCTCGCGTGCGATCGCCTTGAACCTAGCCGTCACGGTCGACGGCCTCGCGAGCCCTCCTGCGCGGCCGAAGGTGATCACTGGCGCCGCCGGCCCCTTGCGAACGAGCCACGCGTCCTGCCACTCCAGGTGGCGCTCCAGCTGCGCCTCGACCGCCGGCGAGACCGAGACGTTGCGCGCACGCTTGCCCTTGGTGTAGGCCTGCCTGTGCAGGCTGGGCTTCTCGACGGCCTGCCCCGCCACGTGGATGTCTTGCAGCGAGCGACGCCAGTCGCGGCGCTGCAGCCCGCAGACCTCCCCGCACCGCAGGCCCGTGTGGAGGGCGAGGTAGACCGCCATGGCCTCGGTGCGCCTTGCGATGTTGGCGCCCGTGGCGTCGCGCGAGGACATGGCGGACACCATCGCGCGGGACAGCTCATCAGCATCGAGCTCAGACAGGGCGAAGGGCTCCGCGGGCTTCGCCCTGGGCGCCTGGACCTCGAGCATGATGTCGCGGCCGATGACATGGCCCCAAGTCCTGTACGCGCCCTTGAGCAGCGCGTGCATGACGAGTACGGTCTTGGGCGACATGCCCTTGCCGCTCCTGGGCGCGAGCAGCATGCGGTAGGCGGCCGATACGTCCCAGGGCTGCAGCTGGTCATAGGGGATGCGCCCGATGGTCGGCTCCACCATCGTCCTGATCACGCTGCGGTAGGCTGCGACCGAGTTGTCGGCCAGACCGTTCACCGGGTCAGAGACATAGGCCTCGAGCATCGAGGACAGGCGCTTGGAGCTGTCCTGCGCCGAGGACGGGATGAAGGTCGCGACCCACCTGTCGCACTCGGCCTGCGCCTGCTCGCGCGTCAGCTCCGCGTCCCACGACCTGTACGGCCTGATCCGTCTGCCGGTCACGCGGTCGGTGCCCATGTAGGGGCGGGCGAACCAGCGGCCGTCCGCCCCGCGCTGCACGACCGCCCGGCGCTCGCTAGAAGTCGGCATCGACGCCCAGCTCCGCCGCCATGTCGCGGATCTCCCTGCGCGCGTCCAGGTCGGTGATCTGGACGCTGTCGGCGTGTTTGTGGGGGTTGGCGCCGAGCGCGGCGATGAGCATGAGCTTGCGCGCATTCCTGTCCGGAACGCCCGCCTGGCTGAAAGCCGCGCAGAGCGCGTCGGTGCTCTCGCAGGCGAGCGCGAACAGATCGCTGAGGCTGGCCGAGCCCACGAAGCACGAGTTGCCGGAGCCGTCCCCGTTGATGGTCGAGAGCGCCGCGCCGCGGCACTCGAACGAGCGGACCTCGCCGCACGCCTCCACCGTCACCCTGACCTTCTCCTCGCTACTCATCCTTCTCCTCCTTGTCAGATTCGTCCACATCGATGTCGAGGTTGTATCTGATCGCGCCCCGCTCTTCCTCCTCCGTGTATCCGCAGCTTGTCGCCGCGTGGACGAGCTCGATGCGCATGCGGTCCTCGGGAACGCCGGCCCTGACACCGAACGAGAGCAGCTCGGAGACGGCGCTGTCGGCGAGGACCGGGAGCGCGTCTCGGTCGAGGTCGCCGATATGGCACGCGGGGCCGGGGCTGCCGTCCGCCCTAGCCGTCACCACCACGGCGTTGCGGCAGCGGAGCGAATACTCGCGCCCCCTGGCCTTCACCGTCACCGTGACGTAGTTCTCATCCTCGCTACTCATCATCCTCGTCCTCCTCTTCGGCGCTCTCCTGCACCCTCGCCAAAAGCCACTCGTCGTCCCCGCCGGGCTCGAAGCCCGCCAAGCGGAACAGCTCCCAGTGCTCGAGCCAGCCCTCGGCGTCGTCGCCGCTATAGCTGCTGTTGAGCCGGACCATGTCCCTAGCCGCCGCCATGAGGCGGAAGCCGGCCTCGTACTCGCTGGGGCTGGAGGTGCCGAGGCGCGCCATGAACTCCTCACGGACGCCGGCGATGCGCTTGTCGGTCTCGAAGGAGGGGTCGCCGCCTATCGCGTCGGCCACCACGACCGGTTCCACGCGGGCCTCGCGCACGATGCGCTTGAGGTCATCGAGCATGGTGAACGCGCCGGACGTGATGAAGCCGACCATGCGCCTGTACAGGTCCTTGAGCGCCTCGTCCTCGCGCGCGGCCTCCCGCTCGGCGCGGATCTTCTCTTCGGTCTTCTCGCGCTCCGCGCCCGACCCGTCACCCGGCCTGTAGAGGTTCCAGTATCTGTCCTTCCGCACTGCCACGAAGTCAGTGACATCTATCCCCTTGAGCTTCTCGGCGACAGTTCCGAAGTTGGCCCAGTACACGTAGGCGAAGCCCTCGGGCACCTCCTTCACGACCGGGATGCCCGCGTCGCCGAGGGCGTCGTAGTCCTCCGCGATGCTCTCCTCGCGCTCGAGGCGACGGCGGATGCTGGCGGCCTTGCCCGCCCAGCCCTCGCCGGCGGCGAGGACCGCCTCGATATCCCTCTCGTCGTCGAAGGCGCTCGCGGCCTCGAGCTGCTCCAGCGTCACCTGCACACCGGCATCGATGCGACCGCGCAGTTTGCGCGCCGCGCGGATCTGCCCGGCGGTGGCGCGGCTCGCGCGCTCGATGCGCTGCTCGTCGACGCCAAGCACGAGCATCTGCTGCACGCCGCGTGCGCGCTCGGCCTCGGTCAGCTGGCGCTTGTCGTCGGTGGCGAGCATGGCCACGAGCTCGTTGGCCTCGTCCATGGTATCGGCCACCAGCGCGGACACCTCGCGGTCCTCCCCGTAGATGGACGACAGCGCACGGTAGCGGCGCTCCCCGTCCACGATGCGGTAGACGTTGCCGTCCGCCACGACCACGGGCGGGTTCAGCGGCTCGCCGCCGGTCGCCTCGATGCTGCGGGTCAGGGCGCCGATGTCGCCGAAGTCCTCGCGCGGGTTCTGCTCGCTCGGGCGGATGTCGCCCAGGCGAACCTGCCTCTTCTCAAACTGCATGTCATTCCTCCTAGTAGTACATCCCGCTCGGGGCGGTCCCCTCGATGGCGCCCGCGACGGCGAGGAGCGCGAGCATCACGACGGCGCACACCACGCTGCGCACGCGCTCGGGCAGCGTGTTCCACCACTCACCGAGCCTGCAGCCGGCATCCCAGATAAGGTCGCCCATCACGCCACCCGCCTCGGTCGGCGCGCCGGCACGCAGTCGGGCGAGGGCAGCGCCGGCACCGCGCCGCGCGCCATGATGGCGGCGTCGATGTCCTCGCTGCGCACCACCTCGCGCGAGCTGTTGGGGTTGAGCGACGGGTAGCGCGGGATGACCCCTTGCATGACCATCGCGCGGAACGTGACGTTGTCGCAGCAGGCGTAACGCGCGCCCTTGGCTATAGACATCCACATGGCCTTCTCCTTTCATTCGTTGAGCCATTCCCCTGCCGGAGGGCCGCACCGATAGATGCAGCCGGAGGGCGCTCCCCCGCCAAAGGGAGCGGTGCCGCCGCCCCGCCAAGTCGGCGGCGGACACCATATGGGCCGGAAGTAGGGGGTCCGGCCCCGTCACGCCACGGGCCCCGCGGAATGGGGGCGGTACGGAACCCGTGGCGCGACGGGGGCGGACCATCCGTCAGCGGCGCATGAGGCCGAGTCCGACCCCGAACAGGAACGCGAAGGAAAGTGCGAGAATGAAACCCATGGAAACCTCCTTGGAAGGGAACCGAAGATGAACAGAGCGCTCAGGGCGGCAAAGGAGAACATCGACCTGCTGGTCACCATCGCCGGCGCGGTCGGGTTCGGCTCGGTCGCCGCGATGGCCGAGGACGCCCGCCGGATGATCGCCGAGCACCCGGCCTCGTGCCTCCTCCTGACCGGCGCCGCCGCGATGCTCGGGTACGCGGCCGCGCGCATCGTCTCCGCGAGAAGCGCCTGGGCAAAGCGCCGGAGGATGGACGAACGGCTCTCCGCCGTATTCCTCGGCATGTCGAGGAGGCGAAAGGAGCTGGTATCCCGCGCGCTCGACGAGGGCTCCGTCAGCCTCTCCCCGCTCGATGCCGACGCCCTCGCGCTGTGCGAGCTCGGCATCTTCGGGATGCCGCCAGTCGGCTCGATACTCTCCGCGACCGACTTCTCCGTCCAGCCCGCGGTGATCCGGGCGATTATCGAGCACCGCCCCGAGTGGCTCGGCTAGCTCACCCATAGCGACCCGACCACCCACGCCGCGATGAACGGCGGCGCGGCGGCGAAGCAGCCACGCGCCAGGCCGTAGGCCCCCTGCGCGGCGCACATCCACCCGGCAGCATCCATCGCGACGGCCGAGGCGAGCAGCGCCCGGGTCATTCGCGAGCCTGTCATTCCTCTTCCTCCAGATCCTCCATGGGCACGCCCAGCGCCCTCGCGAGCCGCTTGGCCGCCCCGTACTTCGCGTCGGCTATCCCCCGGCGCTCCCAGTTCCGCACCGTCGTCTCGGTCACGCCCGCCTTCACCGCGAGCTTGAACTGCGAGAGTCCCGCCTTCTTGCGGAGCCGTCTGATCTCATTCATCTCCGTGTCCCCACGAACCCGTAAACTCCTTTGCGTTCATCCCTTTACGCGAAAGGAGGTGATTACATGTCAAAGGCCATCAAGGGCCTCAAGCTCGACCGGAAGGCCCTCAACCGCGTCGCCGTCAGGGGAATCGAGAAGGCCGCTGCAACCGGCTCCCTCGAGATAACCTGCCAGACCTGCGGCGGGCGCTTCACGCTTCGCGGTCCCCAGACGAGCTGTCCCCGCTGCGGGACGTCGTATCGGACCCGATAAGGTCGGCCCCGATCTCCACGCCGCCCGCGAGCGAATCCAGGATCTCGCGGGCGGCGTCGATGTGGCCGGCGGCCTTGTCGAGCCTCTCCTGCAGCTCGTCCACGCCCTTCAGCTTCACGCCGAGCGTGAGCTCGCCCATCTTCTTGCCTTCCATCTCCTCCCCCATCCCTAGGCGGCCTCGTCCGTGTTCCAGCCCATCAGGTCGTTGGGCGTGCAGCCCAGCGCCTGGGCGATGGCATACGCCTTGTCAACGCCCGGAACCATCGAGCCGTTCTCGTAGCCGATGATTGAAGATGCCGAGACCCCCGCCTTGTTGGCCAGCTGCTCCTGAGACATATCGGCGCGAGCACGGGCGGCGCGCAGGTTCGCTCCAAACTCGTCCTTCGAAAACTCCATTTCGTCCTCCTTCAAAATGTGCGGGTTTCTTCCTGTTGCTTGAAACTATAGGCGGATGTCTGCCTATTGGCAAGAGAAAACTATGCAGAATCTTGCTCATTCTGAAGAAAAGATATAGGATTCTCGGCAACAACCGTCCTATTTAGGAGGCGTATATGAATCTAAGGATTAGGGAAGTGAGAAAGAACCTTCACATGTCCCAAACGGAGCTTGCCGACGCAACAGGAACAAGCCTGAGAACGGTCGGCTCTTGGGAGAGAAGCGAGAGCCTCCCCAACGTCGAGCAGCTCTGGAAGTGCGCCAAAGCTCTTAACACCGACCCCAACGAACTCCTCGGATGGTACGAGGAGCATCCCGAGGACAGGCCGACGGCGCCGGCGGGCGCGGAGGGCGAGCTGATCACCTGCTACCGACAGAGCACAGAGAAAAGGCGCTCGAAGATCCTGGAGACGGCACGCGACCAGGCCGAGCTGTCCCAAAATCAGGCTGCAGCGCCTGAAATCGAAGGGCTGGAAGCGGATCAAGTAAGGTCCGCGTAGACCGCGTTATTCAATTCATTTATGGGAAGGAGTGATAACCATGTCTCAATCATTAGCGGAGACCCACGTGGAGAATCTCATCTACGAGTGCGACTGCATCACAAACGGAGATTACGGCGAGAGCACGCAGGAGCACATCGATGACCTCATGCTGCAGATGGAAGGGTTTTCCTTCCCGCTCATGTGCACCAGATCGTCGGCAATCCCCAGGGACAAGACACTGAAAGGCGTAAAGCGTGCAAAGGGATGGCTCGTGGCAAACATGGCCACGCTCACGAACAGCGGAAACGGTACGACGGTTAGCTCCAGCAGCGTCTCACAGGCCACGGCGACGGCGGACGTCTCTGTAGAGGTAGGCCAGGCGGTGACCGAAATCGGCAACGACCCCGTTCTCGACAACGAGACGAAAGAGGCACTCGAGCTGGCGCTGTCGCGGGCACGCATGGCAGCCGAGGCGAAGAACAAGACGGGGTTCACCGAACACGTCGCAAAAGTCATCGACCTTGCGACGAAGAGCGCAGACCTCGTACCCAAGGCATTGCTTGCCCTCGGTGCACTCGCGAAGCTCTTCGGAGCCTAGGATACCACCCAGTACCCGGCAAGAACCCACTCGCCGGTGTCCGGGGACTTTTCGGCATTGATCTTGTACTCGAACAGCTTGGCGGCGTCCATGCTCGCCACGACAAACGGGACCAAGGACCCGTTCACCAGACGGACGCCCATAGCCTCGACGGTCACAGTATCCCCGCGCTCTTGGGAGATGAGCTTGGAGCCGAAGGACACCGGGGACCCCGTGGCCCCGTCGCAGATCTGCGGGATAGAGGAATCGTCCTCGTACGTGTATGCGCCGACGCTGTAGCGAGCCATGGGTACCTCCAGGAGCGTGAATGGTGTTCATCACGATTATGACCCGCGGCACGGCTAGGTTTTTCAGGTTTTTCCGGAAAAACCTCCAACTTAAAACTGTAAATACTTGATAATTTACTTGATTGCTAACTATCAACTGTTTATAATTAAATTGTCGAAAGGAGGAGAGATGCCCAAGGAGCAGGAGCCCGCGCAGGTGCTCAAGCGGTTCAAGAAGGAGGGTTGGACGCTCTACACCGGCAAGGGCAGCCATGTGGTCGCGCGAAAGGACGGGGTCCAGATTAGCGTGCCCACCTCCAAGAAGGAGATACCGATAGGGACGTACCGAAAAATAGCTAAGACGGCGGGGTGGCTCTAGCCCCGCCCCCTTGGGGATCGAAAGATATGAAGACATACGTTTACCAGGCGGTGCTCACACCCGACGAGGACGGCGGCTACGACGTGGAGTTTCCCTCACTGCCGGGATGCTTCACCTGCGGCGACACGATTGCCGAGGCCGCCGAGCAGTCCGTGGACGCGGCGAGCACCTACGTGGCCGCGCTCGTGAAGGACGGTCTTGCCGTGCCCGAGCCCGAGTTCATCGAGCCCGCAGACGGCGGGCTCTCCATGATGGTCGCCTTCTCCACGGACGAGGGGTACATCGTGGAGGGCGAGACGGTCTCGGCGGCCGAAGCCGCGCGCAGGCTCTCCGTCTCCCCCGGCAGGATCACCCACATGCTCGACTCGGGAATCCTTACGGGTTACCGCAAGGGCCGCCGCACCTACGTGACCGTGGAGAGCATAGCGGCGCGTCTGACCGACACGCCCCGCTCGGGCAGGCCCAAGCGCCGCGCAGTCGCGTAGCCGGCCTCAACGCAAACAAAAAGCCCCGTGCGGCAATCTTGGCGGATCCGCACGGGGCATAGCCCTCCGGCAAAAGGGAAAGGCAGGACCATTATATGTCAGCCAACGATACTTCAAGGTCAAAACTCGGCTCCAAGCGCGAGGTCGCGCCCGGCAAGTGGGTGATCCGCGTGCAGGCGGGCTTCCGCGCGGACGGCCACGTGCGCCGCGTGTCGCGCACCGTGTACGGCACCGAGACCGAGGCCGATATCGCCATCGCCCAGCTCGCGCAGGAGCTGGGCGTGTCCCAGGCGGCGCACGCTGGCGTGACGCTCGACATGTACTACTGGGGAGTTTTCCGCGACTCCCCCAGCAACCGCGGCAAGCCGCGCTCCCGCGCGAGCCTGCGCGAGTACGACGGGCAGATGTGCAACTACATCTCCCCCGTCCTGGGGAGCATCGACATCTCCGAGATAACCCACGACATGATGCGAAGCTGCATCGAGCGCTCGGGTGCGCCGGCAAAGACCAAGACCACGCTTCGCGCCGTCATGCGCCGTGCCTTCGACGACGGCTGGGTGACGGCGGAGCCCTTCCGCCGGCGCGTCATCGCGCCCAAAGCGAAGCAGGCGCCCGTGGAGCCGTGGAGTATCCCCGAGGCCGCAGAGGCGCTGCGCAGGCTCGCCGCCAGCGACGACCGCGCGGATCTGGTCATGAACGCCTACTTGATTCTGGGCCTGAGCGGCCTGCGCAAGGAGGAGGCGCTGGCGGTGCGCCCGTGCGACCTCAAGGTCACCACGACCTACGACTTCGCCACGGGCAAGCCGACCGTCTCGGAGTACATCGAGGTCTGCCGCGCGTACACGGACGAGGACGGCGTGAAGGAGACCAAGAACGCCCATTCCGTGCGCACCGTGCCGGTTTTATTGGCGGGCCGCGAGCGCCTGCACCAGATCATGGACGAGTTGCGCCCGAGCATAACCGTCGAGGGCGGCACTTCGGTTACGGAGCAGGTGCGCGAGTGGAGCGGGCAGCGCATCGTGAACATGCGCGGCGACAACCTCGTGCGCGCCTGGCGGCGCATGTGCGTACGCCATGACCTGCGGTATATCCCGCCCAAGGCCCTGCGCCACACGTCCGAGACCATCATGGCGGCGACCGAGGTCGACCCGCTGAGCATCATGGATTTGCACGGTCATACGGACCTGGGGACAGATTACCGCCATTACATCAAACCGGGCCTCGCGGAGCGCGAGAAGGCCGCCAGGCAGGTCGGGCGCGCCCTGCAGATCGTCGAGGGCGGCGGCGCGGACGGCGGTTTTAATGACACCGGTCGCAGCGCCGAGACGCTCTAAATTGAATTTTCTAGGTCCATTACCTGCTAAATGCATAAAACGCCCCCTGCCGCGCATAAACGGCAGGGGGCGTAAAACGCGAACGGTAACGGACGGTTATGATTGGGCTTATCGGCAAACAAAAAAGGTCAGCGCCGAAGCACTGACCTGTGCGTTCTTTGGTGGGCCGTCAGGGGGTCGAACCCTGGACCTTGGGATTAAGAGTCCCCTGCTCTACCAACTGAGCTAACGACCCGATATCAACACGAAGCAAGAACTGGGGTGGGTAAAGGGACTCGAACCCTCGACCTACGGGACCACAACCCGTCGCTCTAGCCAACTGAGCTACACCCACCGTGTCCTGTGCGCTTCGCGCTCGACTATTATTGCAAGGAACGCCATGCGATGCAAGCCCCAATTTTCAAGAATTTTGAAAAGAGTTTTTTGGATCCATTTCGGGCAAATCCTACCGGGTCCATAGGAGTAAACTTGCCCCACTGCAAACCCTCGAAAGGACCATCGTGAAAGAACTCTCCAATCGCACGGCAGCATTCACCGATTCGGTCATCCGCCGCATGACGCGCATCTCCAATAAGTACGGTGCCGTCAACCTCTCGCAGGGCTTCCCCGACTTCGACCCCCCGGCGCAGCTGCTCAACAGTCTGAGCGCCATCGCCAGCGACCCCAAGCCGCTCTATCACACCAGTACTCCATCACCTGGGGCTCCCAGGCCATGCGCGAGGCGCTCGCCGCCAAGCAGGAGCACTTTATGGGCATGCCGATCAACCCCAACGAGAACATCGTGGTCACCTGCGGCTCCACCGAGGCCATGATGGCCGCCATGATGACGGTCACGAACCCCGGCGACAAGGTCGTCATCTTCTCGCCGTTCTACGAGAACTACGGCGCCGACACGATCCTTTCGGGTGCCGAGCCCATCTACGTGCCGCTCAACCCGCCCACGTTCGACTTCGATCGCGAGGTCCTCGAGGCGGCCTTCCGTGATAACGATCCCAAGGCGATTGTCCTGTGCAACCCTTCCAACCCTTGCGGCAAGGTCTTTACGCGCGAGGAGCTCGCCTTTATCGCCGACCTCTGCAAAAAGTACGACGCCTACTGCATTACCGACGAGGTATACGAGCACATCGTCTACGCGCCCCACGAGCACGTCTATATGGCCACGCTGCCAGGCATGTTCGAGCGCACCATCAGCTGCAGTTCGCTGTCCAAGACGTACTCCATCACCGGCTGGCGTCTGGGCTACACCATTGCCCCGGCCCAGATCACCGAGCGCATCAAGAAGGTCCACGACTTTCTCACCGTGGGTGCCGCCGCTCCCCTGCAGGAAGCCGTCGTCACCGCCCTCAAATTCGACGACAGCTATTACCAGGAGGTCCTCGACCTCTACGCCGCCAAGCGCGACCTGTTCTGCCAGGGGCTCGACAGCATCGGTCTTGAGCACAACGTGCCACAGGGCGCCTACTACGTCATGATGGACATCTCTGAGTTTGGATATGATAGCGACCTCAAATTCTGCGAGGACCTCGCGTCTAAGGTGGGCGTGGGCGCCGTACCCGGCTCGAGCTTCTTCCGCGAGCCCGTCAACCATCTGATTCGTTTCCACTTTGCCAAGCGAGACGAGACACTTAACGCGGCGCTGGAGAACCTCAAGTCGCTGCGTGATAAAATCAAGCCGCGCGGGTAAGGACGGCCCAGCAACTAAAGCAACCAAAGAAGCCTCGCACCGCCCGCCGCGTTGCGAGGCTTCTTTTTATAGCGCTTTCTTAAATGGTTTAGAGCTCTATACTTTAGTCACGGAGCAACTCGTCCCAGAGAGAGGAATACTATGGCAGAGCAGCAGCTTATCGGAGCGCTCGAGGCTGGCGGCACCAAGATGGTCTGCGCCACGGGCTATGCAGACGGTACGGTCCTGGAGCGCGAGCAGATTGCGACCACGACCCCGCAGGAGACCGTTGAGGCCGTCAACGCATGGTTTGCCGACAAGGGCATCGCCGCGCTGGGCATTGGCGCCTTTGGCCCCACGGCAGTCAACCCTGCCTCGCCCCAATACGGCAAGATCCTGGAGACGCCCAAAACGGCATGGCGCTACTTTGATCTGCTGGGCACCATTCAAAACGAGCTCAATATTCCCTGTGGCTACGACACCGACGTCAACGTCGCCTGCTTGGGCGAGGTCACCTTCGGTTGCGCCCAGGGCCTCACCGACGTGGTCTACCTGACCATCGGCACCGGCGTGGGCGCCGGCGTGCTCTCGGGCGGCCAGCTCGTGCACGGTATGATGCATCCCGAAGCCGGCCATATCCTGGTCACGCGCGATCCGCGCGACACCATCGGCGAGCATAGCGCCTGCCCCTTCCACGACAACTGCCTCGAGGGCCTCATCGCCGGCCCCGGCGTTAAAAAGCGCTGGAATGGCAAGAGCGCCGGAGACATGGCCGAAGATCCGGAGGCCATGGACCTGCTCGCAGGCTACCTGGCACAGGCGCTCATGACCTACACGCTGTGCTACGCGCCGCAAAAGATCATCATCGGCGGCGGCGTGGCCGACCACACCCCCATCGTGCCGCTCGCACGCAAAAAGTGCGCCGAGATGCTCAACGGCTATATCGTCACGCCCGAGGTCAACGACATCGAAACCTACATTGTCAATAACAGCCTTGAGGGCAAGCAGGGCATCATGGGTTGTCTGGCCCTTGGCGCCCAGGCGCTCCAGTAAAGGACACATCAGCGGGGCGCAGCGTAGCCAAACTCGCAAAACGCCCGGAAAACGCCGTCACGCCCCGCAGAGGCCCTCAAACGAACAAAGCCGCCTAGGACCAAGCGAACGTCCTAGGCGGCCTTTTTGGTACATATCAGCAACCGTAAGAGATATCGAAGCGCGACGCCTGTCGTCGCCCCGCAGCAGTCGATCATCACATCGGTAATCATGCCGGCGCGACCGGGCACAAATAGCTGGATCGTCTCGTCGATAGAGGGGACAAGCAGCAAGAACACCGCCGTGGGCAGCAACACATCAAACGTGCGCCGGCCTTCGAGGTCAAAGGCGTGCGTCGCCAAGATGCCAAGCACCATGTACTCGGTAAAATGAGCGCACTTGCGCACGACGAAGTTGGTCACCCACTCGTATGGAAGCCCCAGGGCCTGCAAAAAGCCGCGAATGGATTCCATGATCGACAAGCTCAACGAACCAGACCCCGTACCGGGAACCAGCGAATTGCCCCAAATGACGAGCACCATGGCGCAGGCGGCAAGCGCCCATTTTCGATCGAGCTTAACCATGAGGCAATTATGCCTCCGCGCGCAGCGGTGTAAAGCTGGCGGTACCGCCCTCGATAACGCTCAGATAGGCACGGCCCGTGCGCTTGACGGCCGCAGACTGTAGACGGTTGATCTCTTCCTCGAGAATCTGATTGACGCGCTCATGGCGGCGGTTTTCCATAACGCCGGCAGCGATAGCCTCGGCGCGCTCGATACCCTCGCGCGAGATACGCGCGGTATCCTCGGGAAGCACGGAGCTGTGGCGGCCGACATAGACGGGAGCAACCGAGACAGGTGAGGCTGCAGGCGTGGGCACCGCCACGGGGGCGGGCTCGGCAGCCTCGGCCATGATCGCCATAGCGGCGGCCCACATGTCCTCGTGGCCCGAATAATCGGCCATGGGGATATCTTCCTCAAGAGAGGCATCGGGGAGACTGTCGGTATCCACGCGATCCTGGGCATCGATAGACGCAGTGATGGCGGCAGGCTCGTCCAGATCGGAGAGATCCACACCCTTGGCATCGGAAATGATGGGCATGCTGGCGAGCTTGGCGTTGTACGGCGCCGCCTCCGCGGCCTGCATTTGGGCCGAAGCGCCCCAAAGCGAGCTTTCGGCGGCTCGGCGAGCGGCAACGGTCTCCTCGTCGACAGCCAGGGGCTCATCGGCAAAGGGGTCGGCGACAGGAGCCACCTGAGCTGCGCTCTGTTGGCCGGTCGAAGCGGCCGCCGCGGCAGAAGTGTACGCAGCCGACGACGCGCCGCTATAGGCGGCATTGTTGGCGGCGTTGGCCACAAGCGCCACGAAGGCTGCGGTACTACCCGCAGGGGCGGCGTGAGAGCCCGAGACGGCGCGTGCGGCAGCGGCAATGTCATCGCGATTGTAAGAACCGGTCTTTCCACCGTTGGTGAGCTCATCGATTGCGACCTGGTAGACATCGCGCGAACGCACGGGATCGCAGCTGACCGGGGAATCGTCATCGAGCATGCTGTCGATCATAGACCAGGCCTCGGCCTCATCCATGGCGTTAGCCGCGCGCGCGATGGTGGGAACGCCATCGTCGGCGTGACGGCGCTGGAACGCACCGGTCAGGCCGGAGAGAAATGCGGAAGAAGGCTGTGCGGCATTGGCCTGATCAGCCGGAGCCGCAGGCTGAGGCGCCGCCCCCTGCTGCTGTGCGGGAATCGAGGCGGTCTTGAACTCGTTGTGGGTCCGGCCAAACTGAGCGGCGCCGCCCACGGCATCGGGCTCAAACAGGCGGCCATCGTGCTCGGCACGATACTCGGAGATGCCCAGCGAGGCTGCGTAGATGCCCACGCCCGCCACCGCACCAACGGCGAAGGGAACCGCGCCCGCGACAACCGTCTCGTTGACCGACGAGAACGGCAACGTCGCGGCATACATCACCACGGGGGCGGAAAGGCCGATCCCGCAGGAAAGTCCGGCAAGGACTGCTCGTTGTGTTGCATCAGAAGAAGCCATGAGCTCTCCCCATCTTCCAGCACCCAAATCGCATCATTTAGTTGGCTGCGCGAGAGAAGATGAAGCGGGACATGCGTCCCAAAGCAACGGTATATAGTTCGTTTCATCTGCGTTTTCCGTCGCGAAGCTTAAAAGTTATTATGCGAAACCGACCCTCCGATTGCAAGCGATGAGGCCGGATTATGGCTCGAAAACTGCTGCTTGTCGGTCATAAGGTCAAAAAATGTTGCCGAGTGGCGCCGTAAAGAAAGGGCCGGGGCATAAACCCCGGCCCGATTGCCCGTTCTTATGGCGATATAGCGTGCGGCTTTTGGTCTAAAACGTCTGCTCGTAGTCGCTGTGCTTTTTGGCCGAACGCACCAGGAACTCCTGGTTGGTGTTGGTGCCCTTAAGACCCTTAATAAACGACGCCGCCGCGCGCTCGGTGTTGTTCATACCGGCGAGAATGCGACGCAGGCCGAAGACAAACGGGCGCATCTGCTCGTCGACCAGCAGGTCCTCGTTGCGCGTACCGGAGGCAACGGGGTCGATGGCCGGGAAGATGCGGCGATCGGCAAGATCGCGGTCGAGCTTGAGCTCCATGTTGCCGGTACCCTTGAACTCCTCAAAGATGACCTCGTCCATCTTGGAGCCGGTATCGATGAGGGCGGAGGCGAGGATGGTGAGCGAGCCGCCGTTCTCGATGTTGCGGGCTGCACCCAGGAAACGCTTGGGCGGATAGAGAGCTGCCGAATCGACGCCGCCCGACAGGATACGGCCCGAGGCGGGGGCGGCCAGGTTGTAGGCGCGGGCAAGGCGCGTGATGGAGTCGAGCACCACCACGACGTCGCCGCCCAGCTCCACAATGCGCTTGGCGCGCTCGATCACGAGCTCGGCCACGCGAGTGTGGTTTTCGGCGGGCATATCGAAGGTCGAGGCCACGACCTCGCCCTTGATGGAGCGCTGCATATCGGTGACCTCTTCGGGGCGCTCGTCGACGAGCAGGCAGATGAGGTGCACCTCGGGGTTGTTGATCGAGATGGACTGGCAGATCTTCTTAAGGATCGTTGTCTTGCCGGCCTTGGGCGGCGACACAATCAGGCCACGCTGGCCCTTGCCGATCGGCGACACGATATCGATGGCGCGACCGGTGATGGAATCCTTGCCATGCTCCATGCGCAGCGGCTCGTTGGGATAGACCGGGGTAAGGTCGCCGAACTTGGGGCGGTTGCGGATCTGCTCGGGATCCATGCCGTTAACGGTCGTGATCTTAGCGAGGCCGGCGCGCTTGTCGCCGCCGCGCGAGGGGCGCAGAGAGCCCTCGATGACGTCGCCCGTGCGCAGGCGTGCGGAGCGGATGAGGTAAGCGGGGACGAAGGCGTCTTCGTTGGACTTCATGTAACCGTGGGCATGGATGATGCCGGAGCCGTCCGGGCGAATCTGCAGGATGCCCTTAATATCGCGGAAGCCCTCGGCCTTCGCGGCGGTCGTGTAGATCTCCTCGACAAGCTCGGCCTTCTTCTTGCCGGTCGTCTCGATCTCGAACTCTTTTGCCTTCTCGCGCAGCTCGGCGACCTTCATGGCCGCAAGCTCCTCGCGCGAAAGCGTGGGCTCGGTGGGGGCGGCGTTGCGCTCCCTGTTGCGCTGTTTGCGGTCTGTCTCTTATACACATCTGACGCTGCCGACGAACTCTAGGGTGTAGAT
>URCO01000037.1:0-13534 GCA_900546375.1 uncultured Collinsella sp.
TCAACTTCAAGGGCGCGACCAGAAGGTCAGCGCCCTTTCGTTTCACGTCACCTTGCCTCAAATGCGGCCCGCTCGCTGACTTATGCTCAACCAGCGGCGCCTTAGACGTTGGGAACGTTCCTTTTCTGCCGGCAGTTGGGGACAGTCCTAGTCGTTGGGGACGTACTTAAATGACTAGTCATCCAAGAACGTCCCCAACGACTACTCATTTAAGTACGTCCCCAATGAGTACCCAATGAGTGTGTGGGCGAGCAGATTTTCCCGCTCGCCGATTTGTGTCTTGAAAAATGTATATAACGACTATAACGTAGTATGAAACATATTGGAAACAATATCGAGGAGGCTGCGTTGAAGAAAAGCAATCTGGGCTATGTGCTGGTGCTGATCGCCGCGCTTATGTGGGGCAGCATCGGAATCTTTGTAAACGGCATCTCGGCCATGGGCGTTTCGTCCCAGAGCATGGCTGCCTTTCGCTTGTTGGTCGGAGCGCTTATCTTGGCGCCGGTCCTGATGTTTATGGGCTGCCGTCCGGGTGAGGGGTCTACCGTGGCTCAGGGTCCCCTGGCGCTATTCAAGGCAAGCCCCAAAGAGCTCGTCCCCTGCGCGCTTGTCGGTATCGTCGGTTTGGCCGCCGCCAACACCTGCTATTACGAGTGCATGGGCGAGGTGGGCATGTCCACGGCCTCGGTGCTGCTCTACACCTCGCCGGTGTTTGGCGTCATGCTCGGCCGCGTGCTTTATCGCGAGGACGTGACCCCCAACAAGCTCGTTGCCATTGTCTTTAACATCGTAGGCTGCGTGCTTGCAGTGACCAATGGCGACCTTTCCGGTTTTCATTTTTCGGTTTGGGGCGTCACGTCGGGCGTGATTGCGGGCTTTTGTGGTGCGTCGCTCGCGGTGTTTAGCCGGATAGCAACCAAGACGGTCCACCCGCTGGCTGTCACGTTTTGGGGCTTTGTTTTTGGCGGTGCGGTTATGGCAGCTATCGCGGCTCCGTGGCCGGATGTCGCCGCGGCAATGTCGCCACAGCTGCTGCTGTTGTTCCTTGGCTTTGGACTCATCCCCACGGCCGTGGCTTACATCTTATATATGCAGGGTCTGTCCATGGGGCTCGAGACATCGAAAGTTCCCGTCGTAATGTCTTTCGAGACGGTCGTCACCGTACTGGTGGGCATTGGTGTCTATGCCGAGCCCGCCGGCGCGATCAAAGTCCTGGGCATCGTGCTGGTGCTCGCGTCCATCCTGATCATGAACACCGACTTCTCCAAGCTGCGCAACAGTGTGTTTGTCGGTCATGTCATTGAGAGCATGACCTTTAAGCCCAACGCGTGGTGGACCGAAAAATCTCAGGACATGGATCTGTTTAAGGAACGCACCGGCATCGCGCTGGAACCCACCGTACAGGAAAGCCCCTGGTACTTCGTGCGATAGGGGATTGCGCGCAGGGTCTGACCTGGGGTTATCCAGCCAGCGCCGGCCTACCCAGCCCCAACGTTTCAAGTACGTTAAACCCGTCAACGGTCGATTTTCACCCGCGAACGGTCTTTATTCTAATTAGCAATATCCGCAACGTATAAGACGTTATAATGACCATAACGAAAAGGAGGAGGCAAGATGAATCAGATCATTCTCGCATCTCATGGCGGCCTGGCCGCAGGCGCCAAAGACACGCTCGAGATGGTTCTCGGCGACGTGTCGAACGTCCACGTCGTGTCGCTTGCTCGTGACGACAAGGAGCCCATCACCAATAAGGTTGAGGCTATGATTGCCACGTTCAACGCGGGCGACACCGTCTATGTGCTGACCGATATGCTCGGCAGCTCGGTCAACAACAACATGGTCGAGCTTTCCAAGAACGGCACGAAGTTCACGGTTGTCAGCGGTTTCAACATCCCGTTGGCACTGACGCTCGCTATGAGCCCCGTCCCCGTCAAGGGCGCCGAGCTCGCGGCCCTCATCAACGAGGCCCGCACCGGCCTGACCAACCCCAACGCACCGGTCGAGGCTGCCGCGGCTCCCGCCAAGAAGGCCAAGGCGTCCCGTCACAGCTCCGGTCCCGCCAAGATCGTCCTCGCACGTCTTGACTACCGTCTGCTGCACGGCCAGGTCGTCTTTACCTGGACCACCAAGGTTCAGGCCGAGCGCATCATCGTCGTCGACAACGCTGCCGCCAACGATGACATCAAGAAGGGCGCTCTTAAGCTGGCCAAGCCCCAGGGCGTGCGCCTGAACGTCTTCACCGTCGAGCGTGCCCTCGCCAAGATGGACAAGCTCAACACCCTCGGCGAGCGCGTCATGTTCGTCTTTGGCAACACTGCCGAGATGTTGCAGTTCTGCCAGGGCTACAAGCTCGACGCCATCAATCTGGGCGCCACCGCCAACCACGACGGTGCCGATCAGGTCGGCGGCAAGGACAGCTCCGTCTTCCTCGACGCCACCCAGAAGGCCGACGTCAACCAGCTGCTCGACATGGGCATCAAGCTCTACGTCCAGCAGACCCCTACGTATCAGAGCGTCGACATCGACGCCAAGCTGTAATCAACCAGGCTTTTGCCTGACTGAAAGGAGAAGGGTATGAATACGTTCATCAGTGCGGTGCTCGTCGGCCTCGTCGGCGTGTTCTGCATGTGGGACTCCCGCCTGCTCGGTCGTCTTAACTTCGAGCAGCCCCTCGTTGGCGCTACGCTCGTCGGTCTGCTGCTGGGCGATGTGCCCACCGGCCTTGCCGTCGGTGCCGCCGTCGAGCTCGTGTCCATGGGCCTGGTGCAGGTCGGCGCCGCCGTTCCGCCCGATATGGTCCTGGGCGGCATCGTGGCCGCTGCCTTTGCGTGCCTGACCGATGCTTCCGCCGAGACCGCCATGACGATCGCCATCCCGGTCGCCGTCCTGGGTCAGCTCCTCGGCATCGTGTTCCGTTCCATCATCGCCGCCCTTACCCATGTGGCAGATAGCGCGATCGATAACGGAAAGTTCAAGACCGCCTACCGCATGCACATCTGCGCCGGCTCCGGTCTGTACGCCGTCATGTACTTCCTGCCGATCTTCCTCGCCGTCTTTGTTGGCACCGACCTGGTTCAGGCCATCGTCAACATGGTTCCCGAGTGGCTGTCCACTGGTCTTAACGTTTCGACCAAGATCATGACCGCCTACGGCTTGGCCCTGCTGCTCACCATGATGATCAAGAAGGGTATGACTCCGTTCCTGTTCATCGGTTTCCTGCTCGCCGCTTACCTCAACCTGTCCGTCATCGCGGTCGCTCTGATCGGTGTGTGCCTGGCTGTCGTCTTCATGGGCTTCAAGTTCAACGGTTCCCATGCAGCCGCCGGTGTCGATTCCGACTACGATCCGCTCGAAGACGACGAAGACTAAGGAGGAACACACTATGGCAACCGCAACCAAGGACGTGTCCCTGAACAAGAAGGTCAGCCAGTTCTTCTGGCGCTCCTGGGCCATCCAGGCCTCTTGGAACTACGAGCGTCAGATGAACATGGGCTTCCTCTACGGCATGGTTCCCACGCTCGATCGCCTCTATCCGGATGAGTCCGACCCCAAGCAGCTCGCTGCTAAGAAAGAGGCTTACCACCGTCACATGGCGTTCTACAACTGCACCCCGCAGACGAGCGCTTTCATCCTGGGCCTCGCCGCCTCCATGGAGGAGGAGTACGCCAAGGATCCCGAGAACTTCGATCCCGATTCGATCAACGCGGTCAAGACCTCCCTCATGGGTCCGCTTTCCGGCATCGGTGACTCCTTCTTCCAGGGCACCATCCGCGTTATCGCCTTTGGCCTGGGCGTTCAGCTGGCTCAGCAGGGCTCCATCATGGGCCCGATCCTGGCCATGCTCATCTCCATCGTCCCCTCTGTGCTGATCACTTGGTTCGCAGCCAAGATGGGCTATCAGGGCGGCCACGAGTACCTGAGCAAGCTTCAGGGCGGCGACCTCATGGAGAAGCTCATGTATGTCTGCGGCATCGTGGGTCTTATGTCCGTGGGCGGCATGATCGCCACGCTGATCGGCGCCACCACCCCGCTGCAGTTCGCTGAGGGCACCGTCGTTATCCAGGACATCCTGGACGGCATGATGCCCCAGATGATCTCCCTTGGCCTCACTGGCCTTATGTACTGGCTCATCAAGAAGAACGTCAACACCGGTTGGCTTCTCGTGATCGCCATCGTGGGCGGCATCGCCCTCTCCGCGGCCGGCATCCTGGCCTAGTCGCGACCAAGCGTCTAACCGCTTTCCCCGGGGAGCCTGCCTGACATCCCATACCCCAGGCAGGCTTCCATTCCCAAAATGTGACAATGGGACAGCTCCTTTGTCGCATCCTCAACGGGCCGGTGACTCGGTCCAAATCACGGTAACCCTGCGTGCGTCCGGCAAAGTGGCGCCGCAAAAATCGAAAGGAATGTGTCAGATGTACGAGATCGACCTTAACCTCCCTAAGCAGATCGTCGCTGACGTCCTGTCCAACCACGAGATCCACAGCGTCGCCTTCGTCGGCTGCGGCGCTTCCATGTCCGACCTGTACCCCGCCAAGTACTTCCTGGCCAACAACACGGACAAGCTGAACGTTCAGATCTTCACCGCTAACGAGTTCAACTACGACACGCCTTCCTGGGTCAACGAGCACACCTTCGTGATCACCTGCTCCCTCGGTGGCTCCACGCCCGAGACCGTCGAGGCCAACAAGACCGCCAAGAAGCACAACTGCCCGGTCGTCTCCCTCACCAACAAGGCTGGCTCCGCTCTGACCGTCGACGCCGACCATGTCATCGTTCACGGCTTCCACGCCAACTACGCTGCCAAGTGCGAGAAGCCCGGCTATGCCATCGCTCTTGCTGTCGAGATCCTTCAGCAGACCGAGGGCTATGACCACTACGAGGACATGATCACCGGCCTCACCAACGTCTTCGATCTCTGCGAGAACGCTGCTCAGCACTGCAAGAAGCTTGCCAAGAAGTTCGCCGAGGACTTCAAGGACGACAAGATGATCTACTTCATGGCTTCCGGTGCCTCCGAGAAGATGGCTTATTCTCACGCTGCCTTCCTGTTCACCGAGATGCAGTGGATCGACGCCGCTGCCTACAACACCGGTGAGTACTTCCACGGCCCGTTCGAGGTTTCCACCGAGGGTAAGCCCTACGTCTTCTTCATGTCCGATGGCGCTACCCGTCCGATGGACGCCCGCGCCCTCACCTTCCTTAAGCGCATGGGCGCCAAGGTCGCTCTGATCGACTCCAAGGACTACGGCCTGGCTGACGTCGTGCCCGCGAGCGTCGTCACCTACTTCAACCCGCTGCTGCACCTCGCCGTTATGCGCGAGTACGGCAACCAGATCGCCGAGGCCCGTCAGCACCCGCTGACCATGCGTCGCTACATGTGGAAGCTTTCCTACTAATCACAAGTAAGTAGACCTTACGGGTTGATTGAGAGGGGATGGGGTTTGCGCCCCGTCCCCTTTTTTGCTCTGGGGAGGGCGTGTTCGTCGCCCCATAAAACCCCAGATAAAACCTACCAAAATAAACCTGTCCCTTTTTGGCAGGTGGGAGGAGATGCGTATGATCAAGGCAGTGCTGTTTGACATGGACGGCGTGCTGGTCGATACCGAGTGGTTCTACAACCGTCGCCGCGTGGCGTTTATGGAGGAGAAGGGCTTCCACTTTGACGAGATTCCCGATCTTTCGGGGTCTAACGAGCCTGCCATTTGGAAGGCGCTGGTGCCCGACGATGTTGAGCTGCGCGAGCGCCTGCGCGTGGAGTACAAGCAGGTCTACAGCCCGGACCATCCCGTTCCGTATGCCGAGCTGCTCAACGAGCAGGCGGAGCCGGTGATGCGTGAGCTGCACGAGCGCGGCGTGAAGTGCGCCATCGCGAGCTCGTCCTATCGCGAGCTGATCGACGAGCTGGTGGAGATTGCCGGTATCGCTGACGTGCTGGACTACACCATCAGCGGTCACGAGTGCAGTGCGTTTAAGCCCGATCCCGAGATCTACCTGCGTGCCATGGAGGCGCTGGGGGTGGAGCCTGCCGAGTGCCTGGTTATCGAGGACTCGCCTTTGGGCATCGAGGCTGGCAAACGTTCCGGCGCCCGCGTCCTGGCGCTGCGTCCGCACGAGGGCGTCAACCTCGATCAATCGCGAGCCGATGTCGTTATCGATAATCTGACCGACATTTTGGCCGCTTTGTAGTGTCAATCCGCCGCGAGAAGCACGGGTTCAAACGTTTTTTGTGGTGGACTGGCTCAATTTGGTTTCGATTTTGATCCGTTTGGCTTCGATTCGGGCTAAGTGAGTAGACTTTTTGGCGCAGGCCGAGCACAAAGTGCATCTGCTCTAGTAAAACCGCAGGTCACAGGGGTGGCGGTTTTGGGTGTGTTCTGCAGGTCGCGTAAAGTCTACTCACTTGTAATTTGGGCCTTTGGTCGTGGGGGTTGCTGGTCCCGCTTTGGTTGTCGAAAGAGGGTGAATTGAAGCGCCCCCGCACGCTCCATGCTACAATCGCGGGCATGCCCCACAACCACATCTGCCTTCGAAGGGAGCCTACGTGGCGAACGCCATCGATCAGCTCACGGACCGAGTGCTCGTGCTCGGCCGTCTCACCATCGTTCGCCGCGCTATTACCGCCGTGGCGGTCACAATTTCCGCCATTCTCCAGACATTTCTGATCCAGGCGTTCATCCAGCCCGCCGACCTGCTTCCGAGCGGCCTCACCGGCGTTGCGGTCCTGCTCGATCGCGTTACCTCGCTCGGCGGCGTTCACATCGACATCTCTCTCGGCATGCTTGCGCTCAACATCCCCGTGGCGCTCCTATGCTGGAGCGGCATTAGCAAGCGCTTCGTCATCTTCTCGATGATGCAGGTCGTGCTCTCGTCGCTGTTCCTCAACGCCTTTCACTTCGCGCCGTTTTTGGGCGACAAGATCATGCTCATCATTTTTGGCGGCGTGGTCTCGGGCCTGGGCGCTGCCATCGCGCTTAAGTCCGGCGCATCCACCGGCGGCACCGACTTTATCGCGCTGTGGGTCTCCAACCACACGGGCAAGACCATCTGGGGTGTCATCTTTGGTTTCAACTGCTTTATCCTGGCGATCTTTGGTTTTATGTTTGGCTGGGACAAGGCGGCGTACTCCATCGTGTTCCAGTTTATTTCGACCAAGACCATCGACAGTTTCTATCGTCGCTACGACCGCGTGACGCTGCAGATCACGACGCGCAAGGCAGACGAGGTCATGACCGCCTATGTTGACCATTTTCAGCACGGCATTAGCTGCGCCGAGGTCATTGGCGGATACAGCCGCGAGAAGATGTACCTGCTGCACGCCGTTGTATCGACCTACGAGAGCCAGGACATTATCAAGCTGGTGTGCGACATCGATCCCGGCGCCGTGATCAACGTGTTCCACACGCTCAACTTTGTGGGCGGCTGGTGGGGCGGTCATGTCGACGAGCCCATGCCCACGGCCGTTCCCGATCCCGACAAGCCCGCACGCATGGCCAGCAGGCAGGCGCGCCTCAGCGAGCAGGACAGCCTGCAGCAGGACGACGGCAAGTAGGGTTTTGGCATTTTACCGGCCCGGCGCAATCCTGTCCGCTTGAGCCTCCCGAAAGCCTTGCTGCTTTCGGGAGGCTCTCGTTTGCCCAGATAAAACCTACCAAAATGAAGCTGTCGCTTTTTGGTAGGGAGGGTGTATCGTTTTATCAATATGAGGTAACATGAAACTAGACGTTATATACGTATTAGTTATTTCAATATTTCGATAAGAGTGATTAGATATGCCTGCGCCCAAAAATGCACCGCTTTACCAGCAGATTTACGACGAAATCAAGGATGCGATCGAGAAAGGTGTTTATGCACCCAAGGAGCGTATTCCGTCCGAGCTTGAGCTAGCCGAGCAGTACGACGTGAGCCGCATTACGGTGCGCCGCGCCGTCGAGGAGCTGTGTTCCGATGGCTACCTGGTTAAGCAGCAGGGCCGTGGCACCTTTGTTTCCACGCCGCACATCAACCGCCAGTTCCACGCCTCGACGCTGCAGACGTTTACCGCGCTGTGTGCCGACAACGGCATGAAGGCGGGCGCACATGTGGTCGATCGCCAGATTGTGCCGGCACGTCAAAACGAGATGGAGTTCTTTGGCCTGCAGAAGGACGCGCTGCTGTTGCACATCAAGCGCGTGCGTACGGCCGACGGCGAGCCCATCTTTGAGGAGAACATCTTTGTGCCGTTTGACGCCTACAGTGAGCTGTTGACGGCCGATCTTGAGGACAAGTCGATTTTTGCCGAGGTCGAGCGTGTTGGCGGAACGCCGATTGTCTCAGTTGGCTACCGCACGGCCGAGGCCGTTCGTGCCAATGCCGAGCAGGCGGCCGAGTTGGGCATTGCTCCGCACGATCCGCTGCTCAACCTGCGTGCCAGCTTTACCGGTCCCAATGGCGAGCCGGTTCTGATGGGTAAGCAGTACTACGTGGGATCGCGCTACGTCATGGTCATGTAGGGTTGGTTCCGCCGTTCTGACGAACGGCGGATCGGTCGACGCTGCTCCTTTGGTTACGCGGTTTTACCAAACCGCGTAACGGCTCGACGCTGTAAACGCCCCTAAGCGGCAATCTGCAGAATGAGCGTGGAAAATCTCCCGTTTTTGGCTTGGTGACGGGCTTAAAGTGGGAGATTATCCACGCTCATCAGGAAAGTGTCCAAAAATCCACGCTCGTTCGCCTTGGATTGCATCGCCCGTGGCCGGCAGCCGCGCGGCACCGGTCCGCGTGGCGGCGTATAATCGGCGGCAGATGACTTGGACGTTAGGAAACCATGACCGATAGCATGCAGCAGATGGCGCTCGACACGCTCGGCGCCTATTTTGGCTACACCTCGTTTCGCCCGGGACAGGACCGCATGGTCGATGCGATCCTTGCCGGTCGCGATGCGTTGGGTGTTATGCCCACGGGCGCCGGCAAGTCCATTTGCTACCAGGTGCCCGCGCTCATGCTGCCCGGCATCACCTTTGTGGTGAGTCCGCTGCTGTCGCTTATGGAGGACCAGACCCGTGCGTTGCTCGCGGCGGGTGCGCGACCCAGCTATCTCAACTCCAGCCTTACCCCGGCCCAGCAAAACACCGTGCTCAAGCGGGCGCGCGAGGGCCGCTATCAGCTTATGTACGTGGCGCCCGAGCGCTTGCTTGAGCCGCGTTTTTTGGCCTTTGCGCAGGAAGCTGCGGCCGAAGGCGGCATCGGCGTGCCGCTCGTGGCCATTGACGAGGCCCACTGCGTGAGCCAATGGGGCCAGGATTTCCGCCCCGCCTACCTGCAGATTCGCGAGTTCATCGATTCCCTGCCGCAGCGCCCTATCGTGGCAGCCTTTACCGCTACGGCGACCGAGCGTGTGCGCGCGGACATTCAGCAAATGCTCGGCCTGCAAAACCCCGCGACGGTGGTGACGGGCTTCGATCGCAAGAACCTCTACTTTGGTTGCGAGGAGATGGGCGACAAGGCCAAGACCGCCTGGGTGCGCGACTATGTGATTGTGCATTCGGGCGAGAGCGGCATCGTGTATTGCTCGACCCGCAAGACGGTCGATGCGCTGGCAGGCGAGCTTGCCGAGGCACTGGGCCCCAGCGGCATTCGCGTGGGTCGCTACCATGCCGGCATGGGCAACGACGCCCGCCGCCAGAGCCAGCGTGCCTTTATCGACGACGACATTCAGGTGATGGTTGCCACCAACGCCTTTGGCATGGGCATCGACAAGCCCAACGTGCGCTACGTGATCCACAACAACGTGCCCGAGAGCATCGAGGCATACTACCAAGAGGCGGGCCGCGCCGGCCGTGATGGCGACCCGGCAAGCTGCCACTTGCTGTGGAACGGTAACGATTTTCGCATGCGCCGCTTTTTAATCGACTGCGGCGATGCCGCCGATGAGGCGCTTGACGACGAGCAGCGCGCGTGGGCGCTCCAGAATCGATATCGTCTGCTCAGCCAGATGGAGGGCTATTGCAATACCACCGGCTGCCTGCGCGAATATATGTTGCGCTACTTTGGCGACGAGGCCGCGGCCGAGCATGCTGCCGCGGCTGGTGCGGGCGCCACCGCCACGGACGAGGCCGAGGGCTGCGGCAACTGCAGCAACTGCCTCACGCAGTTCGAGGTCGAGGACGTCACCGATATGGCCCGCGCTGCCGTGCGCTATGTGGCCACGCGACCCATGCGCTTTGGCAAGTCGCTCATCGCCGATGTGCTTCACGGCGGCAACACCGAGCGCATTCGCCAGATGCATCTGGACGAGGACCGCGGCTACGGTGAGCTGTCGAGCGAATCGGTCGGGCGCATCAAGGACATCATCGGCCAGCTGTGCGGCCGCGGTTATCTGGCTACCTCGCAGGGGCAGTACCCGGTCGTGGGGCTAGGCCCGCGCGCCGGCGAGGTCGAGGACGAGGCGTTTGCCTTTACCGTTAAGCGTCGCGCGTCCAAGCGCAAGGCCTCGGCCCGCGCCCGCCGTGCGGTGGATCTGCTGCGCGAGGAGGCCGAGCTGGATCAGCGCCCGCGCGTGGGCAACGATGCCGAGCTGTTCGAGCGCCTGCGTGCCCTGCGCAAGGAGATTTCGACCGAGCTGGAGATGGCGCCGTACATGGTCTTCTCCGACAAGGCCCTGCGCGGTCTGTGCCGCCTACGCCCACAGACGCGCGACGAGCTTATCCAGGTCAACGGCATCGGCGAGAAAAAGGCCGACGCCTTTGGTGAGCAGTTTATGGCGGCGATTGAAGAGTTTGAGTCCGAGCATGCACGGGATGGAGCGTAATGATGGCATCCGACGATAAAACCGAGCGCACTGAGGTGTCCGCCGTGCCGCTGTACCAGCAGGTTATGGACGACCTAAAGGGCGAGATCGCGCGCGGCGTGTACGCATCCGGCTCGCGCATTCCTTCCGAGATGGAGCTCGCGAAGTACTACGGCGTGGGACGCATCACCGTGCGCCGCGCCGTCGAGGAGCTGTCGCGCGCGGGGTATCTCAACCGCCAGCAGGGGAGGGGCACGTTTGTGTGCGCGCCCAAGCTCAAACGCAAGATTGTCCAGAAGGGTGACGTTCAGAGCTTTTCCGAGGGTTGCGCCGCCAACGATATGGTGCCGGGTGCGCGCCTGGTGTCGCGCACGGTGGTTGCGGCGACGTGCGAGGATGCGGCGTTCTTTGGCGTGGAGCCCGGCTGCGAGCTCATCGTGGTCGAGCGCGTGCGCACGGCCGACGGCATCCCCGTTATGCTCGAGAACAACGCCTTTGTGCTGGCCGACCATCCCTACCTGCAGACGCTGGCCGATGAGGACCTCACCGATAACTCGATCTTTGCGCTCGTTGCCGAGCATTCGGGTCGCGCGCCGCTCAAGTCCGACCCCTGCACCGTGGAGATTGCGCTTGCCGATGCTCAAGCGGCCCCGCTGCTGGAGGTGCCGGTCGGCGAGCCGCTCTTCTATATGGAGGCTTACTTTACCGATGAGGACGAGCGGCCCTTGCTGCTCGGACGCCAAAAGATCGTGGGCTCGCGCTACGTGTTCGACATCTAACGTCCATAGATAGAACAATATAGAACAAGTTTGGTGAAATGACTTCACGTGCATCGTCGTGCGTGCTATAAATAGGACAACATAGAACGACCGCAGGTACGAGCTGTCGTCGTTCAAAGCCGCCACACAAGGAGGAACATCACCGTGAACGCACATGATCTGGTTCAGGAAATTATCGAGCGCAAGGGCAAGATTGAGAACGTCTTTTGGATCGCCTGCGGCGGTTCGATGATCGACCTGATGCCGGCCAACGAGCTACTCAAGCGCGAGGCCACCACGTTTACCTCGACGGTCTACACGGCACGCGAGTTTTGCCTGATGGCTCCCAAGAGTCTTGGCGAGAAGTCGCTCGTCATCGCCTGCAGCCACAGCGGCAACACACAGGAGGTCGTCGACGGCTGCGAGATGGCGCTGGCCGCCGGCGCCGAGGTTGTCGCCCTCACCGACTGCGAGGGCTCCAAGATCGATAACGGCAAGTGGACCACCTGGGTCTATCCGTGGGGCGAAGGCGTGCCGCAGGCCGAGGTGCCGCAGGGTATCGGCGCTCTGATCGCCGCCGAGTTGCTCGACCAGCAGGAGGGTTACGAGGCGCTCGCCGACATGTATGAAGGCCTTAAACAGATGGACGCACTGCTGCCCGCCGCGCGCGAGAAGGTCAACGCTGAGCTGGGCGCCCGTTTTGCCGAGCTCTGCCAGCAGCATAAGTTCTTCTATATTCTGGGTTCCGGCCCCAACTTTAGCCAGACCTACGCCATGGCCATCTGCTCGCTCATGGAGATGCAGTGGCAGCACTGCTGCTACATCCACTCCGGCGAGTACTTCCACGGCCCGTTTGAGGCCACCGAGCCCGGCGTGTTCTACTTTGTGCAGCTCGGATCGGGCGAGTGCCGCCCCATGGAGGAGCGCGCGTTGGCGTTCCTCAACACGCACACCGACACGGTCATGGTGCTCGATGCGCTCGAGTACGGCGTGGGCGAGGTGCCCGCCACCGTGCGTTCGTTCCTGGAGCCGATCTTCTTCTATGCGATGAGCTGCGAGCTGCGCGCCGCCCGCGGCAAGGTCTTCGACCACAGCCCCGAGGTTCGTCGCTACATGGGCATCGAGCAGTACTAATCGAGCGGTATTAAGTTACCGGGATAACAACTTCTCACGTCGGGGCCTACGCTAAGCGCAGGCCCCGTTTGCGTTGCGATGACCGGTTTTGTTTGTCGAAAAACGAAGTCAAATACTTTTCCCGAGAAGTGAACGACCTATTTTGGACTCTCGAAGCATCGACACTTTTTGGCGCCAAAACCGCAGGAAAATCTCAATGAAACTGCAGGAAATGGCTCCCATAAAGTGTCGATGCTCCGGGGGCTCGATTTTGCTCGTTCACATCGCGGAAAAGTATTCACCTTCGATTTGCAAACGTGTTGCATGAGCAAAAAAGCGGGCCGCGCCGGGGATTTCCGGCGCGGCCCGCTTAGTATCGCGCTTAGATTCGTAAAGTTGCGGCAGCCAGCGGCCTACTTGCCGACAACGCCTTCGGCGTCCCACCAGTCGAGCTGGGCGATGTTGTCGCGGATGTGCTGGCAGCTCTTGTGGAAGCCCTCGAGCTCATACTCGGAAAGGTCGAGCGTGTAGACCTCCTCGACGCCCTCGGCACCGATCACACACGGCAGGGAGGTGAAGATGCCCTCCTCGCCATACTGGCCGGTCATGAGCGTGGAGGCGGAAAGCACGGCGTGCTCGTTGTGAAGCACAGCGGCGCAGACGCGCGCGGCGGAGTTGGCGACGGCGTACTCGGTGCACTGCTTGCCCTGGTAGGTCACATAGCCGCCCTTGCGTGCAAGCTCCTCGACCTCCATGTGGTCGAAGGCGTACTTGTCGGGGTTCTCGGCCTGAAGTTCATTAAGGCTCTTGCCGGCGATGGCCGCGGCCTTAAAGGCTGCAAGCTGGCTAAAGCCGTGCTCGCCGATCATATAGGCGTCGATGGACTTGGGGCTCA
>URCO01000038.1:0-10606 GCA_900546375.1 uncultured Collinsella sp.
CGTCACCACGGATTACCGTCAATCGTCACCACGGATTACCGTCAATCGTCACCACAGTGCTGATAGAATGCTTGTTATAGGCGGACATGGGAGTCATACAGATGGATAGATATATAAATAGATGTATCGATCGCGCTATCGAACGCGATCTCGGTATCTTTGGTGCTGTGCTTGTTCAAGGGCCTAAATGGTGCGGTAAGACGACGACGTCCAAGCGGTTCGCAGCGTCATCGCTTTCGCTATCCGATCCATCCGGTGGCTTTGCGGCTCGGCAGCTTGCCGAGCTTGATCCTGCTAGGGCGATTGTCGGTCCAGTACCGAGGCTGGTTGACGAGTGGCAGGAGGCACCGGGCATTTGGGATGCAGTGCGCTTTGAGTGTGATGCGAGAGGAGGCGAACCCGGCCAGTTTATCCTTACTGGCTCAGCGACGCCGCGTGATGCTGCGCAGCCAATGCATAGCGGAGTCGGTCGGATATCAAGGCTTCGCATGGACACTATGACGCTTCTTGAACTTGGCATTTCATCCGGAGCTGTTTCGCTCGAAGCGTTGTTTTCTGGCGAGGGCGTCAATCCTGCGCTCGGTTCAATAGGCGGCGTTGGAGATATAGCCGATTTGCTGTGCAGGGGTGGATGGCCACAGGCTGTTGGTAAATCGACTGACGATGCGATGCGCATAGCTGCCGCTTACATTGACGGGGTGTGCGAGTCCGATGTTTCCAGAACGGACGGTATTAGGAGGGATCCGGTGAAAGTCCGAGCTCTCTTGGCATCGCTTGCTCGTAACGAGTCGACTCTTGCTGGGTCAAAATCGATAGACAGGGATATCGGCGAAGACGTTTCGAAGAATTCCGTTTCCAGATACATGGACGCCTTGCGTAGAATCAATATCGTCGATGACATTCCGGCGTGGCACCCGGCTCTCAGGTCGCCTGTTAAATTGAGGCAAGGGGCGAAGCGGCATCTTGCAGATCCATCGCTTTCCGTTGCTCTTATCGGAGCGAATCCCGAGTCGCTTGCGTCTGACCCGAAGACGCTTGGACTGCTTTTCGAATCTCTGGTCATCCATGATCTTAAAGTGTATGCCGCTGCCGGCGATGCGCTCGTGTCGCACTACCACGACGCCGACGATCTGGAAGTTGACGCCGTGATACACAAGCGCGATGGCTCTTGGGTCGCTGTCGAAGTCAAGTTGGGGAGTCCACAGGTCCCGGAGGCGTCTGAGAATTTGAACAGGCTTGAACGAAAGATGGTTGACCGAGGTGAGAAGGAGCCTGCTGCAAAACTCATCGTTATCGGTTATGGAATGCCGGCACATACAACCAGCGACGGAATCGTTATCGCGCCGGTCGATACGCTTGGCGTCTAAAAACAGAGCATCGCTATTCTAAGATCTAAACCGCGAACGTAAAATCTCGCCGTCTTGATTTTCATTTGATTCGAATCGCGCCCGCGCAAAAGTCAAAACGACTCGCGCGGGCGTTTCGTTTTTTCATATCGCATTTCATATCGCGTCAAAACAAAACGCGAGTTTTTAAAATAGATAGCGACCATCGGTCGCGATCATAGGCGGCTTCGCCGCCGCATGAAAATCGACTCGCTAATCCGAATCGTAATGCGATTCGCGACACCTTTCGACAATCCAACAACGCTACGAGTCTCACTAAAGACTCTCCGCGTCATTGAAATGTCGAAAGCTGCCTCAACTTTTTCGCGGGCGTTACGAAAAAACGATTCGACAAGTCGAATGTTTGCGGCGCGGGCGCCGCAAACCCGCTGCGCGGTAACGCAAATACTCGGCATCCCTCGCATTCGCATCACCGCTCCGCTCTCGCTACAGCGAATCTCTAACACTCAGCATCCTTCGCGTTAAAAATTCGCTTCCGCTCACGGTCTCCGCTAACGCTACGACACCGCGAAGCCTTTCGCTCGAAACGAGGCCTCTCATTTCGTGTCTACGCTCCTCCGCCCAATCGCCGTCCCGGTGATTGCAAGATGACTGTGGGTGTCGTTTTTATGGGCCCATTCGGACCCCAAAAACACCACGCCACAGACCTTGCTTATCGCCTGCTACGGCGATAAGGTTGTTGCGAAGTTGAAACTTCGCGATGAAGAATCGTGGAGTCGATTCTTCATTTTTGGAACGACGCCAGCCGTTCCCCAAGGAAAGCGAATCGCATAGCAGGTTTTGATCGGAGGCCTCTCCGATCGCTGATTCGTTTCCGGAGGAATCATGAGCAGGCTTCGCCCGCACACCGTCAAAGCATCTCTTTCCGATGAAGAGAAGAAAGCAATCGCTTCAATTGCAAAACGCCATAAGTTAAGCGAAGCTGAACTTATACGGTTTGTTTTATGCAACATCAACGAGTTTGATATTGATTTCGGTTCTGCAGAAAACGTCGACCAGAAATCTCGATCTGAAGAGATTCACATCAAGGTTTCCCCAGCAGAGAAAAAGAAAATCGAAAGCAACGCGAACTCGCTCGGTGTAACCGTCAGTTCATACGCCCGTCGCGTTCTTATCAGTGGGAAAGTCGAAAAGATAGATTTTGATCGCGGAAGTGCCGAGAAAATTTATCACGAACTTTTGAAGCAGGGCACAAACCTCAATCAGCTCATGCATTTCATAAATGCTAACGGACTTCCCTCTTATAACGAGATAGCGGTTTTCAGAACCGTTGACCACGTTACGAAAAGCGCGGATCTCGCTTTTCGATTCCTGAAAACTCTCGAGCGTCGTTATTTCATCGAAGGTGGCGAAACGAAATGACGGTTATCAAGCAGAAGAGCGTTTCGAGCGATCGGTACGCAAAGAATGTCCGTAAGTACATCAACGGAAAACATGCCTTGGCCCGTGACGGTTGGAACATCGAATGCGACAAGTATTGGTTTTCTAAAATGGCGATGACCAGAAAGGTTTTTCATCACGACAAACCTTCGAGAGCCGGTGTCAAGAACGTGACTATCCTTCACCAGATTCTCGCGTTCCTGCCCGAAGAATGTTCGTGCAACGGCGGTAAGATGACTCCGGAAAAATGCATGTCGTACGCGAAAGAATGGGTCGCCCAGCATTATCAAAATCAGCAAGTTATCTTTGCGTTGCATGAAGAAAGCGATAAAGCTGGCAAACGTTATGCCGTCCACATGGCGATAAATCGAACCGATTTGCTGACGGGTAAACGCTGCGACACCGGTGGCCATCGAGGCAAATACGAGCGTGCTTCATGGGTTCGTGAACTTGATGACAAATGGAACCTCGTCCAACTTGAGAAGGGAAAGAAGAATTCGAAGATTCGTGAGCGCCAACCTCGCGAGATCGAAAAGGAAATCATCGACCGCGACGAATACAGTTACAAAAACAATCTGCGCGAGCTGATCCATATCGCAATTGACGAAGGTCGCGCAAAGAACATGGAGCAGTTCAAAAAACTACTTGCATCATGGGGTGTGGATATTTTCATCAAGAACAATCGAGTCTATGCGACAGATCTTGATATCAAAGAGGCCGGCAATCCGAAGTGCACTTTCAACCTGACTCGACTTGACGGTCGGTTTACGGTCAAGCAACTTGAGGCGGCCTTCGAAAATAACGTGAAAGAAGCCGAACGAGCCCTTCCATATGAGAAACGCTGTGAGATTTACATCCAACGTCTCAAGAAAGCGTACTCGGCGTGGGTCGAGCAGGCGAAAGCGAGTAAGGGCGTGGCCTACAATTCATTCCCCAGATTCATCGTACCGAAGTGTGATGAGGACCTGCTCGAAGATCCCGCCGTACGCGATGAACTTCTTGCGCGTCGCGGTTATGCAAGGGAGATTCGCAACCGTTACGCCGGCGCCGTTCCCGATGCCGGCGACGATCGCGTTCGCGCCGCCGGCCAGGCGCACGGCGGTAGCGCCGTGTCGCGGCAGATGGACGATCGCGTTGTCGATCGCGGTGACTACTCGCGTGGCGACGCGCCTCGCTAGCTTGGCCCTGCCCGAGTTTTCGGTGAGGTGGTCGCTATGTCTGAGTTCCGTCTTATGATCGTCGCTCTTCTTCTGGTGACCATTCTGGCCATTTTTGGCTAGGGTAAAACCTGGCCTTTAAAGACCAAAGCCGCCCCTGCCTGGGACGGCTTTGTTTCCTCGATTACCAACTCCATCCGGACACTTCCCGCATTCATCCGCGTGTGTACGGATGAATGCGGGGCTCGATAGCTCGGCGGCCTGATCGGCAGGCCGACGGGAACTCTCACTCCTCGATAAAAGCCGGCACCCGGTTAGTTCTGCGCATCTTGAAATCGCCAGTCTCGTGGGAGACGTAGAGAATGCCGTCCATCCCGTCTCGCGATGCATATGACAGGTGAACCGAACCGCAATCCGCTCCATCATCGTCGAGAAGATCGAACGAATTCGGATCGCTCGTTGCGGCCAAACGACCACTCATGCAAGAGCCATCGCCATTACAGATTTGCCATTCCATGTCTTCGCCTGCGAGAATCGCCATAGACGGCCCGGTCGCGCCATCGCTGACATACATCCCGTCTATGCCAAACCCGTTTTCAGCGCCATCGATAAACGATTGCTCGGACCTATACGTCGCGAATGATGCGCACAGCGCCATTGCAAGACCGATCGCAAGGCCAACAGCCGCTATCTTTGCATAGCTCCTGCCCATCATGTCATCCTACTTTTCGCTTGCCCAGGGAAAGGCGGAAGAAGTTATTCGTCGCTGCTTTTTTGTACACCTTCTTGACGCCGTTGACGGTCTCGTAAACAACAAACGGCTGAACCTTGTGCTCGACGTTCGCCGTCGCTTTCCAAAAGCCGGCACCGTCGATGTGAATGGAATACCCAGTCGCCGACAGATTGCGCTTTGCCAGCGGTATCGATACGCCTATGCTTCCGAGACCATTCGGGAGCGGCACCGATACACTCACCGAACCGCCGCCAGACGGCTGGACGTTTATGGAACCGCCCCCGTCGATGTGAACGCCCCCCGGGGGCTGCCCAGCAACGTCGTGCCATCCGCTGGCTTTCGTTTGCACGCTCCCGTATACGGTGCTGTAGCTTGGGCGCCCGCGTGTCGCATAGGGCTCAACACCATCAGATGACATCGCCTCTTCTATGATAAGGGCCGCTTCTTGCTCTGCACGTTGACGCACAATCGCCTCGACATCAGATTCACTCAGATCCGGGAACGCTAGGAATTCTACGGTTTCAGAATCGCAACCATCAGCAAATGCACCATTTGGGGTGATTAGCGACAGTCCGCCCAATGCGGCTGCCGTCAGGATTGACCTGCGAGTAATAAACAGGTTTTCCATCGCACTCATCTTCGCCTCCAAACTTCTCACCGGGGTCTTCTTGCCAATTTTTGCCCCGGCTCGGTTACTTCGGTTACTTGAGAGCTCCCATATACGCTTGTTACCCATGTACGTAATATTAATTTCGGACATATCGAAATTAATCAATGGTTGCGGGAGTTTCCGACTTCAGTGAAATGCCGCCCTATACCCACAGAATCAGTCTGGCTTGACATGTGCCATGCACATGAGAAAGGGTCGAACCGAAGTGTCTGGCCGGACGCCAATTGTCCGGGAACTGCTTCGGATTCGACCATCTTCTACTTTACACCATGGACATGTAGCGGTCTAAACCTCCCTGACCGGATGCTTCTTACCGAAACCACCGTCGATGCCGAAGTGGCAGAGCATGTCGATGGCGCGAAGATGCTCGTCGATGGAATTGGCGATTTGGGTGTCAACGATGCTGTCATGGTCGTTGAGACCACGGACCGCCTCATCGGCGGCCATGAAGGCCTTGATGGCTTGGTTGAGCTGCGCCTTGAAAGCATCAACCTTCTCAACTGCGGCAGCTCGCAGGGCCATTTCATGTTCGAGTCGTTGAACGATTTCCTGTGTGTCGCTCATGGCTATTCCTTTCCCTCGGGTGTTCTATTTAATATATCGCCCCGTGCGGACACGATTCTCACCTAAGGTATGGCAGTGGCGTATGTTCATAAACCCGCAGGTAAACGGCTCAATAGGATTCGATTTACGGGCCGATTAGACCCAGGGTGGTGCTTGATGTTCACGACACCCCTTTTCCGTGCCTTAAAACGCATCTGGTGAGGTTGATTTTTCGGCCTTGAGCTGCGTGGCGGCACTTTGGGGTGCTCATAGCCGCGGCATGTTCTTGTAGACACCCTGGCGGTGGCCCACCCTTACGACTTCGATGATGGCTTTTCCATCCTCGATCCTTGCCAGGATGCGGTAGACACCGACGCGCCAGCGCCAACCGGAATCGGTGCCCTGAAGCTGTTTTCCATTCGGTGCGCGGCGTGGATCCTCGCATCCGTCAAGGTGCTCCTGAACCCAGGACAGGATTATGAGCCGCTGCTTCTTTGGGATGCTGAGGAGTTGCTTGGTCGCCGCCTTAGACCATTCGACGCTGAAGCTCACTCGGCCTCCATTGCCATACGCATGATGTCATCCATCGAATAGCGGGTGCCATCGTCTTCCATCAGCGCCTCGTTGTACGCCTTGATGTCGGCTGCCTCCTCGACCTTATCGAGGGCGGCGTTCCTCACGAATTCGGAAAAGGACATGCCGAGGACGCTCGCATAGGACTGGATCCAGTCCTTCTCGCCATCATCGAACCTGATGGCAGTGGCACTCATGGCCATAGTTGCTCCAATCAACGTATTACACTGTAGTACGTTGATTATACCCGTTTGCGCGGGAGCCAGTTCCAAAACGTATGCCGCGCGGCACTCGACAACCAAACCCTCGATGCCGTGAACAGCGAGTGCCAAAACCCAGTGTCAAAACCTCCACTTGCATTCCCATGAGAAAATCAAAAGACAAGGCAGGAGGCTGAAAATGACCAGATACGGATACGCTCGCGTGAGCACGAAGGATCAGAAGCTAGATAGGCAAATCGAGGCGTTGATCAACGCCGGCGTGCCCTATGGCCATATCTACAAAGACAAGGTCACGGGTGCCAAGGACGGCGACCGAACTCAGCAGAAGCGTCTGTTCAAGAAGATGAAGGCCGGCGATGAAGTGGTAGTCGAGTCCTGGGAGCGCCTAACCAGATCGACCAGGCAATTGCTGAACTACGACCTTATGTTCCGAAATCTCGGCGTGAAGCTAACTTCCCTGAAACAGCCGGTCGACCTCGATACCGCCTTCGGTCGATTCGTCCTCGGCACTCACGCCTGCACCGCCGAGCTCGAGCGCGACCTGATCAAGCAGCGCCAGGCCGAGGGCATCGCCGTAAAACGGAACCATGGTGGCAACGTCGGGGGCCGCCCGCGCATCGCGGACGTCAAGGCCGATGCTGCCGTGAAACTCTACCTTGCGCGGGAAACGCCCATCCCCGACATCTGCGCCGCCACCGGTATATCGAAATCGACTTTGTACCGCATCCTCCGTGAACGCGGATTGGTGGGCGTCAGAAGATAAATCCGAGTGCGCTACTATATAAGAGTGCGGTATTTCTCCAACTGAAACCCCCTGCGTGAACGCATAACGTATGACTTGAGGCGCCTTTTAGAACTCACCGATCGCAGGATGACTACAAATCAACAGCGGCCGTGCATTGTTCCCAGCCATATGGCATGGCGGAGCCATGCCGTTGTTGATTGGAGTGCCGCACCATGGCAGACAATCCGAGCGAAAAGAAAATCAGCGAGACATCCGGCGTGAAGGCCGTCCTCGATGAGGCTGCCGAGCGGATCGAGGCGACATGGCGGGAGAAGCTGCTGCGCGAGACTGCCGACCTCAGGACCGAGAACGCACTGCTCATGGCCCAGGTGGATGAATTCAGCCGCAAGCTCGCCGAGGCGACGGATCGGAATGAAAAGATTGAGGCCGACTGCAATGAGCGGGTCGCCTTTATAGAGGAGAAGTTCGAACTCGATACTGCGAGCCTCGAGCTCGAGAACAACGAGCTACATGCCGCGAGCGTCAGATATCTCGCCGATGCTCGGGAACTCGACAGGCAGGTCGTCCAACTCCATGCCGAGGCCGTGGCCATGGTCGATGAGATCGAGCGACTGCGCGGCGAGCGTGACGCCGCGCTGAAAGCCCAAGCCGAGTTGAACGACGCGCTCCTGGCCCGGCGCGACCTGATGGCCGAGGTCGCCGCCCTCAAGGACCGCCTTGCCGCCTCCGAGCAGCGTGCGGCCGTGGCCGAGGCCAAGATCGAGGTCATGACCCAGATGAAGATCGAGTAGGCCGCATAGCATCTAATTTTCTAGAAACCCCCTAGAGCATTTCTAGGGGGTTTCTAGAACTGAGAACCGGGCGCAGCACTTTCGATCGGCACGATGTCTCGATAGACCAGACGGTGCCTGTCGTCACGCCACTCGTCACCGTGGTAGTGGCCGAAGAACCAGGCTCGGTAGCCGAGCCGGTCGTCGAGCTCGGCAAGGAATCGCTGAAGTCGGTCGCCCCGATACTCGCGTCCGCGCTCCCGGCACAGCACCTCAGCAAGGGCAGCAGGGGCCTCGTGAGTCACAACGCAATCGACCCTCCAGCCTACGCGGTTGAGCGAGGCGCGGCAGTGGTCCATCTCCTCCTCACTCGGCATCTCCTCTGGCCACCAGCTCCTCCCCTCCTTGCGATACTGCCTGTCGTTGCTCGCGGCGCCGCCCATGGCAAGGACCGTGGTTCCCGCGATGTCGAACACCTCTCCGCGCATGAGGTGCAGCACGTGCGGTCGCACCTCATGGACGAGCCCGCCGTTCCACTCCAGCACCGGCAGCCCAGCCAAGGCATGGTGGTTCTCATGGTTGCCGTCTACAAAACACGTGGTCCACGGCTTCGACTCGAACCAGTCGAGCCAATACCTCTCAGCATTCGAGCCGTCCCAGACAAAGCCGAAGTCGCCGGCCACGATCACTGCGTCATCGCGCGTCAGCGTGCGGCCCAGTGGCCAAGACCTGAAGGCGAACCTGCTGGACCCGTACTCGGCCCTGCCGTGCACGTCGCCCGTCACATAGACAGCCATCAGTACGCACCCCACGGCAGGAGTTTGTCCCCGAGCCTCACGATCCGGTCGTACAGCACGGTATGACGTTCGTCCGGGTTGCCGTCTCGGTGAAAATGGCCGTAATACCAATGTTTATAGTCCAGGCGGTCCTCGAGCTCGTCGAGGAATTCGGTCAGCCGGTCCACATCGGGGCGCTCCCAGCCTGGGTCCGGGTAGAGCGTCGGCGAGAGCATGCGCGTCGAGCAAGTATGGGTGATGACGCAGTCGACCTTCCAGCCGACCTCATCGAGCTTTGTCCGCGCGGTATCGAAATTGCGCTCGTCCGGGAGCTCCTGAGGCCACCAGCTTGAATACGGAATGCGGTATTCCTTGTCCACGCTCGTGGCACCGCCCATGGTGAAGACCGTCGAGCCGTCGAGCTCAAAGACCTCGCCGCGCGTCAGGTGCCGAATGGGCGAGGTGTCCGACAGGCGCTGCGTCAGCCCGCCATGCCACGGCTCCATGGGGCGCTCCTCCCAGTGATCGAAGCGCTCGTGGTTGCCGTCGACGAACAGTACCGTGTAGGGGCGCGACTCCAGCCAGGCGATGTCGGCGCATTCCTCGGCAGAGAAATCCCACGGAAAGCCAAAGTCGCCGGCGACGATGAGATAGTCGTCGCCGGTAAGGCTATCGCCAAGCTCCCAGTCGCGGAGCTTTTGCATGTCGAGCCCACTGTGGATGTCGCCCGTCACATAGACTGTCATCGGATCGCCTCTTCCCTCTTGTACGCCGCCAGCTCGCGCTCGACCTGCCTGTTGCCGGTCTCGTTGACCCACCAGGGCCATTTCACCCGGCCGCACGGCTCGTCGACTCCGGCGAACCATTCCCTCAGCTCGTCAAGACTCACCGGGGAGTGCCCGTTGGCATCGCAACCGACGTCGTAGCGCAGAAGGCCCTGCTTGCGGTTGAACCCGTTGTACGCGCCGCCGCTGCTGTGGATGTGTCCGTGGAGGTGCCACGATCCATGGCTCATGCCCTGCCAGTCGGCCATGGGGTAATGGCTCAGGACGATCTTCTGCCCGTCGATCTTGAGCACGCAGATCGGCGGCTCCACGGTGAAGGCGCCCGCGACCGCCGGCTGGGTCCAGTCCTTGTCGTGGTTTCCCGGGACGAGGTGGATGCGCCTGCAGGCGATCCGCTTGCGCAGCCCGTAGGCGTCCTGGGCGGTCATCTTGAATGAGAAATCACCCAGGATGTAGAGTTCGTCGTCCACGGCAACCCTGCCGTTGATGCTGTCGACGATGGCGTCGTTCATCTGCCAAATCGTCTCCCACGGGCGGTCGGTGAACTTCAGCACGTTCTCATGCCCGAAGTGGGTGTCGCTGGTAAACCAGATCATATTTATGTCTCCTTCTGTCGCTAAAAAACGTTCTCCCTCGAGGTCAGGAGACGTTTTATGAGCGACATGAGGTGCATATCCCTCATGTTTCAAGCTCCAATCTGCCGGATTTGCCCAACTAAAAGTTTACGCCCACGCGCGAACAGGATTTGATTTTTGAAATATGGACGAATTCCTCGTCAGGAGGGTAAAATGATGCCGACGGCAGCCCAAGTTGTGGTGAGCTGGGCAGAGCCGTTGCTTAGTAGAGT
>URCO01000039.1:0-10554 GCA_900546375.1 uncultured Collinsella sp.
CGCAAAAGATTCTGGAGACCATCCTCTCGCGCTGCCAGCGCTTCGATTTCCACCGCATCGGCAACGAGGATATCGAGCATCGCCTGTCCTACGTGTGCGAGCAGGAGGGCTTCGATTACGACGACGAGGCGCTCGCCATCGTGGCGCGCCATGCCAAGGGCGGCATGCGCGACGCGCTCTCCACGCTGGAGCAGCTGAGCGTCTTTGGCAACGGCGCCGTGCATGCGGACGATGCCCGCTCGCTTTTGGGCGAGGTTTCGGACCAGATTTTGGGCGAGTTTGCCCGCGCCATTGCCGATCGCGATGTTGCCGAGCTATATGGACTGATCCGTGCGCAGGTCGAGGAAGGAAACGACCTGCTGGAGCTGACGCGCGACCTGGTGGCGCATGTGCGTGACGTGTACGTTGCCTGCGTTGCCGGTGCCCGTGCCGAGCTGTTTGAGGGCGGCTCCGAGCAGGCCGAGGCGCTTGCTGCCGAGGCCGCTGCCTTTGGCGAGCATCCTGCCGACCGCCTGGCTCGTGTGCTGACAGTGCTCGACGATGCCGCACTGGAGATGAGGGGCGCGAGCGACGTGCGCCTGGTGCTCGAGATTGCCTGCACGCGTCTGGCGCGTCCCGAGGCTGATTTAACGATTGAGGCATTGGCCGAGCGCGTGGCACGCCTGGAGGCCATGGTTGCCAACGCCGCCGTGCCGGCGAGCGTGGCTGCTGTTCAGGCCGCCGCGCCTGCAGCATCCGTACCCGCTGCTGCCCAACAGCCGACGCTCATTTCGGGCGCCCGCGCTGCCGCCCCGGCGGCATCCGCTGCCCCCGCTGCTACGTCCGCGCGCCAGGGCGGTATGCCTTGGGACCGTGGTGCTGCTGTTCCGGCTGCCCAGCCTGCGCCCCGTTCTGCGTCCGTGTCAGCTTCCAAGCCTGCAGCGCCTGCGCCTCAGCCCGTTGCGGCCCCCGCGTCTGCCACCGCTCCGGCACCTAAGCCCCAGTCCAACAATGCCGCCCAGGTTGCCGCCGCCGGTGCTGCCGAGACGCCCGCGGTCGAGGATGCCGGAGAGCTGCAGCGCAAATGGGCCGAGGTTGTCGAGCGTGTCAAGGCACGTCAGGCTTCCTACGCAGGGCTTTTGCTCAACGCCCGCGCCACGGCCGACGACGGCTCCAAGCTCACGGTCTCGTTCCCCGCGGGTTCGACTTTTGCCATTAAGATGCTCGGTCGCGCCGATACGCAGTCGGTGGTCCTGCCGACGGTCTGCGCGGTCTTCGGTCGTCGTACCGTCGACTATGTCCTGGATGGGGGTGGCACGCCGGCTCCTCAACATGAGGAGCATTCTCCATCTGCACGGGCTGCGGCATCTGCGGACCCGCAACCCGTGTCCTCGGCGGCCCCTGTATCCTCGAGCGCCAGCGCGTCGCAGCAGCAAGCGGCGCCGGTAGCGGCATCGACCCCGTCGGCGCCTAAGCCCGCGGCGCCCAAACCGGCTGCTCCGACACCCGCGCCCAAGCCCGTCTCGCCCGCGCCCAAGTCGTCTGACCTGGGCAAAGCCCCCTGGCTACGCTCCGACAACCCCGCCGGCGCTCCTGCCACGGGTAAGCTCCCGACTGAGCCCGCACCTCGTGCGCCCGAGCGCTCGGCTGCCCCCAAGGCTCAGCCTGTCGCGCAGTCCGCGCCGTGGGAATCCGAGCAGGTGCCCTACGACGACGCTATGGTCGGCGGCTTCGCTGTCGATGCGAGCGGGGACGATCTGCCTCCGTTCGACGTGCCGGGTGCGGCGTCCGCGCCCAAGTCCGCTGCAACTGCCCCCAAAGAGGAGGGCGCTCCTGCAGCTCCCTGGGAGTCCAACCCCGGTGCGGGCAGCCCCTTCGGCCATCAGGGTGCAGCCCCGAGCATCCCGCAGACCGAGGACGAGGCCAAGGCCCTCATCCGCAGCGTCTTTGGCCAGGCCACCATCTTCAAGCCGGTGGAGTAGCTGCGCAGGCGGGTATACTGCTCAAGAAGAGGACCCCTTGTCCGGGCGCATCTGTATTTCGGACATGTGTAGTGTGGTGCCGCGTATGTCGCATTTGAGCAGACAGGTGCGTGACGGTCGGCCTAGGATGCTGAGGTCGATACGATACGTCGCATGGCTGTCCGTGTACTCGACTTGCTCGGCGTTAATGGTTGCTCCGATTGCCAAATAAACGCCTAGCTCGGCATCGACAATCTTGAAGTCCTTTATCTTGACCTTGAACTCTTGATAGAGGGACGGGCTGTTGTAGTAGACGGTTCGGGTTCCGTCGGTGCACTCATCGGTCGTCTCCCATTTGACGACGGGCTGGTCCGAGCTGGCTATCAGCAGTTCTGCTCCAAAAGCTATGGCATGGGTGATGACAACCAGCAATGCCCAGCCGACAAAGAGATAGAGAACCACATATGCAACGGGGTGTTTTGAGCGGATGTTTTGGAGCGCGTTGGGGGCATTCATGGGGCACCTCCAAATTACTATCTATGGCAATCAAATTATACCCTGCCGCCATGTGCGCCGCCTCGAGCAGCGGTTCGGCATTTAGCTATTTAGTGGCGCACATGAAATGCCGGATTCGGCTCTACTAGATTGAGTGTGCGATATTATGCAACCTTGCATAATTCGACCTTGCATAATCTTTGAGTGCGGTTTGTATTGGAGGACATGTATATCGACTGAGGTAACACGTCCGCCCCGCTCTCTCGCCGCGCGCCGTGGTACGATTTTTGAGTTTGAAAGTCCCGCCGTGCTCCGGCTGCCCTTGCAGCTCGGCGTGCGGCCGCACGTAAAGGAGCCATCATGGCCGGTATGAACATGCAGCAGATGATGAAGCAGGCTCGCAAGATGCAGGAGCAGCTTGCCGCCGCGCAGGAGAACCTCAAGTCCCAGACCGTCGACGCCTCTGCCGGCGGCGGCATGGTCAAGGTGACCGTTAACGGCGAGATGGAGCTCGTCAACCTCACCATCGATCCCGATGCGCTCGATCCCGAGGACGTCGATATGCTGCAGGATATGATCATGGCTGCCGTCAACGAGGCCGTCCGCGGCGTCAACGAGCTCGCCAACAAGCAGATGGGCGCCATCACCGGCGGCCTCAACATCCCGGGCATGCCGTTCTAAGACACGCATATTATATGAGTGCGAATCACAGTCTGCAAAAACTGCTCGATGAGCTGGGCCGTCTGCCGGGCATTGGTCCCAAGTCGGCCCAGCGCATCGCCTATTACCTGTTGGAGGCCGACGCCGAGGAGGCGCGCCGCCTGGCCGAGGCCATCCTGGAGGTCAAGCAGGAGGTCCACTTTTGCAGCCGCTGCTTTAACTACGCCACGGCCGACGAGTGCTCCATCTGCCAGGACCCGATGCGCGATACCACTCGCATTTGCGTGGTGGGCGAGCCGCGCGACGTCCAGGCAATCGAGCGCACGGGCAGCTACCATGGCCTGTACCATGTGCTGGGCGGCGTGATCAGCCCCATGGACAAGATAGGTCCCGAGCAGTTGCACATCCGCGAGCTGCTGGCGCGTCTGGGCCACGAGGACATCCACGAGGTCATTATCGCCACCAACCCCAATATTGAGGGCGAGACCACGGCGAGCTACCTGGCCCGCACTATCAAGCCGCTGGGCGTCGAGGTGTCGCGTCTGGCAAGCGGCCTTCCCGTGGGCGGCGACCTGGAGTATGCCGACGAGCTTACGCTTGGCCGCGCCATCGAGGCCCGCCGCGCGATTTAGGTGGCGCGCCTGCTCCTGCCGTATGTTTTCCTCGCGACGCACGGGGTAGCCATAATTTCCCTGTGCGACTGTGATTTTGTTGTGCAACAAAGATGCTTCGTATCCGCTTATCGCATGGATGCTTCCGCTCGCATCCTTAATTTGTCCATTCGTTGCGCAACCTTTTTGGTTCGCTGATACACTCAAATATGGATTCGAATGAATGCGCCGCTCCCGAGCGGCGTGTTTTTGTTGGAGGAGAACGCATGCGGCCCGGTGGCACTCAGACAAAGCGCGGCGCCGCGGTGCGCATGCGACGCCGACTGGGCTTGGCGCCGCGGGCGTACGTGCTGCTGTCGTGCTCGCTGGTGCTGGTCATGGCTGGCGTTTCTGCCTATGGCATGACCGTGCCGTCCATGATGCAGGCGCATACCGCACGCGAACCGCGCGTGGGGCATGAGGTCAAAAGTGATCTGGGTACCACGACTGGATATGCTTGGGCAAGTGTGGTCGCGCATATTGTGTTTGGCACCGACGATGCGGACGGCGCCGAGGCCCCGGACAACGAAGTTACGCTTGCCAATGGCAAAACCATCGTGCTCACCAACACCAAGATCATCGATCGGTTGTCCAACAATAGCGTGGCGGCAACGGTGAATAAGGTCGAGCAGCAGAAGGAGCAGGACGCCCAGCAGTCCGGAAAGCCCGGTAGCTCGGATACTTCTGGCTCCGGCTCGGATTCATCGAGTTCGGGCGGCGGCTCTGGGTCGGGTTCCTCTACCGGAGGGTCTGGAAACGGCGGCTCGACGGGCGGCAACACTGACAACGATGCAAACTCCGGTGGCCTTTCCGCTGCTGAGGAAGAGAGCATTCACAGTTGGCTTGTGAACAAGTACAACATGCTCGACGGCTATGTTTCTCGTGCCAATGACGTGGTCTCGACCTATAACTCTACGGGAGATCCCAGGCCGTGCGACAGCCTGGTCGGGGAGATGTTTGTCATTCGAGCCGAGTTCGGTCGTCAGACATTCTCGCCCCGGTCAAAGTGGTATCAGCAGTATGCCAATCTGTGGGGCTGTTACACCAACCTATGTCAATGGGTCGGCCATTACGGCGATGATGACGTCGCGCTCGGTAACTTCAACAATAACGTGGCGGCGCTTGCCCTATGATGACCGATCTTGCATCCACCACACCACAATCGCTCGGTCGCGATCCCATGGTCGGCCTGCGCCTGGCGCGTGTCGACGGGTTTGAGCCGGCCATTGTGCTCGGTCAGGACGAACTGCCTGCCTATCTGCGTCGTTTTACGATGCTATTTGCCGACGATGCCACCATGCGCCGTGGCGGTATCGGCCGCGTGACGCGTGCCGTCAACGCCCAAGGCGAGGCCGTGGCGCTCAAGCAGCTCATCTTGCCGACGCGCGATGAGTTCGACGACGATGCCGCTCACGAGGCGCTGGTCGCCAAGTTCAAGGCGGCGTTTCGCGAGGAATACGAATGCCATCGCGCCCTTTCGGGCCTTAAGGGCTTTCCCCGCCTCTATGGCTGGGGCGAGGTCGACGGTGTGCCTGCAATTGTCATGGAATGGGTCGAGGGCGAGACGCTTGCCCGCTTGCGTTCGCGACTTGCCGTGGACGATGCCGGACGCCTGTCGCCGCTTGTGGCGGCGCGTCTGGGTCGCGACCTGTTCGATCTGCTCTGCCGTATGAGCCTGGTGGGCGAGGGCTTTGTCCATCGCGATATCTCGCCCGCTAATATTATGGTGCGCACGGCGCGTCTACCGCTTGACCGGCAGCTTGCCGAGGGCACCTTTGACCTGTGCCTGATCGACTTTGGCTCGTCGCTGGCGCTCGAGCCTGCGTCGGCCGTGGCCGGTACCGGCGGCAAGGCGTCGTTTACGGAGCGTTATGCCACGCTGCGTCGCGCGACGGTTGCCTATGCCCCGCCCGAGATGCTCACCGACGATATTCCCGACCTGCGCGCTTTGCGTATGTCGCCGGCGATCGACGTCTATGCCGCGGCAAGCACGGTTTACGAGCTCATTGCCGGCGTCGCGCCATACGAAGCCGCGCCGGGCACTTCGGGCGCCTCGGGTTCGCGCAAAAGGACGCGCGACATCGCGAGCCCCTACCGTCTCAAAATGGACACGCGGCCCGACTATCCCATTGGTGCCCATGCGCCCGGTTGTGATTTGACTCAGCTGCTTCGTCGTGAGCCCGATGTGGCGCTCGCCGCGGCCGAGCAGGCCCAGCAGCTAGGGCTTGAGCCGGATTCCGAAGAGCTACGCGATGCGCTGGCGTTTGTCGATGCCCAGCTGTTCGACGTGGTGATGGCCTGTCTGTCCAGCCATCAAAAAGATCGTCCCGAGCCGGCGGCGGTCGAGGCGGCGCTCTCGGCGTTTTGTGACCACTATGCGCAAAATGTCGGTCGTTCGCTCCGCGGCGAGCCGCTCACGCCGTGCCCCATGGATGCGTCTGGCCGCGCGGTTCGTCGCGCGCTGATGGTCGGCGCGACGGTCGTCTGTGGCGTGGTTTGGGCTGTGGTCGTGGTTTCGGCCGCGCTGCTGGCGTCGGGCGCCCGCGTGACGGCGACTTTGGGATCGCTCGTGTGGTCTGGGACGCTACCGGGTATTATTGCCGCACTGGCGTTGGCGCTGCCAGGCATAGCCGGCGTTACCGCGGGGGCACTTGCGCGCAATCGGCGCTCGGGGTTCCTGCAGGGTGTGCTTGCGCTTTCTGCCTGCGAGGTTCCGGTGCTGGTTGTGGCTGCATGTAGCGTATTTTCCCAACGCGCCGTGATGGGCGGCCTTGTTGCCGCTCTGGTTGCAACCTATACGCTTACGTGGTTTTTGCTTGCGATGGGCTTTGCCTTTGAACTTCCCGTTTCGGCACCGCGACGCACAAAAGCCCAGATGGCGACTCCGCTTGCCGGTGGAGCCGCAGCTGCCCGTACTTTTGGCGGACCTGTCGAAGTATCGTCCGATTCTATTTCTACGACCAAGGAGGCCTAGGTCATGGCATCTCAAGTTGAGCTCACCCCATGCGGGGCCATGTTTGACATCTTTAAGCGCGCGGCGTATCTGAGCCATATCGAGCTGTGCGGCTTGGTGCTTTCGTCCCGTCCGCTTGCCGACGGCCGCAGCCCGCAGAGCCGGGCCGCCGATCGCTCTTGGGTTTCCCGCTTTATCGTTCGCGCGCCGGTCGGCACGCTTCAGCAGCGCTACTTTGCCGAATACGGTACCTCGGCTGCGCGTATTATGTCGCAACTGGCCCTGCGCCAGCGAAATCCCATAGACTCCACGGCTGTGATCAATATGGTGTGCGGTCCTGCAGGTGAACCGATGGTACGCGCGCTCGAAGAGTGCCACCAGGACACGAATCTCTATCGCAACGCGCTCGATCGCCTGTCCCAGGCGGCAGAACTCATGCCTGCCGAGCGCGCCGAGGCCGTGCTGGTGCTGTTTGTCGCCGTCGGTTGTTCGGCGGATGTGCGGTCCTCGGTGAACTATGCCATCGACTACGCGCACGCGACCTGTGGAGGAGGCACATCCACGCCGCGTTCGCTTGGCATGTCGATGACCGCGGGCGAACGCGAACCCGCCCCGGCGCACCCCTTGGGCTTGCTGCGCGTACAAAACAGTTTTGTCGTGAGCGCCCCGCGCTGGATTCAGCCGAGCGAGCAGGGTGTTGAGATTGGCGCGCTGGCCACTGGTGAGGGCGATATTACCGACGTCGGCGACGATGTCTCGGCCCGCCATGCCCATATCTGGTGCGATGCTCAGAATATCTGGCACGTCGAGGACTTGTCGTCCACCAACGGAACCGTGGTGGTAAACGGGGCCACGCGCGTCTGCATTCAGGTCGAGCCCGGCCGTTCCGCCCAACTCAATCCCGGCGACGAGCTCAAGCTCGGCGAATCCACTACCTACGCCATCCTCTTCGGTGCTCTCTAGCCGGCAGATAGGGACGTTCCTTTTCTGCCGGCTGGGGACACTCCTTGGCGCGCCAGAACCGGTCGCCTGGGGATGGAGGGGCCATTTTGCCCCTTGGCGGTCAGTCGGGGCGAAACTAGAAGATCTTTCCGATTCGCGGCTGTTCATGCTTGTAGAGCATCTAAAACAATAGGATGTTATTCTGGAATATGCCGGGTGCGTGAACTTGCCTGTCTTAGCCTTAATAAGGTATAGGGGAGTTTGGCTCAGGGGTTCCGTCTTGTTCTTCAGCGCAGTATTGTGGGACAGATTTGCTGAGATTGGCGCCTTACACCGCAGAGCGCACGGAAGGCTCTCGATTTGTGTTCTGGCCCCAGAATACAGGGCCTGATACTTACCAACTGTGGCATGGATGTAACATCTGTAGAAATCAACCCTTTTGTTGTCGACCTTTGTAAGAAAAACACTGCCATCAACTCTTTGGATGACGAAACTAGGGTGCTTGAGGGGAGCCTTTACTCCCCTCTGAGAGATGACTCATGTTTTTCGCTTGTCGTTGTGAATCCTCCGTTACTGCCGATTCCGGATGAGATTCCTTATCCCTTCGTTTGAGATGGAGGACAATCGGGTCTGGATAAAACACTTCGTATTCTTAAGGGTGGCGATACGCATTTAGAGAAAAACGGTAAATACTGCTAATAGGGGTGACGACGATGGTGCAGGGGCGACCCGCGATGCTCTCATCAATACGTCGGATACTTGGGAAATCAGGTCTAGATGCATGTATGATGATGCTGTGTGGCTATTCAATTAATCCGCGTTCCGAATGGGTGCAGGGTATAGCTGCGACATCGTATGCTTTTGACCCGGCGCGATACTCAGATATTTCTGAGGCGGTTGACGAAGTTTATACGCACTATGCCGCGCAAGGCGTTTCGGAAGTTTGCACATCTACGTTACGGGCTTAGGTTTCTTCAAGCGAGCAGGCCGGTTGCGTTATTTCGAGCGATTTTTCTAGTCTAGACGACAAAAGGCAAAGGATTTGATGGGTATAAAACGCGGACGTTTGTGGGCGGATGCTCAAATCTATTGTGGCAATCGGGCGGTTGAAAAAGATATTTCAACCGCCCGATTGCCAGGTTCGTCGGAGGAGATGTCCGATGTTAGCGCCGGAATAATTTAGCCAAATATAGTCGGCCGAGATTGACCAATCCCGGCCGACCCATTTTAGCCAACACGCCCGCATCTATGACTTTCCTATCGCATTCCTACATCCCCTCGGGCTGGATCCCCCTCACCTTCACCGCCTGGGGGACGGCCTCCACCGAGTAGGTGTCGAGCCCTCTGCCGCGGTAGCTCGGGCCCCGCATCACGAACACCGACGCCTTGTCGAACAGCCTGTCGAGGGCGCAGAGGAGCGTGTCGTCGCCCGTGAAGAACTCATCCCACCCGCTCGGGGCGATGTTGCTCGTGAGGACCATCGCGTTCGGCCCCTCCTTCTCGTAGCGCCTGTCGACGACATCGAAGAACAGGTCGGTGCACGGCCTGTCGTAGACGCATCTCCCCACCTCGTCAACGATGAGGCACGACGGCTTGACGAGCGAGGAGACGACCCGCGAGGTGTTTCCCCGCTGGACGGCCTTCTGGAACCTGTCCCTGAGCTCGGTCGCCTTTATGTAGTAGGTCTTGAGCCCCCGCATGCAGCACTCGCGCCCGTAGGCCTGCGCGAGGTGCGTCTTCCCTATGCCGCCGGGCCCGACGAAGGCGACGTTGCGGTGCGCGTAGAGGTCGGCCAGCGACGGGAGCTTGCCCAGCGCGGCCGCGTCCCGGCCCTGGATCCTGGAGAAGTCGAAGCCCTCGAAGGTCTTGGGCTCGCGCCTGGGCAGCCTGCTCAGCCTCAGCAGCGTCTCGATGGAGGCGAGCCTCCTCTTCTCCGCAAGGTAGGAGAAGGTGGCTGCCACGGCGGCCATCTCCCCGTCGCCGAGGTCGAGGTCCGAGGCGAGGGTCGCGAGCTCCTCCGCCCCGACGGCGATCCCGAGCCTCGACGCGGCGTCGCTCGCGAGCTCGTAGGGGCTCGCCCCCGCGCCCGCCATCATTCGGCCCTCCCGAAGTCGAACCTCTCGAAACCGGGTTTCGTCCTGGGCGGGGCGATCTGCTCGACCACGGTCCCCACCGGCTGGGTCGGCAGCTCCTCGGGCTGCGCCGGCGATGTCTCCCACTGCCCCTCGCACCAGCTGTCGGCGCCGGTGCCGACGGCGTGGGCGACGAGCTCGCGGGAGAGGTCGTCGCTGTATATGTGCACCACGCGCCCCTCCCGGTTCACCCTGCGCTCGCTGCGGACGTACCAGTAGGGCACGCCGTAGCGGTGCCCCTCGAAGCTCACGAAGCCGTCGAAGGAGATCTTCCGGCGCGGGCACAGGTACCGCTCGACCTCGGCCGTGACCTCGAGCGGCCTGGTGTTCGCCGAGCACGCCGCCTCGTGCTCGCGCATCGGGACGCATGCCGCCGCGCGCCGCCAGCGGCCTCCCTGCTCGGCGCACCAGAGGGCGGCCTCCCGGTTGAGGGCGTCAAGGTCGGTAAAGGACCTTCCCGCGAGGAAGTTCCCCTTCACGAAGCGGACGAGCCTCTCCACCTTGCCCTTCGTATAGGGGTGGCGCGGCCTGCACAGCCTGGTGCGGAAGCCGACGACGCCCATGAACTCGGCGTAGTCGGCCTGCCAGACGGGCCGGCCGTCGGCATCGCGGCGGACGACCACGCTCTTCATGTTGTCGGTGAGCACGGTCGCGGGCACGCCCAGCGCCGAGAACGCGTGCAGCATCCCGATGAGGAGGTTCTCCTGGCGCGCGTTCGGGAAGAACTCTGTTAGCGTCAATATAATTTTCACCATTTCCACCAACGCATTTTCGCCAATCGC
>URCO01000040.1:0-9181 GCA_900546375.1 uncultured Collinsella sp.
GCGACACTGAAGTAAGTGTCCATCCTCGCAGTATCCGGTTCTCAAGGTGCACGCCCCGCGCCGGTTCCCGGTTCGACCGGGCCGCGCGGCAAGGAGATATATTGCCAGACCGGAGGGGGCCCCGGGGGCGGGAATCTGGCACTCCATATTTTGTTCACAAATGAATTGATCCTTCAGTTGTTCCACTGAAGTCATATCTGAAGCATCGGCTTCTGGTATTGGCGATGACCAGCTGGTTTATAGGTGTTGAGGCGTCGGCCATCTCTGCTGGGCTACTTTACTCTAAAGACATTAGGTTTTGGTTTCCTGTCGGTAAAAGGCTGGTTTTGGCCGCCAGGCGTCCTTATATATAGAGAAGATCTGGTTCGAACCCGTGCCGCGGCAACAAAAAAAGCGGCCGGCATCCACCAGTCGCTTCTCTATTCTATGGTGGGTCGTCAGGGGTTCAGCCTGCTCCGCAGGCGGCCGCTGCGGCGCTTTCGCGCCTTGCGCGCTGCGCTGGCAAACGCTCACGCGTTTACTCAGCTCCGCGCCCCGACGGGTTCGAACCCGTGTCGCGGCAACAAAAAAGCGACCAACCGAAGTCGATCGCTTTCTTTTCTATGGTGGGCCGTCAGGGGTTCGAACCCTGGACCTTGGGATTAAAAGTCTCCTGCTCTGCCAGCTGAGCTAACGGCCCGCGGGTGGCATTGTACCACGGTCTGGGACTATTCCCAACTCCATTGGCCGTTCTGGAAAATCACAACTTCGCGTCCATCGGGCGTAATGCCTACAATATCGATGTCGTCCGTGCCAATCATAAAGTCGACGTGCGTGCTCGAAACGTTGACGCCATGCTCCAAGAGCTCCTCTTTGGACATGTCATATCCACCCTCAATGCACTCGGGGAAGCCGACTCCCAGCGCAAGATGACAGCTGGCGTTCTCGTCATAAAGCGTGTCGTAGAACAGAACGCCACTTTCGCGAATCGGCGTGTTCTTGGAAATGAGCGCGACCTCTCCCAGATGAGCAGCGCCCTCGTCAGTATCGATGATACTTGCGAGTGTCGCCTTTCCCACACGGGCGTCGTAATCCACCACACGACCGTTCTCGAACTTGATCCAAAAATCGTCGACCTTGTTACCGTGATGGATAAGCGGCATTGCGGAATAGACGATTCCGTCAGCACGCATACGATCGGGCGAGGTGAAGACCTCCTCGGTGGGGATGTTAGGGAAGAAGGGGTGACCGTCGGGGGTCTCGCCCTTACCGCCGGCCCACTCATGCCCCTTCGTCATACCAATTACCATGTCGGTTCCATTCGAAGCGGTATAGCGCAGACAGTCAAAACGATTGTCGTTTAGGAAGCGCAAGTTCTTTTCGAACGCCGCGTCATGAAGCTCCCAGTCGCTCTCCGGGTCCTGGCCATCGGCGCGAGCGGTGTGCAGAATCGCATTCCATAGTTTATAGATTGCAACCTCATCGGCGTCTCCCGGGAACACCTCGCGCGCCCAAGCCACGACCGGAGCGCCGGCGATGCACCACGGATTGATGTTGTAATCCAGTCCACGGCGGAAAACTTTGCACTGCGTATTCCTCGCCTTGGAAGCGGCAGCGGGCTTGGCAGGATCGATGCCCTTGAGGGCTGCAGGATCCGCACCCTCAATAAAGATAAAGCAGGCACCGTCCTGGGCCAGGGAATCCAGCTGCAGGCGCTTCCACTCGGGCGTCTGCTCAAAATAGCTTTTATCGACATGCTCGTACGTGAACCTCGTCACGGCGTCATCGGCCCAAATGACCGTCACGTGACCAGCGCCGGCGGCATAAGCCTCCGCGACCACCACGCGGGCAAAAGGCGCGCACTCGACCGGAGACTGAACGACGACCTCCTGGCCGGGCTTGACGTTTACGCCCTTGCGGACGACCAGGCGCGCGTAGTTTTTAATCTTGGGCTCCAGGGCCTTCATGCCCTCCAAAGCCTCTTCGACCGTCAGGGCAGCTCGAATCATGTGCCACTCCATCTATCTATAGAACAGTAAAAAGGCGCGCCGCAAAAACGACGCGCCTTATATCTTAGCGATATGTATGGATACAAACGCTACTTCTTCTTGGAGTCCTTCTTGTCCTCCTCGGCAGCCGAGCGCTCGATAAGAGCGTTGAGCTTGTTCTCGGACATGCCCTCGGCCTGCGCGCGGTACATGTTGCGCAAGGGACGAATACGAACGAAGTCGTAGATAAAGTCACCCAGGATGATGACATAGGACAAAACGATGCCGACCATCTGAACAGGACTGGACACCGTGCCGCCGGGAGCGAAGTAGAGCGAAGCCCAAATTGCCACGACGAGTACCATGCCGATGGCGAGCACGGCCCACCAGATACGACGGCGCTTGGTGTAGTCCTCATCCTGCTTGAGAAGAATATTCGACACCGTATAGATACGATCCTCGCGAGCACGCTGCTTGGCCTTGCGGGCGCGCTTCTCCTCCTTGGAAAGGCCTTCCAGGTTTTCACCCTTCTCGAGCTCTTTGCGGCGAGCTTTAGACGAAGCCGGCACGACGCGAACGGAGCTCGCTGCTTGGCGGGCGGGTTTAGCAGATGCGGCGGACTTGCGCGCAACCCCGGTAACTTCGTGGGATTGCGTGCGCTTGTTCGTGGCGCTACGGGTACTCACTTATGCGTTCTCCTTCATGCTTGTGAACTGGGAGCCCGTGATGATCTGGAAGGCCTCGCGATAGCGCTCGGACGTGCCATCGATGACCTCGGCGGGCAGGTGCGGGGTCTCCCCCGTCATATCCCAGTTGGCCTTGAGCCAATTGCGGACGAATTGCTTGTCGTAGCTAGGCTGGATCTTGCCCTCCTCGTAGCTGGCGGCGGGCCAGAAACGGCTGGAGTCGGGCGTGAGGCACTCGTCGATCAGCGTGACCTTGCCATCGATAACACCAAACTCAAACTTGGTGTCGGCAATGATGATGCTACGGGTCGCTGCATACTCGGCAGCAGCCTTGTAGATCTTGAGAGACAGATCGCGAATCTGCGTGGCGATGTCCTCGCCAACGATCTCGCAGCAACGCTCAAACGAGATATTCTCGTCGTGATCACCGATCTCGGCCTTCGTGGACGGCGTGAACAGCGGCTCGGGAAGCTTGGAGGCCTCGGTCAGACCCTCGGGCAGCTGGATGCCGCAGACGGTGCCGTTCTCGTCATAGGTCTTCTTGCCCGAACCGGTCAGATAACCGCGGACGATGCACTCGATAGGAATCGTCTGGGCCTTCTTGACCAGCATGGCGCGGCCTGCGAGATAGTCACGATACTCGGCAAACTCCTCGGGGAAATCCGCCGGATCGATGGAGACGAGGTGGTTGGGGACGATATAGGCAAACTTGTCGAACCAGAATGCCGAGATGCGGTTGAGCACCTCTCCCTTAAACGGAATCTCGTCGGGGAGAATAAAGTCGAACGCAGAAATGCGATCGGTGGCGACCATCAGCAGGTTTTCGCCGGCATCGTAGATATCACGAACCTTGCCACGGGAATCCGGACGACGCTCCATCGTTGTCACGTGAGTCACTCCTTACCTAAATACGACAGAAATGCGGGTTCTTTCCCGCATGTTTTCGCAAACTCGGAGCGGCAGGAACGCGGCCCCTCCTTCACCGAATAGCGAAAAGCTAGTGCTCCATTGTAGTAGATGCCGCGTCCGCCGTGTGCTCGCGAGGCAGATGAATCGTAAAAGTCGTACCCTTTCCAAGCTCCGACTCCACGGATATGTAGCCATGGTGACGCTCGACGATTTGCTTGGTCACGGCGAGGCCAACGCCCAGGCCGCCGGCTTCGCGGGCGCGGCTGGCATCTGCGCGCCAAAATCGCCCGAAGATGCGCGACAGGTCGTCCTTGGCAATACCGATACCGGTATCCGAAACGGCAATACTGACATGCTTGCGGTCACTGAGCACCGACACCACGACCCAACCGCCCTCGGGGGTGTAGCGCATGGCGTTGCTCATGAGGTTGATGACGCACTGCGTGATCATGTCGGGATCGGCCTCGACGACATCGTCGTGACCTTGGGTCTCGTCAGCAAAGCGCAAGCGCAGATCGCGGTCAACAAATAGGCGCTCCTGAGCGTTGACGATAGACCGCACAAAGGGAACCATGTCCACCGGTTCGAGATTGAGCGGCGCCGTGCTGTTTTCCATACGCGATAGGTCGAGCATCTGCTGCACCAAACGAGCCAGGCGGCGCGTCTCGGAAGCGACCGTCTCCAGATGCTCATCGTCGGTGGGATACACGCCGTCCTGCATGGCCTCGACCGTTGCAAGCATGGCCATGAGCGGCGTGCGAAGCTCGTGTGCGACATCCGAGGTCAGGCGCTTTTCGTGCTTCATATCTTTCTCGAGCGAGGTGGCCATCTCGTCAAAGGTCTCACCCAACTGATCGATTTCATCGTCGCCGCGCAAACCGGTACGAGCGGACAAATCGCCGTCGCGAATTTGCTTGGCTGTGCTGGTTATACGATGAATCGGTCTGGTAAGCATGCGCGACACGAACGATCCGATAACAACTGAGATGCAGACCGCAACAACCGCGGCAAGGGCCATGGCGTTAAAAGTCTTTTCCCTAAACGCAGAATCCGCCTTGGTGAGCAGGGCATCGGAGCCGATAGCCCATAGCTTCACCTGTCCGACATGCTCGCCAGAAGACGTTATGATTTCGACGTTGGCAACGCTATCGGAGTCGGTGGGCGCCGACGAGACCGGGCTATGCGAGGCCTTTTTACCGCTCGAGCTGCTCGACGCCGATTCGCTCTCGCGCACATCGGCGGTCGCACTTGCCGAAGGCCATGAGTCGTCATAGACGACAACGCCCTTTTTGTTGACAACCTGCATACTCAGGTCGTCGGACACCAAGCTCGATGTCGCGACCGTGCGTAGCTCGCCCGCAGTCCAGTTGCCGTTTTCCTCGTACGACGTCGCAAGCTTTTCGGCGGCAGAATTGGCAATCTCGACGATATTGGAGCGCGTGTAATCCGAAAAGACGGTACCCCACACAACGGAGACAACGCCCACCAGCACCAATACCGTCATGAGCGACGTCAGGGCAAAAGCCAAGGCCATGCGCGAGGGATAGCTCATCGCTGGCCGTGAATCGGAACGAGGCGTGTTCCAACTTGCCTTGGAACCCGCCTCGTTCTCCTGCTTATGCTTTTGCCCAATTTCAAAGCGCGCAGGTGTCATATGTGATTTCCCTATTTCTCGTCCGACTTATCGGTCTTGGCCGGAGCCTCGAAGCGATAACCGACGCCGTGAACGGTGTAGAGCCACTTAGGCTTCTTGGGGTCGTCGCCCAGCTTGGCGCGAAGGTTCTTGACGTGACTGTCGATGGTGCGCTCGTAGCCCTCAAAGTCATAGCCGAGCACCTTCTCGACCAGCTCCATACGGTTATAGACGCGACCGGGATGGCGAGCAAGCGTGGTGAGCAGCTTAAACTCGGAAGCAGTCAGGTCTACTTCCTTGTCCTCGACCAAGATCTTGTGGCCCGAGATATCGATGACCAGATCGCCAAAGTCGAGCACCTCAACGGCGGGCTCGTCTGCCTGGTGAGCACGACGGAACAGGGCGCGGACGCGGGCGACGAGCTCACGCGGCGAGAACGGCTTAATCAGGTAGTCGTCGGCACCAAGCTCAAGGCCGATGATGCGATCCTCGATCTCGCCCTTGGCCGTCAGCATAATGATGGGGACATCCGAGGTATCGCGAATAGTGCGGCAAACGCGCTCGCCGGGAATCTTGGGGAGCATAAGGTCGAGCACAACCAGGTCGAACTGGTGCTTCTCGAACTCCTCGATCGCAGACTGGCCGTCCCCGACGCCAACAACCCAGTAGCCCTCGCGCTCGAGATAGGCAGCGACAGCGTCACGGATTGCCTTCTCGTCCTCGACCAGCAGAATCTTTTTTGCATCTGAAGCCATAACACGGCCCCCCTGTCTCAATTAGCTAAGAACAAGCCCATTTTAACGCACCTATGCCCACCGAGCACCGCTACAGTGCGGCGGCTTGGCGGGCGGCACTCACAATTACAACGCGTTTATTCCCCCGTTGGCGCCCTTTTAACCCCTCGGCGCTAAAGAGAGAACAGGCGGGCGGTAACCGTCTCGGGAACTCCTTGGCTATTACGCACCGTGGCATAGGTTAAAAACGTATTCGATTTACCCGCCGTAGCTGGATAATCGCCATATTCGAGAGCGCGGTCGGGCGACAGCAGCGAACCATATGTTTTGGCGGAGGTATCGATCAGAAAATGCGATGCCTGAACCTTAACCAGATATTTGCCTTTTCTGCCGGCAGCACACGCAAGCGGCTCGCGCGACAGGAATAGGAACGTCCCATTCTCGTTACCGATATAGGTGCCCATGTTGCCTAGGCTCCCCACGCCGCTATAGGTGGCCTCGATGGAGAACACAAACGTGTCGCCCATATATACGGCCTCGAAGGGAGACACCGATGAGGGAAGGACCAGCTGAGCCCTCTTGGTATTGTTGCCGTCCGTCAGGTCGATCGCCGTCATACCGTAATAGACGCCCTCATCATTGTGCACGCGGGGCGAGATGGTCAGGATGCCATCGCTCACACGCGGGGCGGATGCGAAGCGGCCCGTCGACTTCCAAATAACCTCAGGCTTGGACTCGCTGGGCGACTGACGGTAGCAGTACGAATCGTTACTCGTCTTGGTGCCGCCGGACGAAGGCATCTTATACCAGATGACCGACGACCCATACGCTGTGAAGAGCGGCGGATCGTAGTTTTCGCCACCGCGGTCGAGCTCGACAGCGTTGCCGGTAAGGGAGGAGCCTGCAAGGTTTTGCGCATAGAGTTTCCAGGACGCATTGGCAAAGTTCATCTCGACCCACGCGAACACGCCATCACCCGCGCGAACGTCGTAAAACGCATAACCGGTTCCCTCAATGGGATCCTCGATAAGTGTGGTAAGCGAGCCATCGCCTAGGTTGAGCACACCAAGCGTATTGGCATGCAGGGCAGAAGCAGGCGCCATCATCGCGGCAGCGTAGTCGCCATCGCAGTAGTACAGCAGCGTGCCCAGCGGCAGCGTCCACGAGGCTGCGGGCTCAAGATCGATATCGACAGCCTCGTACTCATCAGTGATCGAGACAATCTTCGAATCGTCCTTGATAACCTGCGGCTCGCCAGCGGCGTCATCACTCGTGCCCGTTTTTTTCGAGCAACCGGCCAGTACGGCAGCAGCACCGGTAGCGGCGCCACCCAGCACAAAACCTCGACGCGTTATTCCATTCTTAAAGCGATCAGCGATGCTCATTAGGCGATCTCTGCGCGAGCGGCCTCGATAGCGCGCGTAAGCTGATCGGCGCAAGAGGTCTTTTTCATACCGCAGGTATTACCGGCGAGAACCTCGATTACGCGATCGGCGGGAGCGCCTTCGACCAGCCTGGAGATGGCCTTGAGGTTGCCATCGCAGCCGCCGGTAAACTCGACGCCCAGCACCTTGCTGCCATCGTCAGAGAGATTGAGGTGAATATTGCGAGAGCATACACCCTGAGGCTTGTAGTCAAAACTAATCATTGAGATCCCCTCTCAGAAAGAAATTTCAGACGTCTATTATCCCCGTCCGAACCGATAAAATATCGCGGGCACTGATTCAACATCCTACGATGCTTGGACTGATGGGGGCAAGATTAGCAGTCCGCACCCTGTACGTGGACCATGCGCTTCTCCCGATACATATTGTGGTCGGCGACGCGATATACATCGGCCAGCGTATTTCCAGCCGTCTCGACGGTCGCCACGCCAATCGATGCGCTGACCGTCAGGGTCTCATCGCTTACCGCGGCAAGACCGAGACGAAGATCCTGTTCCAGCCCGAGCGCAGACTCGTTGTCAGTATGGGGGCAAACCAGCAAAAACTCGTCGCCGCCAACGCGCATCGGCAGGTAATCCGCACCAGCCACCCGCCGCAGCACGGACGCCGTCCGTCGCAGCAGTTCATCCCCCATCTCGTGACCATAAATGTCGTTGGTCCGCTTGAGATAATTACAGTCCACCATAATCACGCTCACTGGCAAGTCCTCGTTTACCAGGCTATCTCCACGCGATTCCAGATAGTTGCGGTTGCGAAGCCCCGTCAGTTTATCTTGGTATGACAGCTCCTCGGCATGCTTGACCATCGATATGTTGTGCGTCGCCACGACGACCGAATCCAACCGGCCTTGCTCATCGCGATGCTGGGGGACAACCTGTAGCGAGTACCAGGTGCCTCGACAATCTCGCACCTCGGCAGCCAAGTACGGTACGCCCTCCATGCGTTCACGAAGCGTACTTATATCTACGAGCCCCACGACCGCTTCGCGGCTTTCGGGGCTCACGATATCCCGGCAGACCGTGTCCATAAAGTCATATGCCTCGCTATGCTCGGCAAACATCTTCGCTATCGCCGGCGACATATTGATTCCCTCGATCTCGAGGGTGTCAAGATGCAAAAGGAAGGTCGAATCGTAGATGGCGCTTATGGCATTGATAATGCCGAGCTGTTTATCCTTTTCGACCAAATTGCGGTGGTCAGCGATATTTCGAGCCAACAGTACCACGACCCAAAACGCAAGGCACACCAAGACGCCGACGGCGACAAATGAAATCCTGTCAGACATGACCTCAGATTTGGGATATAGCGCAAACAGGCGGTAGTCCTTATATGCCGCACGCACGGCATATAAGGTGGTCCCCCGATATTCGATACGTGTTACGCCCTCGTCTTTCCAGTCAATTCCGCTATCGGCGAGAAGCCGGGCAAGAGTTATATCGACGGTCGAATCGTTTGAAGAAACGATTTGCGCATCGCGCATCACAAGCACTGTTGGACTCTGATGGAACGCGTTGTTCACAAGGACGTCGGCGATCGTGTATGAATAGTCATCGGCGGGCTCAGCCGCAAGGGATCGATACCCCAACGCCACCCCATCACCGTATGGAACGGCACTCACGGCAAAGTCGACACCGCGGCGCTCGACAGCGGTCGAGTAGGAAACTTTGGACCCTCGATACATCGATGCGATCGACGAACAGGCCAGCTCCTCTCGCCACAGCATGAGTGGATCGCGGCCGTCGATATCGTAATGTGTTCCTATAGTTTTGTCAACTGGGCAATGCTGTTTTCGAGATTGAATCGCGAC
>URCO01000041.1:0-8431 GCA_900546375.1 uncultured Collinsella sp.
ATCTCGACAATCGCGTGCTCGCCCATGCCGTAGATGAGGATGTCGGCGCCCGAGTCGAGCAGTACCGAGCGCTTGAGCTTGTCCTGCCAGTAGTCGTAGTGGGCCAGGCGGCGCAGGCTTGCCTCGATGCCGCCGATGATGATGGGGGCGTCCTTAAACGTCTGGCGGATGAGGTTGCCGTAGACCGTGACGGCTCGGTTGGGACGGCGCCCCTCCTCGCCACCGGGGGTATAGGCGTCGGTGTGGCGGCGGTGTTTGGTCACCGAATAGTGGTTGACCATGGAGTCCATGTTGCCGGCACTGACCAAAAAGCCCAGGCGCGGCTCGCCGAGCACAGTGATGCTGGCGGGGTCGGTCCAGTCGGGTTGGCAGATGATGCCCACCTTGTAGCCGTGCGCGTCGAGGACGCGACTGATGATGGCCATGCCAAAGCTGGGATGGTCCACATAGGCGTCGCCGCAGATGTAGACAAAGTCGCACTGGTCCCAGCCACGCGCATCCATGTCGGCGCGGCTGACGGGGAGGAACTTATCGCGGCCCGGACGCCAGGGGCGCGTGGGCGCTGCTGGGGTATGCGTGGTGTGCCCACCCTGCGCCTTGCCGCCGCGCTTTTGCTGCTGGCCCTGTTTGCCCTGCTGACTGCGCTGGTTGTTCTGAGCGTGCTGAGGCTTTTTTGCCACGATCCCTCCCGGTGTTTGTATGCTGCACGTAATTGTAACCAGTCTTTTTGGGACGGGGCTAAAAAGACTGGTGGAGTACACGAGCTGGCGGATCGGCGTGTCGATGCGGGTGCCGGCGCCGCGCCCGCTGTTTGTTTCCAGACTGTGTATCTGCGCGTTGGAGAACCCGTCTCGCGCGCACGCCATGTTGTCAATGGGTTACAGTATGAACGGCGGCTATGTTTCCGCCAACGCACGAGAGAGTCGTCAACAAGGAGGATGCACGACGATGCAGCGTGCCAAACAGATATCGGAGTCTATTGAGCTGGGCATCATCTTGGCGCTCGCCGGTGGCTTTATGGATGTGTATTCGTACATTGGGCGCGATCATGTTTTCGCCAACGCGCAGACAGGCAACATCCTGCTCGTGGGCGTGAGCATCTCGGAGGGCAACTGGGCACTTGCGGGACGCTACTTCTTCCCCGTGGTGTCGTTTGCCGTGGGCATTATGCTTGCCGACCTGGTGCATGAACGGTTTGGCAGCGTGATCCACTGGCGCCAGGTGACGGTGTTCTTTGAAGCCGTTATCTTGCTGGGCGTGAGCTTTATCCCGGGCGGCAATTTCAACCTGCTCGCCAACTGCCTCACTTCGTTTGCCTGCGGCATGCAGGTAGAGAGCTTCCGCAAGATTCACGGTCACGGTATCGCTACGACCATGTGCATCGGCAACTTGCGCAACGCGCTGCAAAACGTGGACGATTACATCATCACCCACAGGCGCGGCTTTTTGGAAAACGGCCTGCTGTACTTTGGCGTGATCTTTATCTTTGTGTTTGGCGCCGTGTTGGGCAACTGGTGTATTGAGCGCATGGGGCTGCACTCCATTGCGGTGGCGAGCGTGCTGTTGTTTATCGCGTTTGCCATCATGTTTATCGACCGCGAGCGTGACTTGCGCTCTCGCTGGAAGCGCGCCTGCGAAGATTGGAAAGACGCCTGCCAAAAATAACGGCAGGATGCGGCAAGGGGCTGGCCCCTTTGTCGCACTGATCAATATTGGGGAGGGGACGGCCATCTCGGCCGCCCCTTTTTTGTTTAGTGATCAGGTGGGGACGATACCAGCTGTTGAAACGCTTTAACAACTTTGACGTTCTCACGCGCTTTTTGTTTCAAAAGCGTTAGGATGGGACATATAGCGCGGGGCGTAATGGATGCCCCGCACACGATGGGAGGCTATCAATGGCTAATCGTTTCGTTCTCAACACCATCTCTTATCATGGTTCCGGCGCCATCAAGGAGATCCCCGGCGAGCTCCAGCGTCGCGGCTACAAGAAGATCTTCGTCTGCTCCGACCCCGATCTGGTTAAGTTTGGCGTTACCGCTAAGGTGACCGACGAGCTCGACGCCGCCGGCATCGCTTGGAGCCTCTACTCCGAGATTAAGCCCAACCCCACTATCCAGAACGTCAAGGACGGCGTCGAGGCCTTCAAGGCCGCCGAGGCTGACGCTATCGTGACCATTGGTGGTGGCTCCTCCATGGACACCGCCAAGGCTATCGGCATCATCATCAACAACCCCGAGTTCGCCGATGTCCGCAGCCTCGAGGGCGTTGCTCCGACTAAGAATCACGCTGTGTTCACCATCGCCGTGCCGACGACCGCCGGTACCGCCGCCGAGGTGACCATCAACTACGTCATCACCGACCCCGAGAAGGTCCGCAAGTTCGTGTGCGTTGACACCAACGACGCCCCCGAGGTCGCTGTCGTCGACCCCGATATGATGGCCTCCATGCCCGCTGGTCTGACCGCTTCCACCGGCATGGACGCTCTGACCCACGCCATCGAGGGCTACACCACCAAGGGCGCTTGGGAGCTCTCCGACATGTTCCACTTTGAGGCTATCAAGCTGATCAGCGAGAACCTGCGCGACTCCGTCGCCGAGGCCAAGTCCGGCAAGCCCGGCTCCGGCCGCGAGGGCATGGCTCTTGGCCAGTATGTCGCCGGCATGGGCTTCTCCAACGTCGGCCTGGGCATCGACCACGCCATGGCTCACACCCTGTCCGCTCACTACGACACCCCGCACGGCGTTGCTTGCGCCATGCTGCTGCCGATCGCCATGGAGTTCAACAAGCCGGTTTGCACCGAGCGCCTGGCCAAGGTTGCCGTTGCCATGAGCGTTGACACCACGGGCATGAGCACCGACGAGGCTGCCGACGCCGCTATCGCCGCCGTCAAGCAGCTTTCCGCCGACGTGAACATCCCGCACGTCTGCGAGGCCATGAAGGCTGACGAGATCGAGGTCCTGGCCAAGGACGCCATGGCCGACGCCTGCTTCCCGGGCAACCCGCGCGAGGCAACGCTCGACGACGTCATCGAGCTCTTCAAGAAGATCTGCCCGGCTGCTTAACCTGGTTCGGCGGGCCCCGCCCGTTAGCCCCAGAATCGTCCTCGGACATGTCGGAGGCCCCGCTGCGCACTACGTGCGGCGGGGCCTCCTTCTGTCCTGCGGAAAGATTCTGGGGCTAACGGGCGGGGCCCGCCGGCTCGTTGTCGTGGCGGGCGCTGTTCGGAAGAGCTCGATGGGTCATCTCGCTAGGTAAAAAGATGGTTCGCGGTGGTATCGTTGCTGTGGGTTTAATTCGATATGAAAGGGTGACTTTGGTGTCCAAGATGGATTCTACGCTCTCCTATATTACTGACCAGTTGAAGGCGCTTACCTCGATTGCTTCGCCTACGGGCTATACCCGTGCGGCGACTGATTATCTGATGGAAACGTTGCGCGATATGGGCTTTGGGCCCGAGCGCTCCAATAAGGGTAACGTGCTGGTTGAGCTTGGCGGTGAGGGTGAGCCGCTCGTGTTGGCGAGCCATGTCGATACCCTGGGCGCCATGGTGCGCTCCATTAAGGACAATGGTCGTCTGCGTCCCACGACGCTTGGTGGACACCAGTGGTCTACGGCCGATGGCGAGAACTGCACCGTCTACACGCGTGACGGCAATGCGTACACGGGTGTGGTTCTTAACACCGAGCCTTCGGCGCACGTGGCCGACGAGCCGGTCAAGACCATCGAGAAGAACATGGAAATCCTGCTCGATGAGAATGTCGACAGCAAGGACGATGTGCTTGAGCTGGGCATTCAGACCGGCGACATCATCGCTATGGATCCGCGTACCACGGTGACGGAGAGCGGCTACATTAAGAGCCGCTTCCTGGATGACAAACTGTCGGCGTCGATTCTGCTGGGTCTGGCCCGCGCTGTTGCTGACGGCGAGGTGTCGCTTTCGCGCAAGGTGTCCCTGCTCTTTACCGTGTACGAGGAGGTCGGCCACGGCGGAGCCTTCGTGCCGGCCGACACGCGCGAGATGATCAGCGTGGACATGGGCTGCGTGGGCGATGATCTGGGCTGCACCGAGCGCATGGTTTCGATCTGCGCCAAGGATTCGGGCGGTCCGTACAACTACGACCTGGTGACCACGCTGTCTAATATCGCGCGCGAGTTGGAGCTCGATTACGCCATCGACGTGTACCCGCATTACGGTTCCGACGTCGAGGCCACGCTCTCGGCCGGCTACGACATTCGCCATGGCCTGATCGGCCCCGGCGTGTACGCGAGCCACAACTACGAGCGCAGCCACATCGACGGCGTGCGCAACACCTACGAGCTGGTTCGCGCCTACGTTCAGCGCTAGGGAGCAGCTTGCGACTCGGCTGACACGGCAGTAACGACCGAGGCCGCCCTCTGTAAGTTGCGGTGAAATAGGGACTGTTTAAGCGTTTTAAATGCGAAAACAGTCCCTATTTCACCGCAACTTAGGGGGCAGTGCTGTTATCTCTGCACGTGACGTAGTACCTCAACGGCGGCGCTTACCTCTATCGTGCGGCGCTCGAGACCGCGGCGGATGGCCTTGAGGCGATTGCCTGCTGTTGCCCATGCGCTTTGTGAGAGGATTTCGAATGCCTCGTCGACGAACCCATCGAGATGCGACGCATCGAACCAATCGAGTGAGTCAACAAATGCTAGCTGAGTGGAAGGGTCCGGACCAAACGGTTTGGCGGCAAATCCAAACTCCCCGGCAACGAGCACGGCGGTTGGCACGTTGTACCACAGGCAATTGCCACTATCGAACAGCGGTGCAGGCCGCATTTCTAGTGTGTCGACATTGCGGATGATGCCGAAGTTTCGCCAGTGGCGGTCGCTGTTGGCCAGGAGGGCATCGCAGACAATCATCTGCGACATGGATTTTCTTACCGCGGCTTCGTCAGCCCCGTGTCTGCCAAGATAGCGACAGTATCGATCGTATGTTGAGTTTCCTCGCTGGCCACCGAGTGCGTCCCTGATATAAGCGGCCGGCACGTATTCCTCACGGCCATTAAGAAAGTCATCGCATAGGCATACGGGCCCGTCGAACATGCGCTCGACCGTATAGGGAACAAACTCACCTTTGGATAGCAGACGCCGATGTAGAGCTGTTGCAACCGCCTCGTTAAACGGTTGCTGATCGTCCATTCCGCATCCTTTGACCAGGATGCGAACACCATTGCGGATCATCCAAGATTTGGGGAGCTCACCCTCGGACGTATTGTCAGGATTTTTGAGTCCGATGCCCTCAAGCCAGCCTGAACGATGCTCGGGTGCCGACCGTTCAAAATCGTTTTCGAAGTAATTGAGGCGCTGCCAATCGAGTCCATCGCAGTCGACCGGTCTTAGCCAATAGCAATCCGAAAGCGAAAAACCCAGGCAACGAACGGGCACTTCAATACCGCTGCCAATTCCTAGTTCGCGATAGCGCGAGATGAGTCCGGGGCGGACGTCGGGCACCGACCGGTGACTCCACCACGTGTTGAGCGCTCGTTTATTCACCGTTGGAGAAGAACTCGAGCACGTGCCAAACGGCATCCTTCGTGCATCGAGTATTTCGGCAATTTCAAAGGAAAACTCGCGCGTTGGATCAAACGAGACATGCGCGACCTCGTGGTCGGCTGACATCAACGTGAACTTGCGCCCTACGTCAGCTGCGGGACGGCGCCCGCGCTTACGGACCTTTTGATAACCAATCGCGGAATCGTACTCAACCATTTTCCGCCCACCGACGATATCGCACGCGAGCGTTCCCGATGCAGCCAGTTGCGATATGCGGGCCTTCGTAACGCCCAGCAGGCGTGCGGCGTCACCCATGGTTATATAGTTGGAAGTACTCATCTGCTGCATTACCTCGTTAAGTATTCTAATCGTTAAATATAGCAAGCACAAACATCATAATACTTAACAAAGTTGCGGTGAAATAGGGACTGTTTGGCGGTTTTAAACGCGTAAACAGTCCCTATTTCACCGCAACTTATGAAGGGGTGGGGCTATTTGATGGCGCCGGTCACGGTACCGCCGCCCAGGACGATGTCGCCGCGATAGACTACAACGGCCTGGCCGGGGGCGATGGCTCGTTGCGGCTCGTCAAAAGTTAGCAGCATTTGCCCGTCTTCGTCACGCGTAAGGGTCGCTGCCTGGTCTTTCTGACGGTAGCGGTACTTGGCGCCCACGCGAATGCCGCCGGCATCGAGCTCCGCCTCCATGCGTGCGTCCGGTGCACTCCAGATCCAGTCGTCGGCTGTGAGCGCTGTGGCCGTCAGGTCCTCGGCCTCGCCCAGATGCACAATGTTGTTGGCGGCATCGACGCCCGTTACGTACACGGGATGCGCCATCGCGACGCCCAGGCCCTTGCGCTGGCCGATGGTATAGCGCAGCGCGCCGTTATGGCGTCCGACCACGCTGCCGTCGCGCCACACAATGTCGCCTGGTGCAGCGGCATGTCCGCAGCGGCGCTCGATATAGCCCGCGTAGTCGCCGTCCGCGATAAAGCAGATATCCTCGCTCTCGGCCTTCTTGGCGTTGATGAAGCCCTGCTCGGCGGCAATGCGGCGCACGTCGCGCTCTTTGTCCAGCCCAGCCAGCGGAAAGATCGTGTGTGCCAGACGTTCTTGCGTGAGCGAATACAAAAAGTAACTCTGGTCCTTCTTGGGGTCCTCGCCACGGTGCAACTGCCAGGTGCCGTCGGATGCCTGACTCGTTTTGGCGTAGTGGCCTGTGGCGATGTAGTCGCAGCCCATATCCAGCGCCGCATCGAGCAGCGCACCAAACTTAATATGGCGGTTGCAGATGATGCACGGGTTGGGCGTCAGCCCCTCCTGGTAGGCGGTCACGAAGCGCTCGATAACATTGCGGTCGAAGGTCTGCTGCAGGTCGAGCACATGGTGGGGTATCCCCAGGCGCTCGGCGACGGCCTTTGCATCGGCGATGTCGCGGTCGACCTTGCTCATGCCCGTGATGGGATCGGGCACGGGGCAGGTGAGGCGCATGGTGGCGCCGACGCATTCGTAGCCCTGGCTTTTGAGCAGATAGGCAGTCACGCTGGAATCGACGCCGCCGCTCATAGCGACGAGCACGCGCTTGTTGTGCATGGGGAGGTTCTCCTTGGTGGCATGTGGCCAAAAAAGAAAAGCGGCGCGGGAGGCTGGTTCCGCGCCGCAGACATTGTAGCAAGTTCGGACGTCTCGTGGGACACCCTGATGGGATGGGCTCAGACTGCCGGGAGAGAGGAGGCCGGCTCGTCCCTGAGCTCAACCTATGGGCGACGGGCCCTAGTCCTGGAAGAGTGCCGTGGACAGGTAGCGCTCACCGGTATCGGCGAGCAGCGCCACGATGGTCTTGCCCTCGTTCTCGGGGCGCTTGGCCAGCTGCAGTGCGGCCCACACGGCGGCGCCGGACGAAATGCCCACGAGCACGCCCTCCTTGTGGCCCACGGCGCGGCCGGTGGCAAAGGCGTCCTCGTTCTCGACGGGGATGATCTCGTCATAGACCCGGGTGTCGAGGACGTCGGGCACAAAGCCGGCGCCGATGCCCTGGATCTTGTGCGGGCCGGCCTGGCCCTTGGAGAGCACCGGGGAGGTGGCGGGCTCAACGGCGACGACCTTAATCTCGGGGTTCTGCTCCTTGAGGAACTCGCCCACGCCGGTCACGGTGCCGCCGGTGCCAACGCCGGCGACGAAGATGTCGACCTTGCCGTCGGTGTCATCCCAGATCTCGGGGCCGGTCGTGGCCTTGTGAATGGCAGGGTTGGCGGGGTTCACAAACTGGCCGGCGATGATGCTGTTGGGCGTCTCCTTCTGCAGCTCCTCGGCCTTGGCGATAGCGCCCTTCATGCCCTTGGAACCGCCGGTGAGTACGAGCTGTGCGCCATATGCCTGCATAAGCTTGCGGCGCTCGACGGACATGGTCTCGGGCATGGTGATGATCACCTTGTAGCCGCGGGCGGCCGCCACCGAGGCGATGCCGACGCCGGTGTTGCCGCTCGTGGGCTCGATGATGGTGTAGTCGCCGCCGCGCACAAGCTTGCCGGCCTTCTCGGCCTCGTCGATCATGTTCTTGGCGACGCGGTCTTTGACGGACCCGGCGGGGTTGAAGTATTCCAGCTTGACGAGCACGCGGGCCTTGAGGTCCTCATCGGCCTCAAAGTGAGTGAGCTCCAGAAGCGGGGTGTGGCCGATAAGCTGATCGATGGACGTATAAACATTGCTCATGGTGAACCTCCAAAGTGTTCAAATGACTGGATACCGTGTGGTTTTACGGTGTGTGTAGCAGCGAAACCCATAAACCTTATGGGTTGTTCTTTTTGCTGTTGGCAAGCATAGTAGACAGTAAAGCCTAGTAACGCAATAGGAAATAGAAGATTATTACGAGTCGATTAACCAGCTTGACGGGAATAGGTATTTTCAAAACCAAT
>URCO01000042.1:0-7761 GCA_900546375.1 uncultured Collinsella sp.
GATGTCTTAGGGTCTCGTGGGCTCGGAGATGTGTATAAGAGACAGGTGTATACTAATCCCCGCAGCGCACGCGAGCGGAAACAAACGCGAACGACTGCCTGGGGAGTTAGCTCAGTTTGGTTAGAGCGCCGGCCTGTCACGTCGGAGGTCGCGGGTTCGAGCCCCGTACTTCCCGCCAACGCAATTAAAGCCACGTCTTCGGACGTGGCTTTTTGCGTTTAATAGGCCATCGATCTTACATGCCTCTTTATCCAAATCACCGCATTTGCAACGAGCGAGCGAGCCAGCCTCTACTAATATGTGTATCCAAACGGAGGGGGTTTGTTGCGCAACATCTGTTCAATGAAACAGGGGGGTTAGGCTATACTAAATTTCACTGTAGGCCGTACCTGATTCAGCCAGTCTTCAAGTGCGGCATTCAGTGGACACCCAATTTATAATTTGGTTGTTCAGGCGGTCATTTGGCGTCTCGACACAAGCTCAGCCCCGGAGCTCGTTCGAGCTGTTCGTATTCCTTGAAAGGGGAAACATGGATATATCGAGGAAGACTGATTATGCCCTTCGCATGCTTGCGATGCTTGCCGAGGAGCCGGAGCGGTTGCTTTCTGTTCGCACTGCTGCCGAAGATGTCAATGTTCCGTATTCGTTTGCCCGTTCGATTCAACACGGTTTGGTCCAGGCCGGCATTGTGGAGAGCCTGCGTGGCGTTCACGGCGGCATGCGCCTTAAGGTGAGCCCCGACGATGTCACGATTCGTCAGGTTGTGGAGGCCGTTCAGGGCCCCATGGTTATGAACGACTGCACCGCGCCCGATGGCGACTGTGCGCGCATGGGCACGTGCTGCTATCATCCCCTGTGGGCCGGAGCCCAGGCGCTGATGCGCGACTATCTCGATTCCGTTTCGCTCGGCGATATCGTCGCCCATCGCCAGTTTCCGGCTGTCGATCCCAAGTTCGCCGATCGCGATGCGTTTCCCGAGTACGCTGCCTGCGCGTACGCTTGCCGGGAGGAATAGCGCCGCATAAGGAGCATTGCTATGATTCAGGACCCCTTTCGTTCGATGATTCGTTCGGAAGGGGTTCTGCGTTATCGCGACCTTCCGTGGCGCCGCACGCGCGACCCGTATATCATCTGGCTCTCCGAGGTCATGTTGCAGCAGACGCAGGTGCCGCGCGTGGAGACGCGCATGCCGGCGTGGCTCGATCGCTTTCCGACTGTCCAGGCGCTTGCTCAGGCCGCCCCTTCCGATGTCTTGGATGCGTGGCAGGGGATGGGCTACAATCGCCGCGCCCTGGCGCTTCACAGGGCTGCACAGTGCGTTGTGGAGGACTGGGACGGGGAGCTTCCGCGCGAGACGCACGATCTAGTCGCGCTGCCCGGTATTGGCCCGGCAACGGCGCAGGGCATCCGTTCGTTTGCATTCGATCTTCCGGGCGTGTATCTGGAGACCAACGTGCGCACGGTCTTTTTGCATCATTTCTTTCCCGATGTGCCGGCCGTTCCCGATCGCGAGCTGGTGCCGCTGATTCAAGCCGCCTGTCCGGCGGCTCCCGGTGCGGCGGCGGACGAGATCGCGCCCTTTGCCGTGCCTCAAGACGATGCCGACACGCCGCGCGCGTGGTATTACGCGTTGCTGGATTACGGCGCGTATCTTAAAAAGACGCTGCCCAATCCGTCCAGGCGGTCGGCGGGCTATAGTCGTCAGTCCAAGTTTGAGGGCTCGCGTCGCCAAAAGCGCGCCCACATTGTGCGCATGCTGCTGGCAGCGCGCGATGGACAGCCGGCGGGCATTACGGTTGATGAGGCCGTTACAGGCGTTAACGAGATGGAGGCGGCGGCCGGCCGAGAGCCGGTCGAGCGCGAGCTGGTCGCAAGCATTCTTGCCGATTTGGAGCGCGAGGGCTTTTGCCGCTCCGAGGGCGATCGTTGGTTGAGTATATAGCCCGCTCAAATCTGAAGAACAAGATTGTAAGGTTTAGATTCTCGACATGAGGGCATCCTAAAGACAAGGCCGCTCAAAGCCTATGGGCGGCACGTGTTGAAGGGAAGTACACCTATGGATTTTGAGAACTCTCAGACCAAGAAGAACCTCGAGACCGCTTTTGCCGGTGAGTCCCAGGCACACACCAAGTATCGCTACTATGCATCCAAGGCCAAAAAGGACGGCTACGTTCAGATCTCGAATATCTTTGCCGAGACGGCGGGCAACGAGTCCGAGCACGCCAAGCTGTGGTTTAAGTACCTACACGACGGTGCCGTTCCGGGCACTCTGGACAACCTGCGCGACGCCGCCGCGGGCGAGAACTACGAGTGGACCACGATGTACGACGAGTTTGCCAAGACCGCCGAGGAAGAGGGCTTTGCCGAGATCGCCGCAAAGTTCCGTGGCGTCGGTGCCGTCGAGAAGGCCCATGAGGAGCGCTACAACAAACTCGTCGAGCGCATTGAATCGGGCGAAGTGTTTGAGCGCGAGGGCGTAAAGGTGTGGAAGTGCCTGAACTGCGGACACCTGCATGTTGGCGCCGAGGCGCCCGAGGTGTGCCCGGTGTGCAATCACCCGAAGGCGTACTTTGAGGAGCAGGTGGTGAACTACTAGCGCGTGGCGCTGGCTGCTGCGGGGCGCGGGGCGGGAGGCCGGATTGCCTTCCCTCCCCGCTCACGGCTCCGCAGGGTCGCGTTGAGGGAAGGCAATCCGGCCTCCCGTCCCGCGCCCCGGCGTTGGGTCGTCGCGTGCTCGTTACTGAAAAGCTGATTAGAAGTTTGTGTGCCGCCCCTTTTGGGGCGGCACGTTTTTGTGTGGGGTCCCGGTCTTCACAATTTCCGTCAAGCTTTTGGTTAGGTTTTGGTCGGTTGGCGTAAGGGCGGAAGGGCAAAAGATCGTTCGATAAAAAAGCTCAGAGAAAGTGCTGGTAGGGGAGTTGTTGAGGTTTTCGACAGCTTTTGTCAACAAGAATCTTTGCGGCTATTGCCGCGGATTTCGTTGCCGCGGCCGCGATGATGCGGGATGCTGGGCGTAAGCGTCGAATGCTCCGATTGAGGAGGCCAACATGGATCTGTTTCTTGAGACCCCGCGGCAACAAGCCGAGCGCATGTTGCGCCAGCAGCAACGGCTTATGGAGATGCAAATGCAAGGGGCGGCCGTCCAGCCTCCTGCGCAAAACGCCGCGTCCGCGGTATCGTCTGCGGGTGAGGTGGACCCAGGAGCCTATTCCGTACAGCAAGATTCATATGCGCAGGAGCTTGCGTTCGACAAGCGTCGTGCGCGTCGCCGTCGTTGGACCCAGCGCCTGCGTACGCTGGCGATGATCGTGCTGATCCCGTTAGGGCTCGCGGCAATCTTCTTGGCCTCATATGCCCTCACGTGCATTCTCAACGGCGCCTCGCCCAGCGAGGTGCTTGAGCACTTGGCGGTTCTCGGCCAGCGCCTAAGCGATGTCGTAGCAACCATCCGCGCCGGCTGGGAGAGTTAGCGTTTTAGTACCTGTGGCCCAAAATCCATTTGTCCGATTGCCGCGTGACGCCCGGTGCGTGTGGCGGGGTAAGATTGATCGCGGTTTTGATTGATAGTCGATGAGGTTTGTTGGGCGGAGTCTATGTCTGCTATTGATATCGTGCTTGTTGTGATTGCTTTGGTGGCGGTGGGGGTTGCTGTGGCTTGTGCCCTGCAGCTCAAGGGCCTTCGCGTCGAGCTGCAGGAGCGCGGCGATAGCGGGGCAGAGATGCTGGCTGCGCTCGAGCAGGCCAACAATGCGCTCGACACCCTGAACGTCGCTTTGGCCGAAACCCGCCGCACGGCAAATGCCATCGCGCAGCAGCAGACGACCGATGCGGCCGTAGAGCAGCAGCGCTACCTGACCATCGCGCGTGAGTTCTCGCAGGCCGGCGACCGTATGGATGACCTGCGCCGCGAGACAGCCCAACAGCTTGGCGCCAACCGCGAGGGCATCGAGCACCGCCTGGACAAGGTGCGCGAGACGGTCGATGCCCAGCTGGGCGCCATCCGCAAGGACAACAACGTGCAGCTCGATCAGATGCGCGCGACGGTGGACGAGAAACTCTCCCGTACGCTCAACGATCGCCTGTCGGCATCGTTTAAGCAGGTGAGCGACCAGCTCGAGGCTGTGTACAAGGGTTTGGGCGACATGCAGTCAATCGCCACCGGCGTGGGCGACCTTAAGCGCGTACTGGGCAATGTAAAAGCGCGTGGCATTTTGGGCGAGGTGCAGCTGGGTGCAATCCTGGCGGACATCCTTACGCCCGACCAGTATCTGGAAAACGTCGCTACCAAGCCCGGCGCCTCGGAGCGCGTTGAGTTTGCCGTCAAGCTGCCGGTGGACGAGGGCGATCCCGTGCTGCTGCCGATCGACTCCAAATTCCCGGGCGACGCGTACGAGCATCTGCTCGACGCGCAAGAGTCGGGCGATGCTGAGGCTGTGGCCACCGCGCGCAAGACGCTCGATGCGATGGTGAAACGCGAGGCAAAGGACATCTGCGAAAAGTACCTGAGCGTGCCCGCGACGACAAATTTTGGCATCATGTTCGTGCCGTTTGAGGGCCTGTACGCCGAGGTCGTCAGCCGCCCCGGGCTTATCGAGACCCTGGGCCGCGACTATCACGTCAACGTTGCCGGCCCCAGCACCATGGCGGCCATCCTCAACAGCCTGCAGATGAGCTACCAGACGTTTAGGCTGCAAAAGCGCACCGACGACGTGCTGCGCGTGCTTTCTGCCGTCAAGGCCGAGCTGCCGCGCTATCAGGCGGCGCTGCGTCGTGCCCAGCAGCAGATCGAGACCGCGGGTAAAACGGTCGAGGGCATCATCACCACGCGCACCAACGTTATGGAGCGCAAGCTCAAGGATATCGACGCGCTGGAAGACGCGCGGGAGGCCGACGAGATTTTGGGCTTGGAGTCCGCAGGCTTGCTCGCAGACCAAAAAGACGAAGACTAGCTGCATCTGACGGTGGGGCGCCGGTGTAAACGCGGGGCGCGGGCGCTTTTCGCATCGTGCTTGCTTGAAGTGCGCTTCAATGTGCAACAATGGCGTTTCGCCCTATCAGACGCGAAAGGAAGCCCATGTCTCAGAGAAGCACCAGTCCGCTCAAACGCTCCACTGTGCGTCGCACGCTACAGCGTTTTTGGGATGTCACACGCACGCAGCCGCTGATCGTCTTTCTCTCGGTATTCTCGTCGGCGGGCTATATCTTTTTGCTCACGTTTGCCAACACCTACGTGATGGCCCTTATCGTCGACCGCGTCCAGGCCGGCCCCGTGGCGGGCAACCAGGTGTTTGAGGTCTTTGGTCCCTACATTCTGGCGCTCGTGCTCGTTAACCTAGTGGGCCAAATTCTCTCCAAACTGCAGGACTACACCGTCTACAAGCTCGAGATTGCGGGCAACTATCACTTGGCGCGCCTGTGCTTTGACACGCTCTCCAATCAATCCATGACATTCCACACCAGTCGCTTTGGCGGATCGCTTGTGAGCCAGACGAGTCGTTTTATGAGCGGCTACACGGGCCTGGTGGACGTGACGGTGTATTCGCTCATTCCCACCATCACCTCGGTTGTCTGCACGGTGGCGGCGCTCGCCCCGGTGGTACCGACGTTTACCGTGATTTTGGTGGGCATCATGGTCGTCTACATCGCATTTGTCTGGCTTATGTACAAGCGCATCATGCCGCTTTCGGCCGCGACGTCCGCCGCGCAGAACAAGCTGTCGGGCGTGCTGTCCGACGCGGTCACGAATATCCTGGCCGTCAAGACCTGTGGGCGCGAGGACTTTGAGCGCGACCTGTTCGATGCCGCCGACCGCGCCGCGCGCGACGCCGAAACGGTTTCGATGCACGCCATGATGCAGCGCAACTTTACGACCTCGGGCCTTATCGTCATCACCATGGCCGTGGTGAGTGTGTTCGTCGCGGGTGGCAACGCGTGGTTTGGCATTTCGGCCGGCGCGCTCGTCATGATCTTTACCTATACGTACAACCTCACCATGCGTCTGAACTACGTAAGCTCCATGATGCAGCGCATCAACCGCGCGCTGGGCGATGCGGCCGAGATGACGCGCGTGCTGGACGAGCCGCGTCTGGTGGCAGACGACGAGAACGCTCCCGAGCTTAAAGTGACCGAAGGTGCGATTGATTTTGAGCACCTGAGCTTTGCATACCGTGACGCCGCGGCGGGCGAGAACGTGTTCGACGACCTGACGCTTCACGTGGCGGCGGGCCAGCGCGTGGGCCTGGTGGGTAAATCGGGCTCGGGCAAGACGACGCTCACCAAGCTGCTGTTGCGCTTGGACGATGTGCAGGGCGGCCGCGTGCTCGTGGACGGCCAAGACGTCTCGCGCTGCACGCAGCAGAGCCTGCGCCGCCAGGTTGCCTACGTGCCGCAGGAGGCGCTGCTGTTCCATCGCTCCATTCGCGAGAATATCGCCTACGGCCGCCCCGACGCAACCGACGAGCAGATCCGCGAGGCCGCGCGCCTGGCAAATGCCCTGGAGTTTATCGACCGCCTGCCCAACGGCTTTGACACCATGGTGGGCGAGCGCGGCGTCAAGCTTTCGGGCGGCCAACGTCAGCGCGTGGCCATCGCCCGCGCTATCCTGACCGACGCGCCGATCCTGGTGCTCGACGAGGCGACGTCTGCCCTCGACAGCGAGTCCGAGGCGCTGGTGCAGGAGGCGCTCGAGAACCTGATGCGCGGTCGCACCTCCATTGTGGTGGCGCATCGCCTGTCCACCGTGGCGGCGCTCGATCGCATCGTGGTGCTGGCGGACGGCGAGATTGTCGAGGACGGTACGCATGCGCAGCTTGTCGAGGCAGGCGGCGAGTATGCGAGCCTGTGGGGCCGCCAGACCGGCGCATTTTTGGAGGCGTAAAGACCCCATACGTGGGACAATCGTGCCCATAGGTTTGTTATGCCGCTGAGCCGAGGAGTCGTTATGCCACGCGAGACCAATGCCGCCAAACGCGAGCGCGCCGTTGAGGTGTGCGAGCGCCTCAACCGTCGCTATGGCCCGGTCGAGTGTTTTTTGGATCACGAGAATCCCTTTAGGCTGCTCATCGCGGTGCTGCTCTCGGCGCAGACGACCGACGCGCAGGTCAACAAGGTGACGCCGAAGCTGTTTGCCCAGTGGCCCACGCCCGAGGCCATGGCGGGGGCGAGCGTGGCCGATGTGGCCGATACCATTAAGTCGCTCGGCTTTTATAAGAGCAAGGCCAAGCACGCCGTGGAGGCCGCGCAGATGATCGTTGCCGATTACGGTGGCGAGGTGCCGGCCGACATGAAGGAGCTCGTCAAGCTGTCGGGCGTTGGCCGCAAGACGGCGAACATCGTGCTCAACGTGGGGTTTGGCATTGTCGAGGGCATCGCGGTCGATACGCACGTCAACCGCATCGCGCACCGCCTGATGCTGAGCCCCAAGACGCATGCCAAGGAGCCGCTCAAGACCGAGCAAGATCTGCTCAAGATTTTGCCGCACGAGTATTGGGAGTCGGTCAACCACCAGTGGATCACCTTTGGCCGTGAGATCTGCGACGCCCGCAAGCCTAAGTGCGACGAGTGTCCGCTGGCGGATTTGTGCCCCAGCGTGCGCGTAGCGGGGTAGGGCGGAACGCATTTTCGTCTGGCGTTTTTTGCGGGGCTGGGTTTGCCCTTGAGCCGGAGTCCCCTTCATGCGCTACCATGACAGACAATGTATTTGACGTACGACCCGCCGAGCTTGCCCCGGCGGGCTTTTGGCGTTGCAATGCCGGAGGAACA
>URCO01000043.1:0-7589 GCA_900546375.1 uncultured Collinsella sp.
TCGCCGACTGCTTCGGCCTGCGCCTGCTCAACCGCCGCGGCTGCTTCCCCAAGTTCGACCTGTTCATCGAGCAGACGAAGGACGTCTGGAAGGACATGCTCGACATCCGCAAGCGCTTCGAGCCGCGCGCCGAGGAGCTCGCCAGGAAGTACGCGCTGGCCGACTACACCATGTTCATCGGCTCGGGCGCGCTGTGGGGCGAGACCATCCTGTACTCCATGTGCCTGCTCGAGGAGATGCAGTGGAAGCGCATCCGCCACATCACCTCGCACGACTTCTTCCACGGCACGCTCGAGCTGCTCGAGCCCGGCGTCCCGGTGTTCCTGTTCATGGGCGAGGACGAGTGCCGCGCCCTCGACGAGCGCGTCCGCGCCTTCCTCACCAGCGGCGTGACCGGCGACGAGGACTACGTCATCATCGACACCGCCGAGTACGCGATCCCGGGCCTGGACGACGACTTCCGCGTCATCGTGTCCCCCTGGATCCTGTCCGTGCTGACCACCGACCGCCTCGCGCGCAACTACGAGCTGGTCACCAAGCACAACCTCAAGTACCGCCGCTACTACCACCAGTTCGACTACTAAGAGCTGGCCGCAGGGCCGATATCTTGGCTGGTTGATATCTCGACCCTACACAAGGGCGTCCGCATTCGCGCGGGCGCCCTTTTTGCGTTGCCGTCGGCGCAGGGTGTCCTCGGCGGAAATCTCATCCCGGAATTTCGGCTCAGAGTGGGATGCGGTTTCCGGATGCGTCCCATTCTGAAGCCCCGAAACGGGACGCGCTTTCCGCTTGGGGTCCGATCCGGAAAGCTCATCCCGTTCCGAGCATCAAATCCGGGACATGCTTTCCGCGCTCCGCCCCTTGCAGAAAGCGCGTCTCCTTCCAAACACAAATCTTGCGGTACAGCTTCTGCAAAGACGCGAAGTGGCCGCTGACAGCAAAGAGGGGCTGCCGAGACAATGCCCGACGGCCCCTCCCCTCATAACTTGCTATCGATGCCAATCGCCACAAGGGCGCGGCTGCCTACTTGCTGATCGCGCCCGTCATATAGATAAACTGCACGCGATTTATATGTCCGCCCTGCTCGCCGTTGACAAAGTCCGTCGGCGTAAAGCCGGGGTTGAGCATTTCCTCGATCTTGTCCTTAACGGTGTCGATGACCTGAGTATCGAGATTGCTCGTTCGGTCGGTAAGCTCCTGCATGCCGTTGCCGAGCTCGGATGCGCCGCTGGCAAGCGTACCTGCACCCGAGGAGAGAAGATTCATGCCGCTAGCAAGGCTAGCAGCACCTGTCTTGAGCTGCGCCGCACCGTTGTTGAGCTGTGATGCGCCGTTGGCAAGCGCGGGCGTGGCACCGTTGAGCTGCTGTGTGCCCGCAGCAAGCTGGTCGGTGCCCGCGGCAAGAGCCGCGGCGCCATCGCTCAGCTGACCCGCGCCCGTTGCTGCAGAGCCAACACCGGCGACAAGACCGGGGTTCACGGCCGTGGGGTTTGCCGGGTTGATCGCGCTGTTCATATAGGCGATGGCTCCGGCCAGGCTCAGCTGTTGGCCATCCTGGACAGTGGTGTAGCCCTGAATGGCGCTATCGAGCGCGGTGACGGCACCCTGGGCGCCGCCCTGGGCGCCGGCCGCCTGGGCCAAAGTCGTAACCTGATCGGTAAGCGTGCCAAACATGGACTCGGCACCCTTAAGGCCCTGCGACACCTGCGTGTTAAGACCCTGCGCGCCCGCAACGGCATTGGATGCAGAATCGAGAAGCGCGGTAAGACCCGTCGCATCGGCGCTCGATGCCGCCGTGGCGGCGGCACCCGCGCTGGTAGCAGCACTGCCGGCACTTGCGGTGGCGGCATCCAGCTGTGCCGTAGCCTCGCTTAGCTTGGCTGCCGCAGCCTTGGCGGAGTCGAGATCGGCCGCGTTATCCAGCGCGTCCTGAGCATCGGCGACCGCCGCCTTGGCAGCGGCAATAGATGCAACGGTGCTCTCGGCGCCAGCCTTTGCGCTCTCGGCGTTAGCCTTTGCCGCATCGTTGCCCATGGCGCTCGCGGCCTGCTTTGCCCCGCCGAGCGCCTGCTGTGCACCGGCAAGGTACTGCCCCTCGCCGCTGAGCGCCGCCGTAAGACCCTGCGGCCCGTACAGCGCGCTGTAGGCGTTGCCCGACGTAGCGGTCACGGCGTCCTGGGCCGCCTTGGCCGCAGCCTGCGCCTTGGCAAGGTTTGCCTCCTGAGCCTGCTTGCCCAGCGTCAGCGCGTCGACGTACGTATCGGACCCAGCGGCAATTCCACTTATGCCGCCCGAGATCTGCTGTGCGCTCCCCTGCAGCTTGGAAAGGCCCGCCGAAAGATCGGACGCACCGCCCTTAAGCTGCACGGCACCGGCATTAACCCCCTCGGCACCGGCATTAAGGTTGCTCACGCCTCTGACCAGCGTGGGGACCTGCGCGTTGAGCTGACTCGTACCCGCCGCGAGCGCAGCGGCGCCACTGGACAGCGTGCCGGCACCGGTATTGGCCGTGGCAAGCGAGGCCGCGAGCGTCTTGACACCGTCGGCAACCTGGCCAGCACCGCTATTGGCCGTAGCAATACCGTTGGAGAGCTCCACGAGCTGGCTCGTATCCATGCTGCTCGAGTCCACATCGATGGCAAGATTCAGCGGCACGCCGACAATCTGCCAGCCATCAAACTCAAAATCCTCAACATCGGTCGTAATGGTGTAGTCTCCGGTGCTGCCGGGAATCACCATGTAGGTAAGCTGCGTGTTGGAGCCGTTGGCAGCAACCGTGGCGCCCTCAGCCTCAATATCGTGTGCCTCGGCATCCTTAAGCTGACCGGTAATCTGAACCAGGTAGTTATCGGCATAATCGCCACCGGTATAGTCGTCATTCTTTTCGACCTTGAGCTTCATGGTGAGCTTGCCGCTCTTGTCCGCCAAATCCTTGGCGTCGATATCGCGGCCATCGAGCTGGTATGCCACGGTGACGTTCCACGGCATCTGAGTGTTCTTGTCCAGATCGCCCTGGTAGACAAAGTCCTGCACTCCCTGGCCCGTAACGGCAACCGACCCGCTGTCGTCCGTTAGTTTTTGAGTCGTCGATAGGTTGGTCACTTTGTTATAGGTGCCGGCATCGTCGATCTTGACGCCCTTATTGGCCTCGAAGCTATTGACCACGTAAACACCCGTGCGATTGCCGTCGGCATCGGTTTTGACGTATACGACCTGGTTTTTCTTATATCCCGGCGTGCTGTTATCGGAGTCCGTCGCCATCTGTTCACTCGTAGCCGAGGCAGCGCTCGTCGACCCTACGCCGTCGGCGAACACAACGGCACCGGGAACGGTAAGGGCCACGGTCAGACCGGCGGCAAGAGCGAGCGCAGCGATGCGCTTATGGGGACGACGTACAAGATCGCGTTGGGCTTTGAGCTCTTTCGAAGCGGTATCAGTGGTATGGGTATGCATTGCGGTATTCCTTCCAACTGCTTTGTAAAACGTTACTGAGCGGAGCCGTCCGCAGCCGATGCCTCGGTGGTATCCGAAACCGGATCCTGGGCATCCTTGGGCAAAAAATGAGCTTTGAGCGTGGTCTTGCCGATGAGGCCATCGAGCACATACAGGAAACCCGGCAGCGCAAAGAGTACGGCGACTAGGGAGATGCTCACGCCGACGCCCAGGAACCAGCCGATCTGCTTGAGCACGCCGTGGCTCGAGATCGCATGGATCAGGAAGCCACTGATTAGCAGAACCGATCCAGAGGTCAAAACAGGAATCGTGCAAGCTTCCATGGTCTCGAGTAGCGCTTCGCGCTTATGCATGGTCACGCGGTCCTTACGATAGCGGTCAGCAATCAGGATGCCGTAGTCGACGGCAACGCCCAGCTGGATGGAGCTCACAATTAAGTAGGCGAGGAAGAACTCGTGCATACCGGTGTAGAGCGGTGCAGCAAAGTTGACCCAGATCGAGGTCTCAATCACGAGCACCAAGATGATCGGCAGGCTCAGCGACTTGGTGGCCAGCAGCAAGACCGCGAACACGGCCACGACGGCGATGAGGTCGACCTTGCCCTTATCGACGGTGATGGTGTCCTTAAGGTCGGTGGTGCTCACGCCCTCGCCGGCGAGCATTGCCTTACCCGGATAATGTTTGTCCGCGATACAACGAATCTTCTTGACCAGCTTAAATGTACTCGGACCCTCGTAGGGCGCGGTAACCGTGAGCACCAAACGGCTGTAGTGCTCTCCCTCCACCAGATCGAGCGTGTCCTTTTCGGCCATGCCCGTGGGGATATAGGGACTCGCAACGTCAACATAGCTCTGGATGGACTTGACCTCGGGGAGCGCCTTGAGCTCATTGGAGAGTGCCTGCTCCTCGCTCACCTCTCCACGGGGAACGAGCACAACGTAGGTATCGGAGTTGCCAAAGACCTCCTTGACCTTGTCCATATCCTGACCAAGCCGCGTATCCGAACCAAAAATGTGCGAAGTGCCGTAGTAGTACGTGATATCGCTGGAGGTCGATGCCACACGCGCAGGGTAAACCACGGCGAGGATCACGACGGCAGCGGGGATACAGACCTTGAGCACCAGACGGGCGAACTTACCCAGCGGCGGGACAAAGGGCCTGTGCTGCGATTTTTGCACAAAGCCATCGAACTGAACGAACATCGAAGGAACAAAGGTAAAGACCGATACCAGGCTGATGGCGATACCCTTTGCAAGGGCAAGACCAAGGTCGGGGCCGATCTTAAACTGCATGGCGGCAAGCGCGATAAAGCCGATGCAGACCGTGCAACCGCTCGAAAACACGGCGACCGAGGACAGGCAGCACGACTGCACCATGTCTTCGGCAACGCTGCCGTGGCGGCCACGCTCCTCGTTAAAGCGGTGCAGCAAAAAGACCGAGAAGTCCAGCGCGATGGCAACCTGCAAAATGGAGCCCGCAGAGTTGGTGACAAAGCTAATCTCGCCAAAGATGAGGTTGGTGCCCCAGTTGATAAACACCGAGACGCCCAGGCCCAGCAGCACCAGGATGGGTTCGGCCCAGCTGGTAGTCGTGATGACCAGAATCACGAAGATAATCGCTATGACAGCGACCGTGATAATGCTGATCTGCTGCTCGGTCGATGTGGTGGCGAGCGCGTTAGACATGGCCGAGCCCGTAATGGCGCCCTCGTCGCCCACGATATCTCGAATAGCGTCGGTTGCCTCGATCTCCTTTTCGGAATTAACCGTCACCGTAAACAGGGCGTTGTTCTTTTTGTAATAGGTCTCAACGGTGTCTTTGTCTTGCGTGGCAAGCGGCTGATCGATATCTGCCGCGTCGTCAAGCCATAGGACCTCCTCGACGCCGTCGACCTTTTTGATTTTGTCCTTGTATTTGAGCGCCTGAGCGATCGAGACATTGGGCACCATAACGCGACAGTTGGGAATGTCACCCTCAAACTCATCACCCATGGTATTCAGAGCGACGGTCGACGCCGCTTCGTCGGGCAGATAGCTCGTAATGTCGTAGTTAACGCCTACAAACTGGCGCAGGAACAGGCATACCAGTGCTGCCACCGCATAGAACGCGATGATGGGTTTGCGGTGCTTCACGACCCATCGAAATAGCTTCTCTTTCAACCTCAATCCTCCATAACGCTCAGCCTATGTTTTGCTCTTTGTTATATTCCACATTTGGTAGTTATACAACATGTGTAGGATAAAGGCGCCATAAAGATATGCGATTGACGCGGTCCCGGAGCCAAAACAGCCGCTGCAGAAGCAGTTCGGAAAAGGTCCTCAGCGGAAACTGCATCCCAGTTTTTAGACGAAAAACGGGATATGGTTTCTGGTTGGCCTAGATAATCGTCAGATTTAGCTGAGCGTCTGCCCCTATGTTTCCAAATGAATACGGTGTGAGCTGCGGACAAGGATTTTCCCCGCAAACACTCTAGTATGCTAAAGTACCCAGAAGACCGGCGGAGCTATGCCGGTTTTCTGTTCTATATGAAACGCAGTATGAGGAGGCTCACCAGATGACGGCCACACCGTGGGGATTCCGGGATATATTGCCCGAGGAGGCTCAGGCGCGCGAAGAGATCGCATGTACGGTGAAGGGCTGCTTTAGGGAGCATCATTACCTTCCGGTCGAGACGCCGCTGCTCGAGGACAAGGGTTCGCTCGAGGAAGGCGGCCGCATTGCGGACACGCCGTTTAAGCTCTTTGATGACGACGGTCGCCTGCTGGTGGTCCGTCCCGACAACACGCTGCCGATCGTGCGCCTGGTTTCGACCCGCATGCGCGCGGCCGACCTGCCCCTGCGCCTTCGTTACGAGGCGCCGGTGGTTCGCGAGTGTCAGCGCAATGCCGGTGGTTCGCGCCAGTTTACGCAGTTGGGCTTTGAGCTTATCGGCGCGGGCGATACCGCGGGCGATGTCGAGATTGTCTCGCTGGTCGCCGAAGCCGTGCGCGAGCTGGCACTTCCCGATGCGCGCATTATCGCAGGCAGCGTGCGTCCTTTTAAGGAATTGCTCGCGGTATGCGAGGATCGTGAGCTGGCTGCTGAGGCCCTGCGCTGCGTGCATGCCAACGACTTTGTGGGCCTCGATGCCCGCGTGGCTGCCAGCGCCGAGTCCGATGCCGTCAAGGCCGCCATTAGCGAGCTGCCGCGCCTACACGGTGGTGCCGAGGTGCTCGACCGCGTGGATGCGCTGCTGGGGGCTGCCGGTATCGCCGCGCCGCTGACGCGCAAACTGCGTGCCCTGGTCGATGGTCTGGCTCCCGGGGATGCCCAGGTGCTGTCGTTCGACTTCTCCATCATGAACTCTTTCGATTACTACACGGGCCTGGTCTTTAAGGCCTATGCCGGCGGCTTGCCCGATCCGGTCGGCTCGGGTGGACGCTACGACTCCATCTTTACCGGTGCATTTGGCGACGGCATCGAGGTACCGGCGGCGGGCTTCGCCTTTTCGCTCGAGCGTCTGGAGGCCGCGCGTACCTCGGCCGAGGACGCCGCTTCCGATGGTGATCACGCCGCGGGCCGTGGCGCCGAGGGTCCGCTGCGCATCGCCGTGCCCAAGGGCTCGCTCAAGGCTGATACGCTCGACGTGCTCGAGGCCGCGGGCCTGGACGTCTCTGAGCTGCGCGACCCCGGCCGTCACCTGATTGTGCGCGGCCGCGACACGCGTGCCAGCGAGGGCATGGTCGGCGATATCGAGTTTGTCATCGTGCGCCCCAGCGACGCGCCCGCCTTTGTGGGCTGCGGCGGTGCCGATTGCGGCATCTGCGGCTGGGACTCGCTCATCGAGGCCGACCTCAACTTGCTGCAGCTGGTCGATCTGGGCTACGGCCTGTGCACCTTTATCGAGGCGGAGCCCGCGTGGCGCGCCGGCCAGGCCGAGCGCAACTACGCCCGTCGCGGGTCGCTTCGCGTGGCCACCAAGTATCCGCGGATCGCGAGTGCCTGGTATGCCGAGCGCGGCGTGAACGCCGACATCGTTTCGCTGCACGGCAACATCGAGCTGGGGCCCATCGTCGGTATGACCGATCGCATCGTGGATATTACCGCCACGGGCGCCACGCTGCGCGACAACGACCTGGTCATCACCGGTCGCATCA
>URCO01000044.1:0-7270 GCA_900546375.1 uncultured Collinsella sp.
CGTCCGAGCGCATCGTGCAGGTCGTCCATGACGGCCTGAGCGTGGCTGCGTTCCATTACATGCAGTCGAGCCATAAGATCCCCTCTCGCATGGCAGCCCGGAGGCGAGGCCGGGCGAAATTGCTACACGCAACACACTGACCTAAATAGTTATTTGGCAGCAACACGGTTCGGCAGGCGGTATGAAACGTCGTCCTCAGCGGTGAAAAAGAACATTACCGCAGATAAATGCCATATTTGATAAAACGCGTTACCAAATGACAATGCCCCGCCCACGCAATCACGTGGACGGGGCATTGCTCATGGTATGCGGCCAGTGACCCTGTTGCTTTTACTTAAGCTCGGGCCAGAAGTCCTTGTTGGCCTCGATCATGTCGTCGAGAACCTCCTTGGCGACCTTCATCGACGGCACGGTCTTGTTCAGCGTAAAGGCCTTGAGCGCCTTCTCGTACGAACCCTCGATCGTAGCCTCGACCACGAGCTTCTCGGAGTTCAGCTGCTGCATCATGAGGCCCTGCTGGAACAGAGGAATGTTGTCGCGGCTGATGACCTCGGGGCCGTTCTTGCCAATGTAGGCAGGCAGCTCGACCATGGCGTCGTAGGGCATGTTGGGGATAGCGCCCTTGTTCTCGCAAATGACCAGGAAGCGCTGCTTGGTGTCGTTCTTCAGAGCGATGGCCAGGTCGGCAATCCAGTCGCCGTGGCTGCCTGCATAGAACGTGCTCTCGTCGATCTCGCCCGTCTTCTCGTAGTGGTCGATGCCGTCGAAGAGGTTCTTCTCGCGCGTCTCCTCGACCTCGTTAGCACGGGTGCGCTCGGGGTTGGAATGCTCGACGAACTCCTTCTGCTGCAGGTAGTAGTTCAGATACGTGTTGGGCAGATACTCCGGGAAGCACTCCATGATCTCGTACTCGCCCTTCCAGACGTAGTACCAGCTACCCTTGGTGTGGCGGTTCTGCTCAGGATGCTCGTCAGTCGCCTCCTCGGGCTTCTTGGACATCAGCGAGCTCATGCCCTTGAGGTACGAATCGGGCAGCAGGATCTCGTGCTCCTTGATGTACTCGCGCAGCTGCGGGAGCACCTCCTCGCCCTTGTGGCGGATCGAGGTGAACCAGCCAAAGTGGTTGAGGCCAAAGTAATCGTACTCGACATCCTTCTTATCGATATCGAGCGCGGCGCAAACCACGTCGATGATCGCGATCGGCATGTCGCAGATGTTGATGATGCGAGCGTTGGGACGCAGCACGCGGCAGCCCTCGGACACGATGGCGGCAGGGTTGGAGTAGTTGAGAATCCAGTAGTCCTTCTTGGCGTACTTCTCAACGTCATCGATCAGCTCGACCATGGGGAAGATGGTGCGCATGCCGTAGGCAAGGCCGCCGCAACCGCAGGTCTCCTGACCCACGCAGCCGTGACGCAGCGGAATCTTCTCGTCCTGCTCGCGCATGGCGTAGCCGCCCACGCGCATCTGGGCAAACACAAAGCTCGCGTCGGTAAAAGCTGTCTCCTTGTCGGTGGTCACCGTAAGCTTGATGTCCAGGCCGAGGTCCTCGTGCAAAATCCAGTCCACGAGCACGCCGATCTTGCGCTGACGCTCCTCGTTGATGTCGTACAGACGAATCTCGTCAACGTCGAGCTCGTCCTTGCGCAGAGCGATGGACTTGACGATGCCAGGGGTAAAGGTGGATCCGCCACCACACAGAGTAATGATCATTGTTTACTGCTCCTTCTCAATTGCATTCTCGACTTTGTCACGCATCTCGGCGACCTTCATGCCAAAGATGATCTGGATATTGTTGCCGTTGCGGTTGATGCCGCTGTTGGGCACGTGGTTGATGAGGTTCTCATCGACAAGATCCGGGTTCTTAACGTTCACGCGAAGACGCGTAAAGCAGTTCTCGAGCTCCTCGATGTTGTCCTTGCCGCCAAGACCTGCGACCAGGTCGGCAATACCTGCATCGACGCCCTCTGCGGGAGCCGCGGCAACAGCGCCCTGCTTCACCGCGACAGACGCGGCGGCCTCGCCCTCGGCAACGGACTCGGCGAGCTCGGACTCCTCCTCGCGGCCAGGCGTGTGGAGGTTGAGCTTCTTAATAAGGAAGGTGAAGAGGAAGAAGTACAGAGCGGCGTTGACGACTCCGAGCACGAGCATCATCGGCCAGTTGGTCTTATCGACACCGAGGACCAGGTTGGAAACCACGATGTTGATGATGCCGCCTGCAGTCGAAGCGGGCACGGAGAGGACCTTGAGCAGAACCAGGAAGATGCCGGAAAGAATCGAGTGAACGACAAAGAGCACGGGAGCGGCAAAGACAAAGAGGAAGTCCATGGGCTCGGTCACGCAGGAGAGCACGGCGGTGATGATCAGCGGGATGATAACGGCCTTGGTCTTATCCTTGTTCCCCTTGTAAGCGGTGAAGATAAAGGCGAGACCGATACCGATGTAGGGCCACAGGTTGTTGAAGGTGTAGCTGTTGAAGTAGGTGCTATCGGAGAAGGGCTGGCCCGTCATCGCCATCTCGGCAACACGGATGGGATAGGCGCCGGCGATAACCTGATCACCCAGCGTAAGGGTGCCGCCCACATCGGAGAACTGGAACGGGGTGTAGATGAGGTGGTGCAGGCCGGTGGGAACGAGCAGCTTGTTGAGCATGCCGTAGATAAACAGACCGATGTTGCCCGACTCCTTAATGATGCCGGCAACGGAGGAGATGGCGCCCTGAACCGGAGGCCAAACGATGCAGAAGCCAGCGCCCATGATCCAGGAGATGATGATCATGATCAGGAACGGGAAGCGAACGCCCGAGAACATCGAAAGGGCAATGGGGAACTGCTTGTTCGAGTACTTGTTGAACACGGCACCGGTGATGCAACCAAGAATGATGCCGCCAAACACGCCGGTATCGAGCACCTGAATGCCCATAACGGTGCTCTGGCCGGTTCCGGTAAGACCGAGCATGCCGCTCGCTTCGGCAAGAGAGCCGGTGGCGTTGAGCACGATGTTGTTAGCCTGCAGGAACAGGAAGAACGACATCAGGGCGATCAGCGAAGCATGGCCCTTGTTCTTCTTTGCCATGGCGCCGGCGATGCCCACGCAGAACAGAATCGAGAGGTTGTTGATGATAAACATCAGCGACTGATAGACAACGGCGCCCACAAGCTGGAACGGACCGGAGCCCAGCACAGGGATCACGGCGCAGATGGTCTTGTTGGTCAGAATAATGCCCACGATGAGCAGAATGCCGGCAACCGAGAGATACATCATCGGCTGAACGATTGACTTCGCGAACACCTCCAACGGCGCTTTGAAATTGAACTTCTTTTTTGCGGTCATAGCGGTACTCCCCTTCCTTTTCCGCAAATTAAGACAGATGTGCCCTGAACAAGACCGTGAGCCTTGCCTTATATCAATCGATGTGTGGGCACGTTATGCCTAGAGACCAGGTTCTCCAAGCAGGTGAACAATGTGATATGCGAGATAACTCTTCTCGGCATCGGTAACGACAACGTTATAGGTAGACGCTAAGTGGTCGGCAATTGACTCCGCACACGAGAACGCCCTCGGATACGCCGTTTCATCGATACGGAACAGCGCGTCGCCATTGACCTGCCCCGCCGCGGGATCGAGCGCCCGCTGCGCAAAAAACTGCAGATGGCGAACGAAACGCTCGTACGGCAACGAGGTGACGTCAAGGGTCGTGGCATAGTGCTCGGAAACAATCGCGAGCACGTCGCGAACAAGCTGGACCGAAACAATCAGACGGTCAGAGCGCTGCGGCATGGTGGCGTTGACGATATGCAGCGTAATAAAACCCTGCTCTTCTTCGCTCATCTGGATGCCCATATACTCCTTGATAATCTGCAGCGCACGGCCCGCAAGCGCATACTCCTTGCGATAGAACTGCTGGATCTCGAGCAGCAACGGATTCTCGCAGGGGACGCCCTTACGCTCGCGCTCCAAAGCAAGACTGATATGGTCTGCGAGAGCAATGAGAATCTTGTCGTTGATATCAACATTGAGCTCTCGACGGAGCATCTGAACAATGTCTTCGGAAATCACGAGGTTGACGGTGGGAATGGACTCCAAAAGATGTGCCAAGCGGTCAATCGTGCGCGAATCCTGAGAAGTGCCCTCCTGCAGCGCATAGGTCTTTTCGACCGATGCCTCATCGATAGCGTCGCCGGCATGACGGCCAAAGCAGAGGCCTCGACCGATGACAATGAGCTCGGAGCCATCGTCCGAAGTGACCATTGCGACGTTGTTGTTGAAAACTCGCTTGATAACCACGGTACCCACCACAAGAATTTACTCGGAAAGCCAGACGACAGGCTCTTTAACAGCAACAGGGCCGGAAGCGTGCTCACGAAGAGTCGAGTTCTCCGAACGCTCGCACACGATAACGAAGACCGTGGGATCGAAGCCGGCGGCGCGGACCGCGTCGAAATCGACCTCGACGAGGGGCTGGCCCGCGTCGACATGGTCACCCTGAGCAACAAGCGCATGGAAGCCCTTGCCCTCAAGTTTAACAGTGTCGATTCCGATATGCAGCATCACCTGAGCAGAGCTGTCGTCGGACATGATGCCCAGCGCGTGCTCAGTCGGAAACAACGCCGCGACGGTGCCGGAAACAGGAGCGCACACCGTTCCCTCTTGGGGAACCACGGCAACGCCATCGCCCACGGCGCGGCTGCTAAAAGCGGGGTCATTGGTTTTTTCCAGATGAACAAGCTCGCCGGAAACGGGAGCGAGGATTTCGAACTCGGAAGATGCAGTCTTCTGCTCATCCGAACCGCCCATCAGGCGAGAAAAGAAACCCATGGTGACATGTCCCTTCATAAATATAGCCCAACCAAAATCAAGCGAATGCGTCCATAGAGACACATCCGTTCAAAGACTTTGGTTAGGCCCACGTCCGAGGGACTCGGTAACCTTCCGCATTTCTTTTTACGGGAGCTATTGTAGACAAGCCCAAAGCCAGAACAATCATTCTGACCGGTGAACGGTATTTATTCTCCGATAAACGGTATTTAGGCGCCACTCGGGGACGCCCCTTTTCTGCCGGCACCCAGGGACACTCCTCGCTCTGGTGCATTGGGGACAGGTTCGTTTGCACCAGGTTGGTGCAGATTAACCTGGCCTCATTGCACCAATTTCGTATGCGCTAGATGAAGAGCTCGCATTCCTTCCGCACGACGCAAACCTTGCTCAGCATCTGGGAAACAGCGGATAGCTTGTTGGGATCAAGCTTGCGAGTGCCTCGCGGACATACGGCGATGCAGCGCATGCAGGAGATGCACGCCTCGCCAGCTGCTCGTTTGGGGTCGCCCTTGTCGATAGCGCAAACGGGGCACGCCGCGGCGCATGCACCGCAGGAGACGCAATCCTCTGTTGCCTCGGGTGCCATGCGGTGACCTCCAGCTTGTTTATAAGGACGATTGCCGGGAATAGAGGGCTCGGATGCATCCTCAGCCAACAGCTTTTGCTGAATTTGCTGCGCAAACTCTGCGAGCTGCGCCGCATCCTGCGCATCCGGTCGCCCAGCAGCAAACTGACGAGCAACGGAATGCTCAGCAATAGCAGAAACCGCTGCAACCACCCTAAATCCGGCGCACTTCGCAACGTCCTCCAGCTCTACGAGCGTATCCCCAAACGCGCGGTTTCCGTATACACAAACCAAAACAGCCCGAGCCCCGTTGCCGCGCACCATGCCCAACCGGTCAGCCACCACAGCCGGGATTCTACCGGCATACGCCGGCACAGAGATTACGGCCACGTCGTCCTCAGTCATCGAGACAGCGCTGAAATCTAGCCCGCTATCGGTCAGATCGACGGTAACGGTATTCTTGTCCAGTGCCCCGGCCACAAGGCCAGACACCTTCCGCGTTCCACCCGTCGGACTAAACACAATTTCGAATACGCTCATCAAGGCACCCTCCCCCTACGCCTGGCAACGCGTCAAGCCGTTTTCACATTCAGACAGAGTATACGGCGCATGGGGGGGGAGCTCCCCGTTTTGGTGCGCCAGGCGACCCGATACACCAACCCATACTGCCCGCCTTTTCGGTTTGCATAATTCCCGGTGCAGATTGCATATATTTACTGGATGCCACCGCGTTCTCCTGAGGTACCCCATCCCAGCACGTGCAAAAAACGGAGTATTCTGCAGCGCTCTCGCGCCAGCAAGACCCCGAGCGGGCAAACCTTTAGGGCGCTGCGTCATTTTGGGTTCCGACATAGCGAGAACGACGTACCTTTGCTTCAAAAAACGGCGAAATCTAACTCAAAACACTCATAGGGGATATCTGAAGGCCGCCGTTGGCAATACCGAATCGTATGCAGCCAACTAGAGCTGCTGAATACTCCAAAAAATGCACGACGCACCCCATGGGACCCATTGCTGCATGACAGAAAATAGGTCCTCGGCATCCTCCAGATGCATTCCTGAGAAAATCACGTTTGAATTAGCGATGGACACGGTAAACAAAAGGGCCCGAGCGTTGTTTGCTCGGGCCCTTTTGTTTGTCTCACGCTAGCGTGCGACGCATATGTTACTTGCGCTTGCCGCCGCCGTCGCCGGGGCGACGAGAGCTGCCACCGCGCTTGCCACCACGGCTGTTGCCATAGCTGCCACGGTTATCGCGACCGCCAGCGCGGCCGCCACGGGAACCGGCCTGGCTGCCGCCACGCCCGCCACGATAGCCGCCACGACGCTCCTCGCGGGTATCGTCGTAGTTGCGCCAGTCATCGCGACGATCGCGGCTGGCACGCGGGTCGCGACGATCGCGCGACTCATTCGAACGACCGGCGCCGCTGCGCCCGCCATTGCCGCGAGCGTCCTCGCGACGCTCGCCGGCGCGGCCACCGCGCTCTTCAAAGCGCTTGCCGCCACGGGATTCACCGCCGCGGGTGCTACGCTCACCACGGCCCTCGCCGCCGCCGCGCTCGCCATCGCGACCGGAGCGACGACGGTCACCCGAGCCGCGCTTGCCGCCGCGCGAACCGCGGCCCTCGTCATCGCGCTCAACACGACGACGGCCACCACGGTCCTCGTCCTCGCGGCGACGGCGATGCGCCTCGCCCTGGAACTGCTTGGCACGACGCTCGGCACGGTTGCCGCGCGGGGCCTGCTCGACGGCAGCAGCACCGCCGCGCTCCTCGGCAGCCACCTCGCGGGCCACGCTCTCCACGGCCTCGTCCACGCGAGCCTGAACGCCCTCGCGCACGCGGGTCTTGCCGCCGCGCTTGGGACGGCTCGGACGCTCGCCGTCGC
>URCO01000045.1:0-7142 GCA_900546375.1 uncultured Collinsella sp.
GGGGTCAGCCCGTGGGAGGCCAGGGCGCCGCTGACCGGTGGACGGCACCGAGCCGTGCGCTTGAGCTGAAGAAGGGGGAGGCCTCGCGGCCTCCCCCTTTTTTGCGTTTCGATGCCCAACACTTCTTTGTCGCTGTGATTTTAGCCCTCGTTTGTCGCATCTTCTGCGAACGGGCTACAATATCTTAGTCTGTGCAGCATGGAGGTGATTATGGCCGAAGCCGGAATCGGCGTTGATATCGTCGAGATTTCCCGAATGAAATCAATCCTTGAGAAGACGCCCGCGTTTGCCCGACGCGTGTTTACCGATGAAGAGCGTGCGTATTGCGACGCATCGTCTCGCCCTGCCGCGCACTATGCTAGTCGTTTTGCTTCTCGCGAGGCGGTGCTTAAGGCTCTTGGAACGGGCTTTAGTCAGGGCGTTGGCCGTAAAGACGTTTCTGTAACGCGCGATAAGCTCGGCAAGCCAAAAGCGCTGCTTTCGGGTCGCGCTCTCGAAATCGCCCAGGAATTGGGCGTTGTCGAGGTTGCTCTTTCTATTACCCTGACGGGTGACTTGGCTGTCGCTAATGCCATTGCGATCACCGAGGATGCTCGACCTAAACCCAAGGAAGAGAAAGTGAGCACGAAGGAGCGCGTTGCTCAGACATTTAAAGAGGCTCGTTCAGTCCTGGATGAACTCGAACAGCTGCAACAATCTGCTTTGTCGGAACATCTGGATGATGGTCCACAAGATGCGCTAGGAGCATAGATGAAACCGGTTTTGAGTACCGAGGAAGTCGTTCGCCTCGAAGATATCATCGAGCGTGAGGGCACCTCGAAGGCCGAACTCATGGAGTTGGCGGGCGAATTTGCCGCCAATGAGATTTTAAAGCTCAACCCCGATCGCGTTCTTGTATTGGTCGGTTTTGGCAATAATGGCGGAGATGGCTGGGTTGCCGCTGACATTCTGACGCATAAGGGCGTTGATGTTGATATCGTCTCTCCGGTTGAGCCGGATGAGATCCCTGCCGCTCTCGCTCGCCATGTTGCTCGCCGCACTGCTGGCCGCGACGTGCACGTGTGTGTCGGCCCCTCTCGTGATGAGCTGGAGGTGCTGATCGATAAGGCTGATGTTGTAGTCGATGCCATTTTTGGTACTGGTTTTCACGGTGATCTCCGTGCGCCGTTTTCAATCTGGATTCCCACGGTCAATGAAAATGCCGATTGCGTTGTTTCCATCGATGTTCCCTCGGGCCTGAATGCCGAGACGGGTGTGGTTGATGATGACTGCATTCGTGCCGAGCGTACGGTGACGATGATTGCTCCCAAGATCGGCTTATACAGCGCTGACGGTCCCGAATATGCAGGCGATCTGGTCTGCGGTGGTCTGTATGACCGCCTTGATGAGGTCATTGACGATGTCGACCATGCTGCCGAGATTGTGGAGCCCGGCGACCTTGTGGACTACTTTGCTCCGCTGCCCACGAATATCGATAAGTACTCGCGCGGCTCGGTGCTCATTGTTGCCGGATCGGCGCAGTATCCTGGTGCGGCCATTATGGCTGCTAAGTCCGCTGCTCGCGCAGGTGCCGGCTATGTGGCGGTCGCGACGCCGGATGCGTGTGCCAACCTTATCCGCATGGCGCTCCCCTCGATTCCGGTTTTTGCCATTCCATCTGATTCTCGCGGATCTTTTGGTGCCGCTGCGCGCATGACGGTATGTGAGATTGCCAAGAAATACAGCTGTGTGCTGTGCGGTCCTGGCATGACGACGTCTGCCGGTGCCATGCAGGTGGTTTCGGGTCTGCTCGAGCTCGACGTGCCGCTTATCTTGGATGCCGATGCTCTCAACTGCCTTGCCAAGATTGCAATCGACGGCATCGACAGCAATCCCGAGATGTATCGTCGCGAGCAGCCGCTCGTCATGACACCACATTATCGCGAGCTTTCGCGTCTTGTTGCCGGCGATGAGGTCAATGACCTTGGTACCGCGATTGCTGCTGCGCAAAAGGTTGTCTGGGCCGCCGGTTCCGATAACCTCGTTGTTATCGCTAAGGGCCCAACGACGGCCATTTGCGGTGTTGAGCGCGTGCTACTGCCGCTCTCGGGCCCGGCGTCGTTGGCGACCGCTGGCTCGGGTGACGTCCTTGCGGGCATTCTGGCCGGCACACTGGCCACCATGCGCGACAAGATGGACCGTTGGGAGCTGCTGTACTCGTATGCCGTCGCACTTCATAGCTATGCCGGTTTTGCCGCGGCGACGGAGTTTGGCGAGAAGAGCGTTATCGCGACCGATCTTATCGACTTGATCGGTCCCGCCATGGAGTTAGCGGCAAAGGATGCGCTCGATGATCTGGGAATCACAGACGAAGGGTCGGATGAATAATTATGAATAAAGCCGATTTGACGCGTTGGTCCTGGGTCGAGATCGACCGCGGGGCGCTTCGCCGCAACACGAGGGCCTATAAGAATTTGCTGAATCCGCGCCAGCGCCTATGCTGCGTGGTTAAAGCCGACGCTTATGGTCATGGAGCTGTTGAGTGCGCCAAGATCATGTATTCGGCCGGAGCCGACATGTTTGCCGTGGCGACGGTTAACGAGGGCGTTGAGCTCCGACAGGGCGGGATCACGAAACCCATCCTCATCCTTAGCGAGCCGCCTATCGAAGCCATTCCGACGTTGCTCGAGTTCGATATTATGCCCTCGGTCTATACGTCTGACTTTGCTCTTGCGTATGGCGAATGCGCCGTCGCGGCGGGCAAGGTGGGTAAGTATCATCTCGCCATCGAGACGGGTATGAACCGTATCGGCGTACATTACACGCAGGTGCTCGACTTTGTCCGCGGCATTAGTTTCCATCGCGGCATTCAGTGCGATGGCGTATTTACACACTTCGCCACTGCCGATGAACCTTCGGGCTGGGACTACAAGCTGCAGTGCCAGCGCTTTACCGAGGCCGTTCAGGCCATTAAGGATGCGGGTTTTGAGTGCGGTATCGTGCACTGCGCCAACACGCCGTCCTCGATGCTCGACCCTTCGATGCATTTTGATATGATTCGCGCCGGCGTTGGCTTGTATGGCATGCAGCCGTGCGAGCTGAGCGGCCACGTGATGCAGCTCGATCCCGTTATGAGCGTCCATGCGCGCGTGACGCGCGTGGCACACCCTGCGATGGGCGAGGGTGTGGGCTACGGTTTTACCTACCGCGTACCGCGTACGCGCGTTCAGATCTGCACGCTGCCGATCGGTTATGCCGACGGCCTATCGCGTACGCTTTCCAATCGTATGGACGTGCTGTATCGCGGCGAGCGCGTGCGTCAGGTTGGCAATATCTGCATGGATCAGTTTATGGTCGCCATTCAGTCCAACCCGGCACACGAGATTCCCGAGGCCGAGTATGGTGACGAGATGATTATTGTCGGCCGCGATGGCGATGCCGAGATCACTATGGACGAGATGGCCCGACTGCGCGGAACGATTAACTACGAGGTCGCCTGCGGCTTTGGCATGCGCCTCGACAAGGTCTACGTGTAGGAGTCGCCATGGGCGTCATGCACATCCCCGGCCATACCCATCAGGCGCCACGTGAGGTCGCACTCGAGGAGATTGAGGCTGTTCTGGGCGATTGTCACCTCTGCCAGCTCTACCAGTCGCGCCACAATATCGTGTTTGGTGTGGGAAACCCCCGCGCCCGCGTCATGTTTATTGGTGAAGCACCGGGTCGTAACGAGGATTTGCAGGGCGAACCCTTTGTGGGTGCGGCGGGTGAAGACCTCAACGGCATTTTGTCCCTGGCAGGTCTTAAGCGCGAGGATGTCTATATCGCCAACGTGCTTAAGTGTCGCCCGCCGGGAAACCGCAATCCGCGCCCCGAGGAAGTGCTGGCTTGCTCACCGTTTTTGCGCGAGCAGATTCGAAGCATCTGGCCCGATATCATCGTGACGCTCGGCAACCCCGCAACGCACTTTGTGCTCAAGACCGAGATTGGCATTACCAAGCTGCGCGGCAGGTTCCATCAGATGGGGCACTTTGTGGTGATGCCGACGTTTCATCCTGCGGCGGCGCTGCGCAATCCGGCGTGGCAGGAGTTGCTGGAGGAAGACTTTAAGATGCTGGGCGACTATCTGGAGCGACACCCCGCGCCAGAGGGTGCCTCGGAATAATAAGGAGCATATATGTCCCTGGAGCGCCTGGGGGTAGGTATTTATAAAACGGCTTGCTCTGCTGATACGGAGCATTTTGGCGAGCTGGTTGCGCCGTGCCTGGAAGATGGTGATGTGCTGATCTTGACCGGCGGCCTCGGGGTGGGCAAAACCCACTTTACCAAGGGCGTTTCGCGTGGTCTGGGCGACGGTCATATGGTCACGAGCCCCACATTTGCACTCATGGCTGTTCATGACCAGGGGCGTATTCCTCTGTTCCACTTTGACCTGTACCGTCTGGAGCATGCTTACGAGCTCGAGGATACGGGCATTTTCGATGTACTGGGCTATGAGGGTGCCTGTCTGTTGGAGTGGGGCGAACAGTTCCAGGACGAACTGACAGACGAGTATCTTTCGGTAACGCTTAAGCGTGATGAGAACGATAACGACGTGCGAATGATAACGCTCGAGGCGCACGGCGAGCGCGCAGCGAAGCTTTCCGATTTGATTGATAAGGCTGTACAAGATGAGCTTGCATAACGATTACGCGCTGGTGGTAGCGCTCGATACTTCGACCGATATGCTTGCCTGCGCGGCAAGCTGGATTGATGGGCAGACGGGCGAGGCGAAGCTGGCGAGTGGCGACCATATGTGCCGTCGCCATGCCAATGTGGAGCTCGTGAATACCGTTGACAGCGTGCTTGCTCAGGCCGGCATGGACCGTGCCGACGTGGGCAGTTACGTTGTCGGTCGCGGTCCGGGTTCGTTTACCGGCGTGCGTATCGGCATTTCCACCGCCAAGGGCTTGGCGCGCGGTGCCAACGTGCCGCTGTTGGGCGTGTCGACACTCGATGCCTGCGCCTGGACGGCATGGAAGGCTGGCGTGCGTGGCAAGCTCGGCATTCTGGCCGATGCCATGCGCGGCGAGGTGTATCCGGCTTTGTATGTGCTGAGCGACGAGGGCCCCGAGCGTCAGTTTGAGCGCGAGCGCGTGGTCAAAGCTGCCGTGGCGCTTGATGAGTGGCGCCAAGCCGCGGACTGGGACCAGGTTCAGCTGACTGGCGACGGTCTCGTGCGTTATGGCAAGCTGCTGGGCGAGGATGAGGCCGCTCGTTGCGTAGAGCGCGACTTGTGGTGGCCTTCGGGCGAGGGCCTCATCCTTGCGCATGCCGCGGGTGACGGCGACCCGGCCCGCGTCCTACCGATCTATACGCGCCTTTCTGATGCCGAGGAAAACGAGCGCAAGCGCCTCGGTCTTGCCGAGAGCGAGCAGAGCGAAATTACGGGCGTTGCCGACGAGCTCGCCGGACGTCACCTGCAATTCCGCCCCATGGGCGCGGCGGATGCCGAGGGCGCGAGCGCACTGGAGACCGCCTGCTTTGAAGGCGCCGGACACGAGGCGTGGACGCCGAGCATGTTCCTGTCCGAGCTGGGCGAGGACGTTGCCGCTCCGCGTAGCTGGTGGGTGGTGCACGGCGACGGCCAGCTGCTGGGCCTTGCCGGCGGTATGGTCGTCGACGGGGACGTGCAGATTATGGACGTTGCCGTCGATTCGTCTCATCGCCGTGAGGGTATCGCCCGCAAGCTTCTGTCGCACGTGAGCTATGACGCGCAGATGCTCGGCTGCACTACGGCTTCGCTTGAGGTCGAGGACGGCAACGAGGGCGCAATTGCACTCTATGCCGCCCTGGGCTTTACCGAGGCGGGTCGTCGCCGTGGCTACTACGGTGCCGGTAAGGATGCCATCGTCATGACGGCACCGCTGCCCCTGGTGCTTCCTCTCGACAATGCCTCGCCCGAGCCAACTGCTGCCGAACAGCGCGCATGGCCGCTGCCCGCGCCCGAGCGCACCGCTGAGGAGCGTGCCGAAATCGAGCGCCGTCGCCTAGTTCTTGCCATTGAGAGCTCCTGCGACGAGACGGCTGTGGCGATTATCGATGCGGACGGCAAGATGCTGGCCAACCAGGTGTCGACGCAGATTGATTTTCATGCTCGCTTTGGCGGCGTGGTGCCCGAGATCGCCTCGCGCAAGCACGTTGAGGTCATCGTGAGCGTCGTGGACGCGGCACTCGAGGACGCCGCAGCGTCGCTGGGCCTTACGGGCGGAGCCATTGCACCAAGTGAGCTTGCCGCCGTGGGCGTGACGCAAGGTCCGGGCCTGGTGGGTGCCTTGGTGGTGGGTGTCGCCTTTGCCAAGGGCTTTGCGTATGCTGCCGGCAAACCGCTGGTGTGCGTCAATCATCTGGAGGGTCACCTGTTTGCCAACCTGTTGGCGCAGCCCGACCTCAAGCCGCCGTTTATCTTTACGCTTGTTTCGGGCGGGCACACCATGCTCGTGCACGTAAGGGCATGGGGCGACTACGAGGTGCTTGGCGAGACGCTTGACGACGCCGTGGGCGAAGCCTTCGACAAGGTGGCAAAGGCACTGGGCCTTGGCTATCCCGGAGGCCCCATCATCTCCAAGCTTGCCGAGACGGGCAACCCTAAGGCGATTGATTTCCCCCGCGCGCTGAACAGCAGGGGCGACTACCGCTTCTCGCTTTCGGGCCTCAAGACGGCGGTGACGCTCTACATCGAGCAGGAGACCAAGGCCGGGCGCACGATTCATCTGCCCGATTTGGCGGCTTCGTTTGAGGCGGCGGTCTTTGACGTGCAGTACAAGAAGGCCAAAAACGCCCTGCATGCTACCGGGTGCAAGGAGTATTGCATCGGCGGCGGCGTCTCGGCCAACCCGCATCTGCGCGAGATGATGATCAAGAAACTCGGGCGTCAGGGAATCCGCGTAACGGTGCCGCCCTTGTCTGCCTGCACCGATAACGCCGCCATGATCGCGGAGGTCGCTCGCCGTAAATTCGACCGAGGTGAAATCTCGCCGTTCGATGTCGACGCCGATCCAAACATGACGCTGTAGTCGTACGGGTGCGGTCCCCGACCGGAGGGGCCGGATATAAGGTTTCCTGCTCTACAGTCCTGCGCAAGACGAAGGCCACATTAAGTGGCCTTCTTTGCGTGCGGAACT
>URCO01000046.1:0-4821 GCA_900546375.1 uncultured Collinsella sp.
CACGCAAAGGAAAGCACTTAATGTGCTTTCCGTCTTGCGCAGGACTGTAGAGCAGGAAAGTTCATATAGGCAGCCCGGTTCCCGCGGCGCGCAGGGACGTCTCTCAAGCAAAAACTGTCGCAGGATAAAGTCCGAGGTCAGTGGCGCTTTATACCGAGAAATTCAAAAAAAGTTGAAAATTCATTACATATTTGCGTTGACTTTAGGTAACTAAAGTTTCATACTCCTTTTCAACCACTGGGGGATGTGAACACGCACGGATCGTTCACATCATGATTGAAGAGGATTTCTTAGACATGTTCACGCATCAGCTAAACATTATCAGCGTAGCAATTATCTGATGCGGGTTAGCACATACAGCTAGCCCGTACGATAACGGGCGGCTGATGAAGATGAGGGCCGTCGAGCGCAACCGACGGCCCTCATTTTTTATGTCTGGGAAGTTCTTTTTAGAGGAGGAAATGTAATGAACGGAGTTTTGCTCATGGTTGTGGCCGCGGCGGTGCTCGCCTGCGGCTATCTGGGCTATGGCCGATGGCTGGCCAACAAGTGGGGCGTTGACAAAGAGGGCCTCACGCCGGCCAAGCGCATGAAAGACGGCAACAGCTTCTCGCCCGTCTCCGCCTTCACCGCGTTCTCGCACCAGTTCAGCTCGATCTGCGGTGCCGGCCCTGTTACGGGTACGATCGTCGCTATGGCCTTCGGCTGGCTTCCCGTCGTGCTCTGGGTCCTCGTCGGTGGCATCTTCTTTGGCGCCGTCCACGACTTTGGCGCCCTGTACGCCTCGATGAAGAACAACGGCAAGTCCCTGGCCCAGCTCATCGAGAAGTACATCGGCAAGACCGGCCGTCGCCTGTTCCTGCTGTTCTGCTGGCTGTTCTGCATCATCGTCATCGCCGCTTTCACCGACATGGTCTGCAAGACGTTCATGTTCACCCCGGCCGTTGACGCTTCTGGTGCTGCTACCGGTGCCATCGACTTCACCAAGTCCTATGCCGCTGGCTGCGCTGGCACCATCTCCATCCTGTTCACCTTCGTCGCCATGGCCTTTGGTTGGGCCCAGAAGAAGTTCAACCTCACCAGCGCTGCCGAGTTCGTCACCGGCGTGGTGCTCATGGTCCTTATGTTTGCCGTCGGCATGCAGTTCCCGGTCTACCTGGACAAGTTCCAGTGGTTCGCCGTCGTCATGGTCTACCTGGTCTTTGCTGGCGCCATGCCCATCCAGATGCTCAAGACCCCTCGCGACTACCTCACTTCCATCATGATGATCGTCATGATCGTCTGCGCTGTCCTCGGTATCGTCGTCCTGGGCGCAAACGGCCAGGCTACCATCACCGCTCCGGTCTTCACCGGCTTTAGCAATGCCTCGGGCATGATGTTCCCGGTCCTGTTTGTCTCCGTTGCCTGCGGTGCTCTCTCCGGTTTCCACAGCCTCGTTTCTTCTGGTACCTCCTCCAAGCAGGTCGAGAAGGAGCAGGACGCCGTCAAGGTCGGTTACGGCGCCATGATCGTCGAGTCCTTCGTCGGCATCCTTGCCATCATCGTCGCCGGCATCATGTTCTCCGACATGAACACCGCCGGTACCGGCGCCCTTAACGCCGGCGTCGCTTCCACCCCGTTCCAGATCTTCGCAGCTGGCATCTCCCGCGGTATGCAGGCCTTCGGCGTTGACGGCACGCTCGCAACCGTCTTCATGACCATGAACGTTTCCGCTCTGGCCCTGACCTCGCTCGATGCCGTCGCCCGCATCGCTCGCACCTCGTTCTCCGAGTTCTTTGCCCAGACCAACGACGCCCTGGCCATCGAGTCCAAGGCCGGCTACATGAAGGTCCTCGGCAACCCCTGGTTCGCCACGGTCGTTACCCTGCTTCCTGGCCTCGCCCTCGCCTTTGGTGGCTATGCCAACATCTGGCCGCTCTTCGGTGCTTCTAACCAGCTGCTCGGCGGTATGACCATGATCACCCTCGCCGTGTTCTGCAAGTGCACCGGCCGCAAGGGTTGGATGCTCTACGTGCCCGTCGTCTTCCTGCTCTGCTGCACCTTCACCTCGCTGGTCCAGAGCGCCATGGGCTGCATGACCGCCGTCCAGGCCTACGGCTTCTTCGGCACCATCCCGGCTACCGCCACCACGGCTGCCGTTTCCGTCGCCGCCACCAAGGGCCTGCAGCTCGTCTTCGCCGTCCTGCTGATGGTCCTGGGCCTCATCGTTGCCGTCAACTGCCTCAAGGAGTTCTTCGGTAAGGAGGCCGGTTCCATGCCCGACGAGGAGCCCGAGTGGTCCGAGATGGGCAAGGCCGAGTACGGCCGCGCCGCTGTCGCCGAGGCTCCCGCCGACGCCGAGGCTGCCAAGGCCTAGTTAGCTTGATGGGCTAACCGTTCCATCCATATGACTCGGAAAGACCGGGCCCGCAACGACGCGGACCCGGTCTTTTTTCTTGCGAGAACGGGTGATGCAAGGGCGTCCTCGCAGATGTTTTGCGTGGATAGGCTCGCGCGTTGTACCATATAGACGTATATGTGTACATATGAAAGGGGCCCCGTGGCCAAGACGGTATATTCCGATAACCAAAATAATGTCGATGCCCTGGCTGAGCGTCTGAGCAGCCAGACGTCGCTTTCTACCGAGCGCGCCAAGCTGGTTGCCTACGACCTGCTCTGCCGCAAGGCACTCAAAATCAAATCGAGCGCGCTAGCGCAGATTTTCCGCTCCGTCGATAAGGAATGCGACACCAAGGCGATGCGCGACGAACTCATCGCGGCAAAGATCGTTACCAAGATCGAGGGCAGCGGCATTAACGGACGCCCGGCATTCTATACCATTCATGCCGAGATAAGTGATGTCCAGGAGCAGCTTGCCGAGGCTGCCGAAGAGGCCGTCGAGGACGTTGTCGAGGCGCCCGCTTCGGTGAAAACAGCTCCGCGCGAGCATGTCGATACCGACGAGCTGCTTGATGAGAGCGTTGTTCGAGCCTTTACGGCCAAGGCCAGCCGCGGCGGTTTTGGCGGGGGCGGCAAGCGCGATGCTCAGCGCCGTGCCCAGCAGGAGCGCTTCCGTCGCGCCGTGGCTCAAAAGGATGAGCTCGATACCGAGGCTGTTGAGACCGAGGTTGCTACTGAGTCGCAGAAGCCCGCGAAGGAGCAAAAGCCCGTGGGGGCCCAAGAGCCCAAGCGTCGTCGCGGTGCTCACTTTAAGGCTGCACAGCAGGATGTCGCACATGAGGCTGAAGAGCCTTCCGAGGTTGCAGACGATGTTGAGGAGTGTGCCAAGAGGGCTCCGGGTTCGTGTCGTCCCGGCCGCGGTTTTGCGGGGCGCGCGTATCCCGTAAAGCGTCAGGAGAAGGGCGAGCCGGCTTCGACCGCTCAGGCCGATAAGGCCGAACAAACCGAGAAAACCGTTGAGCCGGCGGCTCGCGAGCAGCAACCTTCCGAGTCGCAGCCTGCGGCTGACACCGAGCTCAAAGCTCAGCAGTCCGCTGATAAGCAGACGGGGGAGAGCGCTTCGAGCAAGCCCCGCCGCCGTCGTCACCGTGGCGGTCGTGGCTCAAATGCCGAGGCCGCGGCCGAGAAGGCGGCGACGCAAAGCAAGGATGCGAAGGCTGAGGCCCCGGTGGGGCGACCCAAGCGCCAGCCGGCGAAGGGGGACAAGCCCGAACGTTCGCAAAAGAGCTCGTCCGCGCCAAAGCAAGAGCGCAAAGCTCAGGCAGATTCCAAGCACAAATCCCAGACGCAGCCCAAACCGGCTGCAAACGATGCGGCCGCCCAGCAGCCTGAGCCGCCCGCTCATGGCGAGGTTTCGGCGTTTGCTCTGGCACGTGTCCTGGGCAGGCAGCTGCTCAAGGTCGTTCCTACGCCAATGGCGCTCTCCAAGATTAAGGAGCAGCAGACTCAAATTGTTAAGGTCGAGGGCAAGGACGGCAAAAAGGCTCCGCAGCGCACTCAGCACAACGAGATGTCCAACCGCAAGATTGCCGAGGAGATTGCGATCATCCAGGCTTGGATTGAGCAGAATCGCGGTGCCGACACGCCGGTTGCTTCGCGTCGCCAGCGCGCCTACCAGATTTTTAACGATGAGAAGGCCTTTGACGGCAAGCACGGCGAGCGCCTGATTCGGCGTATGACCGAAAAGGGCATCAGCATGCAGGCGATTAAGGTCGCCCCCAACCGCCCCGTGCACTTTACGGGTTTCTTTACGCTGGGCGCCGACAAACCGTTCATTATGGTCGAGAACCTGGACACCTATGACGAGATCGTCAAGCTCCTGCGCGGCCGCAAGCATGCCAAGCTTTTTGGCACCAAGGTGGGTGGCGTGATCTTTGGCGGCGGCTGCAAGGCGAGCGTTTCACACGCACTGGATGATTATCTGGCCGAGATCGGCTATCGCTTTAACTATGTCTACTACGTGGGCGACATCGACCGAGAGGGTGCGCGCATTGTCGAGCAGACCCGTAACGCCAATGTGGTTGAGATTCGCCTGCATGCCGGTATGTATCGCGCCATGCTCGCCGAGCACAAGCGTCGCGTGAAAGCTGGCGGCGAGTGCGAGCCCGCAGCTGCCAACCAGGGTGTGCCGCAGAACCTGGCGGCGACGATCAAAGATCTGCCCATGGTCACGCGCGTGCAGTTCCGCAACGTACTGCGCGAGGGTGGACGTATTCCGCAAGAGATCCTGATGACTGCCGACTATCGGGATGGCGACTCGGGAAGCTTCGACCGCATGCTCAACAATTAGGGACGCGGGACCCCGACGGGCGGGGACACCGAATTAGGTTTCCTGCTCTACAGTCCTGCTCACGACGGAGGCCACATTAAGTGGCCTCCTGT
>URCO01000047.1:0-3924 GCA_900546375.1 uncultured Collinsella sp.
CGAGGTAGCCCTCCTGGTCGAAGTGCATGATCTCGATCTTCTCGGTCTCCTTCATGTGTGTCCTCCCATCACATGTGCGCAATTCTATACATCGCGCTTCTTGCTGATACCAATTATAGCCATACGATTGCTTGTTATTTAATACCAATCCAAACTCACGGAGATTTGCGGCGAACGGTCGGTTTCCTCGCCCGAGTGGTATTACAACGCCAATAGTTGTCTATTTCGAGCGCTACTGCCAACGGGTTCCCCACAACTCGCCAGCTATAAAAGCGTTGCGCCAGACCCGCCCAAGCGTTTCCGGCGCAACCGCGCAGTTTAGTTATTCGGCTTCCATCTCCGCTGTCACACGGCGATACATCTCGATAACCTGAGTCGTCGCCTTGGACGGATCCTGATAGTAGCGGCCATCACACGTCTCGGCCGAGACATAGCCCGTATAGCCGTGGCGCATGAGTGCCTCGAGGTCGGCACGCATATCACGCTCGCCGTCGCCCCAGGCAAGATGCGTCGTGCCGCCGCCCACATCTACAAAGTGGGTGTGAACGATCTTGTCGCCCAAAACCTCAAAGTAGCCGTCGATCGTGTCGCCGGCAACTTCCATGGCGCCAAAGTCGATACAGGCCTTCAGGTTGGGACGATCGACCGCCTCGAGGATGCGCGCGACATCCTGTGCGGTGTTGACCAACACGGACTCCGACGGCTGCAGGGCCTCGAGCGCGACGCGGATACCGCGCGTATCGGCGTAGTCGCACACCGAGCGCAGCATGGCAACGCTGCGGGTCCAGGCGTCCTCAGCCGGCTCGTCCAGATAGGCCCAACCACTCGTCACCAGAATCTGCGGCACGCCCAACTCAACGGCAACGTCGATCACATTCTTAAAGTACGAGAGGATGCGTTTTTGGCCCGCCTCACCGCGCACCGCGACGTTCCACGGCTTGGGGTTGTTCTGCTCGGGGCACACGCACACGATCTTGATACCGTATTGGGCGGCAAGATCGCGAATCTTATCCACCGAATCGTGCTCATGGCAATCCACATACAGGTGCATCGAGCCGGTCCACAGCTCGATATTGCGATAGCCGGCCTCACCTGCAGCCTTAAAAAACGTCTCGATGCTGTAGTAACGATGGTTGATGTTCATGAGCGAAAGCTCGGGTACGACCATAGCCCTCCCCTTTCGTACGGAGTTTTAAAAAACAGGGGGCCGCCGCAGATGCGACAAGCCCCCCAAAGATCGACGCAACCGTTAGACGCGATGGAAGCGCGATTCGAACATATTAGGCAAGCACGCCAAAGTAAGCGCCGATGATGCCCACGACCATGGTGCAGAGGATCAGGACCATCGGGTTGATCTTCTTGGAGAGCAGCCAGTAGTAGAGCCAGAAGGCGGCCATACCGAGCATACCGGGCATGATGCCGTCCAGGATGTCCTGGAGAGTTTGGGCGGAGTCGCCCTGACCAATGGCGATGGGCAACGAAGCCCAGAACATGTCCTTGCTCATGGCGCCGACGACCATAACGCCGACAATGCCGACGCAGGCCATGATCTTTTGCATCAGGCCGGTCTTCTGAGCCTCGTCGAGGAAGCCAATGCCTAGCTCATAACCCTTGATAGCGCCAAAGATACGAATCAGGAACGCCGGGATGTTGTAGACGAGCAGGAAGGCGATGGGGCCAAAGACGTTGCCGGCCTGGCACAGGCTGATGCCCACGGCAGCGGCGACGACGCGCAGGGTGGACAGGAAGAAGGAGTCACCCAGGCCGGAAAGCGGACCCATGAGGGCGGCCTTGATGTCGTTGACGCTCTCGGGCTCAACCTCGCCACGAGCGACCTTTTCTTCCATGGCCATCGCGATGCCGCCCACGAAGGGAGCGAGCTGCGGGGTGATGTTGAAGAATGCGCTGTGACGGTGCAAGGCCTCGGCGTAATCATCGGGACGGCCGGCATAGATCTTCTTGAGCATGTTGGCGACCATCAGGCAGAAGGCAATGTTCATCTGCTTGTAGTAGGTCCAGGAGAATTCCATGCCCAGGGCGCCGGTGTTCACGGCGCTCTTAATGAGGTCGGAGCGAGTAATCTGGTTCTCGGAATTAGAAGTCATCGTCCTCATCCCCTTCCACAGAAAGCTGGGACTGGGCGCCACCAAGGCCCAGCAGGTCGTACTTGTCGATGCCGATGATGATTGCGATCAGGGCGACGCCGAGGACGGGCACGTTGGCATAGGAGCACAGCAGGAAGCCCAGGAAGTAGAACGGCACGAGCTGCTTGGTAAGCACCAGACGGCCGAGCATGGCGAAGCCCATGGCAGGCAGGATGTTGGCTGCGACGCCAAAGCCATCGAGGACGAACGTCGGGATGAAGTCGAGCAGGCCCTGAACGGCGTCGGCACCCAGATAGAAGGAGACCGAGCACAGGATAAAGGCCAGGACGACAATCACGAGACCGATAATCCAGTGCATAGCGTAGATACCCTTGAGGTTACCCTTGCTGGCAAAGACGTCGGCACGGTCGACCAGAAGGGGCATACCGGCGTTGACGACGTTCTTAATGGCCAGGCACAGAGTGGCGATGGGCATCGCGAGCGCGATAGCGGCCTCGGTGCTCTGACCCAGCTGAATAGCGAAGGCGCAGGCGAGCACACCGCCAATACACTCATCGGGCGGCACGTAAGCGCCGATGGAGATAGAACCCATGAAGAGCAGCTCGAGGCTCGCACCGATGGCGAGGCCGGACTGCAGGTCCCCGAGGACTATGCCGACGAGCGGGCACAGAACGATCGGGCGGAACGCATAGAGCGTACCGAGCTGATAATCGAGCTTACCGAAGGCAGCGATAAGTCCGATGAGGATCGCTTGAACAAGCATTGTTCCTCCCTTTGATCCCTCTTGGATCCGCGCGGCGATTCCCGACTTGTCAGCGCGCCCTTTTCCATGCCGACAATCGCCCAGACAGATCCAGCTTGTACCGGTGTGCTGTTAACACCTAAACCGGTGCAAATGATTTGATACCAATTATATAGTCATGAGAAAACTATTTAATACCAATCGCTCAACGGGCGTGTACTCCCGGTGAACGGTAGATGGGGGTAACGGGTAAAGCGTTTATCCGGTACGCCCACGAATAGGGGCGGCGCCGTGCGCGCCGCCCGTGGTTCCCAATTAGAGGGCGCTTAGGGCATCGACCTTGGGGTCGTCGGCCAGAGCGCGAATCTCGACCTCGACACCGCGGCCGACGAGCTCGCGAATGTCCTCTTCCTCGGCAGCAGTCACAAAGATCTGGCGGGAGATCTTACGGGCATCGGGACGCTGCTCGTCCTTGGACTTGGTGTTGCCCAGGTTGATGGAGGTGATCTGCGGGCAGCCGTCGACAAGCTGCTTGGCCTCGGCGATGCTGGCGACGCAGATGATCATCTTGTACTTATCGGTAACACCGGAGTTGATGGCCTCGATGGCGTGCTCCATGTCCTTGATGACGAGCTTGACGTTGGCCGGCTTTCCCATCTTGAGCGTAGTCTTCCAGACGGGATCGTTGGCAACCTTGTCGCCAACGCAGAAGATGCAGTCAGAGCCCAAGCCCTGGACCCAAGAGACGGCCACCTGGCCATGAAGCAGACGATGGTCGACGCGAAGCAGTTGAATCATGATTGACCCCCAAAGGTCTCATGCCGGAAACCCGGCCCCATTAATAGCAGGCGGTGACTAGAACTCTTCCTCGTCATCCGCATCGGTCAGCAGGTCGTTGACAAACTTGACGCGCGTGTCGTCAGCCGCGAGGATCTCGCGGATAACCTGATCGGCGGGAGCCTCCTGGTCCGAAAAGAGCAGCTGGATCAGCAGCGGCAGATTCATGTTGGCAACCAGGTAGGTGTTGGGGCTGTCTCTTATACACATCTCCGAGCCCACGAGACCCTAAGACATCTC